>CALJOK010000001.1 GCA_937981555.1 uncultured Saprospiraceae bacterium
GACAGATGGATGTGATAATGCACCAAGTTTGACTCATAACTTTGATATCGGAACGTTGGATGTATGTGCAGCAGCAGATTATCAAATTACGGTAACATGGACAGCAACAGATGCTTGTGATAATACAGTATCAGCAAGTCAGACAATTGATGTAACGGTGGATGTAACTCCTCCAACATTAACAGTACCATCAGCACCATTAGCACTAGACTGTGGCGCAATTTCTTCTACAAGTAGCCCAGCAGCATTAATAGATGCGTGGTTGGCAACAGCAGGAGCGACAGATGGATGTGATAATGCACCAAGTTTGACTCATAACTTTGATATGGGAACATTGGATGTATGTGCAGCAGCAGATTACATGATTACAGTTACATGGACAGCAACAGATGCTTGTGATAATACAGTATCTGCAAGTCAGACAATTGATGTAACGGTGGATGTAACTCCTCCAACGTTAACAGTACCAGCAGCTCCTTTGGCTTTAGATTGTTCTACAATCTCAGGAACAAGTAGCCCAGCCGCATTAATAGATGCATGGTTGGCAGAAGCAGGTGCAACGGATGGTTGTGATAATGCACCAAGTTTGACACATAACTTTGACATGGGAATGTTGGATATATGTGCAACAGCAGATTATATGATTACAGTAACGTGGACAGCAACTGATGCTTGTGGAAATTCAGTAAGTGCAAGTCAAACAATTGACGTTGATGCAGATACAGATGCACCAGTATTAGCAGATGGAAATAATCCAGTAGAAGAATGTGATGATTTTGGAGGCAACAATGATGTTGAGCTTCAAGCATGGTTATCTTCAAATGGAGGCTTAACTGCAACAGATGATTGTACTACGTTTATTAATTGGTCTAATGACTTTGACCCAATAACAAGTTGGACAGCAACTTGTGGAATGGCAGGATTCTATACAGTTACTTTTACAGCAACTGATGATTGTAGTAATTCAGCAAGTCAAACATTAGTATTTACAGTAGAAGATACTACAGCACCTGTATTTGTTAATTGCCATGGAGTAATTACAGAAAATGCAGAAGCAGGACATTGTGATGCATACGTGAATTTCTCAGCAGTAATTGCTACAGATAATTGCGATAATGATGTTACAATTACTCGATTAGATAATACTGGATTAAATTCAGGTGATCGATTCCCTGTAGGAACAAGTATTTTGATTTACGAAGCAATGGATGATTGTGGAAATATTGAAATGTGTACATTGAAAGTAGTTATTAATGACTACTGGAATGCACCAGAAATTTCAGCATGCCCAGCAGACGTTGTTCAAGATAACGATCCATGGTTGTGTAGTGCATCAGTAAATAATATTGGAATTATTGATAATGTGACAGACAACTGTCTTGATAATATCACGATTACTTATGGAATTTATGCAGATGCAGGATTAACACAATTATTAGAGTGTGGTGTTTACGATGCAAGTGGAAATTCTTTCCCAGTAGGAGAAAGTTTTGTGAAATACACAGTAATTGATCAACCATTACTTCTTATTTCAGAGGTAACTCAGTCAACTTCGCTTGACCAATTGGAGATCACTAACTTTGGTGGAGCAGATGTAGATTTAAGTTGCTTAGTAGTAACTCGAACATCAGCAGGAGGAACAGCAGATGAGACGATCATCGTACCAACTGGATCTAATCCGATCATTTCAGCAGGTGGAGTATTTGTAATTGATTTTGCAAATGATGCAGGAATAGGAACAGGAGCTTGTTACACAATCTCATATATGGGAGTAACAATTGATCAAGTTTGCTTGAACGGATTTACAGGAACTGACTTTGCAGGAAATATTCCTGGAGATGATGTAATTAGAAATTGTGAAGTTGACACGGACACTTCTTCAGATTGGGATATAGCAACAGCTTGTTCTCAGTTAACGATAGGATCATTGAATCCTGGATTTGAAGTAATGCCTGCTAATGGAACATTGACTTCATTACAATCAACTGAGCCAGGAATGGCAATGTGTAGCTTCTCTGTAACAGTAGAAGATGCAGAAGATCCATTCTGTGCAGTATTGGATGAAGTAACGACTTATACAGGAGGAGCAATTGATCCTTTAGATGCTAACCTATGTAATGAATCAGCAGTAGCAGTAACTACAGATTGTATCGTTGGAGCATTAATAGTAGATTTGGAAGGTACGGCTACGCCTGCTAACTCATCTATCTCATTAACAAGTCCATCAGGAAGAGTTGTTTCAGTAACAACATTACCAGCAGATCTTAGTACAGAGTTTTTTGCAGATAAATCTTTAGGAGCTTGGGTATTAAATGTAGCACCAAATGCTGGAGCAACAGTTACCGTAACAAGTTGGAGCTTAGAGGTTACATGCTTGACAGAGTATGATATGGCAGATGTTGTATTAGAAAATGATCTTGGAGTATGTAGTGCCGAGTTTACTTGGACACATCCATACTTCGTAGATAATTGTTTCGATGGAACAATCTCTGTAGCATACACTTCAACTGATCCAGAATGTGATTTACCAGCGGATGAAACGTTGACAGGAATTGGAGGATACGAAACGACAGAGGTATTCTGTGTAGGAACAACAACAGTTACCTATACAGTATTAGATGCGGCAGGAAATGAGGTGATGTGTAATGAATTTACAATTACTGTAAATGATACAGAACCACCAGTAGTTACTTGTCCAGATGATATGACTATTCACCTTGACGGTTTAGAGTGTGGAAGATTCCTTTCATGGGCGGAAGAAGCAACTGATAATTGTGAAGTAGTAAGTATTACTTCAGATCCAGCAGTTGGTTCATACTTTGAAATAGGAACTACACCAGTAACTATTACAGCAGTAGATGCAGCAGGAAACACTAGTTCATGTACATTTGATATTACAATTGTTGAATACGTACCAACGAGTAACGTACTTACATGTAATGATATGTTGAATCTTACTTTAGATGAAAACTGTACAGCATGTATTACGCCTGATATGATCCTTGAAGGAAATGATTATCCTTGTGAAGAAGAATTCACGATCATGATTTTAGCATACTACGATGTTAATGCTCCAGTATTAGGAACTTCAGATGGAATTACATTTGATGAAAATGGGTTCCCATGTATTGGACAAGAATTCGTAGGAGATACGATTACAGTAAAAATTATTGCTCCAGATGGTAATAGTTGTTGGACACAAATCTTTGTTGAGGATAAACTTAATCCAGAGATTGAATGCCCAGCTGACGTAACAGTAGAATGTAATATGTCTACTGCACCAGTTATGACAGGTTTCCCTACATTATTAAGTTGTGAAGTAAGTACTACAACTACTTATGAAGATGAGTATGCAGACTTACCACAATGTAGTGATCCAAGAGCGATCATCACTAGAACGTGGACGGTAACAGATGAATCAGGAAATGCAACATCTTGTGTACAAGTAATCACAGTTGCACCATTAGACTTAACGGAAGTTACTTTCCCAGCAGACTTAGATATAGCAGATGCACTTGAATGCTCTGATGTAGATGCTGATCCAAACTTATTGGAGCCATTCTACTTAGGACCTAACGGAACTAATATCGGAACAGGTTTACCAACGATCAATGGATTTGATTTAGAGTCAGGTGGACTTTGTATGGTATCAATCAATGTAAGTGATGAATTGTACGATATCTGTGAATCTAGTTATGAAGTATTACGTACGTGGAAAGTAAGAGATATGTGTTTACCACTTGGACCTAACAACCCTATCGAACATACCCAAGTAATTAAGGTATTAGATACACAAGGGCCAGTTATTGTAACAGGAGGTAACTATACAGTAAACAATAGTAACGGAGATTGTGAGGCAGATGTAATTATCCCTCCAGCAACGATTACTGACGGATGTTCTGCATTCGAAGTTTACACGATAACACCATTTGGAAACTTAAATTCAAATGGAGGAGCATTAACGCAATCATTAGGTGGAGGTACTCATATCATCACTTATGTAGCAACAGATGCTTGTGGAAATATTACGACAGAAGATCTAGAAGTAACAGTTGTAGATCAAATTGCACCAATCGCGATTTGTGATCAAAATACAGTTGTGGGAATAGATAATATTGGATTTGCGATAGTAGATGCAATAGTATTCGATGATGGAAGTACAGATAACTGTGGAGATGTAACTTTTGATGTGAGAAAAGTGTTGACAGATGCATGTGGAGATCCATCAAATACTACTTTCGGACCAGCGGTATCATTCTGTTGTGAAGAAGTAGGAACGATCGTAATGGTAGAATTACGAGTAACAGATCCAGTAGGAAATACAAATTCATGTATGGTAGAAGTTACTGTACAGGATAAAGTAGATCCAACAGTAGTTTGTCCAACGGATAAGGATTTGAATTGTGATGAGACTTACTTAGATTATATCGTAGTAGGACAATCGTTACCACAAGAAGCAATTGATGCTAATGGGGAAGCGATCGCTACAGATAATTGTACAGTAGCTTCACTTACGAACAATGTAATTGCTAACACAGTAGACTGTGGATCAGGAACAATTACAATTGTATGGACTGCAACAGATGGAGGAGGAAGAACTTCTTCTTGTATCCAGAGATACTTTGTAGACAATGATTCACCATTCTACATTGCAGATACTGAGCATAGATTGACTCCGTTTAATAACCCTGATGTATTGGTTCCAAACCCAGGTGTATACCCTTACCCAACTTCTGGATCACCAGCATTAGTAGGAGTAGCACCTCATACATCTCATGATGGAGTTGAGTGGCCAGCAGATCTTGAATTGACTACATGTGGATTAGGATTAGAAGCAGCTGATTTGGTAGGAGACTACCCATTAGATGCATACCCACAAATTTTCGAAGGAGCTTGTAACAACATCGCAGTAGGTTACCATGATCAAGTACTTGATTTTGGAGTAGCAGATGCATGTTTGAAGATTTTGAGAGAATGGCATGTAGTAGACTGGTGTCAAGCAGATGCTAACCAAGATCCAACAGAAATTGGACCTGGAGTATGGCACTATACACAAATCATTAAAGTAGTTAACTCTAATGATCCAAACGTAACAGTAGTAGACTTCCCATCAGTAGTTGATAACTATGATGAAGATTGTGGAAGTGTATTCGCAGCATTTGAAATTACAGCTGATGATGATTGTACTTCACAAGCTGATCTTCAAGTATCATGGGAATTCTCAACAGGATTGTCAGGAACAGGATTATCTGCTTCAGGAGCATTCGCAAACGGATCATACTCATTGACATTCACAGTATCTGATGGATGTGATAATACAGTATGGGAAACGCATGACTTTACAGTTGTAGATGCTAAGAAACCTACACCAGTATGTATCTTCGGAATCGCAACTACAGTAATGCCATCAGCAGGAGCAGTAACAATTTGGGCATCTGATTTCGAATCAGGTTCATCTTATGATAACTGTACTGCTTATGATGATTTAGAGTTCTCATTCTCTGAAGATATTACAGATGATAACATTACAATAGAGTGTGGTGATATTCCAGCAAATGGATTATACCCAATTACATTGTATGTAACTGATGAAGCAGGAAACTTTGATTTCTGTACAACATTCATCGATGTTCAGGATCCAAACGGAGTTTGTCCTGATCCAACAGGATTGATTACTGGTAAAATTGAGAATGAATTCCAAGAGGTAATTCAAGATGTTACTGTTACTTTGAGTGATGATAATGGAATGATGACTGCTCCAGTAATTACTGGACCAACAGGTGTGTTCCAATTCAATCAAACTTATGGTGATTATGATGTGACTCCTGAGAAAGACATCAACTACTTAAATGGTGTAACGACATACGATTTAGTATTGATTTCTAAACACATCTTAGGACTTGAATTATTAGATTCTCCTTACAAGATGATTGCAGCAGATGCGAATAACTCTAAATCGATTACTGCTTTAGATTTAGTGAAAATTAGAGCATTAATTCTTTACTTAAATGATGAATTATCAAATAATACATCTTGGAGATTTGTAGAACAAGATTACGTTTTCCCTAATCCAACTAATCCTTGGTTAGAAGAATTCCCAGAATTCATTGGATTAACATCTACCATTATACCAGCGAACTTTACGGCTGTTAAAATAGGTGATGTAAACGGATCAGCTTCTCCAAATAGTTTATTAGGATCTGATACTAGAACATTCAGCGGCAACTTAGCGCTTCAATTAGAAGCAACTAAAGTAGCGGAAGGAGAAACATTTATAGTTGATTTCAAAGCGAAAGATTTCAAACAAATTGCTGGATACCAATTCACTCTTGGTTTTGATAACGATGCTGTTGATTTCGTAGATGTAACTACAAATTTATTAGGATTGGAAAGTAAGAACTTTGGTCTTACTAAATTAGAAGAAGGATTAATTACCACAAGTTGGAATAGCTCTGAAGGAATAGATGTTGAAGAGAATACAGTATTATTCTCGATGACATTCCTTGCGAATACTACAGTAAATACAGCAGATGTATTTACAATTAATTCTCGCTACACAGAATCAGAAGCGTACAACGGTACAGATCTATTCGATGTAGTATTAGAATTTAACGGTAATGAAGTTGAAAGCATTTTCGAACTTTACCAAAACATACCAAATCCATTCAAAGAAGAAACTACGATTAGTTTCAACTTACCAAAATCTGGTGCAGTTACTTTGAGAATTACGGATGTTGCAGGTAGAACACTTAAATTGATTAATATGGACGCAGTTAAAGGAATGAATTCTGTCAGCTTGACAAGAGCAGAATTCGGTGCAACTGGAGTCCTTTATTACCAATTAGAATCTGCTGATAATACAGCTACAATGAAAATGATTATAGTTGACTAATATTTAGTTGATATAATTTTAGAATACAAAGAAGGTGTTTGATTAATTTCAAGCACCTTTTTTTTTATTTTTATTGGAACACCTTTTTTTTAGAGCTTCAAATTGTAAAATTCCTTCTGTACTCATAATACGAAACCTCTCTTTTCATGCTGTTACCGTACTATTTTTTTTACACACTAAATTTCAGTTATTATTTATTTTCTTTTTCCTTAAAAATTCTATTATCTTCGTAAACAAGAACAAATGTATACCCCCTCAAAATAAAATCTAACCTACCACCCAAATGGGTGATAAACACAAATTAAGTTTCATTAAAATTAATTTCTCTCGTTAAATTCCTTTTTGTTTTTCTAATTGGAGTAAATTGGTGTAATTTATTTTATTGAAATCTTATTCAATACCTAATCACTAATTTTTAAAATAAGTATCAAAATATATTGGACCATGATGTGTCAATATGTTTGTTGACGTTTATTAGTAGCCTTACTGATCAAAGTAGATAAAATGCTATGAGTAAGATACTTTGAAATGTTGTTTTGCAATGCTATTAAATTTATTCTTGATGAGACTTCGTTAAAGAAAAGTCAATCGATAAAAATGGAAATGTATTGTTATAAATAAAAGATTCAAGAGTTGGAATGCCTCATGAGGTAACCCAAATTTGGATGTTTTATAGTTGAAGAAAATGAAAATAAGAAAACAGGAGTGGGGTAGGATTGATATTTTGCAAAGGATTAGGAGAGATGATTTGGTTTAATTGAAGTGAAAAGTGAATTAGAAAAAGGAACAAGATTTATTTTTATTCTTTTACGAAAACCGTCGAATTTCACCTAAAAAAAGCGAGATGTCCACCAAAAATAGTATTTCAGCAATATTGAGAATAATTAGTATTAATTTATAGTAGTAAACACTTTAAGATGGATTTCACCAGTTAATTGCACATAATCCACCAAACTAGATTGAAAGTGGTGTTTGCTAACTTAAATGGTTATAATTGTTTTTGTTTTCGCTAAATGATACCCTGAGAATTCATAAAATTTAGAGAAAAATACAGCTAACTAGAAACATGCCAGACATAAAAATATTTGTAGTAGCAGAAGATTCATCTTTTGCATCAGACTTGAATGCGTTAGTCAAAGAATTAGAATATGACTTAATTGATATCGTAGATAATTATGATGTAGTAGAAGAAATAATAGAGACCAATAATCCTGATTTGATCTTAATGGATATCAAAATTGATGGTCATCTGAAAGGGATTGAGTTAGCTAGAAGAATAGAAAAGAAATACCAGGTAGGAGTTATTTTTATGACTAGTCCTGATAATCAAAGATATCTTAATCAAGCGAAGGCAACGGAAAATTTCGGATATTTGATTAAGCCATTTAGTAAGTCGAAATTGCAAAGTAAAATTGAATTAGCTATGATAAATATTACCCATTCAGAATCTTCAACTTCAAAGGAAATTGCTCAAGATCAAAAATGGAATGAAGGGATGATTTTAGAAAATTGTGTTTTTATTAAAAGAAATAATATACTCGAAAAAGTTGAAATCAACGATATCGAATTTATTCAGTCTGAAGGAAACTATTGTGTGATTTCGACTGAAAAGAAAAAGTATGCTTTGAAGATGTCGTTAATCAAAGTGAAAAAAATGTTGGATTCACAACGATTTCTTAGAGTCAATAAAAGACATATCATTAATATGAGTTTGATAAGCTCAATAGATTTATCAACCAATCAAATTAAGATTAATGAAGTAAGTTTTTCCATCGGAAGGACTTATAAAGAAGGTTTATTAAAACGCTTAAAAACTCTCTCATAAGTTTATTTAATAAAACACGCACAAATGCATTGTTCTAAATGCATGTCCTTAATTTAAAAAAGTGATTGAAAGACTTCAATCACTTTTTTTTCACAAGGCGATTTCGAGTCAACTTGTGAATAGTACAAGGGCAATTTTTTCAAAAAAATTAATTCACCTCAGTTACATTTTTAAGCACTTTGATTTGTTGAGTCGTATCCAAACCACTTTTTACCTCCACTAAAATTCCATCAGATAATCCTATTTTAATTGGTGTTTTCTTAAAGTCATTTTCTCCCACTTTTAGTTGAACAAAAGTAGAGTCGGAATCTTTAGAGGATATCAAATCTCTTTCATTGATTACAATTACACTATCTTTTCTACTCAAAATAATATCAGCACTTGCGCTGTAACCTGCTCGAAGGAAAGTTTCAGAAGTAGGTTTGATGGCAGCTCGCACTTCGAATTTTACCGTACCTTCTTCAGTTACACCTTTGGGTGCAATATATTCTAAGTCTGCATTAAATTTTTCATTTTCGATTGCTCCCACAGTTAATTCTAAAGGCATGCCTTCTTTTAATTTTCCAACATCAGACTCATCTACTTTTCCCTCGAAGATCAAAGAATTCATATCTGCTACAGAAGCAATATTAGTTCCTTCATTAAAATTATTTCTCTCAATAACAGATGAACCTTCTTCAACTGGAATATCCAAGATCATCCCATCGACAGTTGATACCACAATGTTAGAAACTTGCTTAGAGTTTTTAGTGGCTCCTTCTCGAAGTAAAGCTAAATTGTCTTTGGCAAATTCTAATTCTTGTCGACGGATATCTACCTCACTTTCGAATTGTTTTAAATTATTTTCAGAAGCAATTTTGGCATTTTCTAAAGATGCTTTTTGCAAATTCAAATCAAGTTTAAAACGATTATAAGCGACCTCAGAGATGACCCCATCTTGGAATAACCCCTTTTGTCTTTCCTCTTCTTTTTGTGCATTTTCAAAACTGACTTTCGCATTTTCCACATCTAATTTTTGGGAAAAAACATCTCGCTGTCTTTCGAGTTCTCGTTGAGCTTCTTTAAATCGAATGCTTGCCAATTGAACACTACTTTGTGCATTGTTAATATTGACTTGGCTAGGCACTAATTTTATTCGAGCAATTTTATCTCCCTTTTTTACCACGTTACCAGCTTCTACATATAGTCGATCAACGACACCAGAAACTTGAGGTTTGATGTTGACTTCTTTACGAGGTCTGATGGAACCAGTCGCCACCGTTTTTTTGATGATGTTATCAATAGTAGCTTTGGTGAGTTCTGTATTTTGCATATCGTTTCCATCTTTCGTTTGGAAATAATAAGCTAAACCAGCTGTACCGATTAATAAAAAAAATCCGAATGCGATTAAACAACCTTTGTTCATAATTGATTGAATTGTAAAAGTTATAAATTGTTTTCCTGTTGGTTTTGATTAGTTGAAATTTTAATTATTTATTGAGATTGATCATTCATTACTCATCTTTTAAGGCGTGAACAGGATTAATATTAGCAGCTTGCATTGCTGGAATTAAACCTGTTAACGCTCCTGAAATAATTAATATAATGAGGGCAATTATTCCTATTTCAATATCCACTTCTGGATTAGCAAAATAACCATCACCACCATCACCTACAGCTTGAGCCATCAAAATGACTAGTCCGGTGCTCGTCAATAATCCTAAATATCCAGCGACAGTTGTGATAAAAACAGATTCCAATAAAATCATACTGACGATAGAAGATGGAGTGGCACCCATGGCTTTTCGAATTCCAATTTCCTTGGTTCGTTCTTTTACCAAAATCAACATAATATTTCCAACTCCAATCACCCCTGCCATCAAACTGCCGATTCCTACAAACCAAACGATGAAGGCAATTCCATTAAATAGACCCATCACTTCACCAAATTCTTCTTCCATATTATTAGTCCAAAAAGCTTGATCGTCATCCGGCGCTACTTTATGCCTCTCCTTTAGCATAGCTAAAATTTGAGGTTCTAAAACTGTTGCGGAAACTTCTGGATACATGGAACAAGACAACATACTTACTTGATTGGGACGGTTCCTCATTTTTTGAACCGTCGTTAAAGGCAAGTATAATTGTTCTTCATCTTCTGCTCCTTGTTCTCCTCTTCGATCTGATCGGTACACTCCAACTACTCGGAAATCATTGCCTTGGAAAGTAATATATTCTCCAACTGCTGCTTCGTCTTTTTCAAATAAAACTTCTCGGACACGTTTCCCTATCACCACCACTTTCCTTTTTTCTTTCATGTCAAAATCATTGAGCATTCTCCCTTCCAGAAATTCCATTGGGTTGATCTTAAATAGATCAGGGCTTTCTCCTGCCATTTCGAATGCTCCCTTTTTTTCTCCTCGACTCACTTCGCCTGAAGGCATCCACATTCTAGGAGCTAAATATTGAACTTCATCAGAGAAGTTATTTTTGATCGCAGTCATATCATCCATACTCAATCTCAAGAATCTACCTGGCAATAATCCTTTGTATGGTTTGGAGGTTCGATTGGTTCCTAAGAACATACTGTTTTTTGCCATATTCCCAAACAGTCCGAGTACACCGTTTTCCAATCCTTTTCCTGCACCCATCAAAAGTACCAACATGAATATACCCCAAAAGACCCCAAGTGCGGTGAGGAAAGTACGCAATTTATGTTTGCTAATTGTTGCGAATATTTCTTGCCATTTGTCTATGTCGAACATGATTTTTTTTTGTTTGACGTTGAACGATTGACGTTTTACGTTATGAGAAAATATTTTAAATTTTAAAATTAAAGTGCTCTTGTCCTAACGTTAAACGTCTATCGTTCAACGTCAAACACTTCTAACTTTTCATCGCTACTACTGGATTAATTTTTACTGCTTGCAAGGCTGGAATCAAACCTGCCAATCCTCCTGAGACCACTAAAATTGCTAATGCAATCAAAACCATTTTGATATCTACTTCTGGATTTCTAAAAAACTCTGCTTCAATATTATTTTGCTTCATTACCGTTTGAATGGCGATGATCAAACCCATACCACAGAGCATTCCTAAATATCCTGCAAGGCTCGTTAGAAAGATGGCTTCTTGAACAATCATAGTTACGATAGAAGATGGAGTAGCTCCAAGTGCTTTTCTTACACCAATTTCTTTGGTTCTTTCCTTGACAATAATTAGCATAATATTACTCACGCCAATTACTCCTGCAATGATACTTCCGATACCAACAAACCAAATAAAAAGAGAAATCATATTCATCGTAGATCGGAATCGATTATAGTTTTCGATTTGATTTCGAAGATGTACTGCTTGCCGATCTGAAGGGTTAAATTTCATTTGCGTAGCTAAACTCAATCTAATCCGATCTTCGATGACTTCAGATTCTGCTAGAGTGACATCACCCATTTCGGCAGTTAATTGATGGATTCTTTTAGTTCCTTCCACCAATTGAGTAGTGGTAATCGGTAAATATATTCTACGTTTTTTTCCTTCCCAACCAGTATCGGTTATTACTCCAACTATTTGGTAATCAGTTCCTTTTATATTTAAATATTCTCCAATGGGATTTTCTCCTTTTGGAAAAAAACCTTCTTGAACTTTAATTCCAATCACACAAATTTTTCTCTTCTCTTCTAAATCTCGTTGATTTAATAATCGTCCTTTTAGCAGTTCTGGATTTTCAAATTTGATGTAAGATGTATTCACACATTGCACGTCAAAGGAGAGACTTTGGTTTTTATATTTAATAAAATATTCTCCCCATAAAAAGTATCGACTAGCCGTTTCTTGCACTCCGTCCAACTCAGACATTAACTTAAATTCATCATTTGTAAATCTCAATCGTCTTCCAGCAGGCAAGCCTTTGTACTCTTGCGAAGTCGTCCCTGGCCAGATTCTAATGATACTCATCGCATCATCTTTAAAATCTTCTTCCGCACTATTTTCCAAACCTTTCCCTGCACCAAGCAAAATCACTAGCATAAATATCCCCCACCAGACACTAAATGCCGTCAAGAAAGTTCTCAACTTGTGCCTCCCAAGTGAACTAAATATTTCCCGCCATTTGTCAGTATCAATCATTGTTTATTAATGGTTAATGGTGAACGGTTAATGGTTAATCCCAAACGAGGTGTTAACCATTAACCGTTCACTGTTATTCAATTAGTCCATCTTTCATATGAATTATTCGATCCGTCATTTCAGCAATGTCTTGCTCATGGGTTACGATGATAACTGTAATTCCTTGAGCATTTACTTCTTTGAAAAAATCCATAACCTCATGAGAAGTTTTGGTATCTAATGCACCAGTAGGTTCATCGGCGAGGATCACTTTTGGTTGCCCGATCAATGCTCGCGCGATGGCAACTCTTTGTTGTTGACCGCCCGAAAGTTGAGTAGGTAAATGATCAGCCCAATCTTTTAATCCTACCCGATCCAAATATTCTATGGCTCTAGCTTGCCGCTCTTTACGAGGTACTTTTTGATAGTACAAAGGCAAGGCAACATTTTCAGCAGCCGATTTGAAATTCAATAAATTAAATGATTGGAAAACGAAACCAAGAAATCGGTTTCGATATTGAGCAGCTTGTTTTTGGCTGAGGTCTTTCATCAGCGTACCATCTAGCGTGTATGTACCGCTGTCATATTCGTCGAGAATTCCTAGGATATTGAGCAGAGTAGATTTACCAGAACCGGACGAACCCATGATAGAAACAAATTCTCCTTCTTGGATATCAAGGTCAATGCCTTTGAGAACTTGTAAGGTATTCTGTCCTGTGGTATAGGATTTTGTTATGTTTTGTAGTTTAATCATAATGACAATAATGACAGTTTTAAATGTTATTAGTTGTTTATGATTAGTTGACGTTGGCAGAAGTTTTAGAGGATATTAAAAATTCATATTTGGAGTTGAATATCAGACCAAAGAATAAATTAAAATAAACACTTCATTCATATTGAAGCCTAAAAAAGGTAATTTATCTTTTATTAAATAAAAAAGATGGATAAACGTAACCTGATTTTGGATAAAACTAACATTTTATACCTTTTCTTAGAAATTAGACTCTAATACAACGCATTCTGGAGTATAATGAAATAAGAAGTTATATCTTTATAGTAAGAACTTATTCCCCTTAATTATTCTACTAGAATTAACTATTATAAGATAGCTAGATATGTGTGATTTTTATTTCGATAGAAACTTTTAATTAGGCAGCAAAAAAGAATTATTTTCGTTTTTGAAATATAGAAACAACAACCTCATTTATTTTATCCTCCCCAGTACAGAATTTAGATTAAAAATAATAAGAGTTTTGATTAATATTAAAACTCTAAAAAGAGAATAGTAGTAATGTTGAAAAGAACAAGTATAGTAGCCATCGTATTTCTTTTAATTTTTACATTTGGATGTAAACCTGATCCGATCGTAGAGGATGTAAATGTTACGATTGAAGATGAATTTAAAATTTTGCTGTGGGAATCTTTAGAAGAGAATGATCGCTCTTTTAAATTTAATGTAGAAACGATTAAATCAGAATCCTGTGAAAATACTTTAATTGACATTGCTCCTTCAGTTGTTGGGAATAATATTTCATTTACAATTCATGATATTCCAGAGCCAGATTGTCCAGCTCCAATTTTTATTGCTGATGCAAATATGGAAATTGGATCTCTTACCATCTCATCTTATGAGATGATTATCAGTTTGAAAAATGTGATTCAGAATGAAGGAACATTGAAGGTGGAAAGCGATTACTATGAATTGAAGATGAAAGAATTAAATGGAATAGTGGTTCCTGAAAAAAGACTTTATAAAGTTCCTTCAAATACAATTTGGGGATATATTGCATCTGACAATAGTAATGCTGATTCTGTAGCAGATGGATTTCTTGATGAGTTGTTTACTGTGACAGAAGATCAAGATTATGTTGATGGTTATTATGGCTACTTTTCAGTAGTAAATAATGATTTGACTATTTTGAAGCAAAATATTTCACAAGGTTCAGTTCGAACTTTTGGATTTTCATATGATGGGGATACAGTTGATTTGATGAATATCTTATCCGACTTTAGAGGACAACATACTAATGTTGATTTTAAAATATTTACTTCTAAAGGAGAGGAATTGTAGTATTTTTATTCTCTCAAAATAAAAACAAAAAGCCATCTCGATTATTCGGGATGGCTTTTTGTTTTCAATAAAGTTATTCGTTACAATTTTATCAACTTCTTTACTTCCGTAATATTCTCATGATTTATTTTTAAATAATAAATACCTGAGCTGAAGTTGGTTAGATCAAACTGTTGCTGTAAAAAGTTATTCGAATGACTTTCCATGTTGACCGTTTTTAATATTTGTCCAACAGAATTAATTAGCTCCATCTGGATGTCACCAGAATACCCATCTAATTCTACATTGAAAATATCTGAACTTGGATTTGGGAAAACATTAATTGATTTGTTATCAACTAAATTATAGGTAGGAGTGATGTCGCCTGCTATAAATTCATACACTAATAACTTTCCAAAATCAGGTTCTAAGGTTTTGTAGGAATCACCAATACTTTTGATTTTAATGTCACCACTTCCATCTCCATTAGCCCAGAAATAAATGCCATCATCACCAGAATCTTGGATTTCTAATTGGAAACAACCATTGAGATTAAATAAAGTATCAAGGTAGATTGAGCTACTGGATAGACCAGCAACTCTTGATTTTACTAAATTTCCATTAGCATCATAAACTCGCCAAGTCGTTTCACCTCCTGCTAAATTAGTTTGCATTCTGATGACTACATCGGTTCCAATTTGTGGGACAATTTTGAAAGTAGCACTTTCTTCATTGTTGTTGGCGTACTCATCTGTTCCTCCATTAGGATTGCTAATTGCTACTTGAAATTCACCATTTTGAGTGACCATTGAAGTTGCATCAAGAGAAGGTAACTCCACTTCTTTTGTTTCTAGAAATTTTAAATTACCAGTCCAAGTATAAGTTTGAGGAGAAATACCATCTACCGAATAAACAATGTCTAAAGAGGTTAAAGTAGTCGAACCATTATTTTTTATCAAAACTTTTGGTTTGCTACACATAGGTGTATATCGTTCATATTCCACTTTATTAGAAGGAGTTAATATTTCAATTCCTGCATCCAAAGTAAAATTAGGATCTCCGTAACTCACCATTTGCACGTTGACAATATATCGACTATCGCCAGAACCAGTTAAGACTCCATAATCAACTTCTATCTCGTCACCTGCATAAACCCACTCCAATAAATTAAATTCTTGAATTTCCGTTGCCTCTCCAGGGCACCAACCAGCTCGATCATAAATCCAAGTTCCACCTTGAGGGAAAATAGGATTGTCAGCACATTCTGTCCATACTTGCCATTCGAATTCATTGTACCCTCCATTGATATTGAGGAAATGATTTCGAGGAATAAATTCTCCTTGTTGACCATGACCAGTAATAGCAGCTTTCAATTTTACATTTCCGGCATTGGCAGGTAAAACTAAATTTCGAGGTTCATATCGAACATCATCAATGATGCGAGTGTAAGACTCAGATGTTACAGGCCAAAGTTGTTTGAATTCTAAAATGTCATGAGAAGGAGTTCCTTCAATGAAAACAAACTTGATATCCATGTCCTCCTGCCATTGTCCACCTCGCTCTAAATTGATTCGTTTTTTGCCTTTTAAAATTGGCCCAAAATCTGTTACATCAAATGTCCATGATTTTCCTTCTTCACCAAAATCTAAACCGATTCCGTATGGTGTAACGAAAGACATGATTTCAAATTTGGCTGGTCGCTTCGTGTAGTGAATGAGTTCGCCAATGGTAATTGAATTTTCGGCTGCAACAACTACTGAATCTACTAAAACTCCATTGTCATTATAAACTGGCATTGAGCCAGAAGCATAATAAAAATTGGTAGTAGTTAATTCTAAATCAGTTCCGTTGACGATATATGCATCTACTTGGTTAGGAACATTGATGAGAGAATCTAAAATAGTTGTGGTGATAATATTGGAATCGTATTCACCTTGCACTAAAATGATATTGGCTAATTCATTTGAGGCTGTAATATTCTTCACCAAATTTTTTCCTTCCCAATTTCGATAAACAGAAGTACCTGATAATTCTCCGTTCAGCGCATTTGGTGAACTGTCCACGACTTCATTTCCGACTGCATTGTCGAAAGTGAAATTTGCCATTAAGTTAGTATAGTCAGGATGATCGGTAGTTATTTTTTTAGTCATCCATTCTTTGATCGTTGCCTCGGAAAGTTCTTTGTTCCAAATTTGGAAGTCATCCATTTTTCCATAATATCGTCCATTTCCATTTGCGGAACTTCCAATACGATATTGCTCAATATTGATCGGTCGAGTAAAACCAGTACCTGAATGCCAAAGATTTCCATTCAAATAAATTTTCATATCGCCAGTAGTTGCATTTTTGGTAAATGTCCAATGGCTCCAAATGTTTTTAAATTCAGCTGCTGATGATTGTTTGTTGATTCGATCATATCCTGAACCATCGTTTCCACAGTCCCAATAAATTTGTCCATTGCTCCAAGGTAAATGAACATTCATTTGTCGTAGATTTCCAGCATCCACACCTTCAAAGGCATAAGTATTGATCGGTAATGCATCTGCACCATAACTCCAAAACGAAACAGTAATTTCATTTTGAATACTTGGTAAAGCATGATCAATATCTACATATCCAGCACCATTCATTTCTAAATGTTGGTCGTCATCACCATTTGCCGCAAGGCTAGAGACAACTGCTTGAGCATCAGATTTGACATTTGTAGAAGCATTGTTATCACGATGGTAACTGATGTCAATTAATATGTTCGATGATCCATCCCAATCAAAGTTATTATGAAATTTGAAAAAATGATTTCCTGCATCGAGGTCAGAGTTTAAATAATAGACTTCGTCAAAACCATCATTGTCCATCGTCGCAGCATCTAATTCGGACTGAGAAGTGTGCTTCATTCTGATTCTTAAATTCTCAAAACCAGTAGCTATATTTATTGCATCTAATTTCATTCCTGAGATAAGACCAGTTTGTAATCCTTGTGCAGTAAGATCAGTTGCTGGGTATAAAAATTGAGTTCGGGCAATTTTTTGATCGCCTCCAAATGGAATCTCTAAATCAGTTGTTCCTGTTCCAACAGCATATTCTGATTCCGTAATTATATTGTTATAAACTATCTCAGATTGAGTAGATTGGAAATAAGAATAAGTTGGCTGTGAAGTATAATTATACACATCATCTGAAAATCCAGAAATCAGGTGAGTAGGAGAGACGGTATGAAATGAATCCACTCGACTAGAATCTGTGATATAAGTATTGCAACTATAATCCCATTCGCCACAACCTTTATTTCTTTCAGCTGCGGTGGAAACCAAAGCATCTTTGCAACGCATGGAATAAACCATGAGAATTTTCTCATAAGTATTATGGTCTGCAGTCGGAAATTCAATAACAGTATCTCTAGTTGTCGAACTGTAAATAAAAGATTGAACTTCTGTTACCGTTTGCCCAAAGATGGAAAAACTTAGAATGAAAAAAAATAAGAGAAGAGTAATTTTTCTAAACATAGTGATATGGTTTTTTTTGTAAAAATTATTTTTGAATATCAAATGGCATTGGCGTTTTAAGGAGTATCCAACAAGGAATAACTAATTTCCAATTTCTATGAAAATTAATTCTTCCTTGTTGAGTATTGGTTATTACAAAGAGATTAATATCCCGCTGCCGAATCATCACCTCTAATATCTGCACCTCCTTCCAGTTTTCCATCAGGCATCACCAAAATGCCTTCGAAGCGACCAATCTTTCCACTTCCTCTAACACCAACCTTATGACCTAATTTTTCTAAAGCGGTAACTGTCTCCGCAGGAAAAGCATCTGTCTCCGTAAAAATTTGATCAGGTAACCATTGGTGATGAAACCGAGGTGCATTGACTGCTTCCGACATTCCCATTCCAAATTCTGATACATTTAAAAACACTTGGAAAACAGAAGTGATGATTGTCGAACCTCCAGGAGTTCCGATAACCATATTTAATTTTCCATCTTTTGTTGCAATGGTTGGAGTCATCGAACTCAACATTCTTTTTCCCGGTTCGATAGCATTAGCTTCTTCGCCAACTAATCCAAAAACATTTGGTACTCCAACTTTAGCACTCAAATCATCCATCTCATTATTTAAGAAAAAACCTGCGCCACTAACAACTACTTTTGAACCATAACCAGTATTCAAAGTAGTGGTAACTGAAACAGCATTTCCATCTGCATCAATAATAGAAAAATGAGTAGTCTGATCACTTTCTTTTGTCAATACTCCAGCTTGAATACTATCACTTGGTGTAGCAGCATTTGGATTAAAATTAGCCATGCGTTCTTTTAAATAATTTTTATCCATCAATTCCTTTACAGGCACTTCGTAAAAATCAGGATCACCTAAATGTTTTGCTCGATCTGCAAAGGCTCGACGTTCTGCTTCTGCCATCACATGTATCGTTTGTGGAGAATGAAAGCCCCAATCTTTTATTGGATAATTTTCGACCATTCCTAACATTTGCGTCAAAGCAATTCCTCCACTTGAAGGAGGCGACATCGAAATGACTTCGTAATTTTTATATTGACTTACAATTGGAGTTCTCCATTGTGCTTCATATTCTTTTAGATCTTCGTGAGTGATGATTCCATTTCCAGCTTTCATTTCTGCAACTAACTCATCAGCAACTTCGCCTTCATAAAATCCTGCTCTACCTTTATTATGTATCAATTCATAAGTTCTTGCTAAATCGCTTTGAACCAATTTTTCTCCTTTCGCCCATTCTCCATTTTCTTTGATAAAGACAGGTTGGGAAGTATTGAATTTTTCAAATTTATCTTTGTTTCTATTTAGACCATTTGCTTCTCGCTTAGTCAAAAGAATTCCATCCTTTGCCAAATCCCAAGAAGGTTTGACTAATTGTTTCCAATCTTTTAGTTGACTATATTTTTCAAAAGCTTTCACCATGCCGTCAACTGTTCCAGGAACTCCAACTGCTAAATGGCCATCGAGACTCAAACGAGGAACGACATTTCCCAAACTATCCAAATACATATCTCGAAATGCTGCCAAAGGTGCTTTCTCTCGATAATCTAGTGCAGCAGTTGTTCCATCATTCATTCTAATGACCATAAAACCACCACCTCCAATATTTCCAGCAACAGGGTAAGTGACGCCCAAAGCAAATTGAACTGCAATTGCAGCATCAATTGCATTCCCTCCTTTTCTCAAAATATCCATTCCCACTTTAGAGGCAAGAGGATGAGCAGAAACGACCATTGCTTTATCTGAGATTAATTTTTTGTTTTGAGGATAGACTAATTCGTCTTTGTCTATTTTTTTAGCGGAATCTTGTTTGCAGCCGGCAAGTGGTATTAATGTTATTATTAATATGAAAAGCATGTATTTCGTCATGAATTGTGGTTTAAACATATTATTAAAATATTTTTTATAAAAAATGAACATATTATGAAAAGTGGTATAGTATTTGAAATTATATTTATTGTAAGTTGATTAACAATGGCTAATAAATTTAATTAATTATAATTTGAGTTATTCAACTTTTTGAAAAGACTATAATCAAGAGAATAGTATTAAAAATAGTGTCAATAATTTTATCTTTGTGAACTCTTTAGATCAGACCTGTTGAACAAATATTAATGAATGAATTTAGGTCTTTCCAAAAGAATTTCAAATAAAAAATAAGATTAACTTTTTTTAAATTTCAAATGATGAGGCTGCTACACCGTATCCTGTTGCCTTGCTTTCTATTGTTCTTTTTTAGTCTACTGGTTTCTACATCAATCAATGCAAAGTGCATTTATTTGCAACCAGTAAAAATTAAATCAATGGAAGTAGGAAACATGCTTTCATGGTCCACGTATAAAGAGGTGGACAACAAGTTTTTTGTGATTCTAAAATCAGTAGATGGAATTAATTTTAAAAAAACTGGCGACGTTGAAGGCGCTGGAAATTCCAACTCAATTAGAACATACCGATTTTTAGATTTAGCGATCGGAGAGCAAAAAACGTATTATCGAATATTGCACTATGCGACTGATAATAGTTTTACAGAAAGTGAAACATTTATCATTGATCGAGCAACTGTAAATAATTTGATGATTACATCGATAAGTAGTACGGTTACCGATAGAAAATTAAGTTTGACCGTTAAGTCAGTAGTTGAAACGGATGCCACTTTTGAGTTTAGAAAAATGAACGGAGAAGTGTTGTCAAGAGGAAAAAAGAAATTGACAAAAGGTTTAAACGCACTTTCTTTTGACTGTTCCAAATTACCAAATGGACGGTACGAAATTATTCTAAAAGGGAATAATGAAGAAGAAAAAATATCAATTAGAAAAGTAAAAACCTCCGAGATGCCGAAGCTCGAATATGAGGTTATCAAGAAATAAAAGGTTCGGTCGCGAGCAATCGTGATCGGAAATTTTGGTTATGTATTTTCATGGTTATGTTGTTGTTGTGTCATCCTGAATCTTTCAGGATGGCACTATTTTTTTTGGGAAACATGAAATTTTATTTCGATTTTAGCGACATCACAAATTCATAACTCTCCACCACATACTTCGCCAACAATTCCAACTCATCCCACATACTTTCAGGCACTAAAACATAATCTTTTATTGTCGCCCCGTGCGATTTGTAAATAGTGGCTTTGTATTTTTCTTTAAAAGTTGCTTGCGATTCTTTCGATAATCTAATTCCTATTTCACCATCTTTATTGAAAAGCGTAAACATATAACCGTTGGCCGAAGTATAAGGCATGGTTTTGCCTTTTCGCTCATAAGGAGTGAGGGCGATTAATTGATCGTAAGTTTTTAATTTTTCTTTCCACATAATTTTTATGTTTTGATTCACAAAATTATTCAACTTCCATTCTCATGGTAACCATATATTTTTTAAAACCTGCCTTTTCGTAAGCTCGAATGGCTGAGTCATTTTCATCATAAACTTGTAATTGGATTTCAGTTATATTTTTTGACTTTGCCCAATGGCTTAGATTTTTAATAATCTTTCCATTGATTCCTTTTCCTCGATATTCAGAATGAACAAACATAAAACCTAAGTAAGCATATTTATCATATTTGAAATAAGGTTTTGCTTCGACAATTTTGCCGTAGGCGGAAGCGACTACTTTATCGTCAACTATAGCGACAACGACTTCCGCATTTTCTGATCCGATCATTGCTTTGATGTCGTAATAAGAAATTGGATCATTGTCTAAAGTTGGATCGAAGGGGCGTTCGAAGGTAATGATGCCTTGCTCGAATTCTAGTAATGTTGGAAGATCTTCGAGTAGGGCGGGGCGGACTTGGATTTCTTTCATTGGTAAATTATTGTTGATTGATGCGAACGCAGATGATGCGGATTTTAGTAGATTGATGAGAGCAACATGTAATCATCAAATCCGCGTCATCCGCGTTCCCATCCGAAAGTAATGATTTTATGTTTAGTTAATAATTTCTTTTTTAAAAAGAACAGATCCTTTTGTGTCAAAAGATTTCAATTCATATTTTTTTAATCGTAAAATTCTTTGAAGTTTGTTATTGGGTTTATGGCAATTAGTGGCATGGACATACCAATGGATTTCATCGAATCTTTTCAATTTTCCATAAGTTCGAATAATGGATTTGATAGAAATTAAAACACCTTCACCACCACCGTCAATGTGTACTAAGTCAATATGTAATTGATTATTTACTTTATGAAATTGTCCAAGAATTTCTGCTGTTCCTGCGGAGAAAACTGTTGGTTCATTTATGAAAATTAATTTTTCAAATTCTGAATCACCTGCAAGTTTCTTTAATTCTTCGACGGAATAGCCATCAATTAAAATTTCATTCATGGTATTTTTATTTTTTCTAATAAAATCCAAAATAGCAATTCCCAAACATATCCCCAAAATACTCTTCTTTCAAAACCTCCATTTTCCATAAAAATCATATATTGAGAAGCTAAATTTTTTTTTTACAAAACGAAATTTCCTAACCAACCCAATCTACATATGAGATCGAAATTTTACCTGAAAATTTCATGGAGTTTTATTTTTACCCTTTTTACATTTTTAAATCTTTTTGGGCAAAAAAATACCATCACCGGAACAGTTTATGATGAAACTGGAGAAACCTTGATTGGAGCAACTATTTTGGAAAAGGGTAATCCTGAGAATGGAACGACAACAGGAATAGATGGGAGTTTTCAACTAGAAATTACCTCCGTAAATGTATTGTTGGAAATTTCTTACACCGGTTACGCTACACAAGAAGTAAAAGTAATTAATAGGGAACCTTTAAAAATAACGATGCAATCTTCTTCTAATTCTATCGAAGAAGTCGTCGTTACCGCACTTGGGATCAAGCGGCAAAAAAGAGAGTTAGGTTACTCCACCGAAAGTTTCGAAGGTGATGCGATTCAATTATCTCAAGCACCCAATATTGTGAATTCACTTCAAGGTCGTTCGGCAGGTGTACAAGTCAGTAGTGCGAATGGAGTAGATGGTGGGACAACAAGAATTACGATTCGAGGAAATAATAATATTGATTCGGATAATCAACCTTTGATTATTGTCGATGGTGTTCCATTGCAAAATCAAGTTGGTTTAGAAAATATAGGGAGAGGAGTTGATTGGGGTTCTGCGATTAATAATATCAATCCCAATGACATTGAAACATACAACATTCTCAAAGGTCCAACGGCTGCTGCAAAATATGGTTCACGAGGTGCGAATGGCGTAATTTTAATTACCACCAAAAGAGGGAAGCAACAAAAAGGAATTGGAATCAACTATTCTTTCCAACATAAAATCATCCAACCTTATCGCTACCGAGATGTCCAAAATGTTTATGGCGCAGGTGGCCCAACAACTTTGCTCGAACCAACTTTGCCAACTGATGCCAACGGAGATTTTCGTTACCCCTCTCAAGAGGATGTATATTTGACGGATGGTGTTTTTGGACAAAGTTCAACAAGTGTTTTTGGTTTTTATGGAACAGGAGTTTCATGGGGGGCAAAGATGGAAGGGCAAATGGTTCGATGGTGGGATGGCGAAATGCGTTCCTTCGATCCTCAACCTGACAACTTAAAATTGTTTTTCTCCAATGGAAATACCACTACGCATAATTTGTCTTTTTCAGGTGGTGGAGAAATGGGAACGATGCGAGTTTCTCTTACTCGAACAGACCATAAAGCCATTGTTCCAAATAGTAATTACAATCAAACGACAGTCAACATTGGTTCGACTTTAAATATTTCTTCGAAGGTAAAAGCAGATGTAGCAGTAACTTATTTGAACTACCAAAGATTAAATAGTCCGACTCTAGGTGACGATCATTTGAATTCATTTGCTAAGGGGATGATTTATAGTTTTCCAAGAAGTTATAAAGGTTTGGAACAAGAAATTAACACCTTACCTGATGGCACCCAAAATAATTATGGAGGAAGTTTTCCTTTCGAATATGCTGGGCCAAATATTTGGTGGAACGCTTATAATAACAATACAAAACTTGATCGGAATAAATTAATTGGATCAATAAGTTTGAATTATCAAATTACAAATTGGTTATCTGCCCGAGGGAGATTGGGGCTGGATTTTTCTTTTGCGGAATTTGAAACTAGAAATAATCCGATTGATGCATTGGGGATTTTAAATGGTCGATACTCAAATGAATTGGCAAAAGATCGTGTATTGAATAATGACTTTTTGGTTACCGCAACTAATGATGGACTTTTCGATTCGCCGATTGATATTTCTCTGTCAGTTGGAGGAACGCAATGGTCTCGGAATCAATATGGTATCAGAGCAACGTCTGGAGAATGGGTAAATCCTTGGTTGTTTAATTTTAATAATTATGAAGAATTAGTGGATAGGCAAGCGCCTTCGGAAATTTTTTATGATAAAAAAATCAATTCGGTTTTCTCCTTTTTAAATTTGAGTTATGAAAATTATCTCTTCCTCGAACTGTCAGGAAGGAATGATTGGTCATCGTCTTTGCCGATTGAAAACAACTCTTATTTCTATCCATCAGCTTCTTTGAGTTTTATTGCAACGGAAGCTTTTGACCTGAAATTAAAGTGGTTGAATTTTCTAAAACTTAGAGGAGCGTATGCTCAAACAGCAACGGATACTGATCCCTTTCAAGTGGACTTTACTTATCGAACAGGTACTTTTGGAAATAACCAAACAGCTGCTTTGCCAACCACCGTTCCTCCAATTGCGCTTAAACCTCAGCGAGCTAATTCTTATGAAGTTGGAACGACGATGGGCTTATTGGACAATAAATTAAATATCGATTTCACCTATTATTATATTCGATCCTATGATCAAATTTTGGATGCAGTTTTACCGACTTCATCTGGTGCGCCGACGGGTATTAGAATCAACACGGGTGAGTTAGAAAATAAAGGAATCGAGGCAATTATCTCCGCTACAATTTTTCAAAGAAAAAATTTCTTCTTGCAAACCGGCTTTAATATTGGACGAAATCGTAACCGGGTGACGAGTATGGGAATTGGTGCCAAGGTGAAAGAGATTGCTAATATTTGGGGAACAGAAGGGCCGACAATTTCAGTTAGAGAGGGAGATGAATTTGGAACGATCATGGGGTTCGATTATCAATATCATGAAAATGGTCAACCGATTTTGAATGAAGAAGGCACCCATTATTTAGTTACTTCGAATCGAGTTCCGATTGGAAATGCGTCGCCTGATTTTATTGCGGGATGGAATATGAAAGCAGGATACAAAGGATTTACCTTGAGCACTTTGATTGATACAAAATGGGGTGGAGATATTTATTCAGGGTCGTATGTTTCGAGTTTGCAAAATGGTCAGAGCCCTTCAACTTTGTTAGAAAGACAAGGTGGCGGATTACCTTATACTGATCCTGCGGGGAATGTCAGAAATGTGGGAGTTGTCTTGCCAGGAGTGTATACTGATGGTACTGAAAATCAAAAAGTAGTTCATTATTTATTTAAATATATCCCGAATACAGGAGGTTGGGGGCCGTTTTTGAGTACACCTGGGATTTTGGAAAACTCTTATGTGAAGTTAAGAGAAGTGACTTTGTCTTATCATTTTAATGAAAAATTTAATCAAAAAACAAAGGTGTTTCAAGACTTGACTTTGTCGTTAGTGGGGAGAGATTTATTTTATATTTATACTTCTTTGCCTGATCAAATTAATCCAGAAGGGGCGAATGGATCGGGGAATGCGCAAGGATTGGAGTGGGCGGCATTTCCAGGAACGAGGTCGTTTGGGGTGAGTTTGAATGCGAGTTTTTGATGGAACGCGGATGATCCGCATCATCCGCGTTCTATCAAATCAATCTTATCATTTTAATTTGAAAAAAGATTTTATGAAAAAATTATTAAAATATATTCCTGTTTTTACCATCTTAGTTTTTCTCAACTCCTGCGAAAAAGGATTTGAAGATTTAAATAAAAATCCAGAATTTCCAACTCAAACGGATATTGGACCACTCTTTAATTTTGTTATTCAATCTACACAACTCGGTGGCGACGAACAACTTTTTATGCACAATGAAGTGATTTACCCGATCACTCAACAAGGGGCATTGACTGCTGAGACTTTTCAAAATACACCACGAGGAACCGAAGATATTTGGACTAAATATTATACCTCATTAGCGAATGTGAGAGAGTTAGAACAACGATTTGATGACTACAAAGGCGATCAAGAGGCAACGAATAATGTGAGAGCAATGGTGAAAATAATTTTAGCTTATCAGACATTTCGAGTGACTGATCTGTTTGGAGATATTCCGTTATTTGATGCAGGCAAAGCGTTCCAAAGTTTAGATTTTTTAGAACCAAAATATGATAGTCAAGAGGCGATTTATAAATTTTTATTAGACGAATTAAAATGGGCGAATGATAATATCAATACTTCGCAAGATCCAAAAACTGCATCGGGAGAAGCTTATTTAAGTTTTGACAATTTTGATAATATTTTTAATGCAGTAGGGAATAGTGGAAATGCAAATGTATTGTTATGGCAAAAATTTGCGAACTCACTTCGATTACGATATGCTTTGCGAATGGTAGAAAAAGATGCGAGTTTTGCTCAACCCATCTTGCAAGATGTATTGGATAATGACTTGCCAATAATTGAGGAAGGAGAAGATGTTGGTTTGCATCCAAGTGAATTAGATTGGGAAAAAACTTCCACCCATTATTCATTTCACGAACATAAAAAATTGCGAATGGGATCGACTATTTGGAATATGATGTCGGAAAATGATAATGTTGATGGAAGTGGAATTTTTGATCCACGAGCCTATATTTTCTTCGAAACTAACAATTCAAATGAGTGGGTTGCATTTCCTCAAATTCCAGATTCGAACACAGAAGTTGCAGGTGGGATTCCTTACCAAGGACATCGAGATGTGAATTATTCGACTAAGGGTTCAGGCAATATTTATTCACCATTTAATTATTATTTGATTCGAGATAGATATGATGTTCCTGAAATAATGATGACTGCTGCGGAGGTGAATTTTTTAAAAGCTGAAATATATTTTAGAGGTTTGGGAGTAGCTGTTGATGAAGGAGAGGGGAGAGCACAATACACAAATGGTGTGGTGACTTCCATTAAATTTTGGCAAAATGTTTTTCAAAATACGGGCATTTGGGAAAATGCGCCGACGATACTTTCAAGTGGGGAAGTTTTTAGTGTGACGAATCATCCAAAAATTAATATTTTTACCAGTAACGATCAATTGAATTTAATTTATGCACAACGTTGGATGGATGCTTTTCGACAACCTTGGGAAGCGTATGCTTTGCTTCGACGTACAGAAGCGACTCCGAGAGAAGGTGGGATTCCGAATTATTATCGCTTCGCATATCCTTCGACGGAGATTCAAAATAATGCAACAAATTGGGCCGAGCAGGTTGCGCGGATGGGGGAGGATTCGCCAGAGGTGAAGGTGTGGTGGATGGAATAGAAGACTATTTATTTAGGAATGGTTTGCTACGAATTTGAAATTAGAGAAACAATCAAGTAAAGTCTAATGAAGATAAATATTCAAATATTACAAATTCTAATTTTGATACTTGGGAGTTATTTAGTTGGGGTAGGACAGAAAAAGAGATCAGCACCAAAATCAACAATTTCGACAGAGTATTTTGATTTAATATCAAAGATTGATAACAGAATTACAATAGTTGCTCAACAAGCAAACCCAGTTTCACTAAATCAATTAAGTGCTTTTATTCAAGTATATAATTCAGAGAAAGAACCAATTGAAATTGTAGAAGTAAACGGATATTTCATAATCCATCCAGATACAATTGGTTTAGTTGAGATACATATAAATTTGGGAGATACAATAGAAACGAAGACTATTCGGGTTAAACCGATAAAAGTAGTTGGTCATTTGGGAGGGGCTTATGGTTATGTCGATAAACAAATTGGTATTGGAGAGTTTAGAGCTCAAAGAGGAATATCAGCAGTTGTCATATGTTGTGGATTTGATCTTAAATGTAAGGTAGAAAGATTTGAAACGATAAGAATAAACAGGAATGATCAAGTTGAGCGGGATATTAATGTAGGAGCGAGATTTATGGGAAAGGTAAAAGAAATGATTTTGAAAGCCGAGTCTGAAGACGTTTATATATTTAGAAATATACAGTATAGATGTCCAGATTCTCAAAGTTCAAAAAAACTGGATGATATGATATTTGAAATAAAATAACTGAACCTTGTTGAGTATTCGATTTTTAAAATACTCAAATTTATTTCTAATTCTTTATAAAAAAGGATGATATTTTATCAAAATATATTTTAAACAAAAATTCTATTTCTTCACAAAACAAAAACAGCCATGATTAAAATTTACATTACAAGGATACTATTTTCTTTATCCTTTTTACTTTTAATAACAATACATTTACAAGCTCAGACGCAACAGCATTTACACTTCGACTTTGGTGATGATATTGTTGAAATTCCAGGCGCATCACAATATATTGCAGGTTCTAATGAGATCAGTATGACTGGTTGGTTTTATAGTGATGAGTTGAGTTATGGGCAAGGTTATCTTTCATTTCGGAATGGTGGAACAGGTGATGGTGAAATGTATTTGATTCAATTGGCTAACGGAAAAATGGAATGCCGATTTGTAAATAATGGAACACTTTACGAAGTAGCGACTGCCGATTTCGTGGCAGTTCCAGAACAATGGCAACATGTTGCTTGGATTTATGATGGTTCAAAAGTTGAATTATTTATTGATGGGGTTTCGATTGGAAGTACTCCTGCTTCTGGTTCAATAGCTTCGACGGATACTCCTTTGTCAATCGGAAAACATATTAGTCCTTGGGGATTGGCAACATGGAATGGAAGTATTGATGAAGTCACCCTTTGGAGTAAAGCATTGACTCAAGAAGATATCCAACAAATGATGGTCGATGAATTGAATGGGAATGAGCCAGGTTTAGAATTGTATTATAAATTTAATCAAGGAGCTCCAGGAGGAGATAATACTTCTATTTCAAAATTAATATCGGAAGTTGAACCAGGTGTTAGAGATGGAGATTTGGTTAATTTTGATATGACAGGTGAGATTTCAAACTTTATAGGAACTGTTGATAATAGCGTTCAAATAATTACATTTCCTGCGATTCCAGACAAGTTAGTTTCAGATGTGCCATTTGATTTGACTGCATCTTCAAGTTCAGGTTTGACAGTAGTTTATGAAATCGTTTCAGGACCAGCATCGATAAGTGGCAATACCATTACTCTTGATGGGGTGGTTGGTGAAGTGATGGTAAAAGCAACTCAACCGGGCGATGGAACTTATGATGCAGCGCCAGAAATCATTCTTTCTTTCCAAGTTTTAGACCCAGATACATTTGTTCCTTCGACGGAGGTTAGAAGTCCGTTGGCAGGAGATGTAATGGTTCCAAGTTTAGGGCCGATCCAATTGGCTGCGATTTCCAATATAGATTTTCCAGATTTATTTAATGTTGCGAATGTTACTTTCCAAGTCAATGGCGAAAATGTGGTTGCCAAAGATTGGGGAAATGGACATTATACCGGTTGGTGGACACCACCTTCTTATGGTGACTTTACGATGAATGTTTTTTCTGAAAATAATTATGGAGCAGTAGGAGTGGAGTCAATTACTTTTACGGTAGTTGATCAATCTTCCAATATGACGGTGAATGCAGGAAGTGATGTTTGGGTATATGTTAATAATACGGAAGAGATTGTCGAAGTTGAATTGCCAAGTTACGCAGGAGCGTTTAATCAGATCGTCGGTAATTTTGATATTGAATGTCCGGCTGGAGGTTGCGACCCTTGGGATCGAGTTTCAGGAGTTGAGGTAAAAGGACATAATGGAGAGTGGTATGAAATCATTCGATACATTACTCCTTATGGAATTGCTTGTAATAGTGAAATTGATTTGACGGATTTTATGAGTGCGTTGCAAGGGAAGATTGCCTTCCGTTTTCGTTTAGAAACTCCAGGGAATGGATTTGAATATTCATTGAACTTAGATTATCAAGCAGGAACTCCGACACATGCTTACAGTTCGATTACCAAACTTTGGTACGAAACTTATGACTTCGGAAATATGGATAACCTTCAACCAACTGCCGTAATTACTGCGGAATATCCTGATAATGTTTTGGCAGCAAAACTTAAATTAGTTTCTACCGGTCATGGATGGGGAGATAATAATACTGGTAATGCGGCTGAATTTCATGAAGATACTCATCACATTTGGGTAGATGGAAATCAAACCTTCGAACAACATAACTGGTCTAATTGTGATCCAAATCCTGATGGATGTAATAATCAAAATGGAACTTGGTTCTTCGATCGTGCAGGTTGGTGTCCAGGATCAATTGCGCCTTGGTTTGATTATGACATGGGAGCATTTATCAATCAAGATGATGTGACTTTGAAATATGTTTTTGATGAAGATTATACTGATTTTTGTAATGCTTCTAATCCTGATTGTGTAAGTGGTGTTACTTGTAATAATTGTAATGATGGATTTAATCCGCACCTAATTGTTTCTTCATATTTAATTTCTTTAGGTGATGCGCCGTTGGATGAAGTGATTACTGACAATGAAAACATAGAACCTAAATTGGCATTTCACGTTTTTCCAAATCCATCTAAAGGGAACTTTAATATTGAATTAGCAGAGCAAGTAGAGGAAATGAGGATTCGAGTTTTCAATAATTTAGGACAGGAAGTTTTTTCCATGGAAAGAGAAAATCCGAACTTGTTGACTTCGTTTGAATTACAAAATGCAGCAACTGGAATTTACATTATTGAAGTACATACAGAAAAAGGAATAGGAATGGAAAAAGTAATTGTGGAGTAACTCTATTCTTCAGATAAACAAAATGAGCTATTTACAATTTAATGTAAATAGCTCATTTTATTTTGGACTAATTTGACTATTTTTAATCAAAAAAAAGAAAATAGTAGATCTAAATGCATCCTTCTATTTTGTTTTTGTCTTTAAAAAAGGAAATCATTTTTTAACCTTAAAAAAACATACCGATGAAAAAACTTACACTTGTTATTATTTTCTTCTTATCCTTTTTGGAAATCTCTTACGGACAAACGGAAGCCTTATGGTTGCGTTATCCTGCGATTTCACCTGATGGAAATTCTATCGTATTTAGTTATAAAGGCGACCTCTGGAAAGTTGCGACTGAAGGAGGTTTGGCGATGCCTTTGACATTACATGAAGGACATGATTTTCAGCCAGTATTTTCAAATGATGGAAAGCAGATTGCTTTTGCTTCTCATCGATATGGAAACTTTGATGTTTACATCATGCCAAGTGCAGGAGGGAAGGCTGACCGCTTGACCTATCATTCTTCAAGTGATTATCCAAGTGGATTTTCACCTGATAATCAATCTGTTTTATTTACTTCCAGTCGATTGGATGCCGCAGCCAACCAACAATTTCCTTCTGGTGTTTTGCCTGAGTTATATCAAATTTCAACTAAAGGTGGAATGCCTCAACAAGTAATTACCACCCCCGCTCAAAATGCGATTTATAGTAAGGATGGTTCCATCATGATCTTTCATGACCGCAAAGGATATGAGGATGAATTTAGAAAACATCACACTTCTTCTGTCACTCGAGACATTTGGAAATATGAAATCAAAACTGGAAAATACACTAAACTGACCACTTTCAATGGGGAAGATCGAAATCCTGTTTTTGCACCTGACCAACAAAATATTTTTTACCTGAGTGAAGAGAAAGGAAGTTTTAATATTTTTAAAATGAATATTAATACTCCTGGTGTTTCTACCAAAGTTTCTTCTTTTGATAAACACCCCGTTCGGAATTTGAGTATGAGTACGGCTGGTGTTTTATGTTTCAGTTATGATGGTGAACTTTATACAATGAAAGATGGAAGTAAACCAAAAAAAGTAAAAGTAAAAGTAAGTTCTGATAGTCGTTATAATCCTGAAAAAATTGTTTCAGTTAATAAAGATATTACAGAGATGGCACTTTCTCCTAATGAAAAAGAAATTGCTTTTTTGCATCGAGGGGAAGTTTTTGTGGCTTCCGTAAAAGAAGGAACAACCAAACGAATTACGAATACGCCAGAGCAAGAACGTAACATAAGTTTTAGTCCTGACGGAAAATCCATTCTGTATGCTGGAGAAAGAAATGGGAGTTGGAATATTTATCAAAGTTCATTAACTCGGGAAACTGAAAAATATTTTTTCAATTCTACGATCATCAAAGAGGAAACTTTATTGGACAATCCTGCTGAAGAATTTGAACCAGCTTATTCTCCTGATGGAAAGGAAATTGCCTACCTCGAAGAACGTACCGCCATCAAGGTTTTAAACCTAGCAACTAAAAAAACACGTACGGTGATGACTGCCGATAAAAATTATTCTTATTCTGATGGCGATCAACATTTTTCATGGTCACCTGATAGTAAGTGGTTATTGGTTGAGTTTTTACAAGATCGCCAATGGATTACTCAATGCGGATTGGTTGATATAACTGGAGGGAAAGATGTGGTTAATTTGACTCAAAGTGGATATGGAAGTTATGGCCCAGACTGGGCAATGGATGGTAAAATGATGGTCTACGCAAGTGATCGAGATGGAATGAAAAACCACGGAAGTTGGGGAGGCGAAATGGATGTGTATGCGATGTTTTTGACAAAGGAAGCATTTGATCAATATAAGTTGGACGAAGAGGAATATGAATTGAAAAAAGAGAATGACGAAGAAGAGGATGAGGAGGACGACGAAAAAAAGAAAGAGAAAAAAGCAAAGGATAAGAAAAAATCTATTGATCCAATCAAAATAGAATTGGATGATATTGAAGAACGAAAAGTAAGATTAACCGTAAACTCAACTCATCTTTCTGATGCGGTATTAGCGCATGATGGGAGTAAATTATTTTATATGTCTCGCTATGAAAAAGGAGCAGACTTATGGCAAACTGATCTTCGAACCAAAGAAACTAAGAAGCTTTTAAAGATGGGGGCACGAAGTGTTGGCGATGTGGTTATGGATAAAAAAGGTAAGAATCTTTTTATCCTAGCGGATGGTTCTATTTCAAAAATTGGAATAGAAGGTGGAAAGAAAAAAGGAATTGGAGTCAGCGGAGAAATGGTTTTGAATGAAACTATTGAAAGAGAATATTTATTTGAACATGCATGGAGACAAGTCGAAAAGAAATTTTATAAAATAGATTTGCACGACGTCTCTTGGGATTTTTACAAAAAAGAATATGCTAAGTTTTTGCCGCACATTAATAACAATCATGATTTTGCGGAGATGCTTTCTGAAATGTTGGGAGAGTTAAATGCTTCTCACACGGGAGCTCGTTATCGACCAAAAACTGAGAATGGAGATCAGACTGCTTCCTTCGGATTATTTTTTGATCAAAATTATACAGGGAAAGGGTTAAGAGTTGTGGAAGTCATAGATAGAGGACCACTTGACAATAGTGAATCAAAAATAAACCCAGGAGTTATTGTAGAAAAAATTGATGGTGTTGTTATTTCCCCTTCGGAAAATGTTTACCAACTCCTCAATCGAAAAGTAGATAAAAACACCTTGCTTTCTCTTTATGATCCAGCAACTGGCAAAAGGTGGGAGGAGACTACAAAACCAATTTCGTTAGGCGCAGAGAACCAACTTCGTTATCGAAGATGGGTTGAGAATTCTAGAAAAATGGTAGACAGTCTTTCCAATGGAGAAATTGGTTATGTCCATGTGAGAGGAATGAATGACGCGAGTTACCGAACAGTTTATGAAGAGACGTTGGGGAAAAATGGAAGTAAAAAAGCACTTGTGGTAGATACCCGATTCAATGGAGGAGGATGGTTGCATGATGATTTAGCGACCTTTTTGGATGGGAAAAAGTATATGAGTTTTGTGCCTCGTGATCAAGAGTTAGGAACAGAACCTCAGTTCAAATGGACGAAGCCTTCGATCGTGGTGATGAGTGAAAGTAATTACTCTGATGCACATATGTTTCCATATACGTACAAAGCTTTAGGGATTGGAAAATTGGTAGGAATGCCTGTCCCTGGAACTGGAACTGCAGTATGGTGGGAAAGAATGCAGAATGGAATGGTCTTCGGAATTCCTCAAGTTGGAATGGTTGGCAATGATGGAAAATATTTGGAGAACCAACAATTGGAACCAGACATCAAAGTAGCTAACGATCCTGCTGCTGTAAGTAAAGGACAAGATCAGCAGTTGGAAGCGGCGGTGAAAGAATTAGAGAAAGAAACTAAAAAGGTAATCAAACCGTAAATTAAATTTCACTTATTTTAAGTAGAAGGAGAGTTCTGATTATCAGAACTCTCCTTTTTTGATTACTTACTTTTTTTCCTTTCGTAATAAGAAACAATACTTGCTTTCGCCAAGGTATTATTCCAAATATTATAACCAACGATAGCTGGATTGGTATTTTTATCCGTACCTAATTTGTCTGCGCCAAGAGCATAAACGGTAATGATATATTGATGTAAACCATGACCTTCTGGAGGACAAGGGCCACCATAACCATTTGCGCCATAATTAGTAATACTTTGAATCGCTCCCTTTGGTGCTAGATCTAAATTGATATTACCAGCATTAGAAACCAATTCATTAACATTGGCAGGAATATCAAATACTACCCAATGCCACCATCCACTTCCAGTTGGTGCATCTGGATCATACATAGTGATCGCAAAACTCTTGGTTCCTTCAGGTGCATTCTTCCAAGATAATTGAGGAGATTGATTTTTTCCAGTACATCCAAAACCATTGAACTCTTCCGTTTGAGTAGCTTGACCACCAAGGTCTTTGCTAGAAAGGGTAAAAGTGTTTTGGCTAAATAAACTAATACTGAATAAGAAAGATAAGATTAAAATGAAATTTGACTTTTGCATGATTTTAATTTTTATGATAAAATTTTAATATCACAAAAGTCTACTCTTTTCCATTAATAACGAAGTTGTCGATGTTCAAAAAGTATTGCTAAAAGTTCATTGTTCTAATTGGAATTGTTTGGGCGTGTGTCCATATTTTTTTTTGAATGCTTGGATAAAGTTAGATAAACTTTCATAACCGGCAGACTCGTATAATTCGATTGGACGTTTTTTTTGAGTGCGTAATAAAAATTCAGCATGCTCTAATCTTTTTTCTTGAAACCATTTGCTAGGCGGCATTTGAAATTGTTTAGAAAACTCCCGCTTGAAAGTAGACAAGCTCATATTGCATAAAAAAGAAAGTTCTTGCAGCGTCAATTTATTAAGTTTATTATTTTCAACTACATTGATCAATCGCATGATTCTATCATCATGATTTTTTAATAACCCATTCAAAAAAGTTTTTCCTTTTTTCTCGGTGAGGTAAATCATTATTTCTTCAAATTTTGATTTCAATAATTTCCCTTGTACCTGTTTCTCCAATTGAGTTATTTTCTCAAGACTTTCGACAAAGTGTTGGATGTAACTATCGTAGGAGAAAGCATAATAAGATTTAGCATTTTTTGGAGGAGTTGTATTTAGTTTGTTTTTTTCTAAAAAATCTAAAAGTACCTCATCGGAGAAAAAAAGTAAGATGCTTTTGTATTGTTTATTGATCGCAGAGATGGTTTCAGTCATCAAGCAGTTTCCCGATTTCATGACTAGAAATTTATCATTCTTTATGGTAGTTGATTTATTATGACTGATGAATTCCTTTGTTCCTTCGATCAAAAAACTAATCGTATTTTTAGTCAAATTGATTTTGCCACGTAAGGAATTGTTGTCCACCCGATATTCAAAAACTTGAATAGGAGAATCCTTTTCAAGAGGTAGATTGTCGGGTAAAGAAATAATGTTCATGTTTGTTTTTTTAGACTAAAGCATTTTTCCCAAAATTTCCTTCATCATTTTCGCTGCCAAAAATGCAGTCATTTTTTGAAAATCTCGATTCGGATTATATTCCACAATGTCAGCTCCAACGACTTCGCAATCTATACTTTGAATTAAATCAATGACTTGTCGGGAAGTCATTCCACCTGGTTCGTGATGAGAAACCCCTGGTGCAAAAGCAGGATCGAATGCATCCATGTCTAAAGAAATATACAATGGATTTTCAAATTTTGGAATTTTGTTGAGATCCAAATTTTTCATTTCGTGAACATCCACATGAAATTTTTTGGCTTGTTCCGCTTGGTGAGTATTTAGAGTTCGGATGCCTACTTGCACTAACTTTATGGCAAATCCATTTTCCATAATTCTGGCAAAAGGACAAGCATGAGAATATTTATCTCCTTCAAAATCATCGTACAAATCTGCATGTGCATCAATATGCAAAATATCTAATTTTGGATATTTTTCATGATGTGCTTTGATGATGGGAAAAGTTACGGAGTGATCCCCTCCTAATGTAAAAAGTTTTCCACCAGCATTTAAATGCTTCGTCGTGATGGCTTCGATGTCAAAATAATTTTCGATTTTAAAATCACCTTTGTCTTCAATTTGAGAAGTTTCGATGGTGATTCCATCTTCTGTAAACAGATTCATGGAGCCAGCATTTAATGCTTCTCTGATTAATGGTGGTGCTAAACTTGGCCCTTGTTGGTAGGAAGATTTTTCGTCGTATTGAATTCCTTGGATGGTTATTTTTTGCATTTATTTTTTTAGTAGAAATATGAACAGATAGTGTGATGGAACGCGACATCCGCGTACCATCCTATATCATGAATTATTATTTAGAAATCACCAACTTCTCCACCATCTCTTTTTCCCCAATGGTAACTTTTCCAAAATAAAATCCATTCGCTAAGAAACTTAAATCGATCGTTTCAGAACTAGAAGTCAACACCTGTTCAAATATTATTCTTCCAGACAAATCAGTCACTTCAATTGTCATTTTTTCATTTGTCACCACATCCATTTTTATATTAAAAATACCATTAGATGATGGATTAGGAAAGATTGTAAATGTATTGTTATTATTTAAATTTTCATTCGAAGAAAGTGTCTCGTCAAAGTTTAAAATATGCAAACCATATTTTCGATCCGTTGCAATAATATTTCCCGAAGGCAAATATGGATAAAGTCCCCAACAGCCAAAATAACCTGCATAGTTTACATTGTTGGGAAAAGTATCATAGTAACCTGCCAAGGTTGGATTAGTTTTGTCAGTCAAATCTATCACTTGTACGCCATCTTCATAATAAGAAACAAAAGCATAATTCCCTTTAATAAATGGATTGTGAGGCGTATTAAAACTACTATCAAAAGTCAATAATGGAAACTGAAAATAATCTCCTGCTAATTCAATCGCTCCTACATCAAGCATAGATAAATCTGCAATTCCCAGCGGAAGACCAACAGGAACTTCTTCGGCAAAAATGGCATAAGTTCCATCTTCCGAAAGCCAACTACTATGGTTGTATCCATTCGTTGCTAGGTTTGCTTTTAAAACTGGATCTGCTGAGTCAGTATAATCCCACACATAAAATCCATTCCAACCATGAGAGCAATATGCCAAATTATCTTTGACATAAACGTCATGAACATAGCCTCCTCCTGGCAAAATTTTATCCCCAATCTTTTGTGGAGCAATTGGATTTGTAGTCAAGTCCAAAACAATCAATCCGTTACCAATAGTGTTCGTCCCAGCGACAAACATTTTTCCATTTTCATCGATAAATATATTGTGAGCCGTTTCGAAAAAATCTAAATTTCGATCAACTAACGAAACTGAATTGGGTAAATCACTCAAGTCAAAAATCATTAATCCTTCTCCATTTCCCTCACTTACCGCATAAGCATAAGTTCCGTAAACTTTAATGTCTCGCCAAATCGTCGTGTCTGTTCCCAAGATTTGATCAATCAAAATTGGATTTTGTGGATCCGTCACATCAAAGAAATGAATATAAGCTGCACTCCCTACAAGAGCATACTCCCGATCATTAGCCGCGTAGCCCCAAATATCATTGAATACTTTCTGATCGCTACCTACTTGAGGAAGGGTATTGTCATCATAGTGACCTAATAATTCCATGTTAAAAGCTACTTGAGCATTGATTTGGAAAGTAAGAAATGGTAGAACAAGGAGGAATAAATATTTTTTCATGTTAAGATTTTTCTTTAAAAATAAATCTAAAGATAAGCAGTAATTTTTTTATTCAATACCTTTGTTTTTTAGCTGACATTAAAAAGCGAATAGTGACCACTTTTTTTCGTTTTTTTGACAAAAAACACAGAAGTTATAGACAATAGCTAAAGGAATTCACACTTGGTACATATATTGATTTAATTTAAGGTGACCTTTTTAATCAAAATCAATTTTAACAAATACTCCAAACTGCCTTTTGCCGTTTAAAAAAGATAAATCTTCTTAGAAAAAGTAATGAATAGATGATCAATGATTACATTTAAATTTGTTCGATTATTTTCTAAGATTCAAATAAAATAAGAAATGCAACAGCTTGACAATTTTAAAAAGAGTATACTTGTTTTTTCCCTATTGATCTTGAGTCTTCAATGGTCATTTTCTCAAAAGTATAGTAATGAATTTTTATCGATTGGATTGAGTGCAAGAGCTCAGGCGATGGGAAATTCTTTTGTGGCATCAGTCGATGATGTGACCGCAGGATTTTGGAATCCAGCAGCTTTGGCGTCGATAGATATGACCAATGGAATTCAAATCGGAGCACAACATGCAGAATGGTTTGGTGGAATTGGGAAATATGATTACATCGGATTTGCAATGCCTTTTGACAATAATAAAAGAGCATTGGGATTGTCAATGATTAGATTTGGAATCGATGATATTCCCAATACCTTGAGTCTTTACGAAGATGATGGTTCGGTGAATTATGATAATATCAAACCATTCTCAGCAGCAGATTATGCCTTTTTATTTTCCTATGCTCAAAAGGTACATACTGATGGAGGAGAATTGTTTTTGGGAGGAAATGTAAAAGTAGTACATCGTTCGATTGGTCCATTTGCAAAATCATGGGGTTTTGGTTTAGATGCATCGGTAAAATATCATATTGGAAAATGGAAATTTGGAGCGTTGTTAAAAGATATTTCTAATACCTTTAATGCGTGGACTTTTAATTTTACAGAAGATGAAAAAGTAGTTTTAGATTTGACAGACAATACTATTCCGATCAAATCTTTAGAAGTAACTCGACCACAAATTACACTAGCTGCAGCTCGTAAATTTGATTTTGGAAAAGTAGGATTAACTGCCGAATTAGACATGACTATGTTTATGGATGGTAAAAGAAATACCTTGATTAGTTCTTACCCTTTTAGTTTTGATCCAACGATCGGCTTTGAGGCAGATTATAAAAAATTCGTATTTTTGAGGGCAGGAATCAATAATGTTCAAGAAGATTCAGATCTTGGAGGAGAACGATTTTGGACGATGCAACCTAATATGGGAGTTGGTTTGAAATTATATAAACTTCGTTTGGATTATGCATTTACGGACATAGGAGATAATGCTAACGGAACTTATTCACATGTAATATCTATGGTACTTGACCTTGATTTTAAATATTTAAAAAAGGTAGGTCAAAAACAAAAGTCAAACTAAATAAATGAGTTTTTATTATAGAACATTAATACTAATTATTTGTAGCGCTATAGCTTTTCAATTAACTGCTCAAACTCCAAAATATAGCAATGAGTTTTTGACGATTGGCGTGAGTGCTCGAGCACATGGAATGGGAAATGCTGTGGTCGCCAATGTAAGCGATGTTCACGCAGGGTTTTGGAACCCAGCCGGTTTGACAGAATTGAATAAACCGTTTCAAGTTTCAGCGATGCATGCAGAATGGTTTGCTGGAATTGCAAAATATGATTATCTCGGTATTGCTAAAAAAATCAATGCTGATCCAAAGAAAGAATCCACTTTTGGTTTTTCCCTCATTCGATTGGGGATTGATAACATTCCAAATACATTTTATTTAGTGAGCCCTGATGGCTCGATTAATTATGATAATGTTTCTGAATTTTCGGCAGCAGATTATGCATTGATTTTTTCCTATGCTCAAAAATTGCCAGTAACTAATTTATCAGTAGGAGGCAATGCGAAAATCATTCGAAGAGTGATTGGAACATTTGGAAATTCGTGGGGTTTTGGAATTGATTTGGGCTCTCAATATAAATTGGGCGACTTTCGATTTGGACTAATGGCTCGTGATATTTCATTTACATTTAATGGTTGGAAGTTCAATTTGACCGATGATGAGAAAGATGTTTTTCTTCGAACTGGAAATGAAATTCCAACAAGTACTTTAGAAATCACCACACCTCGAATAATTTTAGGGGCAGCTTGGGTCAAACAATTTACGCCAAAAATTTCCCTCGTAACGGAGGTGGATTTAGACTTTACGACTGATGGCCAACGGAATGTTTTGCTTTCGGCAGGACCGATGCAAGTTGATCCACATTTGGGATTTGAAGCTCGATATTCTGATTTTTTATTTCTCCGAGGAGGCATCAGTAATATTCAAAAAGCAAGAGATGATGTGAATCCTGATAATTTTATTTATACATTACAACCGAATTTGGGGATTGGTTTTCATTTAGGAAAATTCACGATTGATTATGCTTTTACGGACATTGGAAATGTTTCGCAAGTATTATATTCGCATATCTTTTCGGTGAAAATTGATTTTGAGAAGAGGGATCCCATTGATGATTTAAATTAGAATTTTACAAAACAAACGACTAATAATTTAACATGAAAAAACACTTCGAATACCTGAAAGTTACCCGCAACAATGTTTTAAAATTAATTGAAAATTTAGATTTAGCGCAGCTTAATAAAATTCCAGAAGGATATAATAATAACCTTGCTTGGAATTTGGGACATATCGTTGCAACGCAGCAATTGCTTTGTTATGGATTGTCTGGTTTGCCAATGGATATGGACAATGAGTTTATTGGAAAATATCGAAAAGGTTCAAAACCAGAAGGCGACATCACGCAAGCAGATTTGGATTTCATGAAAAATCAAATGATCATTTTGGCTGACAAAATGGAAGATGATTACGGCAATGGAACTTTCAAAGAGTACAAAGAATATACAACCAGTTTTAATGCAACATTGAGTTCGGTGGAAGATGGAATTATTTTTAATAATATGCATGAAGCAATGCATTTAGGATTTATGATTGCTTTGAAAAAGATGGTTTGATTTACGGTTAAAACAGAACATTTTTACGCTAAAAATAAACTCTAGTCCTTCCAGGTTTTTAAAATCTGGAAGGACTTTTTTGAAAAATGAAAATTCTCCAATCTCATATTGTCCCACCCAACATTCCTTCGGAAAGAATCAGCGAATACGCTCGAAAGATTTTTCCCAATATCCCTTCCCGAAAAGGTATCAAGAAAGCCATCCTTCGAAATGAAATTTTACTTAATGGAAAACCTGTTGAAACAGGAAGATGGGTACAGCCTGGAAATCAAATTGATTGGATAGATTTGGAATTAAAAACGCCTAAAATTTTACAATTAAAATTAGAAGTTGTTTTTGAAGATGAATATTTGGCCGTGATCAATAAACCTGCTGGAATCATCGTAAGTGGTAATCAATTTCGAACAGTAGAAAATGCACTTTTGTATAATATTTCTAAGTCAACGGAGAAAGATGGTTTGCGAAAACCACGAGCAGTTCATCGTTTGGATAGTCCAACTTCAGGTTTGCTCTTGGTCGCAAAAACGGCTTTAGCTCATTTGAAATTGAGTCAACAATTTGAGGCTAAAACTATTTCGAAAAAGTATCAAGCGATTGTAATTGGAGATATTGATGAAGAAGGTGTTTTGGAAAAATCGATTGATGGGAAAAGAGCCTTGACTCATTTTAAAAAAATAAAAAGAGTTCCGTCCTTAAAAAATAAATGGCTCAGTCTAGTTCATTTATTTCCTCAAACTGGTAGAACACATCAATTGCGAATTCACCTTTCTGATTTTGGATTTCCAATTTTAGGAGATGCGATGTATGGAAAAGAAGGATTGATTTTAAAACGTAAAGGACTTTTTTTATGCGCAGTTGAGTTGATTTTTTCTCATCCAAAAACAGGCAAAAGGGTAGAGGTTAAAATCAACGCGCCCCAAAAGTATGAAACACTTTTGAGGCGCGAAGAAAGACGATGGCAAAAATACCAGTCTTGATTTAGTCTCTAACGATAACTCGTTTTGTGACAACTCCTTGGTTTAGAGTCAATTGCATGATGTAAATTCCGTTGGTGAAATTTGCTACATTCATTTCAATTAATTCATCTCCATCATTCAGATATTTTTCTAACAATACTTTTCCGTCGATAGAATAAAGTTGAATTCTATCGCCAGTCTCAATTGGTAAATCCATTTTTACAAATAAAATATCACTAGTTGGATTTGGGAAAAGGTTAACTTTTGCTACTAATTCTGGATCTTGAATTCCAGTCGTTACTTCTACTTGGAAGGAACCGGTACAACCATCAACGCCCGTTACAAGTACTTCGTATATTCCAGCAGGTAAGCCAGTTGGGTCCTCGTTAATTGAAACGACACTTCCATTCGATGTCCATTCAAATTGGAAAGGACCACTCCCTGAGGTAATCGTGATCTCGATACTTCCATCATTATTTCCATCAGTTGCAGGAGTGAAGTTATCTAATTGAATTCCTATCTCAGCTATAGTTGACAAGGTGATGTCAAACGAACAAGTTGTTACATTACCTGCTTGGTCTGTGTATTCAAAAACATTGGTGACTGTTCCCGTTGATAATTCACCTCCCGAAGGAATTCCACTTATGAAAATCGGATCACCAGCAATACAATTATCAATGACATCTCCTATCGTATATTCTATAGTGGTTACAGAATCACAACTTTCAATTATTAAATCTGATGGACAAGAGAATGTTGCAAAAATGGTATCTACAACTGTAATTATTGCAGTATCAGATTGCATATTTCCACTTGGATCAATGGCAATTAAAGTGACTGTATTTTCACCAAGAGCTGAGCAATCGAATTGAGTAATATCAATGCTCATCGAATCGATTCCACAGTTATCAGAACTTCCATTATCCACTTGGTTAAGATCTACTTGAGCCATTCCAGTTTCATCGAGATAGATAATTACGTTTTGAGTAATGATAGTTGGAGCTAAGTCATCAATGATAGTTACAGTAGCTTCTGCTGAATTAGAATTTCCGCTGGCATCCAAAACGGTTAACATAACTGAGTTGTCTCCAATGTTGGAACAGTCAAATTGAGAGATGTTAACATTCATCGAATCGATTCCACAATTATCAGAACTTCCATTTTCAATTTGGTCAGCAGTTAGAGCAATCATTCCATTTTCATCCAAAGATAAAGTGATATTTTGAGTGGTTGCAATTGGAGCAATTTCATCCATAACAGTAACTGTTGCAGCCTCTGTCGACATTGCACCAGCTTCATCAATAACAGTTAATGTAATTGTATTTTCTCCTAAATCATCACAATCAAAACTAGTCACATCAATGAACATAGTATCAATCCCACAATCATCAGAACTTCCATTATTGATTTGAGCTACGTCTATGCTAGCTTGACCAAGATCATCTAAACTAACTGAAATATTTTGAGTAATTGCATTCGGTGGATTATTTCCCATCAAGACATCTAGGAAAAATTGTTTGACACATCCGTTGGCATCAGTTACATTTACAGCATAAGCTCCCGAATCAAGATTTGCTAAAGAATCAGCCGTAGAACCATTGCCCCATTCGTAAGTGAAAGGTGCTGTTCCTCCAGTTGGATTTAAATAAATAATTCCATTTTGTATTCCGCAATTTGTATTGATTATAGTTGCATTAACTTCAACAGGATCAGGTTGAACAATGTCGTAAGTTTCGACAAGTGAGCAATTAAATAAATCCACAACGGTAACAGTATAACTTCCCGTCATTAAATTTGTAATCACAGAATCTACACTTCCTGTGCTCCACACATAAGTATAAGGTGCATTTCCTCCCGAAGGTGTTATCGTTGCCGTTCCATCATTTCCAGCAGGGCAAGAGACCATAGTAGAAGAAGGGTTGGAAGTCAAAATATTAGCATTCAAATTAATTGTGATACTATCTTCTACTATACATTGATTGACATCATTGACGGTTACATAATAAGTTCCTTCTGTTAAGCTATCAATTTCTGGAGTTGTTGCTCCTGTGCTCCACAAATAGGAAAACGGTTGAGTACCTCCAGACACTACAACGTTTGCTGTTCCATCATTAGAACCATTGCAAACTGAAGATCCAAAAGTGAAGGTCTCCAAAATTTCAGGCTCATTGACCGTTACACTTCCAATTCCAGTACAACCTGTTGCATCTGTAATCGTGGCAAAGTAAGTTCCTGCTCCTAATGAATCAATAAAACTTCCAGTAGCACCATTGTTCCAAACGTAAGTATAACCAGGATTTCCACCAAAGGCATCAGCAAAAATACTTCCATTGCTTTCTCCATTACAAGAGACATTTCCAATGCCTTGAACATTTAAAGTGATTGGTGAAGGACTGTCAACAGTTACTTCCGAGGAACTTGTACATCCATTCGTATCAGTTACTGTAACAGAATATGGGCCGGCTAAAATATTAGTAATATTTTGCGTCGTTGCTCCATTGGACCAATTAAAAGTATAACCTCCTGCTCCTCCCCATACATCTAAAGTGACACTTCCATCCATTCCTCCAGGACAAGACGTTGAACTTGGAAATGGATTGGAATTAACTTCAATAGGTTGATCTAAGAATACCGCACCTGAGATGGCTTCACAACCATTTATATCAGTAACGGTAACTACGTAATTTCCAGTTGATAAATTGGTAGCAGTTTGAACAGAATCACCATTTGACCAAGCATATGAAAAAGGAAAAGAACCTCCTGAGACATTTGCTGTAGCACTTCCACTAGTCCCGCCTTCACAACCTATGATTGTAGTTGCACCGACTACTAAAGAATCAGGAGATGTAATCGTAAAATCGTCACTTGCAGTTGCACCTGTGGCATCTGTAACGGTCATACTATAATTTCCTTGAGGCAAATTAGAAGAAGTACTCGTTGTATCTCCATTGCTCCACAAATATTGAAAAGGCATGATCCCTTCCGTCACTTGTGCAACTGCATTCCCTGTACTATCTCCATAACAACCAACCCCTAAGGTGGAGACTTCAACTCCAAAAGCAGCCATTGCTGAATTTAAGGTCATCGTTTCTATTTCTTGAAACCCTAAAAAGTCGGTTACAGAGACAGTATATGTTCCATTGCCTAAATTATTGAGACTAGAATTAGTAGATCCATTTGACCAAACATAAGTAAATGGAGCAAAACCTCCAACTGTTGAAGTTGAAATTGAACCATCCATACAACTCATACAAGTTGGATGGATTTCATCTAGAAATAAAGAAAAACTAACTTCGCTGCTAGATGAAAATTCTTTGTCATTAGGAAAATCCATCGATTCACTTTTTTCCATAGAAAAAAGGAGAACGGGGAAAGCTAAAAGAAAAGCTAAAAACATAAGTTCCTTAGTAGAAATTAATTTCATAATTAACTATTTGGATTAAAAATAATAAGGTTAAATTTTAAAATCGGCTAGGGGAACAGTAATAAAGATGAGGGGAGAATAATAGTAGTAAAATAGATTGTTATTGAAATGCAAAATTAAAAATAATTAAGGAAGAAAAGGAATGAATTGAATTTTATCTCAATCCTAAATAATTCCCTAATTTTGATTTTTATAATTAAAGAAAATAGTACAAATATGGTATTCATACGAACGCTTGTCAATTTTTTGCAAGATCCTGAATATAGAGACTTGTTAGGCACGACCCTTTTTATTCTTTTTATAGGAACTATGGTCTATCACAACTTAGAAGGATGGGGATATCTAGATTCGCTCTATTTTTCGATAATTACTTTAACTACTGTTGGTTATGGAGACTTTTCTCCACAGACTACAGGTGGCAAAATGTTTACCATATTTTATATTTTCCTTGGAATAGGAATTATTTTAGCATTTATCAATACGCTTTATAATCATTTTGAAAAAGAACAACAACGGAAAAAGGAAAAATAATTGAGAAGATTATTCCTCTATATTTTCTAGTTCGCAAATATTATTTCATAAAAAAAACCGAAGCGTTGTATCACGTTTCGGTTTTTTTATTGCTCTAAAAAAGAATCGACTAATTATCAGGCGCACCTGCATCTATCCAACATTGAAATTGATCCAATTGAGTTTGAGTTAACGGATCACCTGCTTTAGGCATAGTCATATCTGTGATGACTTGAGTTTCAAGAGTACCATCTTTTGCTAAAGTTTCTATACCTGCATATGTGGTATAATCTCCATTGACAGAAGCAACATCATGACAACCAGAAGTATTACAACTATTTCCAAGAATAGTCGCAATAGTGGTAGAGAATTTTACGGTATCGCAATCTAAGCCTCCGTTACCATCACCATCATCATCTTTTTTACAAGATGCAACTGCAATAAGTCCTGTAATAAACAGGAAAAAGAGAAATTTACTTTTATTCATTGTGCTTATATTTAATTATTAGAATAATGCGCCTAAAGTAATAATTTTTCCTGAAAAAATAGATTTCGGTTCAATTCTTGAATTCTTCCTATTTAATATTCTTCAACAGCTTACCATCAAAATTTAAATAAAACCTTCCCTCCCAACCATTCATTTTCTCAATTGCCATTTTTTAACAAATAATAAACCTTGGAAAAGACCGTTGAGAAAATGTCTAATTCATTCCTTACTTTTGCGTTCTTAAAATTTTATTTAAAATCGATTATGAAGCAATTTTATATTTTTATTCTAGCGATCTTCTTTTTAGTTGATTTGTCTGCTCAAGACAAACACTTTTCTCAATTTTATTCTTCTCCTTTGACGCTCAATCCAGCATTGACGGGGGCTTATAATGGAAGATATCGTTTTTCTACTATTTATCGAGATCAATGGAGACGAGTAATTGATTCGCCATTTCGAACTTTTGCAACGGAATTAGATGTTCGGTTTAAAGTAAAAAGTAATTCTCAATATAAAGATGCAGCAGCAGTTGGTTTGGTGTTTTTTCGAGATAAAGTAAGTGGAATTGATTTTGGAACACAACAAATTGCGATTTCTGGAGCGTATCACAAAGGGCTAGATTATGATAATAAGCAATTTCTGACTATTGGATTTCAAGGAGCTCTTTCTCAACGAAATGTGAATTATGAGCAACTTACTTTTGGAGATCAATTTAATGGATTAGATGGTTATACTTTTGATACAGATGAAGATTTACCGGTCAATAATTTCTCTTATGGAGATTTGTCTGTAGGTATTAATTATGCATTTACGCCTAAGGCAAGGAAATCTTTTTATGCTGGTTTTGCGATGCATCATATTACTCAACCTGATGTTTCTTTTTACAGAGATGAAGTTGATGCAGATGGTGAAAGTTTCGCTTCTGAAAAATTATATGCTAGATATTCCACTCAACTTAGTGCTGAACTTCCGGCGAGTGATATGCTTTCATTTTTACCAAGAGTCTTAATAGCAAAGCAAGGGCCGCATTTGGAAATTAATGCTGGGGCTAATGTTCGATTTATGTTAAATGATTATTCTAATAATTCATTTTATGTAGGTGGTTGGTTTCGACCAGTTGCGAATGAAGAAAATAATTTAGGAATAGATGCCTTGGTTCTGATGGCAGGTTTGCAAAAAGGGAGCTTTTTATTTGGAGTGAGCTATGATGCAAATTTTCAAGATTTGACAAATTATCACCAAGGACAAGGAGCATTTGAATTATCGATCAGCTACTTTGGAGATTTTGAAAATGATAGTGTTTTGTGTCCTCGATTTTAGAAAGTCTTAATTTTATAGAGCAAAGAAAAATGCTTCCATATTTTTAAAAATATGGAAGCATTTTTTTTTAGCCATTTACTAAATCAATTCCAGTTACATATTTTGAGCTCTTAGTCATTCGAAAAGGGAAGTGTTGAGTGATCCGATCTGTAGCTAAATCTAGTGCCTCATCATACTTTAATTCCATCACAATTTCCTCATCCTCAATTCGATACGTATTGAAATTTGAATTATTTAGCAACGAAAAATAACGTAATTTTCGATCAAGTGTAATTCGGAATTTACCATCTGGCGTTCCAAAATAAGAGCGATGATATGAATTTAATAAAGTAGGATGGAGTGGAACTTTTGCTTCCGAAAGGTTTTGAATTTCTTTAAGAGTGAGATCAAGATTAGATAATTGGAAAGGAGCAATTGGATGAGAAATCTTATCTCCGAGCTGATTTGATTTGATTTTTATTTCAAAAACAGGTTTCTCAATTGCCTGTAAATTTTCACCATACCAACGAACTCTAAATTTCTTTCGCTCCGCAATTCCCATTACATTTTCTTTAAATGTCGTCCAATCTGAAGTATCAAAGTAAATATTATTGACCTGCCGATCTGGAAATATTTTTCGAAAACCAGCAGGGTGTAATCGAATAGATTGCTCCACTAAGGAATAGCTGAGATTTTCTATTTTATATTTTCGTTCGTATCGCATAGTTATTTTTAGATCGCTTCGCTGAAAAAATACAGCGAAGCGATCTAATTTTAATATCCAACATTTTCCACGATTTCCAAGCCATATCCAATCAAACCAATTCTTCTTTTTGGACTATTCGTGATGAGTTTAATTTTGGTAACATTTAATTCTCGAAGGATTTGAGCACCAACTCCGTAGTCTCTTTGTTCCATACTTTGGGTTCCTTCGCCGAGTGTTTTTTCGCCAGTTTCTTTTTCTCTTTTTATTTCTTTTAAGTGGTTTAACAAAGAATCATCTTCATGATTATGACGCATATAAAGCAACATTCCTTGTCCTTCTTTTTCGATCATTTCTAAAGATCGTTGCAATTGTGTTCCATAGCCTTTGAATAAAGTTCCTAAAATATCGCCAGTATTTGTGGACGAATGAACTCGAACTAAAACAGGGTCGTCAATTTTCCATTCTCCTTTTTTGATCGCTAAATGCGTATCGCCAGTAGTTACTTGAGTAAATGCTACGACGTCGAAGTCACCAAATTTTGTTGACAATTCTACTTCCAATTCTTTTTTAATAATCCGCTCCGTTCGCATTCTATAAGCCACCAAATCTTTGATACTAATCAATTTTAAATCAAACCTTTTGGCAATATCCATCAATTCTGGCAATCTAGCCATAGTTCCATCTTCATTCAAAATTTCCACCAAGACACCAGCAGGGTAGAAGCCTGAAATTTTTGCTAAATCAATTGCAGCTTCGGTATGACCTGTTCGACGAAGTACTCCGCCTGACTTTGCTCGTAATGGAAAGATATGTCCAGGTCTGGCAAAATCAGTACTTTTTGTCTCAGGATTGATCATTGCTTTAATCCCTGTAGATCGATCATAAGCTGAAATTCCAGTTGTACATCCTTGTCCAATTAAATCGACAGAAACGGTAAAAGCAGTTTCATGCAAAGCAGTATTTGACCTTACCATCATAGGTAAATCCAATTCGTCCGCACGATGTTCATCGATCGGCGTACAAATTAAACCTCGACCATGAGTTGCCATGAAGTTGATGATTTCAGGAGTGACGCACTCGGCAGCACATATAAAATCACCTTCATTTTCACGATCTTCATCATCAACAACGATGATAACTTTACCTGCCTTGATATCAGCGATGGCCTCCTCAATAGTATTTAGATTTGTACTTTTTGTCTCTGATTGATGCTCTGACATTATCATATTTTATGGTTTAAAATTTTTTGCAAGTTCTATTTTTGAGATTTGAAATCCGTTAAACATTTATAAAATCGAATGTTCTAATTTTTCAAATAATTAAATCTTCTAACTGTTTTCCATATTTTTCCCAACTAAAATTACTACGAATCCAATTCAATCCATTCGTACTTAAGTTTTTTTGCAATGCCTCATTTTTCAACAGCAAAGATATTTGTTCTTGACAACTTTCTTCATCATTTGCGATAAGAATTGATGTGCCATCTTTTGCTCCGATAGCTTTATTGACTTGATCAGAAGTGATGCAAGGAATACCCATTGACATCGCCTCTAATATTTTGTTTTGCTGCCCTCTACCATAAAAAATAGGAGCGACAAAAATGTTGGCTGAAGCATAAGCTGTTCGAATATCTTCTACCCAACCTGTCACGTGAATATTTTCAGTAGCTAAATTTTTGATTTCCTGAGTTGGTCGTGCTCCTGCAATCAAAAGTTTAATTTTAGGAAATTGTTTACGAAGTTTTGGAAGTATCTTTTTTGCTAAAAAAAGTGCCGCCTGTACATTAGGGTAGTAACCCATATTGCCAACAAAAGCGATATCATATTTCTTTTCAACTTCAGGCATTGGGGTGAAAAAATGAGTGTCCACGCCATTCGGTAAAATATGAATTTTCTCTTTCTCTAAAATTTTTAAATGTTGTCTATCTTGCTCAGAAATAATAGTGTGATGATCAAATTCGTGATATATAACTGACTCATAATTAGCAATTTGTATAGCATCCCGTTGAAATATTGCTTTTACAATTGGATTCGAATTCTCTGCTCTACGTTGCATTCCGATGGAAAATGCATCCATATAATCCAACGTTTTAGAGTAGGGTAAATGTCGCACATATTCCGACATTCTGATGAGTTGACAATAGATATGATCGGGTTGAACTTGATGAATAATTTCTTCGAATCTTCGTTTTATTTTTTGATTAAAAAAATAACTTACTTCGAGCGGTGTTTTTCCCAAAAGTGATTTTATCGCACTCCATCGAGCACTATTTTTATGGATAGGAAAAACATGTACTGCTTTGCAAAACGTTTGAATATGTTTGAATGAATCATCCGAAACAGGTTCATCAACTAAAGATAATAAAGTGATTTCGTGACGTTGGGCGAGGTATTTTATTTGAAAGTAGAGTCGCAATTTGTCGCCCTTTTCAAGTGGGTATGGAAAGCGAGAAGTGACGACAACTAATTTCATTATTTTCGATAAAAGATTAATAGTTAGAATTTGACTGCAAAAGTAACTTTTATCTTTTCAATAGACTTAATTCTGAATGAGGAATTTTGCATGACTTGGAAGGTTTTTAATTTACAAGGGCTGTTAGCGCATTAAACGCTAACAGCCCTATTTTATATTTCTATTTATTTTAAACTATTTACTTAATGTCGGTTTCAAATCCAACATCTTAGCATATTCACCCTCCAATCGACGAGCAATATTCAGATTGTCAAAATTCTCTGCTACAAACTCTCGAGCATTTCGACCGATAGTTTGCAATCGAATTTTATCATCTAAAGCAAAGGCAATATTTTCAATAATTGCTTCTGGAGTATCAGCAATTAAGACATCTTGTTGATGTTTTCCAGCAATTCCTTCAAGTCCTAATTGCGTACTTAAGACTACCTTCCCAAGTGCCATTCCTTCCAAAATCTTTGCACGCATTCCTCCTCCCGAAAGTAAAGGAACGACCATAATGGAATGCTCATTGATAAATTTTCCAGCATCTGGAATTTCACCATAAACAATGACATTTTTCTTATTCAGATTCATCAACGAAGGAGGAGTGTGTCTCCCTGCAATGTGAAATTTTAAACTCGGAAAACGCTCAATCAATCGATCCCACACATTATCCAAAAACCACATCAAACCTTCATAGTTGGGCATCCAATCCAAAGCTCCAATAAATGAAAGAGATGGAGCTTTATTATAAGTATCATAATTAGGCAAATAATCGTTGATATCTAAACCGATAGGAGTGACGACTCCTTTATTTTTATAACCTAATTTTTTGAAAAAATCTAAATCACGTTGTGTAATTGCCACCATCATATCATAGTTTTGCAATTGATCGACTTCGTATTTTTTAAGTTTTTTTGTTAAATGATTGATGTACCATTTTTTAGGAAAAAAGCGAGTATTATCAGCTATTCTTTGCCATATTTCAAACTCGACATTGTGTGCTCGCATAGCAATTTTAGCTTCCGAATATCTTCGAATAATTGGAATATAATGAGCTAAATGTACCGTTTCAATTTGTACAACATCAAATTCTTCTGATTTTAATATTTCGATTAATTTTTGCTCAAAAGAGATAGAAATGAAACGTGAAATATGGTAGGAATCGTCTGAAAAGAGATTTAAGAATGCATCGAATGGCTTGACTTCATTATCAACATCTGTAAAATGAATCGCTTGATATTGATTATAATCGGCAGGAAGTTCACCAATATTGAAGTAATGTTTTTTGGTATTCATGGTGAGCAGAGTAATCTGATTGCCCAACTGATTCAAAGCCTTACTCAAATATGTTACCGCTATCGATTCCCCATCTTTCAATGGATAAGGAAATTTCTTACAAAGCTGTAGAATTTTCATGTAGTCAATTATTTTCGTTTAAAGTCGCTCTCGCACTCGTGTGAATAAAAACAATCTTAGCCAATTTTATTTAGCTAAGAATTCTAATGTTCGGTTGAAAATTAAAACGTTCTTTGACATTTTTCGTGGTCAAGTTAAAATTGAAATCAAAAATGACCGACGGAAGTGTTGATTTTAATTTTGGCTTGATTTAAAGCACGGAACGTGCTAAAGAACTAATTAATAATGTAGATCTTCTCTCTATAAATTTTACTTTAAACTTGAAAAAATAATTAACAGCTGAATTCGTATCAGCATATACAAATTTAAAAAAATAAAAAGAAGGATAAAAGGAATTTGGGAAATGATGACGTTTTGAAGGCTAATTAATTTTGGATCTAAGGTATATTTAGGATTTGAAGTCAGAGAATTTTTTTAATCTTCAATGATTTCAGTCTCAGGAGTCCAAGGAGGAGAAACGATGCATAGAAAAGTAAGGTTTATTTTGCCCTTGTTTTTAACATATTGTTCCACATTTTCAGGAACATAGATGATATCACCTTTTTCGATAGTTTGCATTTTTCCATCAAGATGAATTTCTCCATTACCTGCTAAAATATAATAGGTTTCAGAATGCTTCAATCGATGAGGAAGAGATTGTTCTCCTACTTTTAAATAGGCATGCGCTAAACTAAAATTAAGTGCTAGTGAATCGTTGGAAGGATGTAAAACTTCCTTTAGATGTGTATGGTCTCCAGCTAAAAACTCTGGAATATCTTTTAGTTTTTTATAAACCATTAGAGAAGTGAATTACAGTTCAATTGGAATTTTTACCGTGCTTTTACTGTACCCTGCGAATATTCCATATCCATTTTTGATGTTACTATAAATAACGGTTGGATTAGAAAATGGGGTATTTTCTTGAGAAGATTGACGATAAACAGAAGTATAATATTTATAATATTCTTCTGAAACAGATCGTAATTCAATGATGATATTTTTAGGGAAATAGGTTGTATTTGTATTTAAATCTTCTGGTTTGTAGTAAAATAATGGTTGGAAAACAAATTCTTTTGATGTTCCATTGAAGGTTAAATCTTTGAATAAAATACCTCCATCTATTAAATTAAAATTATTAGCGATGTCATTATCAATTAATGAATATCCATCATTAGGAATAACTAATATTTGATTCTCTTGAACAGATGGCTGTGAAGAAACTACCTCTTGATAAAATGTAATTTGGTAGTAATTAGTCTCATCTGCTGGATCATCTAATTGCACTCCTACTCTAACTTCATAACTTACCGTCTCATTATCATCAGTAAGAGAAGAATTGATTTCACCAATGGATGAGTGCGAAATTTCGATAGCTTCTGGAATCGAACTTGATGCTGTAATTGGTTCTAAGCCATCTACTTCTACTTTTAAGGTATAGACTTGTTTTACTTTAGGTATAACAACAGATGACTGATATTTAGTGTTAGCATCAGACGAGACATTTAAAGGTGAAATAGTCTCAACTAATTGATTATTCACACATATTTGAACATCTGCATTATTGATGATATTACTGACTAGTTTTGTTGAATTGATGGATTTACTTTTGGATAATTCCAGAATGAAAGGCTCATCAGGAGAAAAATCACACAAAATTGCCAATTTCGAATCGACTTCATCAATATTTAATTGAACCTCCTTCTCACAAGTGGAGAAAAGAAGAAAAAGACTGGAAATGATAACTATATGTAATACTTTTTTCATGCAAAATGTTATTAGTTGGAAAGATACAAAAAAATAGGATAAATCGTATTAAATTTAATTCTCTCCAAGTTTATGAACAGGAATTTTTATTTCTAAAAACTAATCGAATAACTCACCGATGGTAAAAAAGGTAAAAAGCTTCCCTGGTAAAAACTAAAATCATATTCTAGATTTGAAGGATCAGAACCTTCCACAGGAGTAGAGCTTATTTTATAATATTGTGGATTAGCTCGATTGTATATATTGTAAGCTCCTAAATATATTTTTTGATCAAGTTTCCACGTTTTGAAATATAGGTTGATTCCAGCATCTAAACGATGATTAGCTGGCATACGAGAATATTCATAATTGATTAAAGTCAATCCTCCAATTGCAACTGTGCTGACAGGAAGTAAGGTGGATAAACCAGTTCCGTAAGTCCAATTGATGCTTGCGTCAATCCATTTGGCAAAACGATGATTTAACGCAATGTGAAAATTATGTCGTCGATCATAGCGATAGTTAAAAGTATTGCCACTATTTATTTCATCAAACCTTCTGTCCGCAAAAGCCCAAGTATAACTCAACCAACCTGTGGTTCGACCCATATTTTTTTTCAATTGAAATTCTAAACCATAATTCCATCCTTTTCCTCGAGTTACTTGTGATTCCCAATTTCCATTATCTATTGGTTGAAAGGTAAAATTAAATGGATTGGATAATTCGGATCTCAAACTAGAATTGTCTAAATAAACAGATAAATTATCCATGGATTTATAATAACCTTCCAAGCTGATTTCTATTGATTTGGTAGGTTGGAATTGGATACCTAAAACACTTTGCCAGCTCGTTTGAGGTGGAACTAGTTCGGAGGAAGGCAGCCATAAATCATTTGGAAAAGTAGCATCCGAACCCGTGACTAAATGTAGGGATTGTACCATTCGACTAACACCGGCCTGTAATCGTAATCGATTGGTTATCTGTAGGTTAAGTGAAAATCGAGGCTGTAAATTAAAAAAAGTTTTTTCAGGAATAACAAAGGCATTGGCTAAAAGCCCTATGTTTATTTTTACTTTTTTTCCAATCAAAAATTCATCTTCGAGATAAGCATTATGTTCATATGCATCAATTCGAGAAGCATTTAAAACGGAATCAATATCAACTCCAAAAAATGGAGCGCCATCTACTTGTGCATCTGCTCCAAAAGCTCCTGGCTGAAAACTATGTAAAGTACTATTGATCCCAAAACGAAAATGATGATTACCTCTTGAAGTATAATCAAAATCTAATTTTGCGCCCCAATCTTTCAATCTAGAAAAATAAGCCTCTCCTACAAAAATATTGACTGGAGGAATTGTGGCATTTGGAATGATATCGACTTCAATGGTTTGTTGAACATCAAATTGGAAAATACTATGTGTCAAAGTTGTATTCAAAAAAAGGTTATTTCCGAAAATATGATTCCAACGGAAAACACCTATTTGGTTGCCCCAATTATATTTTTGAATTTCTTTATCGGAATATTTGAAATCCTGAAAGGGAGCATCTTGAATAAAATCATTATCTAAAAAATCATCACCACCATTATAATAACTGAAATAGAATTTGTTTTTTTTGCCCAAAGAAAAATTCAATTTTCCATTTAAATCATAAAAACTATAATTCGAAAAACCTTGGAGTGGAACGCCATATAAATCTTGAAAATATTGATCTTCTGCTTTTGATTTAGCGGTTCTATTTTGAATGAATTTGTCCAAAAGGGTTCTTCGAGCAGTAATCAAAATGGATGCTTTGTCTTTGATAATTGGTCCTTCGATTCTTGCGGACGATGTAACTAATCCAGCTTTGATACTTCCTGACCATTCTTTTTGATTGCCTTCCCGAGTTCTAACATCCATGACTGATGATAATCTTCCTCCGTAGCGAGCAGGAAAAGCTCCTTTAAAAAATTGTACACTTTGAATCGCTTCAGAATTAAAAACAGAAAAAATTCCAAGACTATGTGATGGATTATAGATTGGTACTCCATCCATTAATATCAAATTTTGATCTGCACCACCACCTCGAACATGTAGTCCACCTATTCCATCCGAACCAGACTGAACACCTGGCATTAATTCCACCATTCGAAATAATTCAATTTCGCCTCCTAGGGAAGGTAATTTATTCATCTGAGCGATGTGGAAATGATCAGAACTCAATGGCTCAGCTGCGTTAATTCCTTGTAATAAAGTAGGTGTGACGATAATTTCTTTAAGAGTTAGATGAGACTTTAATCCAAAATTTTGAGTTCTATTTTTTGATAGATTTATCCTTTTTTCCAAAGGTGTAAACCCAGTATATGAAACCATTAATTCTAGATTTCCTTCAGGAAGATTTATAGTGAAGTAGCCATATTCATTGGCAGTCGCCCATCTTCCGCTGAGTTTATCCCAGATAGTAGCTGCAATTAACCGTTCTCCAGTTTCTTCATCTTCGATATATCCATTAAGGGAAAAGTATCGTTTTGCTCTTTTTTTATAAAAAAGGACAACTTGCGCTCCAATAGATTTGAATTGGACATCAGTTCCTTCGAGTAGTTGAGTTAAAATTTCTCTAACCTTTTGATTCGAAAATTGAAGAGATATGACTTTGTCTTTTGGTAGAATATTATCACTAAAGGAAATAGGAATTCCCGCTTTCTCACCCAACAGAACCAAAGCTTCCGCCAAGTTCAATTGTTCCACTTCGAAATCTACTCGAGTTTCAAGCGGAGATTGAGCCTTGCCCAAATTGGACATCAAGCAAAGGCTTAAGATGAGAAAAAAGTATTTCATTCCGATTCTGTTGTACAAAAAAAAACTTTTCGACTATTGGATTGTTGAGGGGGTTAAATTGATCATTTTACCAACTAGTATATACTTGGTAAGTATTGTCAAAATTAAGGATGTACTTTCTTAACGTTTCAAAACTAACAACTGTTTGTTTGTTTTTCCAATAAATACGTTTTTTTCTTTTAACCTGAATACCAAATGTACAATAACTACTTGGTTATCAGGTAATTAAGCAAAGAAGGTTTTGCTAGGTGAATTTCCTTAAAATCCTTTTTTCTTTATAAAATGCTAAGAAGAGATTGCGAAATTTCGCATCATTTATCATTATAAGATAAAATCTATTGGGTTATACAAAAGCCCCATCTTTACGAATAAAGATGGGGCTAATAATACGGTATTGGGTGATCTTTTAGGGTTATATATTTATAAATCTCACTTAATAATTACATTTTCCACCTATGATTTGGTATTTTTTATCACTCAATTTATTTACTTTTTCAAATGCTAAAGCCACTTTTAAAGCCTCTAGGAAATTTTCTAAACCTTGAGCTTTTACATCATTTGAGATAGTATATTTACATTTCAACATTTCAGCATCTGTAAACTCTAATTCAACATCATAAGTTCTTTCAATAGCTTGTTTTACTCGACTCATTTTTTCTGAGGTAAAAACTAATTTTCCACTCCACCATCCTAAAGCATTCAAATTATTATCTTTTGAAACACCTCGAATCTTCTTTCTCTTTTTATCAAAAGTCAATTGGTCATTCGCTTCGAGAATTTGAGTAAACCCACCATTTATATGAGTTACTTCCACTCTTCCTGATCGAACTGTAATTTCAGCTAAATTTTCATTTCCAAAATTTCGAACATTGAATGAAGTTCCCAAGACTCGAATTCTTAAATCACCTGTTTCAATGATAAAAGGTTTTTCTGGATTTTTTGCGATGTCAAAAAAGGCTTCCCCTTTCAATTTCACTCTTCTTTCTTCCATAGAAAATTCAGTAGGATATTCTAATTCACTTGTTGAATTGATTGCGATTATAGATCCATCTGTTAAAGTTAAATCTTTAGTAATATCAGTAACGGCAATTTTTTGCCAATCCAAACCACTATTCAATTGATTAAAAGTAAATAAACCACCTATAATTAAAATAGCTGCAGCTGCGGCTATGCGCAACCAAGATCTCCGGTTTTGGAGGGGAACGACTTTGGGGGAAGTCGTTTTTTCTTCTTTCATTCGAGTTTTTAACTTATTCAGACCAAAGGCTACATTGGGAGTGAAGTCTTTCTGATAATCAAGACTTTTTTCCCAAGTTGCTTCAATTTGTTGAGCCAATAGTTGGTTTTCTTTATTTTCCAATAAAGAATTCAGCAATTGTCGCTCATCAGATGTCAGCGCATTCGTTGATTTTTTATGAATTAACTCGATTAACTTTTCCTCTTTCATCTCTATATATTAGTCCTATTTTGACTTTTGTTTAATGCTTACTATTGGATTGACACGAATTTAAAACATGCCCCCTATGTTTTTTTATTTTTTTTTCAAAATGTCGGTTCAATACGCTTAAAAAGTAAGCTCCCTGACATTTTAATGAAGATTAATCAAAGGTTTAGGGAAAAAATTGATTGATCGTGAATTTACCTATTCATCCTGTCTCAATGCCTTTCTCAGAAATTTAAGTGCTTTTGAAATTTGATTTTCCACCGTTTTGATAGAAATATTTAATTCATTGGCAATTTCTTGATAAGACATTTCTTCGAATCTACTTAAAGTAAAAACGAGTCTACACTTCTCAGGTAAAAGATCAATCGAATCATTGATTAATTTTTGCAAATCATCTGCTTCTAATTGTTGTTGTGTAGTGGATTGGTTGTTAGAAAGAACAGGCATTTTTTCTTCATCATCAAATTTCACTTTTTGATCTCGAATGAAATTAAGTGATTTGTTGACGGCAGCCCTTTTTAAATAAGCTTGTACGGAGGTTGTTATTTTTAGTTTTTCTCTTTTTTTCCAGAGACCTAAAAAGACTTCTTGTGCAATATCTTCTGACAGATTACTGTCTTTTAAAATCCGATAGACTGATCGACAGATAGAACTGTAATGTCTATGGAAAAGAACATCCATAGCTGATTCATTACCGTTTTGCAAACTAGTTATTAGTTCTTGATCTGTTTTGTTGGTCATTTTTTTTGTTAGAAAAAAGAAATCCGTGGCACGGTTTCAAACTGTGTCACAGTTACGTTCATCTTATCTTTTAAACCGAAACCGCAGCTTTAATATGTGGATGCGGGTTGTAATTAGTTAGTTCAAAATCTTCGTATTTAAAATCAAATATAGATTTAACTGCTGGATTTATTTTCATTTGCGGCAAAGCTCTTGTTTCTCGAGTCAATTGCAATTGAGTTTGCTCCAGGTGATTTTGGTATAAATGTACATCTCCAAAAGTAATGACAAAATCACCAACCTCCAATCCACAAACTTGTGCCATCATCATCGTCAACAAAGCATAAGATGCAATATTAAAAGGTACTCCTAAAAAAGTATCTGCTGATCGTTGATATAATTGGCAACTCAATTTTCCATTAGCCACATAAAATTGAAATAGACAATGACAAGGACTCAATGCCATTTTTGGTAAATCTCCCACATTCCAAGCATTGACAATAATTCGTCGCGAGTCAGGATTGTTTTTGATCAAATCAATGGCTTGCGAAATTTGGTCAATGGTTTCGCCGTCACGAGTTTCCCAACTTCTCCATTGTTTTCCGTAAACCGGGCCAAGGTCGCCATTCTCATCTGCCCACTCATCCCAAATTCGGACTTTATTTTCTTTCAAATATTTCACATTAGTATCTCCTTCCAAAAACCAAAGTAACTCATGAATAATGGAACGTAGGTGTAATTTCTTCGTAGTTAACATAGGAAAACCTTCTTGCAGATCAAATCGCATTTGGTATCCAAAAATGCTACGAGTTCCAGTTCCAGTTCGATCACTTTTATCAGTTCCGTTATCGACGATGTGTTGAAGAAGATTGAGATATTGTTTCATGTGTCGTATTCAAATTTAATTTTAATAAAATCGCTACAAATGTACGAAATAGATAGCTTTTTTTAATTTGAGAAAAATCTAGTTTTCCACATTTTATAAATTAAAATGTTTTATATCTTTAGTCGCACTAAATAAAACGAAATGAAAAAACCACATTTTTTAATTTCTCACGAAGATTATTGGTCGATTTGGATTGGCGGATTTGTCTTATTGATGGGATTATTTTTATTTTTTAAAAATGCTCCTGAAGACTATGTTGCTCAACATGAAAAGTATGAAGCCATCCAAACGGAAGAAAGAGCAAAAGCTCCTTTCAAAACAATGGAATGGTACGATGCCTTTCGTTCCAAACAAAAAATAAAAGCCTCGTCAGAACCTGTCGGTAAATTTTTCAAAAAATTAACTACAAAACCTTCCAGTTGGAATTCTAATCCATTGGAATCTTTTTACAAAAGCTCCGCAAAAGAAGAAGCCGAGAAAAAAGAGTTAACGATAAAATTGGCGAATGCAGTTAGTAAAACAAAAATTCAAAAGACATTAGCCGAGGAGGCTCAATCGAAAGCTACTAGAGCAAAATTTAAAAATATTCAACTTAATATAGAAGCAGAAACTGCTGTGGAACAATGGTACAAAAGTCGAGAGCGAGCAGATAAAATTAGAACAAAATCAAAAGCATCCAATCCTTTTAAAATAGGTTGGATGCTTTTATGGTTTGTCATATTGAGTATGCTCTTTTTGCCTGGGATTTATTATTTGGGAAAACAGCGATCAGCATTTGCTAAAGGATTTGCCTTCGTTTTTTTGATTGCAATTGTGGCCTATTTATTTGGAGCGCAAACCAATATGAAAGCGATGGGAATTGGTTATGCTGCTTGGGCAATTGTTTTGGGTTTACTGATTTCTAATACGATCGGAACGCCTCAATGGGCAAAACCTGCCTTGCAAACTTCATGGTTTATCAAAACAGGCTTAGTCTTGTTGGGTGCAGAAGTTTTGTTTAATAAAGTTTTAGCGATTGGCTTACCGGGAATTTTTGTGGCGTGGGTAGTGACTCCGATTGTTTTGATTTCCACCTACATGTTTGGGCAAAAAGTATTAAAAATAAAAAGCAAAACATTGAATATGGTCATCTCTGCAGACATGTCTGTTTGTGGTGTTTCGGCAGCGGTGGCGACTGCAGCTGCCTGCAATGCGAAGAAGGAAGAATTGACTTTAGCGATTGGTTTGTCGATGACATTTACTTCGGTAATGATGATCGTTTTACCGATGATAATCAAAGCACTAGGTATGCCAGAAATATTGGGAGGCGCTTGGATTGGAGGGACCATTGATGCGACAGGAGCGGTGGTTGCGGCAGGTGAATTTTTAGGAGACAAAGCATTAAGTGTAGCTGCGACAATCAAGATGATTCAAAATGTTTTGATTGGAATTATTGCATTTGGAGTGGCGGTTTATTTTACAACAAAAGTAGATGTTGATTCAAATGCTGAAAAAGCAAAAATAGGTTTTTCAGAAATATGGAAGCGATTTCCAAAATTCATTTTAGGGTTTATTGGCGCATCGATTTTGTTTACTTTGATTTATATTTCATTGGGAGATAATCATGCGTACACTTTAATAGATCAAGGTGTAATAGGCGGTCTTTCGAAAAATGTGAGAGGGTGGTTATTTTGTTTAGCATTTGTGAGTATCGGTTTGTCTACGAATTTTGCAGAATTGAAGCATCATTTTTCAGGTGGGAAACCGCTGATTTTATATGTGGTTGGACAGACATTTAATTTGTTATTGACTTTGTTGGTGGCGTACATTATGTTCTATTTAGTTTTCCCAGATGCGACAGCTAATTTGTAAAAAAAAATACTGCAGTTAAAGAAGTGATTTCAAAAAGTAATTATGAAAAAATCATACATTCAATTTTTTGTAGGAGTATTGTTATTTTATTTGTTCACTCAAATACAATGGGCGAGTATTTTTTTTCCAACAAAACATTTACAAAATGAGGAAATAGATAATACAGCGTTGTTTTATACAGAAAGTGAAGAGGCGACGAAGGCGGAATTTTTGATGAAGCAAAAATAGAAACCTGACTTTATTTTATTTTTTGGTGAAAAAATGAATGTTGAATTGTTTTACTTTGATTTGAAATCACAACTTTTTTTTACAAAAAATAATAATTATGAAAAAGCACATTACACTTTTCATCGCTGCACTATGCTATTTTTTTCAAATCGGTTTTTCTCAAACTGGTTGTCCCGAGCCTTCTGCTCACACTAATATCAACACTAATAACATCAATGCAAAAATCTCGAATGGAGGTTATCTATTTCGAGATGGAGGAGGCAACTTTGGAGCTTTTCAAGTTCCTTATTTGAATGGAGATAGTCCTGCAACTATTTTTGCAGCCGGACTTTGGATTGGTGGATACACATGGATACATAATTCACAATTGAAATTAACTTCTGTGGATTATGGACAAAATGGGAATAGTTATTATCCTGGTCCCTTGACAGGAGTAGGAACGATTGCGCCAGATACTTGTACTAATTGGAATAAAATATGGACGGTGACAAAACCTGAAATTGAATTACATATTTTAGATTTTGAAGACAATGGAATTATTGATAACCCAAATTCAAATATTCTTGGATTTCCATGTAAGGGCAATGATAATTTTTTTTTAGAAAATGGATTTGATTTGCCAGATGCACAAACAAGTGGCCAAGGATTTGCATCTTTCTTTGATCGGAATTTTGATGGACTATATAATGCAATGGATGGGGATTATCCAACACCGCTAGGCGCAGGATTAATTCCTTCACAAATGTCTTGGTGTGTGTTTAATAGTGTGGGAGATGAATTAAGTAGTAGTGCAGGACCTCTCTTAGAAATTCAGTTGACTACATGGACTGTTGAATGTACTCCTCAACCAATTTTGGATAACACGATTTTCACATCTTATCGAATTATCAATCGAAATCAAGACCCATTGGATTCCTTGCATGTAGGCATGTGGGTAGATTTTGATTTAGGATGTTATACAGATGATTTTATTGGTTGTAATCCTGACTTAAATACTTTTTATGCATACAATCAAGATCAAGTAGATGGAGACACCAATGGAGGTTGTCAAGGTGGAGTTTCGACTTATGGAACTCAGCCTCCTGTACAAGCAGTAACGTTTATGGATTCCGAAATGCAACATTTTATGACTTATCAAAATGCTGGAATTGGAAATCCAGCACCAGGAACTACTGATCCAAATACACCAGCGGAAATGTTTAATTATTTGTCTGGTTCATGGAGAGATGGAACACCTCTTACTGAAGGGGGGAGTGGGTATAATCCTTTGAGTTCAGATATTGTTGACCATGCATTTCCTGGCGATCCAAATGATCCAAATGAGTGGTCATTAGAATCTATTTCATCTGATGGTGGAGATATTAGAGCAGTTGCTTCAACTGGAATATTTGATTTTAATGATCCGTTGACTGATGTAACATTTTCTTCTCAAGAAGTTTTTGAGACGACAATTGCGTGGTCTTTTCATCAAGGAGATGGACTAGATCATTTGGGGAATGTAACCTTAATGTTTGATGAAGTGGCACAATTGAAGAATTGGTATAGCACTTATTCTCAGGATTTATTTCCATGTGGTTTCGCTTCGTCCAATGATGATATTGATTTTGGAAAAAATATTTCTCTTTTTCCGAATCCAAATAATGGAACATTTGAATTGGAATTTCCAAATGAAAAAATATCTAAAATGCAAGTTTTTGATGTTTCGGGAAAAATGATTTGGGAGAAAATAGAAGATGTTGAAAATTCTGTAACAATACATTTACGAAATGTTGCGAACGGGATTTATTTTCTAAAAGGGAGAACTGCTGAAGGTGTTTTTTATAAAAAAATAGTAGTGGGAGAGTAGTGTGGGAATATCCAATATCGAACAAGGAATAACCAATGTCCAACTTTAGCAAAAAGTTAAATCATAGAATAAATTGGAAATTGGTTATTCCTTGGTGGGTGTTGGATATTCATTTTTTTTCCAAATATAAATTTCAACTATCGCCAAATTTAACATCCAACCCAACCAAGCAACAGCCTTGTAAGTATCCATCGGAGGTGGTGCTAAAGTTGAAACGATTCCCCATTTTAATAATCTTAAACTGATCGCCGAAAGTGTCAAGGCAAAACTACGTAGCATAAAATTTTGATGATTTTTCCAATCCTTATTTTTGGCAAATTGATAGGCTTTCCAAGTAAAATAAAACCACAAGATTGCTTGAATGGAAAATGAAGTCTTTGAAAAAATACCTCCGTTTGCATGATATGCCATAACTAATCCTGAAGGACTTGCTATGGCTAAAATTAAAACAATATATATTTTGCCAAGGTTTTTATGAAGATTGGAAAAACGATTTCGGATAGTTTTAGAAAATTGAAATCCACCAATTATCAAAACAAAAATACTCGAATAGACATGGCTGAAAAAAGCGATCTGATAATAAGTGAGATTTATTTCCTCCTCTTTTAAATTTAAAAAAGCGACGTTGAAATTGATTGGAACATATTGCCACGTGATCAGAATCATTAAGTACGTGAAGTAACTTAATAATAAATAATACGCGATTTTGAAAAGGTAATTAGTGATTCTGTTCATCAAAGAATTTTATCCTCTTCCAAAAGAGTCATAATATTCCGCAGCATTTTTTTCGTATTTTAAAAGGAGTTTGATGTTTTGTTTTTCGATTTCAGTAAAGTCCTCTTTGATGTTGGCGTGTACTGGAATATACCAAGGTTGTGCGTCGAAGAAAACTCGAAGTGGGCGATTTTTAAAAGAATAACCATGTCTTGCGTAGATAGAATTTCGAATAATTGTTAAGTCTCCTTTCTTTAAATTTTCAACTTCAGATTTGGTGAGTACTTTATTGGAAGCATTGATTTTATAGATTAAATGAGTGGCTGCTGCGAACTCTTTTGCAATCCATTCTTCCACTTCATTATCATCATATTCCAGTCGCTGCTTTTTTTCAATATTCTTATTCCAGTCCATATATCTTTTAGAATCTTCCAGCATAATGTCAGGATTGTAAGTAAACTTTTTTGGATAAAGCATGTATTTTCTTTGCTTGATTTCAATGTTTTTATACGCTGTCCATTTTCCAATTAATTTATTTTCATCTTCAAAAAAGGTAAATGAAAATACCCCATCATATTTATCATCGCCAGGTTCTTTTACTTGGAAAAAGTATCGTTCGGGATTATTAAGTTTTTCAACAGTTCCTTCAAAAGGTCGATCATTTCCAGCGACTACACTATGTCCTAAAACTAGACTATCCGTAATCTTGTCAATCGCAATATTAATTTTATTAGACCGACTCCAAGAATAGCCATCATCTATATACATTGTTTTATCCTTCTCGCCATTATCTGGTACAAAGTCTCCAACCCAAAAACCAAGTAGATCATCTGTTGTAGTTTGAGGTTGTTGTATTGGAATTTCTTCTTCTGTTTTTACTGGCTGATCAGTTGGGGAAGTTTCAGTTCCTTGTTCAACTATGACTTTGGCATCTTTGTTTTTTATTTCATTCCCGCAATTTGAAAATAACGATGCGAGGAAAAGTAGATATAATATTTTTTTCATATTTGAATTTTGTTCAAATATAGGAACAAGAAAATGATTTTAAAATAAAAAAATCCCGAACTTTCAAATTGAAAATCCGGGAAGGGAAAAGGAGTTATTGTTTTATTGAAAAAACTGATTCTATTTTTGAAGGATAAACTTGCGAACCCAAACGTGATCACCAGTTTGTATTTTTACAAAATACAAACCACTTACCAAATTGGAAACTTCCAACTCTAATTTTTGATTAGAAATATTAGTAGCATTTTTTCCTAACAATACATTTCCAATTGCATCATGAATAGTGATATGGAAATCAAAATTGATTGCTAAATCAAAATCTAAAAATAATTGATCGTTAGCAGGGTTAGGGAAAAGGTGGATGTTTTTTTCCAAAATTAAATTCTCATTATCCACCATCACATCAACGGTGATTTCAGCAGAAATTATAGTACAACCATTTTGGTCGGTGATAATTAAAATATAAATTCCTCCTGTCAACCCCGTTGGGTCTTCGTTAGTGGAAACAGTATTTCCATTCAATGTCCAATTATAATTGAGTGGGCCAACTCCGCCATTTGTTGAAATTTCGATTGCTCCATCAGCTGCATTAACATCTGATTCGGCAATAATATTATCGATAATGATTTCAATTGGAAGCGCCTCATTGATGATTACTTCTTCTGTTGAAGTACAACCTAAATCATCAGTTACTGTTACAGTATATGTGTCTGGTGAAAGATTCAAGATATTGGAAGTGACGGCACCATTACTCCAAATATAATCGAAGGTAGTACTAGTACCAGTAGCATTTGCATTTGCCGTTCCAAGGTTGTCGCCTGCGCAAGGGGAGTTCGTAGAAGTAGTGCTTAATTCAAGTACATGATCGATGTTGACGGTAAATGTACAAGAAGTTGAATTGTCAGATTGGTCAAATGCTGTCATCGTAATAATCGTTTCTCCGATTGGGAAAACAGTACCACTTGCTGGGCCCATGAAGGTAAAAGATGGTGCAGCGCAATTATCAGAAAATATTGGATTACCATAGGTGACAAGACCTGTACATTCGTCAATAACAATATTGGTAGGACAAGAAATGGTAGGTGGAAGTAAATCATTTACAGTAACGATAGCTGTAGTTGTATCTTGATTTCCTGCCAGATCACTTACTGTTAAAGTAATAGTATTTTCCCCAAGATCATCACAATCAAATGAAGTTATATTTATATCTAAAGTAACTCCTCCACAATTATCAATACTTCCATCGTCGATCATAAAAGGAGTGATCGTAGCATTTCCACTAGCGTCTAAATCAACTGAAATATTTTGGGAAATGGCTGTTGGCAAAATATTATCCACCACTTGAATCGTAACCGTTTCGATTAAAGTACAATTACTTGCATCGTTAATGGTCACAGTATAAGTTCCTGGTAGTAGATTGATTTCCGTTGCAAGGTTTCCTCCACTAGACCAAGCGTAAGTAAAGTTTTGACCGCCTGAAGGAGTTACTGTTGCAGCGCCATCAGTAGCATCTGAACAAGTTGCATTGGTCGTTGAAATTGTAGCGGTAAGACTACAGCCAAAGGCATTGACTTCAACGAACTCGATACTTTCACAATTATTTGCATCAGTTGTAGTGACGGTATAAGTTCCCGGAGCAAGATTTGAAATGGAAGCTGTCATTGCTCCATTTGACCAAAGGAAATTGAATGTTCCAATTCCTCCTGTCGGACTTGCGGTAGCAGTTCCATCATTGGAATTGGCAGCAGTTTCGTCAGTTGAAGTTATGCTGGTGATTAATTCATCAGGTTGGGTGATGGTAAAATTGATTGTTTCAAAACAACCATTTGCATCTGTAACCGTTCCCGTAAAGGTTCCTGCGGGAAGATTTGAAATTGGATTTCCTGTCATTCCATTGGACCAATTAAATGTATTTCCACCTGCTCCACCGGTTGCTTCAATTGCTGCAACTCCATTGTTATTTTCAAAACAATCTAATTGCAAAACTGATTGAACGCTTTCCGATAATTCTAATAAATCAGGTTGGGAAATAGTTACCGTTTCACTTACCGGACAGTTATCATTATCGGTGACAGTTACGGTATAACTTCCAGCTACGAGGTTAGAAATAGTTTCTGTTGTTTCTCCATTGGACCATAAATAAGTAAATGGAGCTGCTCCTATATTTACAGAAACATTCGCCATTCCATTGTTATCTCCAAAACATAAAAGGTTTGTTGCAGTTGTCGAAATAGCAATAGCACAACCTATATCATTGACTATTACCGTTTGACTTGAGGAACAATTGTTTACATCGGAAATAGTAACGGTATAGCTACCTGGAGTTAAGTTGTTAATCATTGGAGTGGTCATCCCATTGCTCCAAACAAAAGTAAAATTACCGATTCCACCAGAAGGATTCGAAGCAGCTGATCCATCATTAGCACCATTAGCGGTTACTGCAGTAGCAGTTGCATTTGGAGAAATAACTGATGGTTCTGTAATTTCGAAATCAATATTTATAGAACAATTATTAACATCTAAAACAGAAGCAGTATAAAGTCCTGCTGGTAAATTATTTCCATCTCCATTCGGTAAAGTATAGGAGTAAGGAGCCGTTCCACCAGTCACGGTAATGATAACACTTCCATCACTTAATCCATTACACGACACTTCAGAAGTCGATGCAGTTATTTGTAATTGAGGTGGTTGTGAAATAGAAATAGACATGGAGGCAGGACAATTATTTGCATCAGTTACAGTCACCGAATAAATAGCATTTGGAATTAAACCTGAAATAGTCGGAACTGTTTCACCTGTCGACCAGAGGTAAGAAACTGGGGCTGTTCCATTTTGAGCAATAGCAGTCGCTGATCCAAATCCTCCAAAACAAAGTGCATCAATTATGGTAGCATCGATTGAAACGGCACAGTTAAACGAACTTACAATGACCGTTTCTTCGGCCGTGCACATATTGTTATCAGTTATCGTAACAGTATAATTTCCTGGTGATAAATTGGAAATAGTTTGATTACTTGAACCTGTGCTCCAAGCAAAACTATAATTTGAGTTTCCTCCCGAAGGAGCAGCTGTTGCTGTTCCATCATTAGCTCCTGCAGCTGTTTCACCAGTAGCACTTGCATTGACAATTAAGTTGGATGGTTGATTAATAGTGACAGATTCTGTTACAGTACAATTATTTGAATCGGTTACTGTCAAGGTATATGTACCAGCAGTTAAATTAGAAATATTTTCCCCACTCATTCCATTTGACCAAGTGTAGGTTAAATTTCCAGTTCCACCGCTCCCATTTGCAGAAGCGGAACCATTACTATTACCAAAGCAATTTATATTAGTTTGGGTAGTAGAGATATTAATTCCAATCGGTTCTGTGATCGTCACCGTTTGAGTTTGAACACAATTATTTACATCAGTTGCTGAGGCAGTATAAGTTCCTGCTGTGAGATTTGAAATGGTTGTACCACTCATTCCATTGGACCAAGTGTAAGCCAGGTTTCCAGTTCCGCCAATTCCACTTGCTGTAGCTGAGCCATTACTATTTCCAAAACAATCTATATTATTCTGGGTAAGAGTTAGTGAAATAGCAGATGGGTTTGTGATTGTTACAACTTCAGTTTGAACACAATTGTTTGCATCAGAAGCAGAAACCGTATAAGTTCCCGCCGAAAGGTTTGAGGTAGTTGCTCCACTCATTCCGTTTGACCAAAGGTAAGTGAAATTTCCTGCTCCACCATTTCCAGATGCAGTAGCTGAACCATCATTCGCATTGTTACAACTGATTTCATTTGAAAAAACATTTAGAGTGATTGGACTCGATTCGGATATGGTCACCGATTCCATCTGTGTACAATTATTAACATCAGCAGCAGTTACCGTATAAGAGCCAGGAGCAAGGTTTGAAATGGTTACCCCACTCATTCCATTTGACCAAGAGTAAGTAAAACCTCCTGTTCCTCCATTGCCATTTGCTGTAGCTGAACCATTATTGTCTCCATTACAAAGAACATTAGTAGGAGAAATTGTTACTGAAATTGCATTTGGTTCGTTGAATGAAACGGTTTGAGTTTGTGTACAATTATTTACATCCGTTGCGGTTGCAGTATAAGTTCCCGCCGAAAGATTTGAAATAGTTTGTCCACTCATTCCATTCGACCAAGTGTAAGTGAAGCTTCCTGTTCCACCATTTCCCATGGCAGTAGCCGAAGCATCATTTGCACCGTTACAACTAATATTTGTTGGTAAAATATTTACCGTAATTGCACTTGGTTCAATCAGGTTAACCGTTTGCACTTCGAAACAATTATTAATATCAGTAGCTGTAACGGTATAAGTTCCCGCGGTAAGATTAGAAATAGTTTGCCCATTCAAACCATTCGACCAAGCATAAGAAAAGCCACTAGCTCCACCGCTTCCAAAAGCGGAAGCTGTTCCATTATTTTCACCATTACAATTAATATTTGATGAAGTTGTTGTTAGAATAATTGGAGTAGGTTGAGTGACGGAAGTAGATTCCGTTTGAGTACAATTATTACCATCGGTTGCCGTAACAGTATAAGTACCCGGAGTCAAATTTGAAATAGATTGCCCAAACATTCCATTTGACCAAGCATAAGAAAAACCTCCACCGCCGCCATTTCCAAAAGCGGAAGCTGTACCATTATTATCACCATTGCAAGTAACATTTGTTGAAGACGCTAAAAGCGAAATAGCCGAAGGTTGAGTAATAGTAACGACCTCTGTACTCGTACAAGAATTACCATCGGTGACTGTAGCGGTATAAGTTCCTGCTGGCAAATTTGAGTTTGTTGCTCCCGAACCACCATTCGACCAATTATAAGAATAACCCGCTGTACCACCTGATCCATTCACACTTGCCGAACCAGTACTATTTCCAAAACAATCGACATTTGTTTGATTAACTACTAATAAAGAAAGTTGGGTTGGTTCTCCAACAATTGCTGTTGTAGTTGCAGTAAGAGAAGCTGCGTCTGTAACGGTAACGGTATAGGTTCCTGCGATCAAACTCGAAATAGTCGCTCCCGAGCCACCATTCGACCAAGCGTAAGTATAGCCTGGCGTTCCACCACTTCCTTGTGCGGTAGCAGTACCATCATTTCCTCCAAAACAACTTACATCAGTTGAGGTAGTTGAAGAAGAAGGAGGAGAACTACCAGCGTCAATTGTTCCACTTATTGAATTAGTGATCGTCAAATCACCACCGTTTCCGTTTGCACCATTTCCAAATAACGAAGCGATGTATAATGTTATCACTTCTCCATTTGGCGCATTGGGAGCTACCCAATCAAAATTATAGGTGACTGAAGTTCCTGTTCCGAATGATTGAGATGGATCATGCTCCACATATTCTCGACTTCCTGCAGTAGTTGAAGCTACATTTGGGTCAGTTGTTGAAAGATCACCAGAGTTATTATTACTTGCATCTAAAATTACTGCTTGAAATCCTGCTCGAACAGGTGTTCCAGAAGTATAAACTATTTCAGCTGTCAAATTATAAGTAGTATTGGGAGTGATCGTTGATGGAAAATTTAATACATCAACAGTTCCTGCAAATCCATTAGGATTAGAATTACTATGACATCCAGTACAAAGAGAATCGCCTGGTGCACCAGTATTTCCATTTGGTGGGTTTCCTGAAAACCCAATAAATAAAACAGAAAATAATAGTGTAAAAAAGAGGATGTAAATTTTGTTAATCTTTCGTTTCATGAAGATGAGATTTAGGTGAAAAATAAGTTCGTTTTTCCTGAAAAGATATTCAGAAAATGTTAGAGTGGTTATTCTTGATTTTGGGAAAAGAAAGTTCAAATTGGAAATAATCAATTTTCCAAAAATGAATATTATAGTATTTTTTATTTAGGACAATAGTACATAAGATCTTTAATTATATCTTCACGTCTACACGTGAAAGTGATTTGTTATACTAAAAACTGAGGCAAACCAGAATTATTTGGAAATAAGCAGATAACTCGTGTGTCCTAATAATTTATTACTTTTCTTCAATTACTGATACAATGAGCTTAGGAAAAAGGCTGCGTGACCTAAAAAAAAAATTAGAGTGCTCATTTTTTTCACTATGAAAGGAAGTTAATATTTGGGGAAAGGTCACCAATAAAAGATAAAAAAAGAAAATAGATTCATCTAAGTAAATATCCTTAAATTTTGATTTTACCTCCGCAAAAAGATCTCAAGAAAAAGTAAAAATACTATATTACGTTTTTTTAACTCTCCCCTTTAATCTAAAATAATCAAAAAAATCTCTTTTTCCCCAAAAACTTTTGATTTAGAAAAAATAATTTTATCCTCTGCTTTTGCAAGGTTTTTGATGTTATAATGGATAAATTTTTGCATCCCAAAATTGTTCAGATAACACTTGGCTAACCCATACTATGAAAGAAAAGACAACAAATAGACCAATTTACTTTCCAGGCTTGACAGGACTTCGATTCTTTGCAGCATTCACAGTAATTATTTGTCATGTAGAGGAATTTAAATTTATATGGAATATCCGAGAAACGAATACTTGGGATTTGCATTTCTTTTCTTTGATGGGTGAATTGGCGGTGACTTTCTTTTTCGTTTTGAGTGGATTTTTGATTACTTACCTTTTATTAGTAGAGAAAGAAAAAACGGGTACAATTGCCATGAAGCAATTTTATATGCGTCGTGTGCTTCGAATCTTCCCACTTTACTATCTAATTGTATTTTTAGGTTTATTTATTTTTCCACAATTTGGCATCTTAGATTTTCCAGAATGGTCTGATCAAATTGATGGGAATTTCTGGGTCAAAGTGTTGATGTACACTTTCTTCCTTTCCAATTTAGCGATTGCTTCTATCTTTCCAATACCTTATGTGGTTCATGTTTGGTCGATTGGAGTCGAAGAACAGTTCTATTTGTTATGGCCTTTTTTAGTCAAACATTTCAAAAAAACATTCCGATTACTCGTTGGAATTATTGTCATTTATTTGATTTTTGCCAAAGGGTTTATGTATCTCAATGATCTTAACCAAGGAGCTAATCGAATCTACCAAGTGGCAGCAGATTTCTTAAAACATACTCGAATTGATTGCATGGCAATTGGTGGAATTGGTTCTTATGCGATTTACTTAAATCGAAGTGGGGCTTTAAATTTTATTTATCAAAAATCGTTTCAAGTTGGACTTTATATTTTTATTCCTCTGCTCATTTATACACAACTTGAATTTGGATATTTCACGCATGAAATTTATGCGGTTCTATTTTGTCTTATCATTTTAAATATTGGAAATAATAAAAATACTTTCTTCCAGCTAGAGCATCCCACTTTTAAATATTTAGGAAAAATATCCTATGGACTTTACATGTATAATTATTTATGTGTACGCTTAGCGATGATTGTTGTACAGTATTTTTATGGAGAAAATGTTCTGCTTGGGATTTCCGGGAATGTATTGTTATATGTTTTGTCAATTGTTTTTACCATTGTACTATCCGCACTTTCTTATGAGTATTTTGAGAAACCATTTTTACGATTAAAACATCGATTTACCATTGTCAAAAGTGGAGAGGATTTTCAGAAGAGGAGTAAAGAAACCAGTTTTCCATTTGTAAAAAAGTAAGATGGGATGGAACACGGATGCCGCGGATTTAGCTAATGAAAGCGGATTTGACGATTAGAAGTGTTAACTTTATTATGGAGTAAAATGGTTATTCAAAATACTCTTAAGGGTATGCAAAAAGTCCAATCATAAAGGCAATAGTCAAAAAAATGTAATATCTTCCCTTAACACTTCTAATCGTCAAATCCGCTTTCATTAGCTAAATCCGCGACATCCGCGTTCCATCAAAACCACTCATCATTTTATCCAACCACTCATCACTAATCCAATAATATTTGATAATTTAACGGCTACATTTGAAGTATTACAAAACATCAAATATTAAATATCATGAAAAAATTAATGGTTGTTTTCCTTTTAGCGATTTCAAATTTCGTCAATGCACAAAATGTTTTAGGCGACTGGAATGGTGCATTGGAGGTCCAGGGAATGCAGTTGCGAATTGTGTTTCACATCACCGAAGATGGCGAAAATTTAAAAGCAACGATGGATAGTCCTGATCAAGGAGCTAATGGGATTCCTGTGGATAAAGTAACTTGGAATGGAAAAGAATTGACTGTCGAAATGCCTAAGATGGGAATAAAATATACTTCTACTTTGAATGATGATGAAACTGAGATTGATGGAACATTCAACCAAGGACCGATGTCTTTGCCATTAAAGATGACTCGTGAAAAGGTGGATAAAAAAGAATTAGTCCGTCCACAAGAACCTAAAACGTTTGGCTATCAGCAAGAAGAAGTAAAGTTTGAAAACCCAAAAGGTGGACACTATTTAGCAGGTACTTTGACTATTCCTTCTGATGAGAAATTTGAAGAAGTAGTGATACTCATAACAGGTTCTGGACCACAAGATCGGAATGAAGAATTATTGGGACATAAACCATTTTTAGTGTTGGCTGATCATTTTACAAAGAGAGGAATTGCGGTACTCCGATACGATGATCGAGGTGTAGCAAAATCGACTGGAACATTTAAAGGTTCAACTTCAAGAGACTTCGCTGATGATGTAAATGCTGCGGTTTCTTTTTTGAAAAAAAGGAAAGATATGGCTGGGAAAAAAATTGGATTGTGTGGTCATAGTGAAGGTGGAATGATTGCGCCAATGGTGGCAAGCGAGAATGGTGACGTTGATTTTATAATACTTTTGGCTGGCCCCGGAATCAATATTCCTGACTTGATGAAGTTGCAGACAGATAAAATATCGGAAGCAGAAGGAGTCGATGAAAGTATGCGAAAAATCAATGGAGTAATCATTGAAAATGCCTTTGGTTTTTTACATAAAAACAAAGGGATGAATAAAGATGAATTGCGAAACGGGTTGACAAAAATATTATCGGATGGATTTGAAAGTTTGCCAGCTGCGGAGAGAGAAGGGGAGGATAAAGATAAATTTATGGAAGAAGAACTTAAGATGATGCTTGATGATTGGTTTCTTTATTTTATGCAATTTAACCCTGCTGATTATCTGACAAAAGTGAAATGTCCAGTTTTGGCGATAAATGGTGAATTGGACTTGCAGGTGACTTCGAAAGAAAATTTAGAAGGAATCAGAAGTAGTTTAGCTAAAGCCGGGAATAAAAATTTAACGACTAAAGAGTTCAAGGGCTTGAATCATTTATTTCAAAAAACAGAAACAGGAGCGCCTTCAGAATATGCAAAATTGGAAGAGACATTTAATGAAGATGTAATGAAGTTTGTGTCTGATTGGATTCTAGAAAGGTGATTTTTTTTTGCCGCAGATTTATAAGATCTAGTATGATTTTTCTTATTTAGTCTTCTGAGGAAATCATTTAGATTAGATTAAATCAGCCCAATCTGCGGCAAAAAAAAATATTACTATAAATACTTTTATCATGATAAAAATAGGAAATAGAAATTTTTGGATTGCTCAAATAATAGGTTGGGGACTTTTTATGTTGTCCAATTTATTGGTTCAAATATCTGCAGGTTTTCCTGTTGACATGTTGATGTATAATTCGATCACTCCCTTGTTTATTGGTTTTTTAATTACAGCAGGTTATCGCCATTTTATTAAAAAATCAAATTGGAAAATTTGGTCTTTTAGAAAAATAGTTGGGATGATTTTCATTTCCACTTTTTTTCTTTCACTTGTTTTTATGTTAATTTTATTTGCCATTTTTTTCTATGTTTATAAAGTGGAAGGAATGACGTTTCCAAGTTTTTTAGGGAATATGGTTATTTTTTCATTGGTAATATTAGTTTGGAATGTGATTTACTTTTTTATACATTTTTTTAATAATTGGAATCAAGCAGAAATCGAAAAATGGAAAATGGCAGCCGAAATGAAAGATGCTCAACTCGGTTCCCTCAAGTCGCAAATCAATCCTCACTTTGTTTTTAATACCTTGAATAATATTCGTTCGTTGATATTAGAAGACAAAGAAAAGGCACGTGAAATGTTATTAAATTTTTCTGACCTGTTTAGGTATGCTTTGAAAAATACAGATCAATCAAAAGTAAGTTTGGAAGAAGAGTTGAATATTGTTAATCAATATTTGGAATTGTTGTCCATTCAATATGAAGATAAATTGCAGTATAAAATAAATGTAGATGCAGGATTGGAAACAATAGAATTGCCGCCAATGATGCTACAACTATTAGTAGAAAATGCGGTGAAGCATGGTATCTCACAATTCAAAGAGGGTGGTTCTATTTTTATTGATATTGATAGAGGAAGTGGATTTTTAAATATCAATGTTAAGAATACGGGCAATCTAAAAATGTCTTCTAAGTTGGGCGATAAATTAGGAGTTGGCTTAGAAAATATCCGTAAGCGATTAGATTTAATTTATAATGGAAATGCCAATTTAAAAATGTCGGAAGTCAATGAATTTGTTTTGGCTTCTATCAAAATTCCGATGATATGAATAATTGTTTAGTGGTTGAAGATTCAAGATTGGCTCGAAAAGAATTGGTTTCAATTTTGTCGGAAATTGATGCTTTTGATGAAATCTTGGAAGCGGAAAATGGAGAAGATGCAAAAGTATTGTTAGAAAAATTTTCTCCAGATGTGGTTTTTTTGGATATTCATCTGCCAGGGATGAATGGGTTTGAATTTTTGGAAAGCTTAGATCAAATTCCAAAAGTGATTTTTACGACAGCTTATGATGAATATGCGATCAAGTCATTTGATTATAATGCGATTGATTATGTGCTAAAACCAATTAAAAAAGAACGATTGCAAAAAGCAATTACAAAATTAGATTTGGAAAAAACGAAGACGAAACGTTCTGATTTTCCTACTCAACAAATTTTTGTGCGAGATGGAGAGAAATGTTGGTTTGTAAAAATAAGTGATATTCGGATTTTTGAATCAGTTGGAAATTACTCTCGAATATATTTTGATGAAAATAAACCTTTGGTTCAGCGGAGCTTAAATTATTTGGAAGGTGTGCTGGAAGGAAATACTTTTTTTCGAGTGAATCGGCAGCAAATTATTAATCTGAATTATATCGAAAAATTGGATACTTGGTTTAATGGAAAATTAAAAGTCACAATGAAAACAGGGGAGGAGATTGAAGTGTCGAGACGACGATCGAATGAAATCAAAAGGATGTTTAGTTTGTAGATAATCAGTTCGGGAAAATAAAAGAGCCATATTAAATATTATATTTAATATGGCTCTTTTGTTATAAAGTTGCTATAGAATGAACTTAGTATTTAATAGTTGTTGATTTGGACTGAGCAACATTATTTTTCTCTTTTGTTTCTTTTTTGAGAACGATAGAAGTTTGATTTCTGTCCAATTTAAAAATAACATTATAAGTTCCATCAGGTTCATTTGATAAGTCAAAGGCAAATTCATTTAATCCAACTTGAAGTGACTTCATTTCATCATAAACGACCTCTCCAAGATTGGTAGAAAAACGACATTTTAATTCTCCTTCCTTGATTGAATTGATAAAGATTTTATACTGATTATTAGGAAGTTGCTGCTTTTCCATAACTTTAAAATAACTCACTATCCTTTTTTCATTTGAAATAATCTCGCTATAACTAGATTCTCCATCTTTAGATATTGGTTTGAGTCTGTAATTAACTTTTTTCAATCCTAATTCATCATCTTTAAATTGATATTCATTGATTTCATTTTCATTTTTACCATCAATAGAACCAATGGTCTGGTAATTAACGCCATCAATGGATCTTTCAATAGAAAATGATGAGTTGTTTGATTCAGAAAAAGTAGACCAACTTAGAAGAAATCCTTGTCCGTAGTTTTTTACTTGTAAGGTCTTTTCATATTGCACCTGAGACTGAGACGTGACAGAGAACAAGATCATAAATAAAAACGAAAGAATTGAAGTTAATTGAGTGATTTTTTTTAACTGTTTCATTTAGTTATTAATTTTAGGTAGAAGATTTATTTGAATATATTTTATGTATAAATTATTATTAGTCAGTTAGTTATGTAAAGGTGTGACAATTGAAACTAGAATATTTTTTGAAAAAAAGGGAAGTACTAAAAAATATCAGATCCAAGTCTAGTATGAAGGTTGTGTGAAGTATAATATTGAAAGTTTGAGTTAGGCGGGTTAACTAATATAAAGTTATATTATTTGTGAAGTAGGCTATCCTCTATTTATGAAATAATGTGACAATGTATATTTGAAAAAACAGGAAAATTAAGACTTGGAATAACTAAAAATTAATCAGAATGTAGATGCAGAAACTTTTGTAGATTTTTAAAGTAAAAGACAAAAGGTTACTGTTTATCGTCATCTATCTATCACACTTTAAATTTTATTGTTGAAGAAATAAATTTTATCGTATTTTACGTATCTGAAAAATATGATATACTATGTATCAAAATAAGTATCTCTTTTTTTTAACCAACTTCATCATACATTCATTTCAAATTGAACTAACCTAGTGTGTTTTTATTAACAAAAATCGAAATTCATCTCGTATTTTGCGAGCAATTTTAAGAAGCACTTTTTTATACAAAAACAATAAATATGTACGGATTTACAAAAAGCTTTTCTATTACTATTTTCACTTCTATTTTTGTTGGGATTATGGCAGTTGGATATTTGAAAGTAGCCAATAATTCTAATACTGCAGAAGAGGTCAACGACCAACAATTTTGCGCGCATGATCATATGTTGCAAAAAGCAATTAATTCAGATCCTGGTCTCAAAACGATAATTGAAAGTCAAGATGCACAGGCTTATAATTATATGTCGAGTTCTGCTAATCAAGCAGAAAGTGTTTTAGCAGATTTTACTTTACCCGTAGTTGTTCACGTTGTCCATTCAGGAGAAACAGTAGGAAGTGGAACAAATATCGATATTGCACAAGTCGAACAAGCTATTCAAGATTTGAATGCTGCGTTTGATGGATCTTTTGGAACGGGAGTAAATACAGAAATTGAATTCTGTTTGGCAAAAAATAATCCTGCTGGAGATCCTTCCACAGGGGTAACTCGAGAAGAATCTTCCGAATTGACAAATATGATAGTTGAGACAGAAGATTTATTGTTAAAAGAAATTGATCGCTGGGATCCAACGAAATATATAAATATTTGGGTAGTAACAGATGTAAGTAGTGATGCCTTAGTAGGACCATTACGAGCTTATTCTTATATGCCTGCTTTTCATGGGACAGATCGAGATGGGATTGTAATTGAGGCAGAATTTTTCGGAACAACTCCTGAAAATTCTACCATCCTGGCGCATGAGATGGGGCATTATTTAGGATTGTATCATACGTTCCATGCAGGTTGTGGAAATGATGATTGCTTATTGGATGGAGATAGAGTTTGTGACACTCCTCCAGATTGGACGATTGCTGAAGCACCATGTGATGTAGATGAAAATAGTTGTTTTACAGATGCAGATGATACAAGTGCGAACAATCCATTTACGACAGATGGAAATGATATGCGTGAAAATTATATGGATATAAATCCATTAGAATGTTTGACTGCCTTTACTCAAGGTCAAGGAGATCGGATGACATTTTTTATCAATGGACCTAGAGTTAGTTTGACTGGCTCGATAGTTTGTGATACAGATTGTGATATTCCAATTGAAGATTTGTCATTTAATCCAGGAAATGATACGACGATTTTTGCAGGAGCACCTCAAGTATTTTTTGCAAGTACATCAACGAATGCGACTACTTTTAGTTGGACATTGAATAGTTTAGAAATAGGAACTGGTGCAAATTTAGTTTACCAATTTAATACTCCTGGAACTTTCACGTTGACTTTGACGGCTGGAAATGCAGATGCAGATTGTACAGTTGATTATTCTATCGAAGTGACGGTGGTGGATTGTATTGGAAATTCTCATGTGGATGATGCTACAGGTGTAGATGTATTTATGTGTGGTGATGCTGGCAGTCCATGTCGAACGATTCAATATGCTTTGGATAATTCAGTTTGTAGTGGAGATACGATTTTTGTGCATAGTGGAACTTATAGTTTGCCTGGAGCGACTCCTAATTCGACTCCTATAGCTTTGATTCCAGAAGATTACTCTGTAACATTTTTTGGAGCAGAAGATAATGGAGATGTAATTATTGACGGAGAAAGTTTACGTAGAGCATTTGTGTATGATTATTCAGATACAGGATGTCCAACTTCATTAGCTGATAATGGAGTGAATGTATCTCATGCAATCAACTTCGCTAATTTAACGATTCAAAATGGACAGTCTACAGAAGAACAATGTACGAATGGAAGTTACCTATCAAGTGGTTCTGCAATTCATATGGTAAATGTTGATTCTTCTGCTTTGAATATTTCTGTAGACAATTGTCGATTTATCAACAATAATACTTTGGATGACGAGCCATTAAATATAGGTGCCTCTTCTTTTGGAGCAATTTATTTTGATGGAAAAATGGATAACCTAGTTCCTGTTGGGACGAATGCAAGTTTGACTATTACGGATTCAGAATTTTCTAGCAATCGAGCTGAAAATTTAGCTAATGGAGGAGTTGGAGGAGCCGTCTCTATTCAGAATGTAAAAACGGTAAATATTTCTGATAGTTATTTTTGTGAAAATAGCGTTTTCAGTACTGCTGCCGATAATGGAGATTTATCATTCGATAGAAACTCAGGAGGAGCTATTGCCATTTTTGATCGATCAGATGATGTAGGGGTAGACGCTCATAATCATACGATTGACAATTGTTATTTTTTAAATAATTCAGCTAGTACTACACTTGGAATTGGATTTTTGAATCAATCAGAAGGTGGAGCAATATTCCTTGGAGGAGACCTAGATAATAATACTGCTGTTTCTACTGCTACGTTGAATATTAATAATTCTTCATTTTTCAATAATAATATTGAGCCAGGAATTGAGCATTATGATAATTCTACAGGGACAATTGTTGTCAATGGAAATATTTTAGATAATAATCCATATGCATTTGATTTAGGAAATGATACGACAATTTGTAATATCGATTCAGTAACACTTGGAACAGATATATTAGGTGCTGAATTTTTATGGAGTACAGGTGCAACGACTTCGATGATTACAGTTGGTGATACTGGAGTTTATGTGTTGACCATTTCGATGGGAGCATGTGAGTTTGTTGATTCTTTAAAAGTAAGCGAAACTATCTGTGGAGAAATCTGCAACAACGGAATTGATGATGACGGCAATGGATTGATTGATTGTTTTGATCCAGCATGTTGTGGACAAGATGGTTGTGATTTAGCTTTTTATAATGAGTGTGCAGATGATTGTTTGTTTGTAAATTCAGATAGTGATGTACAGGCGGAACAGAAGTGGCAAAGTAATTTTGAAACAACATCAGGAACAACTCCGATCACGGCAGATATTGATGGAGATGGAACACCTGAAGTGATCATCGTTAAACGGACTAGTGGATCAGCAAGTGAGATTCAAATAATTGACGGATTGACTGGAACATTAGAGTCTAGCATAAATGTATCTACAACAGCTTTTGTAAATGAAACAGGTCTAGCTGTAGCTGATGTGGACAAAGATGGAACGAGTGAAATCTTTATTGCTCAAAATGGTGTTCTTTTACGATTTGAACATGATGGAACTCAAACAGCGGGATTTGGTTTGCCAGGATTTGGAGATAATCTTTCTTCGAAAATTGGTATTGCAGATTTTGATGGAGATGGTTCTTCGGAAGTTTATTTTAATAATAGAATTTTCAACTCAACAAATTTATTTGTCTTGGTGGTGCTTCCAATTATTACTTCTCCAGATGCTCAGCAAGCTGTGGCAGTAGATGTTTTGGATGATAACGTTTGTCCAAATTGTGAAGGAATGGAATTAGTGATGGGAAATAAAGTTTATGCAGTAGATGTAATTTCTGGGAATGCGACGATAGCGATGGAAGCGGATTTGAGTTTGGAAAATGGAATGGTCTCGATTGCGGATATTGATAAGGATGGAGATTTAGATGCAGTTGTTTCAGCATTAATTCCATCTAATGTAGGTCTTACACCTAATTTAATTTATGGATGGGATTTACAGACTAATACCATCTTGGGACAATATGATCCAGGTGATAATGCTTCACAAGCAATGATTGCTGACATTGATGGAGATGATCAATTAGAAATTGTTTTCCGAACATCAACTGATATCGTTGCGTTGAATCTTGACTTCACCTTATCATGGATGACTCCTTCGGTAGAAAATGCCAATAATTTATCAAGTTTAGTTTCTTTTGATTTTGATGGAGATGGTGATTTTGAAGTGGTTGGAAGAGGATCAGAAGCATTGGAAATTTTAGATGGAACTAATGGTAATATTTTATCTACGTCTCCAATTTTTTCAAATTCTAAAGTAGAATCTCCTGTTATTGTAGATGTGGATGGAGATGGCTTGACTGAGATTTTAGTAGTAGGAGCTTCTACTCAAGCTAATGCTAATAACGATATTGGTTTTCTTCGTGCATATGAATCAAGTACTTTTTCATGGCAAAGCACTCGCCAAGTTTGGAATCAAAATGCCTACTTCAATGTAAATATCAAAGATGATTTAAGCATTCCAATTGTTCAACAACAACATCACATTGTAGGTAATGACGTAGTTTTAAATAACTTTTTAACTCAGCATGGTCAACAATTAGGAGCAGATGCCTCAATCGCAAGTGTCGATGTACAATGTGCTTTGAATGAATTGATCGTTACTTTGGAAGTATGTAACACAGGTGATAATGTTTTGTCATACACCACTCCAATTACTTTTTATACAAGTGATCCAACTGCAGGAGCTACGACTGCTCTTGACTCAGAAGTACTAGGTGTGACTGTTGGCATTGACAGTTGTACTATTGTAGAATATACAATTCCAGCACAATATGATGACCCTGTTTTTGTAGTGATCAATGATGATAACACGACAAATACACCTTATAATTTTAATACGGATTTTCCAAATACAAATATTGGAGAATGTGATTACTCTAATAATATGATTCAATTTACAGAAGTGCCAGAGCCTTATGAATTGGATTTAGGAGGTACGATTACTATATGTGATAATGCTTCGCTTGAGTTAAATGCGACTACTCATTTCGTGAGTTACGAATGGCAAGATGGAACAACAGATTCTACTTTTACAGTTTGGGACGGAGGAATGTACACAGTAACCGTTATTGATTCATGTGGTGGTGTTCAAACTGATATGGTTCAAATTATCGTTGATCAAAATACAGTCAATATGACGATGCCTGAAGTGGCAGTCGTTTGTCCAACGCAAGATACCTCCTTTACAGTAATGGGAAATTTTGATACATATCAATGGCAAACCATTGATGGAGGTGATGACTTTTTGGATTGTACTACTTGCCAAACGGTAAATATTATTAATCCGGATGAGGAAGTAATGTATGTCGTTACAGCAAGTAATTCATTGACAGGTTGTTATAGTGTGGATACGGTGTCCTTAGTTTTTACCTCAATTTCTACTTCAGGTGATACCTTAGTTTGTGCAGGAGAATCTGTGATGATCCATGGAGATATGATTTCAGCTCCAGGGACTTACTCAGAAACATTTACCTCAATCTTGGGATGTGATTCTACGAGTGCGATTACTTTAAATAACTATCCAGCAGCAACTTTGAGTTTCCAGACTACACCAACTTGTCCAAGTGGAAGTGAAGGTTCGGTTTCTGTTTTTGTTGATCCAGGAGGAGCAACTAATTATGAATGGAGTGTTGCAGGAACAGGAAATGTACCGATGGTAAATAATCTACCAGCTGGAATTTATACGGTAACTGTAACTGATAATAATACTTGTACCTCTACTGGAAGTGTAGAAGTAGTGGAAGAAAATATAGTTACAGTCATGACAGATTTTATTGCACCAACATGTGAGGTGGGAAATGATGGAGAGCTTTCAATCACTAATGGTCAAGCAGGTTGGATGTATAGTGTAGAAGGTGTAAATGGTGGCGCATTTCAAACTGATCCAATTTTTACAGGACTTTCTGCAGGAAATTATATTATTACAATTCAAGATGGAGATTGTATTTATACTGACTCATCTGGAATAGTAGAAGATCCATTTGGGATACAGGTTGCAAATTTCCCTAGTGATGTAACTATTAATTATCCAGATTCTTTTCAAGTACCAGATTTGTTGATTGTATCTACTAATCCGGTAGCAAGTACAGTCTGGTCTCCGTCAACAGGATTGAGTTGTACGGAATGTGAAAGCCCGATGGCATTGCCCTTACAATCATCAACAGAATATACGTTTACAGTAACAGACGAAGAAGGTTGTAGCAAAGATTGGAGTTTTACATTAACAGTAATTCTACCATGTGATCCAGAAAATGTAATAATTCCAAATGCCTTTACTCCAGACGGAGATGGTTTGAATGATACCTTTAGCGCGGTCACAGAGGAAGGCATAGAAGAAGTTTTTGAAATAAAGATTTTCAATCGATGGGGAAATCCAGTTTACTCTTCTGATACAGGCGAACCTTGGGATGGAATGGATGGAGACAAACCTGCACCTATGGATGTCTATGTTTATGTTATGACGTTAGGTTGCGAGATTGGTGGTTTAAATGAAAGAGTCACTCGATCAGGTGAAGTAACCCTAATTCGATAAGGTCTAATTTCTTTTTTATAAAAATAAAATCCCTCCAGCGAGTTTTCGTTGGAGGGATTTTTTTATATTTAAATTCCAAATTACTAACCACTTTAAAGAATTTAATGTGAAAGAAATAACGGTCAAAAAAGGGCAAATCCTTCAACGAACTGGAGACCTTAATAACAAGGCCTATATTGTTAAGTCAGGTTTACTTCGCTCTTATTCCATAGATGAAAAAGGGAAAGAACATATTTTCATGTTTGGCCCAGAAGGATGGATTATTTCAGATTATCTTCCAGTAGGACAGCCTTGTGATTTATTTATTGATGTGATAGAAGATTCAACTATTATTGTAATAGAAAAAACTTACGAAGAAATTAAAAAAGCTGAAGTTGAAAAATTGTTTAGAAGAATAAGTGTTCTCCAAAAAAGAGTAATTATGTTAATGAGTTCATCTGCCATTGAACGTTATGAACATTTTATAGAGACTTATCCACAAATTGTTCAAAGAGTTCCTCAACGAATGATTGCTTCCTACCTTGGTATCACACCTGAAGCTTTGAGTAAAGTAAAAGGAGAGAGGATTACCAAAAAATAATTCCTTTTCGTAGCAGTTGTTGGAGCTTATATTCTTAAACAACTTCTTAATATAGATTAATGCTTGCCCGTAACCTGTACCCTAAATTTGTGCTATTACTATTTTGGATCAAATACTTAGATCTAAAATAAATCACATTTTCTTAATTCAATGAATTTACAATTATGAAAAAGATATTAGCCTTCGGTGCAAGCAATAGCAAAGAATCAATCAATAAAACCTTTGCTACTTTTGTTGCCAATCAAATAGAAGATGCTACAATAACTGTAGCAGATTTAAATGAGTTAGAATTACCTATTTACAGTCCTGACTTGGAAGCTGAAATTGGGATTCCTGAAAATGCTCATAAGTTCAGAACATTAATTGAAGAGTCAGATGGGATTGTTATTTCCTTGGCTGAATACAACGGAATGATTACTACTGCCTTTAAAAATCTTTGGGATTGGACGTCTAGAGTAGATATGAAAATCTGGAAAAATAAACCCATGTTTTTGATGGCTGCTTCGCCAGGAGGAAGAGGTGGTGCGAATGCATTAAAAGTTACGAAGGAATTACTACCTCATTTTGGAGGGAATGTAATTACTGATTTTTCATTACCTTCCTTTTTTCAAAATTTCTCAGAAGAGGGAATCAAAGACGAAACTTTAAACAACGATCTTAATCATAAAATCAATTTATTTCAAAATTCTTTAAATTAAAAATAATGAAAAGTCAAAAGTATATCTATTGGGCAAGTACTGGATTATTTACAGTTATGATGTTATTCTCTGCTGGGATGTATATTTTCAATCATGCAGAAATTGTACAAGCGTTTGAAAAATTAGGACATCCAACTTATATCGTTTATCCTTTAGCCATTGCAAAATTATTAGGCTTAGTTGCTATCTGGACTAAGCTATCCACAACATTAACAGAGTGGGCCTACGCAGGTTTTTTCTTTAATGCGGTATTGGCATTTTTTGCTCATTACATGATAGGTGATGGAGAGTTTGCACCTGCACTTGTTGCAATTATTTTAGTCTTGACCTCCTATTATTTTTATAAAAAATTAAATGGCTAAAACTGAAAAAGAAAACTTTATGGAAATAGGAATTGATAGTTTTGCAGCTTCTCCAAAAAATCTTGACGTAACCACGGCTCAGGATAATGCAAAAGCAATGTCGGAATTATTGGAAAGGATTGAGTTAGCAGATCAAGTTGGTTTGGATGTATTTGGAATTGGAGAACATTATCGAAAAGAATTTTTGGACTCTGCACCTGCTATGATTTTAGCTGCGGCAGCTGCTCGAACTAAAAATATTCGACTCACAAGTGCGGTGACTGTTTTAAGTGCAGCTGATCCAGTTCGAGTATTTCAAAATTTTTCTACGCTAGATTTAATTTCAAATGGGCGGGCAGAAATAGTTGCTGGACGAGGATCGTTTACCGAATCATTTCCTTTGTTTGGTTTTAATCTTCAAGATTATGATGCTTTATTTTCTGAGAAATTAGCACTTCTTTTAGCTATTCGAGAAAATGAAACCGTCAATTGGTCTGGAAAATTTCGAACGCCACTTCACGACCAAGCCATCTATCCAAGACCTGTGCAAAAACAGTTACCCATCTGGTTGGGAGTTGGTGGAACGCCTGCTTCATTTGTTCGAGCGGGAACATTAGGTTTGCCATTAATGGTTGCAGTTATTGGTGGAGAGACTCATCGATTTCGACCTTTAGTTGATTTGTATCGGCAAGCTGGAGCAAAGGCAGGATTTGCGCCTGACCAATTAAAAGTAGGTTTACATTCCTTTGGTTATGCCGCAAATACCAAAGAAGAAGCCATTGATAATTTTTATCCTGGCTATGAAAAAATGATGAACAATGTTGGAAAAGAACGAGGATGGCCACCAATGAGTAGAACAAATTTTGAAGCTCAAATTGGAGAATTAGGAGCAATCGTTATTGGAAGTCCGGAAGAAGTTGCAGAAAAAATACTTCGTCATAGTGAAGCATTGGGTGGTATTTCAAGGTTTAGTTTTCAAATGGATGTCGGTTTATCTCATGCTCAATTACTAGATTCGATTCAATTAATTGGAACGCAAGTTTCTCCTTTGGTCAATCAATAATAAGTTCTTGGTCAAAAGAATCTAGTAGTATTAAAAAATCCCTTCAGCGAATTTCGTTGAAGGGATTTTTTTTGATTCTCTGTCAGTTTATTGAGGAGAAGTTTAAGAATTTATTTTTTATTAGTTCTTTTCGTTCTAACTTTTTTTGCTTTTGCTTCGGTTGAAGTTTCACCTATCGGTTTTGGTGTAACTTTTTTCTGCTCGTTTTTTTGAACTTTTGGAGCAGGTTTGTTTGGTTTCTTTTTGGCTGCTGGAGTAGGTTTAGTTTTTTGTTGAACTACTTTTTTAGCAGGCTGCTTTGCTTTTTGTTTAGGAGTTATTTTTGTTTTTCTTTCCGCAGGTTTTTCATCACTTTGAATTTTTAGAAAACTTTGCTGTGCTGAATTTTGGCTTTTAGCAATAGGTTGATTACTTTTTTTCTGCGGTGTCGGCTTTGTGTCTTGTACAGCTGATTTTTTATTAGGCTGATTTTGTGGTGTCTTTTTTTGTGGAGCTCGTTGATTTTGAGGAGCAGGTTGATTAGTTCTTTTTGAGGCCGTTGGTCTGGTGTTTTTCTGAGGTTCAGGTTTTGGTTTTGTTGCGACTAATTTTTTATCAGCAATTGACAGCGTTCTAATTCTCTCAATTGATAATGCTAAAACCATTGCCAATTGTTCTTTAGGAGTAATGTTTGAATTGTCAATTAAAACTGCTTCTGACGCTTTTCTTAGTGGACTATCTTTTCTAGTCGAGTCAATATGATCTCGTTCACGCAAGTTTTCTTTGATTGATTTTATGCTTACTTTTTGCCCTCTTTTTATCAATTCATCATATCGACGATTAGTTCGAACATCTTCGTCTGCGGTCAAAAAGATTTTTAATTCAGCTTTGGGAAAAACGACCGTTCCAATGTCTCGACCTTCCATCACGATGCCTTTGAGTTTGCCCATTTCTATTTGTTGTTTGACAACCATTTTTCGAACAGGGCTGATGGCCGCAACATGACTTACATTTTTCGAAACAAACATTTTTCGAATGACATCTTCTACATCTTTTCCATTCAAATAAGTTCTGTTTCCACCGACTGTGCTTTTAAATGTGATGTTTATTCTTTTAAGTGCTTTTTCCATTTCAGCAGTCTTTTGGATATTAACTCTATTTTCCAAAAAGTAAAATGTGACTGCTCGATACATCGCACCGGTGTCGATGTATCCATAATTTAATTCGTTAGCCAATGCTTTGGCAAGGGTAGATTTTCCGCAGGCAGAATGCCCGTCTATACTTATTATTATTTTTTTCAAAGGAGGTTGATTTTATTTTGTTAGTGTTTCTTGCCAAGCTCATTTCCTGATTTTCTTTTTCTCTCCAATAGAGGAGGCTAGGGATGAGGTGACATTATATCACACAAATTTAATATTTACTATCTATATTTTTCCAAAAAAAAAAGACTTACCCGATAGTATTTGGAGTAAGTCTTTTTTATTCATTCTGGGAAAAATTAATTTTAAAGTCTTGCCAAAATCATATTCCATAATTTTTCGTAAGGTAATACTTCTAGTTCTGAGATTAAGCCACGATAGAAAAATGGATATTCAATTAAGCGATTATAATATTTATCGACGTTACTTAAGTTTTCAATTTGGAAATCAGCTTTCACTAATTGTTGAAGCAAACGGATAAATTGGATCGTTCTAAAATATTCTTCTTTTTTCAATTGACGATTTGCATAACTTTTCAATCGGTCTATTCGCTCAGCTGCATTATTGTAACTTTTCTTTTCAATCAAAAATAACATTTGAGCAATTACCATCAAAACAGTAAATATCCGTTGATCTTTTGGATATAAAACTGGATCATTGATGAAGCGAGAAACTCTGAAATTCTTACGTCGTTGCGTCAATAAAACAGGATTAGAATCTCCTTGACTTTCGATAATATAATTCAAGAAAATATCATAAATCTTCCATTTCTCACGTGTACGCGCAGGTAATTTTTTGAACTTAGAAAGATTCGATGCATCATTGAAAATCGCTAATGCATTAATATGGTTTTCTGTATGAACTGCTAAAAGAAGATAGTATTCCATGAATTTAAACCAAGTCGCACTCCCTTTTGGAAAGGATTGTAAACATTTTTCTGCGTTGATTTTTCCATTTTTCCAATCTCTTAAATGAAGATAGGCGGACATCTTTTTCATTTGAAAAGTAGCCAATTTATCGTCTTGATAATAGGCTGGATTATCTTCAATATACTTTTCAGCTTTATTACAAACTTCTAACATTGCATCAAAGTCTCGCAACATTTCATATCTGTAGGCCCAAACTAGGTACATATTATAAATGACAATCGGCGAATCATAAATTTCAGAAAGTCCGACTAAAGCATCACAATATGTTCCAATTCTTTCTTCTAAGTCAGAAGCTTTGCCTACTGGTTTGTGATAATTCATAATCACTCGCTGATACAATTCTTCCGAACGAATTTCAGCATCTAATACATTCTGAAATTGTTTGCTGTGTTGATCGTAGATTTCATAATTTTTATCATCTCCCATTTGAGCGGCATATCTACGTAGAATCCGAGCACAATTGACAATTACATCTGCAAATTTGAATTTCAATGCAGTTGTCAAAATCTGTCGAGCCAGAGCTGAAGCTGTATGAATTGCTTCGTTGGACATTAATATTTTTACCAAAGTCCAATCTTTGTTACAAGAATAATAAGCTCGATCATAATTAGAAGTAGAAGGAAGATTTACATCTAAAAAGAAAAGTGTATTTAATAATCTTTTTCTAAAACGAGACTTGAGTTGACGATACTTATCATCGGTTGGACTACAATCGTAAAGAAAAGAAGCGGCATCTCTATCGTTCTTAAATTTATTGGCCATTAAGGCTTCATAAAATTCATTAAACTTACTGTTTTTATGTTTTAGGGAATGGTCATCAAAAATTTCAATTTTTCTAACCTTCTTCTTCGTAACAATCTTGGAGATTTCTATCAGATTTTTCATGTAAAGTATACTTATTTATGCTATCCCTAAATTTAATGTTGTTTTTGTAAAAGTAGTAACTTTTATGTCACAAATATTCAAATTTCATGCCTTTTTTTTAAAAGTTAAAAAAGTATGCATTTATGCTTAATGAATAAAATGATTCATTATTCCTTGATAACAAATGAGATACAAGTGTTTATTATTTGTTATTTGATGGAGTGACTTATCTTTTTCCAATCAAAGAAGTTATTTGTATCAGTATAGATAATGCTGATTAAAATTAAGTAATGAATAATATGTGACGTGTTTTTTTGTTTTTTTCTAAAAAAGGATATTTGAATAAGGAGAGAGTTAAAGTATTTTCTTAGAAAAAAATAGGTCTATGTTTTACCGAAATAAGTAGAATAGGTTACGAATAATCTTAATATTCTTTCTTTCAGAAGAAATTATGAGTGTTATTTTTGGATGGTAACTTTAACCGAGGGACGTGACAAAAGTTATGAACTCTCATTCCTTAACTAAGGCATGCAAATATTTTGATATTTTTAATTGAAAAGATGCGAGGATCAGCGATATTAATGAAATGAAATAATTTTGCCTACTAAAAATAGCCTAGTAAGTTCGATCTTAAAAAATAGATGGGAACAAAAAAAGTTTTACACTCATAGAATGTAAAACTTTTCTTTAAAATTTATCATGCAGAAGCCTACTAATCTCTATTCAAGATTAACTGACTAAAAGATAATTTGATACGTTTAAAATAACTTGAAGATTAATATTCGTCTTCGTTGAAAAGAAAATCATCTTTTCGCGGATAGTCAGGCCAAATATCCTCCATGTTTTCGTAAATCTCTCCCTCGTCTTCCATTGCTTGAAGGTTTTCAATTACTTCAAGAGGCGCGCCCGAACGGATAGCGTAATCGATTAATTCATCACGTGTTGCTGGCCAAGGGCCTTCTTCGAGATGATGTGCTAATTCTAATGTCCAATACATATTACGATTATGAAATATTATGATAAAAAAATGTTTCTAAAAAAAAAGAAAGTATTGCTTGATTTTGCCACAAATGTAATAAACAAAAATTATTATAGCAATACTTTTTACTTATGTTTTGACAATTCAAAAATCAGACCATCATAAATTTTATACTTCCAATAAAATAAATGATATCTTATGTGTAATGATCTGATTAGTAAGTAGTTATGGAATAATGATTATTTAGTTTTTAAAATTTCAAATGATCGATTTTTATAACCAATTGGAGCATCTCCGATTTTTTCGGAGTTATGTGGCCCAGTAGGGTCACAAATAAAGTAATTCCTATTTTTATAGCGAATTGGTTTCCCAATAGGTTTGGTCGTAGCAACGGCTATTGTTAGGTGATCATCATAAGCTATGACGATCATTGGTAACCGAAGTAACTCATTTACTAAATAATAAAAAAGTGCTGATCGGTCTTCGCAATCGGAATAAGGATAATGAAATAATTCATCTCCAATCATTGGTTTGTTTCTTCCAAAATAATCTTGGTCATCTTGATATCGAAAGGCAGATCGAGTGAAAGAAGCAATGATCTTAAGTGCGTTTTTTTCACTTTTATTTTTTATAATATTTTTAAGTTGAGGTAGTAAAGAGGAAGCAGCCAACTCTGAGAGTGGTGTTTGAATATATTTCGCTTCATCAAAAAGAGGATAATGTTCCATTATCTTGATTAAATTCAAATCAAATTTGATATCTAAATTATACTCTCTGCCTTCCCATTTGAATCTTAAGTTTCGTTTTTTTACCGTTGGCTTCAATTTAGGTAATTGGCGTAAATCGAAAGAAAAGATTTTCCCATCTGGATTTGGAACCAATGAATGCACATTTAAATAAGTCTTTTTAGCGTTGATTTTAAGATAAATACTACTGAGATTAATAAATGTTTTATTATCTATTTCAAATATTGGTGTTTCGAAAATATCATCTTTTGAATGAACATTTACAAATATATAATTTCCAATAAAAGTCAATCGAGTATTGTATCCTGCTTTTGTCAACAAAAACCAACTGGTTAATTCTTTTTGCAAATCACTCTTCTCTCTATAAATTTCTTTCAATGAGGATTGAATTAATTCATAAAATAACCAATCGTTCAATTGGAATTTAACTTGGTATGCTTTTAAACTATCGAGAAGAGATTGATAAGGGGTAGGTTCCATTTGGGTATAAAAATCAGAAATGGAACTTTCATCTGCTTGAAAAGAACCTTCAATTAAAATCTGATTATTAAAAGTAAGTTGAATGGATTCATTATAAAAATTGAAATGAATTGACTTTTGATGATCTGATTCTAAACGCTGTTTTCCAAAACTAATTAAAGATGAAAAAAGGAAAACAACCATCAAAGTAGATGGTAACTTGTTGATATTCAGCCACATAACCGTTTCTCGAATGTTCTTTTTTTTATTAAAATGGGGTTTCAAAGTGTAGTAGTGGAAAGATAGGATTATTACGTTTTATTTTAATAAATATTATATTTTTTTATGTCTTCAATCATTCACATCTTGTCACAAAGCAAAAAAAAAGTGCTAGCACCAATCGCACTAACACTTTTTTTATATCGTAAAATTTATTTTTTTATATGATCAACATCGCATCTCCATAACTAAAGAAACGATATTTCTTTTTGATTGCTTGAGCATAAGCCTCTTTGATCAAATCTGCTCCACCAAATGCAGAAACCATAATCAATAAACTAGATTTAGGTAAATGGAAATTGGTGATCATACTATCTGCAATGCTAAATTGGTAAGGAGGATAGATAAATTTGTTCGTCCAGCCTTCCGCAGCTTTTAAGCTAGATTCAGCTGAAACAGCTGACTCGATTGTTCGCATAGAAGTAGTTCCAACAGAGCAAATTCGCTTTTTGTTGGCTGTTGCTTTATTAACTATTTCTGCTGCTTCTGCTGTAATTTGGAAATATTCAGCGTCCATTTTATGCTTAGAAAGATCTTCTACATCAATACTTCTGAAAGTTCCTAAACCAACATGAAGAGTTACGTAGGCAGGCTCAATTCCTTTTAATTCTAACCTTTTGAGTAATTCTTCGCTAAAGTGCAATCCTGCAGTAGGAGCAGCAACAGCACCCATATTTTTAGCATAGACTGTTTGGTATCTTTCTCTATCCATTTCTTCGACCGGTCGTTCCAAGTATTTTGGAAGAGGCGTATTACCTAGTTCTTCCAATTTTTCTTGAAATTCATCATCCGTTCCTTCAAACAAAAAACGAATAGTTCGACCTCGAGAAGTAGTATTATCGACTACCTCCGCAATCAATACTTCTTGCTCATCATTCTTATCGTTGAAGTATAATTTATTTCCTACTCGAATCTTTCGAGCTGGATCAACCAAAACATCCCAAAGTCGAGCTTCATGATTAAGTTCTCTCAAAAGAAAGACCTCAATTTTAGCACCCGTTTTTTCCTTGCAACCATAGAGTCTAGCAGGGAAAACTTTAGTATCGTTATGAATGAAAGTATCTCCATCTTCAAAATATTCCAAAACTTCTTTGAACATCTTGTGCTCAATTAATCCTGTATCTTTGTGAACAACCATTAATCGAGATTCATCTCGGTTTTCAGTTGGATATTTTGCTACCAATTTAGGTGGTAATTCGAAGTTAAATTGCGACAGTTTTGTCCTCATGAATATTACTCTTTTTTTATAAAATGACGCGCGAAGGTAAGCATTTTGGGGGACAAATGATAATGAATGAACAATTCAAAAAAGACTTATTTTTTTGAATTAATCTTTTTGATAAAAAAAACGTGATTTTTTCATTAAAATCGGTTAAGAATTGTCTTAAAAAGTTTAGAACAGAACCCAAAATTGGTTTCTTTTTTTTATCTTAAAAAAAAATAATATTTATCTTTAAAAAAGGTAACTATTATAAGTGTTCTTCCGTTAATATATTTGATAAAAATTAATACGATTTTCAAAAGTTTTATAAGCAACCTGATAAAAATAATCTAATGGCAAAAATTCTGATTGTAGATGATGAGGCTAGTATCCGAAATACTTTAAGAGAAATTCTTGAGTTTGAAAAGTATGATGTAGATGAGGCAATGGATGGTATCCAATGTTTAGGCAAATTAAAGAAATCCAAATATGACGTGGTCATTATGGATATTAAAATGCCAAAGATGGATGGGATGGAAGCACTTGAGCGTGTGCAAACAATCTCAAGCGATACTCCAGTAATTATGATTTCTGGTCATGCAAATATTGATACAGCAGTTGATGCTGTAAAAAAAGGTGCATTTGATTTTATTTCAAAACCGCCAGATTTGAACCGACTCTTGATTACTGTTCGAAATGCGATGGATAAATCAAGTTTGATTACTGATAACAAAGTATTGAAACGAAGAGTTAGCAAAGTGAAAAGTCAAGAGATTATTGGTGAATCAGAACCAATTTTGAAAATCAAAGAAACCATTGATCGAGTTGCTCCAACGGATGCTAGAGTTTTGATTAATGGATCTAATGGAACAGGAAAAGAATTAGTAGCAAGATGGTTGCATGCTAAAAGTGGACGTGCAGACGGACCTATCGTCGAAGTGAATTGTGCCGCAATTCCTTCTGAATTGATTGAAAGCGAATTATTTGGTCATGAAAAAGGATCATTTACAGGAGCTTACAAACAAAAGATTGGAAAATTTGAGCAAGCTAACGGAGGTACTATTTTCTTGGATGAGATTGGAGATATGAGTCTTTCTGCTCAAGCAAAAGTATTGAGAGCATTGCAAGAAAGTAAAATCGTAAGAGTTGGAGGAGATAAAGAAATTTCTGTTGATGTTCGAGTTGTTGCCGCTACGAACAAAGATTTGAGAGATGAAATAAATGCGAAGAATTTTAGAGAGGATTTATATCATCGATTAGCGGTGATTATTATAAAAGTACCAACACTTAATGATCGAAGAAGTGATATTCCATTATTGGCTAATTACTTTATCGAATCAATCTGTACAGAATATGGAGTCGCTCCTAAAAAAATTGAACCGGCTGCATTAACGGCACTTCAAGAAGTGAATTGGACTGGAAACATTCGAGAACTTCGTAATGTAATTGAGCGACTAATAATCTTAAGTGGTGAAGTTATTACTCCAAATGATGTGGCAAGTTTTGTCATTCCGTCGAGTGTAACTTCGAAAAGTCAAATACTTCAAGACCTCTTTTCACAATATAAAGATGTAGATGATGTTGTAAGATTTGTGAAAAAAGAGTATGATAGTTTTATGACAGAGAAGGTATGAAGTAAAAAGAACAAGTCGTAATAATTTGAAATTTGTAATAATTTATATAAATAGCGAAGCCTATCAATTTCATTGGTAGGCTTTTTTTGCGAATAACTAAACACGTAACTGGGTTTTTCGAATCCGGTTATAGATTATTTTAGATCTTAAGAACCGTAGCGTTGGATTGAGAAAATCCACCTACAAAAATAAAAAATATGGAAAATAACGAAGAAAACAACAACCCAAAAAAGGCAATGAAACAATGGACGAAACTGAAAGGTGAAAATGCTTGGACGATGTTCAAAGTAATTTCAGAATTTGTCGAAGGATTTGAAACGATGAATCATGTAGATCCTTGTGTTTCAATTTTTGGTTCAGCTAGGACAAAGCCAGGAACTTTCTACTATGAATTAGCGGTAGATATGGCTGCAAGATTGGTAAAAGAAGGTTTTGGAGTCATTACAGGGGGAGGTCCTGGAATTATGGAAGCTGGAAACAAAGGTGCAAAAGAAGCGAATGGAGTTTCAGTAGGATTGAATATTGATTTACCATTTGAGCAAAGCCATAATCCTTTTATTGATCCTGAATTAAATTTGAATTACCGCTACTTTTTTGTGCGAAAAGTGATGTTTGTAAAATATGCTCAAGCATTTATTGCAATGCCTGGTGGGTTTGGAACGATGGATGAATTGTTTGAAGTTTTGACTTTGATCCAAACTAAAAAAATCACTCGTGTGCCTGTCATTTTGGTAGGTAAAAAATTCTGGTCAGGAATGAATGAATGGATTGAAAAGATCATGCTTCACCAAGAAGGAAATATTAGCGCTGATGATATGAACTTACTTCCGATCACAGATGATCCAGAAGAAGTAATTAAAATTATCAATGATTTTTATTCAGGTCATGACGAGAAATTGGCTCCGAATTATGAACTTTAATTAAAGGTTAATTGAAAATGGTTAATGGTTAATCCCACGATTTATATTTTGGGAAATTAACCATTAACCATTAATTTCCAAACTTCCATCCCAACCCTAGTCTAAATCGAGAATTCTGAATAGGATAAAGAGCTGCCTGATAATATTGCTCATCCGCTTGAATTGAACCTACCGCATCTGCAAAAAATCGAGTTAAATTTTCTGCTTTTACAAAAAATCTAAACTGTTGGACTTTGATACTTGCTGAAGCATCTACAGCAGGAAAGAAATTTATCTTTTGTGTATTTTGCAAAATAAATTGTCCAACCAATGGATTATAAGTATTGGCAAAATAGCTATTATTCATTCTCACATCTACTCCTAATTTGATCTGAAGTTTTCGCTTAAACCATTTTCCATCATAATATAAACTATGCTTCGAAAAAAGATTAGGCAAGTTGAGTGCATCGTTGGTCGTTTGTTGAAGAACGATGACATTGTCTAAATGAAAGCTTCCAAGTCTAAAATTTTGTTGTAAAATTAGTTGGAAAATACTGAGCGGTGCGCCTGTTTGTTGAGCCGTTGCCAGCGTATCAAAATAAATGAAATTATTCAACAAATGATATTGCCCACTTGCTTGAAAACCCCATTTTGGCAAAGCATAAGTTGCACTTAAATTAGTCTCCAATGTTGGTTTAAAATCATTCGTCCAAGCGTTCCTACTTGAAATGTAAAAGCGTTGTTGTAAAAGCTCAGGACGATACAATTGGTTAACTGCATTCAACTTTAATTGACCTAGTTTTTTTAAGTCAAAAAAGAATTCCCCACTCACTCGGTAGTCCCCAGCATTGTCCCAGAGTCCAAGGTGGGCGTAGGTTTTAACCTTCAATCGTTCGCTAGGAGCGAAGTTCCATTTACCTGTTAGAAATAAATTATTGACTGTCGAATCCGCAGCCTCTTCATCAATCCAATTGAAAGAATGTCGAATGCCGATTTCGAAAAAATCACTTTGTTGTTTGACTTTATCAGCGCCTGATTTTCGAGGTTTAAAAGTGCTGATGGCGAAGGTGTTTTCGATCTTTCGAGTTTGTACAAAGTGTCGAATGCCACGAAAATCGAGTAATAAGTTTTTATAATAACTAGAGTCTGCAAAGGCAGAGATATCTGAAAATCGATAAGTACCTTTTTTGTAAGCAAGGCGATGCATCAAAGTATAAGTTCGACCTTTTGGAAGTGTATTTTCTGGAGGACTATTACTAAAACTGGGAGGTGGTCCAAAGGATGGTCGAGTTGTTTTTTGATTAGAAATAGAATCCACTTTAGCTTTTTGCAAAGAATCAAGTGGTGGATTTTGAAGAGTATCTATTGGCGTATTTTTTAAAGAATCTAAAACTGGGTTAGCTATTTCTAAACTATCAGAATTTGAAATAGAAGTAGAGTCGATCGGAATTTTTGATAAAGAATCTAAGGTAGCAACTCGGGCAGCAGCTGCTGCGGCTGCGGCTTTTGCTTTTACCTTTTCTTCTGCCTTTCTTTTTTTATTTGCCTTAAATTGAATTGGGTTATAATTGTAATAATGGGTATAACTTATCTCTTGTTCGGAGTGTCGAGTTTCTGCATCATCCAACCAAACAGGAATAGCTAAGGTGCTCGCAAATCCATTGTCATCTTGTAAAAAGGATGTGTCAGATTCAATTCCTCCATTGTCTTCTTGCTGATGAATATTATTGGAAAAAGCGAAAAATCCTTGGTAAGTGTTAGCATCATTTTTAAAAGTCAAACCTCCAGCCAATGCGGTGTGACGAGCACGTTGATTTTGATAAAAATATCGAATAGCGGCTGAAGAACCATATTGACTGATACGATGATAGTCTAAAGATACATTGACATTTTTATTGAAATTCCGACTAAATTTTCCTTTCAATTGAATATCATCTTGCGAACCACCTTGTGAAAAATAAAAATCAGAGTAAGCTCTTTTGAGATTATAAAATCGGAGGTCATCTACTTTTATTTTATATAAATCATATTGGTGTAATCCTACATCAAATCCTTGTCGAAGTGATGATTGATAAAAAAGTGGAAAGGTTGGACTTCCTAAATATCCTAAAGTACCATGATCTAAAGTTCGCGTACGAGCGGGATCGAATTGATGAAAATAATTATCCAATAAAGTATCTTGATAGGGAAATTCCTCATTTGGATTATCCATGTAATAGTAAAAAATGAGGAGGGAATCTTTAGAGACTTTTCGAAAAGATTGGAGCTGTGAACCTTTTTCGCCGCCTGCTCCTGATTGGGATCTTTGGCCAGTAGGGATCCCACTTCTTTGCGCAAAGCTATTGGTTGAAAAAAATAAAATCATTACTAAAAAGAAGAACAAGTGTTTTTCTTTTTTTCCAAAAATAGCTGCGGTCTTTTTTTTCCAAAAAATCATATTCATAATTCCTTTTTCAATCAAAGGTCGAAATTAGGAATATAACTTCAATTGTGGAAATGTATTTTTGAGAAGAGGAAATTTTAGGAGTTTGATAACGTGTGTTTTTATTTGCCGCAGATGGTGCTGATTTTTATGATTGCTATGATTTCCCCTGTTAGGTGTTAAAGAAAATAATAATGATGGGAAATTAATATCTATATGTACTCATAAAAGGTCATAAAAATCAGCGCCATTTGCGGCAAAAAAAACTATTTTCCAATCACCACTTTATGCGATTGACTTCCTTGCTCGCTAGAAATTCTAAGGAAATAAATACCATTGGCAATAGAACTATTCAAGTCGAAAGTAATTTCATTTTTCCCTTCCATCAAATTTTGCGAAGCGAAAACTTGAACCGATTTTCCAGTCAAGTCGATTAGTTCGAAGTTGGTATCATCCTGATTAGTAGTTATTTGTAACTCTATTTGGATGAAATCAGAAGCTGGTTGAGGAAATGTAATTATGTTGTTATAAAAATTTGTTGGAGTATTTGTACTAACAGGTCCCTCGCAGATATGCTCGCTGATCGCTTCCAAAACAAACAATCCATTTTGCATATCCGATACTAATATATTTCCTGAAGGAAGGAAAGGATACACGCCCCAAGCACCTTCATAACTATTTGTGTTTGGTCGAGTAGAAGTATCATAGAAATGAGTACGAACCGGAGCAGTTGGATCAGAGATGTCGAAAATTTGAACACCGTCGTAATAATAAGAAACATACAACAGATCGCAACGAACGATTAAATTATGGGGAATTGTTGTTAAAGTTTGTTCTGCATTAAAGGTAGTTGTGACCGACATGTCATCGAAATCAGATACATCTACGACTTTTAGATCCGTATTCCAAGTCTCATCTGCCATGTAGTAATGCTCTCCATCTCGATCTAACCAACCTGAATGATTGTAACCTTGCTGCTCATAAGTAGTCATCGAACCCAAAATATTTGGGCTAGTTGCATCCGTAAAATCGACGGTGAAAAAACCATTGTTTCCACAATTAGCATAAGCAATATTATTTTCTACATAAATATCATGTACATAAGGAATACTATTGTATTCATTTAGTACGATAGGATTTACGGGGTCAGAAATATCAATTACTTGAAGATTAATAAAACCAGAAACGCCTGGTCTTCGAACACCACAAGCATAAATTCTTGCTGCTGCTGAATCAATAAAAATATTGTGAGACCGACCTATGAATTCATTAGAATCATAAACTACATTTGTTGAATTAGGCAAGTCGGAAATATCAATGATCTGTAAAGTACTGCTTGAACTTTCATCACAAACGGCGTATAAATATCCGCCAAAATCATGAAAATCTCGGTGGATAATATTTGTTCCTTGCGCAGCTCCTGCAACGAAAGCATCTGTAATTTCTACTGGATTATTTGGATCAGTTACATTAATAAAATGAGTTCCTAAGGTAGATCCCATTATTGCAATTTCGTTATCATTCACAGCTAGCCCCCAAACTTCATTATAAGGATGGTCATAAAAAGAGGCTGCAGGAATGTCAGGATCATTCCAGGTTCCTAAAAGGTTTGCTTCTTGCGGTTGGGCAAAAGCATTTAATGAAATGAAAGAAAAAAAGAAAAGTATAAGTTTTTTCATATTGAAAGGTTTTAAGAATTTTATTAATGAAGCTAAGGTAACTATTGTTTTAAAATTGTAAAGTCAGGTATTTAGCAAAAGGAAAAGCCTCTTGTGTTGGCAAGAGGCTTTTCTTTTATTAAAAACTGAATTTAATTATTCAGGATCAGGCAAGAGGGCAGGACTCATTCCCATATTGGAAAATCCACCATCGTGATATAAATTTTGCATCGTAACATATTTCGTCAAATCTGAAAACATCGTCACGCAATAATCTGCACAGGCTTCTGCTGGTGCATTTCCAAGAGGCGACATTTTATCTGCATAGTCGAAAAATTCTTTAAATCCTTTTACACCACTTCCTGCTGTCGTCCAAGTCGGAGATTGAGAAATCGTATTTACTCGTACTTTTTTTGCAGCACCATAATGGTAACCAAAACTTCGAGCAAATGATTCTAACAATGCTTTAGATTCTGCCATCTCATTGTAGTCAGGAAATGTTCTTTGCGCAGCGATATAAGTCAAAGCCATGATACTTCCCCAATCATTTACAGCATCTAACTCCATACATTTTTGCATCACTTTGTGAAAAGAGATTGCAGAAATATCAAAAGTTTTTTGCATCCAATCATATTTGATATTGGTGTAAGCTCGTTTCTTACGAACATTCACAGACATCCCGATTGAGTGTAAAACGAAATCTAATTTTCCACCTAAAATTTCCATGGATTTAGTAATTAGATTTTCTAAATCTTCCTCGCTAGTTGCATCTGCTGGAATAATTTCCGCATTTAGTTTTTTACCGAGCTCATTTATTGTTCCAAAACGTAAAGCAACTGGCGCGTTAGTCAAAGTAATTTTTGCGCCTTGTTCGACACATTTTTCTGCTACCTTCCAAGCGATACTTTGCTCGTCGAGTGCTCCGAATATGATTCCTCTTTTTCCTGCTAGTAAGTTGTTTGACATAGTTTTTAATTGATTATGGATTTATGATGATGGATTTATGATTTATGATGATGGATTCAAGATTTATGATTTTGGGTAATCCTAAATTTATAGATCTTGAATCTATCATTTTCAAAACCTAAATCATTAAATTTCTTCTATGATTGATTTTCCTTTTCCTTCCATTCCACTTGACCATTCCCACTCTTCATGCAATCGTATTTTTTTATTGGGTAAAACCTCAGGTGTGGAAATACATTTTCCAGTTTTGAAGGTTCCGTCGTTACTAAGGTGTTGATATCGCATTTCGATTTTTCCATCTTGATCAACTGTTCCAATAATATTTCCTAACAATATACTTCCTCCGCTATAATTTGCCCATAAAATATTTTCTTTTTGAAAATATTCGAAGATGGTTTCGGAAGAGACTTCACCACTTCCGCTGTTTTCGATGGACTTGAATTTTTTATTATGATAAGAAATCATGGCTTTGATGTTTAAAATTAAAACCCTAATAATTCTTTTGCATTCTTCATTGCAGATTCTGATGGTGGACTTCCACTTAACATGGTGGCAATTGCTCTAACTCTTTCGTCGGGTGTTAATAATCTAACACTCGTGACTGTTTTATCGTCTTTTACTTTTTTGAAAACAAAATAATGGTTGTCCGCATTGACTGCAACTTGTGGGGAGTGAGTGATACTCACCACTTGATGTTGATCAGCAAGGTCATGTAAAATACCTCCCATTTTCAATGCGGTATCGCCTGAAATTCCAGTATCGATTTCGTCAAAAATTAAAGTAGGTAATGGAATTGCACTAGCGACTAAAGATTTGGTTGCCAAGGTTAGACGAGATAATTCTCCTCCTGAAGCAATACCTTTGATTGGTAAAAATTGACTTCCTTTATTAGGTGCGAAAAGATAATTGACGTCATCCAAGCCTGTAGATGATAACTCTTCCAGTTCGCCAATTTCAATTTTTAATTGAGCATGTTCCATTCCTAAAAGGACTAAAAGCTTTTGTACTTTTTTCTCAAAACCTCCTACAACAGCCTTTCTTTTTTTAGAAAGTTGAGTGGCTAATTTTTTAGAACCTTGCTCAAATTTTTCAATATCTTTTTCTGTTTTTTCGATTTCAGAAGATAAATCTGCGAAGGCACCGACTTTAGATTGTAAGTCCGCTTGAATTTCTAACAATTCATTTACGGTCTTAACGTGGTGCTTATTTTGTAATTTATAAACGAGGTCGAGACGAGTTTGGATTTCCAAAATTCGTTCTCCATCGTGTTCAGTTTCGTCTGCAATTCTTTCAAATTCAGAAGCCACATCTTGAATTTCTAAAACTGCTCCGTCGAATCGTTCCATGATTTTCTCCAAATCAGGATAAATTTTTCGTAGACCTGCGAGCGCCATTCCTATTTCTTCGAGGTTAGCAATGACTGAACTTTCGCTTTCACTTAGACTTTGAAATGCACCACCAAGCGTTCGTTTAATATCTTCGGCATTACTGAGTTGGGTAATTTCATTTTCCATTTTCTCTAACTCACCTTCGATCAATTCAACTTCGTTAAATTCTTGTAATTGGAAATTAAGGAAATCACTTTCTTTATCTGCTGCTCGACTTTTTTCGATGAGCTTCGCTAAATTTCTTTTTGATGAAGTGTATTGCTTAAAAGTCGATTGGTATTTTCCCAACAAATCATTATTCCCAGCAAGGGCATCAATCATTCGTAATTGGAAAGAAACATTATGAATGTCGAGTGTATCGAATTGTTGATGCAAGTCAATAAGCGAACCGCTTAATTGCTGTAGCATTTTTAAATTGACAGGCGTATCATTGATGAATGCTCGAGACTTTCCTGAGGGAGTTAATTCTCTACGAACGATCACTTCGTCATCATAATCAATTTCATGTTCTTCGAAGAATCCTTTGACTTTGTATTTTTTTACTTGGAAGTATGCTTCGATGATGCATTTTTTGCTTTGATCGTACAGAGATTTTGTATCTGCTCGATTTCCCATAATCAAGCCTAGGGCGCCAAGTAAAATAGATTTACCTGCACCAGTTTCCCCGGTGATGATAGTGAGTCCAGTCGAAAAATTGATTTCCAATTCTTCGATGATCGCGTAATTTTTAATGAGGAGTTTTTGAATCATTGTGTTTTATTGAAAATGTAAATATTGAGTTACACTTCCTGCTGAATTTTGAAAGGCAAATTTAATTAAATGTTTGGGAAAAATAACAAGCAATTTTAAATGTGGAAAAAGAGGAGTTTCCTGATGAAAGGCATCTTAAACAGGTTCTTATTCAATAAGTAAAGTAGTACCATCTTTTTTTATTTTTTTATTGTATTGTGAGTTTCAATTTTTATGAGAGATAGTTAGGTATTTAGTATAGTTTTAGCTAGAAAGGTGTTACCGTGTTCTTGTAACTGAAATGAATGATAATGCTATTGTAATAGGTATTTTGAACAAAGAAAATCAACATTTGTTATGTCACCTTGTTAGTGAAGTAGAAACGGTGGAAATGTCCCAAAAAAGTGGAATCCTTTATTTTTGGCATTCTTTTCTCTTTCAAAAATTTATAACAAATAAACAGGTGAAATTATAAAACATTTTTTCAATTTTCCTTCCTGCCCTGTTTATTCTCTCTCTCAAATAGTTTAAAAACTAAATCTTTAATTCTTTAAGATTAATCATATCATTTTTGCTAATGCAGAATGGGTATCGAGATATTAGTTTTCCCCCTCTAACTTATTTACAATAACACAATTATTTTCAAATAACACAATTACTAATTTATGAGAAATATTAATTTTTCATCTATTTCGTCCAGAGATAAGATATTCCTTGTCTTATTTTTTATCCTTTTATTTTTTACAGTAGAAAAAGCAAATGCTCAATGTTGCTCGAATAGTTTAGTTGGCAATGGTGATTTCGAAAATACCATTGCTCCTAATGAAAACTTCCCATTTGGGACTGGGACAAATAATGCCGAAACGGGAGAGCTTTATGAATGGTTTTATGATGATGGAACCAATGATTTATTTGCTCCTACATTTGTGATAGATGCAACTAAGGCTAGTGAGGGTAGCCAATTTGCATATCTCCCTTTCGGAGGAATTTTACCATCTTATAATAGATGTATTGGAAACAGCTTAACTTATACTGCTAATTTGTCAGGGTGTACAGTTGATTCTTATACTAGCGGAATGCGATACGTTGCACAATTTGATTGGATCCCTTTTAACAAAGATGTTCCAGGAGGAGGAACGGGAAGTACTCGACCTGTTTTTGAATTTCAATCACCTTTTACTGTTCTGGATCTTTATGATGAGAGTGGAGTAATAGTGAATACAAATTCAACAGCGGTTGCTTGGAATGATATTGCTACGTCTTGGGAAAGGGTGTATGGTGTTTCTCCTGAGATTACTGACAATGATGGGATAAATTTATGGTACTCTCATATTAATACTGCTAGCTGTGGAATATTGATAGATGAAGCATTTTTTGCTCCATTGGTAATTAATAGTGCAACTGCAAATAATGTTCAACAGGGAGGAGCAAGTACTCAAATTACTTTTGAGTTAAATCCAATTTCTAATATAGGGACAGTACCTGGGATAAATTATGCTGTTTCTGCACCTTCGGGTTATTCTATTTCTCCATCATCAGGGACTTATGGAACCAATACTATGTTTACATTAACAATTAATTCTGGAACGATGGGCGTGAATGGAGATGCTACGATGGATGTTTCTGTTTATGATGAAGTGAATACAAGTTGTTCTGTAATAGTTTCTGTTTCTAATCCATATTATATTGATACAGATAAAGATGGGATTTTAGATATAGTTGATTTGGATGATGATAATGATGGTATTTTGGATGAAATAGAATCTTGTGGAAGTATTAGTGTAGGAGGAAATGTAGATATTAATGTAGAGATTCAGTTAGATAATTTTCCAGGAGAAACTAGTTGGACTTTAACCAATTCAGGAGGAGCAACTATTGGTTCTGGAAATGGTTATTCAACTAATAATGAATTTATTGATTTAACTTATAATGTTCCTCCAGGGGATTATACATTTACGATTAATGATACTTATGGAGATGGCCTTCAAGATGTAGGCGGATATCACCAAGTCAAAGTTGACGGTAATATTGAAGTAGGACCAATTACGGATAACTTTTCTACTAGTCCACATAGTTTTACAGCTGGAACTGCTTCATTTAGTTGTTTGCCAGGTGACCCTTCTAGTGATGCAGATAATGATGGGGTTTTAAATTATCAAGATGCTGATTTTTGTACTTTAAATAGTAATGGAGTATGTATAAGCTTAGATACAGATGGAGATGGAATAATCAATAATTTAGATTTGGATGCAGATAATGATGGAATTCCAGATATAGTAGAAGCAGGAGGAATTGATACGAATGGGGATGGAATTAGTGATGATTTAACTGATTCAGACAGTGATGGAATAGTTGATAAATATGACGAAACATGTACTAGTGCAACTTCTGGAAATGCAGTTGCTCAGATTAATTTTGGAGTGAATAACCCTGAAAATGCTTTAGGTGTACCGGGAACAAATAAGGCTTCACTTGGAAATACAGATTGGATTGAATTAGATCTAGGAGTTACCGTTCCATCTGGAACTATAATTCAAGTATATATGGCTAGAAATGGTGCTTCAAATGTAGATGCAACAACTCAACAGGTAAGTCAATCTGTAACTACAGGAGGAACATTTACCAATGCTCAAGTCTACACTTCTACTCAAAATGAATCAGTTGGACCCGAAACTTTTGACTATACTTTAGTTGGAGATGCAAGATATATAGAAGTGAGAAGGTTGACCAGAGGAGGTGCACTTTATGGGGTAATATTTAATGTAACTAGTTCGTGTACAGAAGGAGTAGCTATGCCGTATGAAGATACCGATAATGATGGATTACCTAATGTAATTGATTTAGATTCAGATAATGATGGGATTCCGGATTTGGTAGAAGCAGGAGGAATAGATACAAATGGAGATGGATTAGCAGATATAACAACTGATGCTGATAATGATGGGTTTGTTGATATATATGATTCTGATGATGATGGTACAGTTGGAGTGGATGATGCAACTGATCCGCTTCTGATGACTGGAGGAACCGATACTAATAATGATGGGTTAGCCAATGATGTTGCGATTACTTTTATAGATGGGTATAACAATAATTATGATACTGATGGAGATGGATATATAGATGGATTAGATTTGGATGCAGATAATGATGGTATTCCAGACATTATTGAAGCTGGAGGAAATTCTCCAAATAGTAATGGAATGGTAGATGTCTTAGCAGCACCATGGGATTCGGATAATGATGGTTTGGCAGATATTTATGATGAAAATAATTCAGGAACAGCTTTGGTAGAAACGACTGCTGATACAAATTCTGATGGTCAAGTAAATGCAACGGAAAAAATGTCCCCTGGAAGTACGAATATAATAAATGCTGATGCTGATAGCTATCCAAATCATTTGGATTTAGATGCAGATAATGATGGAATCACAGATGTAGTAGAAAATGCAGGAGGTGCAGTTTCTGCAGATAATACTTCTGGAAACTTGGATGGAATTGTTGGAGACAATTCAACCGTAACAGATTCAGATAATAATGGATGGCATGATCCAAGTACAACTGCAACGGTTGATTCAGATGGCGATGGAATTGCAGATTATTTAGATATCGATGCAGACAATGATGGAATTGTCGATTACTTGGAAGGGGTATGTTCTACTTGTCCAACCTTTACTCTTGATCCAAATGCTAACCCAACAGATGCCAATGGAAATGGTGTTTTAGATATTTATGAAAGTTTAAACTCCTCAAATGGGACAGGCGGTACCAATGTTGGAGCTTCTCCAAATGTGGATGATGACTCAAACAATTTAACTCCAGATTATTTAGATACTGATTCAGATAGTGATGGAGCAAATGATTGGTCAGAAGGTTATGATATAAATAATAATAATCAAGCAGGTGATGATTTATTGCTTATGGCTGTAAGTTATGAAACGGCAACTAGCAATGGGTATTATTTAAATTTATCAGATTCGGATTTAGATGGAATTCCAGATTGGTTGGATAATCAACCATCAGTTATTGGATATGATGAAACATCTCGTCCACCATTTTTAAATCCAGCATCAGCGTTTTGGTATGATGACGATAATGATGGATTAGTTGATTTGTTGGATGCAAGTCAAAATGGAACTGCAGCACCAACACCAGATAATAATGGAGGTAATGATTTAGATTGGAGAGATATGACAGCTTTGGCAAGACTACCAGTAGAATTATCAAATTTTTCTGCTAATGAAAAAGATTGTAGGGTGAATTTAAATTGGACAACTGAATCAGAAGTTGATTTTGATTATTTCGAAATTGAATGGAGTGGAGATGGACACGAATTCACGAGCATTGGATTAGAAAAAAGTACTGGAAATGCTAATGGGACTAATTATTCATTCGCAGATAAAACCCCTTCAGAATTTAATTATTATCGATTGAAAATGGTAGACTTAGATAATTCATTTGAATATTCAAGAGTAGTATCCATAAGTTTAGATTGTAAAAAAATGGATAACCAAGTCAATATTTACCCAAATCCTATTTCACCTGAGGAAGGAATATTGAATGTTGAATTTTATTCTGAAAAAACAGAAACACAATTATCGATAGTGGATTTTTTAGGAAGAACGGTCACTAGACTTTCTTTAGAGGTAGAGTCAGGAATGACCAATTTTATTCAAATTGATATCTCTCACCATCCAGCTGGAACTTATAGTTTACAGCAATTAGGGGCAAAAACATCTAATTTGTTTATCATTCAAGAATAGACTTTAGAAATTTTTTTTCAATAGCGGTATCGATTCATTTCGGTACCGCTTTTTTTATATGTTTTCCATTTATTGGTCAATCAAAAAATGTAGTTTCAAGATAGTCTTGAAGCTACATTCAGCTATTTTAAATAAAGGAATATTCCAATTAATCAATCGAATATACTAAAATATAATTTATGGCATCATTTTTTCAAAAGGTAAGGTAATAGTAATAAAGAAGAAAAAGATTATCTCTTTTCATTCACTTTAACTTTCTCGAAGTCATTGTTTATTTTAAAATACTTCAATATTAGCTATCTGTCAATCTAGAATTATATCAAATTTTAAACGCAATTACACAATGATGCAATTTTCCACTATTCCAGCCTATCGGCTTCACATCTTCAGTACACTTCATTTACTTTCACATCATCAGTTGATCAAAAATATATACAAGTAATCTTGATTTGTTTTTCTCTTTTTCTTTGTTGAAAAACACAGTGTTATACCGGTGTTTTAATCATGGTAGAGAGAAATAATTCTAAAATTTTACTAACACATATTTTTCGATCAAGTGTTTACTTTCATTTGTATTTGATCCAATAACATTCACCGCCTTATTATTAAAAATAACTTGAGCCTAAATTGTTTTGAGTTTGTTTTTTTAACGTATAAGAATATAGAATAGATTTGTAGCGTCGCTATGGCCTATCTTTCTATGCGGTATTTTGAATAAAGAGGCACAATAATAAAATTGCAATTATTGAGAAAATGACTAAGTCACTTTTGTGAAATAAACTTTATATATATATTACTTGTGTGGTTCTATTCATCGAATATTTCAATTAAATCAATTACTATTATTATGAGTATTGTAACTATTAACACTATTTTTAAATGGCGATTAAGCCCACCTTGTTTTTCTACAAGGTGCTTATTGGTCTTTATGCTATTTGCCATCAACTTTTTTGGTGGGCAACAATTGCAAGCACAATCTCCACCCGGTAATGTCACAACAGATTTAACGATCTGGTATGATGCAGGAGATGTCAATGGCGATGATAACTACACCAATAACCCTGTGGATAGTACGGAGATTATGACGTGGGTAGATAAAAGTGGCAATGGCAATGACGCTGTTGTTGCGACGGGTAAAAACGGAGCTATTCTAGAGACGGATCCCTTTGAGCTGATCAACGGCAAACCGGTGCTCAAATTTAATCAAGTCTCACAGACAATGGGTTCTATCTATGGTACGGGTATTGATGTTCGAGCTTCAGTAATGGAAGATATGACTATTTTTTTAGTCTATAAGCCCAAGACAGCAGTTACTGGAAGCAGTAATTGGCAATCACCTTGGGGTAACGATAATGGTGCATGGGATAGGTTTTATTATTCCTCTTTTGGAACGGGCTCAACAAGTAATAACCCTGAAACGGGAATAGTCTCATTAGGGACTGTTGCCCCTAGTTCCCAAGCAATCCCAGAAGCAGGAAAAGTAGATGAGGTCTATTTACAAACAACCGCTTATAATGGTGACCTTACGGGAGGATCTAATAGTGGGCCAATTGGTGGTTCTGCTGTATACTTTAATGGAGATTTAGTTCAAGCATTTACTGATAATACGGATGCTTCTAATGCATATAGCGAACTTTCTATAGGCTGGGATGGGGATTCAGGAGCTTTTGATGGACAAATCGCTGAAGTCATGGTTTATAGTCGAATTTTAACAGCATGTGAACTAGAACAAATAAATAATGCCTTGGGATTAAAATATGGAAAAGATTTTTCTGGGTTTACAGCTAGTTATGATCCAGCATCTTTTTTTAATGTCAATCCAAATGCAATTGGCATCTCGGCTTCAGCATGTGGCGGTTCTGTTCAAGTAGATGAAGCGGCAAGTAGTCAGGTAACCATCAATAATCCAACCAGCAATGATACGGAAAATGAATTTTTGATTTTTGCTCATAACGATATCTCAGGGGAACAATTATCGACCAATATTCCGGTAGGTACGACGATTAGAATGGATAGGGTTTGGAGAGTAGAAGAAGAAACCAATACGAATAATAATACAGGGGTTGATCTAGGATTGGTAGATGTAGTCTATGATCTTGCTACCATAGGATTGACAAATGTAGGAGTAGACGAATATGTATTATTAATTGATAGTGAAGGAACTGATTTTAGCGATGCAACCATATATGAAAGTTCACCAGGTGTGAAAGTTATTGGTGCTTATGCTAATGGGAAAGTTACTTTTAGTGGTATAAACTTGGATCATGACGACCATTTTACCTTAGCGGTATTGGATAATATTACGCCAACAGTTACGGTGGAGCAGTCGGCGAGTCAGGCTGACCCATATTATGAAAATTTTGAGGTACGCTTTACAGCAACCTTTTCAGAACCTATGGATGCATCAACTTTTACTTGTAGTGATCTAATCATAGGTGGCACAGCCACATCAGGTTGTACTAGTATCACAGAGGTAGCACCTTTTGACAAAACTACTTATGAAATCCTGATTACTGCTACTACAATAGGAACGGTTACGGTTGAGATTCCTGCGAATACTGTTCAAGATTTTGGACTGAATGATAATAGCCAATCTACGAGCACAGATAATAGTGTCACCATTCGTCAAGTGACTTGGCAAATAGGTAGTATTACACCTGCTCAAAATGGTTCGGAAGATGGTACGGATGTGGTCTATGTGGTTAACTTAATTGACGATTTAGGAAGCACCTATGTCAATAATACGAATGCCACGATTACAGCAAGTATCGCTTTTACGGGGTCGGCAGACCAAAGTGATTTTACAACGACCTTTCCTACTTTTGTCAGCATAGCAGATGGGATGAGCAGTGCAACAGTTACACTTATCGTTAATGATGATACGACTGTAGATCCTAATGAAAATATTACAGCGACGCTCTCTTCTCCTTTAATCGGGATGATAGATCCAACTGATTTTAGCGATCTGGCAACCATCGATGATAATGATGACGATGATGGTGATGGCGTAGAAAATTCAGTAGACCAATGTGAAGGTTTTGATGATAACTTGGATGCAGATCTAGATGGTGTACCAAATGCTTGTGATTTAGATGATGATAATGATGGGATATTGGATTTAGAGGAATGTCCAATTTCGATTACTAATATTGCGCCTCTTGGAACAGCTAGTCAGAGCTCTGAATACACCATTTCATCTTATCCTGCATCTAATGCAATTGATGATAATTTAAATAATTTCTCTCATACAAAATCAAATACCTCAGATGCCTGGTGGGAAGTGGACTTAGGATCAGATAGCAATATTGATGAAATCGTTATTTATAACAGAGTGGACTGTTGTAAAGACAGATTGACTGATGCTTATGTATTAGTTTCATCTACTCCTTTTCCTGCAGATCCTACAGATTTAGAAGGTGCATTAGCCAATGCAGAGTTTACTTACCGATTTGGAAATACAGCAAGCCTTTCATTAAAAACTATTATAACAGGAGGTGTAACCGCACAATATGTTAGAGTTCAGCTGTCTGGCGGAATCTCCCCGAACCTAAATTTTGCAGAGGTACAAGTATTGAATTATAGCTTATGTAACTCAGATGGTGATGCACTAAGTGATTTGTACGACCTAGACAGCGACAACGACGGCTGTTCTGATGCCTTAGAAGGAGCAGGCAGTTTCACTATTGCATCTATTGAAAATGATACCTTAACAGGAGGCGTAGATGTAGATGGTATTCCGATTTTAGCATCAGGTGGACAAGGAGTTGGAGAAAGTAGCAATGCTACAATCGCAGCATGTCTATGTCCTTTTGGTTCAGGAAATGATAATGATGGAGATGGTTTAGATGATACTTGTGATTTAGATGATGACAATGATGGGATATTGGATATCGCAGAAGGTGCATGCGAGCCTCAAGGTGCTAGTAGCTCATTTTGGGATGGTGCAAATGAGGCTAATGATTATTCTAGTCTGATACTTGATGGATCTTTATCGCCGCAGTCTACTTCTATGTTTGGATCAGGAGTTGTTCCTACTATGAACACTTTCCATTTTACACTCCAAGGAGTAGATCAGACAAGTTATGCAGGTGCTAAAGCGGATAATGATTATACAGAGTATTCATTTACTACAGAAGTATTAGCTTCAACTACCTATCTTGTTACTGATTCACTAAGATATCAGACTGAAGGTCTTGGTACAGAATTGACATTTAGTGTTGAGATTAGTGCCAATGGATTTACAACTTCTAGGTTGTTAATGCAGGATGTAGATGTCACTACATTAGGTGCCTGGACGAATGTCTCATTCCCAGATTTTGAATTAGAAAGTTCTACCACTTACACGATCAGGGCTTATATGTATAATTCTATTGCAACTAATACTGTGTGGAATGATTTTGCGATTTATTACAAGACTTGCGAGAAACTTGATACAGATGGAGATGATATAACGAATGATCTTGACCTTGACTCTGACGGAGACGGCTGTTCTGATGCCTTAGAAGGCGGAGGTTCATTTTCAAATACTCAGATTTTGAATGATACTTTAACAGGAGGAGTAGATACAGATGGTATTCCAAACCTAGCTGGCTCAAGTGGCCAAACGATTGGAGAAAGTGCGAATGCTTCGATCGCAAACTGTTGTGGTACAGGTACCATTACTTATGCGATTACAGACGGTAGCAACAATACGACAGGTTACCAATGGGATGAGGTAGGTTCACCATCTGAGTTCCCATCGACCCTTGAGTATGGATTACATCGATCTACGGATTATTGTGAAGATGGAACTTGGAGACACTACTATAATACTAACGAACCTGATATTTATTTATTTTCAGTAGAAATGCAAACGAATACGACGGAAATTGACTACATCGATATTCGGGTAGCTCAGAACGCTTCCGATAGATATGATACAACCGCAACGAATGCGATGTTTACGATGTCAAGAGATTGGCATGTAGAAACCTTAGGAGGAGTAGCATTAACGGCTCCTGTCAATATTCGATTTTACTATCCACCAAGTGAGTTGCAAGCCATGCTAGATGCAGCGATTGCTTTATCGGATATCGATCCTAATTCAACAGCTCCTACGGCAGGAGATATCGTCTGGTTTAAAAAAGAAATTTTTAATCCAAGTGGAGATATCGATGCAACAGGAAGCAGCTTGACGAATGGAACGGCCTATGAAGTATTGTCGCCAGTAGTGGCAGCAGGAGCAAATGGGGTAGCGAGTACAGAAAGTTCAGCGATTGGAAATAATACGAATTATATTCAGTTTAATGGATTGACTAATTTTTCAGGAGGAACGGCTTATGTGTTAGTATCAGGAGTTGCGTTACCGGTAGAACTGTCAAGTTTCAAGGCGAAATCGAATGGTTGTGATATTGATTTGACTTGGTCAACAGAAACGGAAAAGGATTTTGATTACTTTGATTTAGAGTGGAGTGGAAATGGTCAAGATTTTAGATCTGTTAAAATTATAGCAGCTGAAGGAGGCGATTTTACTCAAGTTTATACTTATAGAGACGAGGATGCTTCTAGCTATAATTATTACCGATTGAAGATGGTTGACTTGGATGGAAGTTATGAATATTCAAACATTGTATCTGCCAGACCAGATTGTAAGACTAATAATGAAGTAACCATTTATCCAAATCCAGTTGGGGTTGGAGCAGGAATACTTAATGTAGAGTTTTACTCAGAACGACAAGAGGCACAAATACAAATTACAGATATGTTAGGAAGGGTTGTTCAACGATTGAGATTAGATGTGGAAGCAAATTTTGTCAATACGATACAAATAGATATTTCTGATTTACCAAGTGGTAATTACACTATTCAAGTTGTAGGAGATGAAAAATCCAAAATGTTTATTATTAGTGAATAACATTTAGGTTGAAAATATAATTGTGTTTATTGGAAAAGCCACTTTCTCTGTCTTAGGGGAAGTGGCTTCCTTTTTTAAGACTTTTGTCCCGTCCTAAAATAATGTTACACGATTTTTAATAGTTGACGTTTTAGGAAGACCAGTCTCAATAGCTTAATACCAATTATATTCAAGTTGAAATCTCTTACCTTCCAGCAATTAGGAACGAAAAAATCTAATTTGTTTATCATTCAGGAATACACATTAGAAAATTCTTTTTTTAGCGGTATCAATTTATATCGGTACCGCTTTTTTTTTTGGAAAAATGAGAATGTAATTCTATTTATTTTCTACTTTTAAGAAAAAATAAAATATGAAAAACTTATTGCTATCTCTTTTCTTTTGTTTGCCATTTTTTCTTTCTGCACAATCTAATTCAAAAATAGAATTACTGGGGAGTCTCGATTATTCCTATCGGCATTATGCTAATTCAGGAATCGTTCAATCTCTTAGGTCTTCTGACAAAGGGAAACTGAATTATCATTTCCAATTAAATTATCACCAAAAACTTAAAGAAAAAATTTGGCTAAGAATAGGACTGGGATTAGCGAGTACAGGATATAAAACGGAAAAGGTAGAATTAAGGTATGGAAGTCAACATGATGGGCAAGGAGGTTTTGATCCATTTTTATCTTCTGATGAAAGAATTCAAACAAAATATAATTACCAATTTTTAAGTATCCCGATTGCATTGAGATATGATTTTTCGCAAAAAAAACTAAGACCTTTTGTGGAGGTTGGTTTAAACACTAACTATTATTTACAATCAATTACTAGTTTTTTTGTCAACGGAGATAAATCAGATTCTAGAAAAGAAAGAGAAAACCAGATTAACCAAATTCAATTGGCACCAACTATAAGTTTTGGTTTGAGTTATGACGTAAATGAAAAATTGGAAATAGTTGCGCAACCAAATTTTACCTATTATTTAACACCAACCTATAAGGAGACAGAAGATTTATCTCTTTCAAATGGACTAGTCAAAGAGCATCAATGGGGTGGGGGATTAGCTATGGGGATACGACTGAAATTAAAATAATTATTAATAAAAAATGTCAATCAGAATATAAGAAGGTAGATTCAATTTTCGCTTCTTTAATTTTGATTGACATTTTAATTTCAATTAAGTTATTTTTTATTTTTCAAACTTCACTTCACCACCAACAATAGTATAAACTACTTCCGCATCTAAAATTTCCTCATCGGAACAACTTCTCAAATCTTTGGTCAAAACAGTCACATCCGCTAATTTTCCAACTTCCAAAGACCCTTTATCTTTTTCTTCAAAACCTGCAAATGCATTTCCTAAAGTATAAGAATACAATCCTTCTTCTCGAGTCATTTTTTGTTCTGTAAAAAACTCTAAACCAGTATCCGCTCGCTTCCGAGTTACTGATGCATAATAACTTTCCAAAGGATCAACATCTTCCACAGGAGCATCGGTACCATTAGCGATCAGTACTCCAGCATCCAATAATGATCGCCAAGGATAAGCTCCTTCTCGAGCTCTTTTTTCTCCCAAACGATCTACTACAAATGGAGCATCAGACGTACAATGGATTCCTTGCATTGAAGCAATAATTCCCCACTCTTTAAATCTTGGAATATCTTCAGGATGCAAATGTTGCGCATGTTCAATTCTCCATCGCCAATCTTTGGTAGGATTAGCTTTGATATTTTTTTCAAAAATATTAATCACCTCTCTATTCGCTCGATCACCAATGGCATGCACACATAATTGCAAATCATTTTCAGCAGCTAATCGAGCAATATTGGTTACTTCTTCAATTGTTGTCGTGTTCTGTCCTACAAAATGCTGTTTATCATTATAAGATTTTAGCAACCAAGCTCCGTAGCTTCCGAGTGCTCCATCCACTTCTGTTTTGATGGATCGACAAGTGAAAAAATGATCACCTGCATCGATGATTGGAAATTGTTTTAAGTTGCCATTCATCTCATCGTAAGAGTGTCTCAGCATTGCCCAAAGTCGCAAATCAAATTTCCCTTCTTCTGCCAATTTGGTATATCTATCTACGTCTAAATAACTTGACCCAGCATCTTGAAAACTCGTAATTCCTTTTTTTAAACATTCCTCTTGCGCCAGTTCAATGGCCTTGTACCATCGCTTTTCCAAGTCATCTTGAGAAAGTGTTTTTTCATATTCTTGAAATGCTGCATAGACCAAACTCATCGCTCGTTCCTCAAACATTCCAATCGCTTCTCCGCTGCCATCTCTGACGATTTCTCCGCCAATCGGACTAAGCGTTTCGGTAGAAATCCCACTCAATTCCATGGCTTTTTTATTGGCAAAAACGCCATGTCCACTTGCATGTCGAAGCAGGACAGGATTGTTAGGTGAAACGGCACTTAATTCATCATGATAAGGATAACCATGTACATTTCGTTCTACGATTTCATTCCATTTTTCTTGATGCCAACCACGACCTTCGATCCATTCACCTGGTTCTGCGGTTTTGGCAGCTTCCGCTACCATGTCGACGATCTCTTGCCAGTTTTTGGATTTTAGAAAATTCAAATCCATTAGACTTTTTCCCAATCCTGAAAAATGACCATGCCCTTCTATAAAACCAGGCATGGCAAAGTTGCCTTTCAAATCTATGACTTGAGTGTTTTCATTTTTAAGTGCTTCAATTTCAGCAATTGAACCAACTAAAAGGATGCGATCATCTTGAAAAGCTATTGCTTCAGCAGTAGGATTTTTTTGATCCATTGTTGCAATGTTTCCATTGATTAGAATCATGGAAGCTGATGTAGTTTCTTTACAACTGTTAAGGTGTACGCCTGTAAGTATTAAAACGAGTAGGAAATGGAGGTTTTTCATCTTTTGCAATATTATATTGAAATAATGATGAAAAGGTAGCTAAAAGTAGGAATAAAAAAAAAATGGTAGTAGGATCGTATGGATCCTCTACCATTTTCTCTTAATAATTTAACCTCTTAACATACCAGTCTTTACCGATTATGAGACAACTCATCCGGGAGTTAAAGATTTTGTTAAAAGGTGTTGGAAATTTCTTGTGTGCGTGTAATTAGTGTGTGTGGGAGGAGGTTATCAAATATTTTCTAAATCTTCTATTATCCCATCAGTATTTTGGCCTGTTTCAATAGTGTTATTTGCATCTGCCGTATTAATATCATTATTCCCTCCTTTAATTTTACTTTTATCAAGTTTACTTAATTCTTTACTTTTTGAAATCGTTGAAAGACTGTTAATGAATTTTTTTGAATGTTTCATGTTAAAATAAATTGTTGCTCAAAGTTTTGTATTGAGCGTGGTTAAAAAATAGATTATAGGGTTCATATACCAAATCATCGCAAATGCAGTAACATTACCACAAAAGGATATTTAGAACATTGAAAATTCGTATTTCGTAAATAGGGGAATTGGTAAAACTGGAGTAAAGCAGGAAGGGAATAGCTTTATCCTAAAGAGTCAATAATAACTCTGTTTCTGATGCTAATATTCGGTAAGAGAATAAAAAATTAAGGAAATATGGAGTTGTTATACTATAGGAAGGATGTTGGATTGTTTGCTAAAAAATAATTGTTCTATAATATACAAAAAAATATAAGAGGGTGCAAAAAAAAAGACATTTCCGAGTACATTTAATTAAGGTAGGAGGGTACTTAGGAAATGCCTTCTGAATTAAAAAACCTAAATTAACTATTTTTAAAATCACTATTTTTAAAAGTGATTGATATTACATTCTTAACATATCGTTTCTAATAATGATACAAATATATTTCATATATAGTTGGTTTTTTTTAACATTATTCATTAATATTGGACGTTGAAATTTACCATTTTTGTAATGGTGATATATATATATTATTGATAATCAATAAGTTGTGTTTGGATTTGTTTTTTTAATTTGGACTATTTTAATTAAATGTTTTGATGAATGAATAATCTTAAAGAATTAATAAGTTTTGTAAATAAACAAAAGATAGCAAAAGTAGAGGTAATGGGGAATGATAGTAATTATACGGGAAAGATGAAACAATTATATAATGGTATAATAGAAGGGAAATATAATACTGATGATGATGCATTTGCAGATTTGTATCAAAGTAATAAGAATGAAAATACCTATAAGAAACTTAAATACAGACTTCAAAATAGATTAATCAATACTGTATTTTTCATTGATGTAAATAAGCCCAATTACAATGACAGCCAAAGAGCATACTATATTAGCCAAAAGTCAGTTGCAGCAATTGATATCTTAATAGGTAGAGGTGCTCGAAATACTGCAATAGATTTAGCAGAAAAAACCTTACGTCACACTATTAGATTTGAATATACGGAAATGAACATCAATCTATTAAAAAAACTTAGTAGACACTATGGAGTTATGAAATATAACAACAAAAAATTTAATAAATATTCGCTGTTGACTCAGAAGTATCTTGAAATTTTTTATGCTGAAACGATAGCTGAACAACTTTACACTAGACTAACAGTAAACTCTAACAGGAATTCATCAATTTCCCAGGAAATAGCTAAAGAGACAATGAACTCTGTTGAACTATTAAAAAGATATCTTGAAAAGGTCGATTCAAATAGATTTTTAATGATGACATATTTAATTTTTTATTCACGTTATGAGATAGAGTATGATTTTAAAAATATGTTGAAAATTTGTAACGAGGCTTTAAATAAGCTTGAAAATAAGGAAAGTAAGAGTTCAATTAGTATATATAGTTTTTCTTCTAGGAAAGTAAATTGCCTAATTCAAATGAAAAAATATGAGGAAGCTGAGGTTGAAATAATGAAAGGTTTAAAATTGGTTCCTGAAGGAAAGATAAACTGGTTAAGTACAAATGAGAGATATATGCGAATGAGTATTCATATGAAAGAATATCAAAAAGCTTTTGATGTGTTTACAAAAATTACACTTAATTATGGCTTTCAACCTGCCTATAATAAAACAATTCAATTATGGAGAATCTATGAAGCCTACCTTAATTTTTTTATTGAAATAAATAAAATTGATACAAGTAAAACAAAAGGAGCCACTAAAAAAAAGTTCCGAATTTCTAAGTTTATAAACGAAGTCCCAACCTATTCCTCAGATAAACGAGGCTACAACATCCCTATCCTAATCATCCAAGTTCTTTTCCTTCTCCAACAAAAAAAATACAATCGAATAATCGACAAAGTCGAAGCCTTAAATACCTACTGCTACCGCCATTTAAAAAAGGATGACACTTTCAGATCCAATTGCTTTATCAAAATGCTTCTCCTCCTTCCAAAATGTGATTTTCATCGAATTGCCGTCGAGAGAAAATCAAAGGTATTGCGAGACAAATTACAATCTGTACCTCTCGAAATTGCTCGACAATCTGCCGAAATAGAGATCGTTCCTTATGAGGATTTATGGGAGATAGTATTGAATATGTTGGAAGCAAAATTTCACAAAAAATAGAAATGTTAGGAATTTAATTCTTTATTTTTTCGATTTTAAAAAATTAATACATAGATTTAGCCGTCAAAACAATTTTACCTAACCTTTTCTATTTCTTAAAATAGAGAACTCAAAATCCTTCAAAATGGAAAATAAGAAAAAGGCATCTCTCAAAGATTTTCACAAAAAACTCAAAATCAAAATGGTTAAGAAAGCAAATAAAGTGAAATTTGATGGCCGACTAGGAGTAGTTGGGCTTGGGGTAGCATAACTCTTTTCCTTTTGAATATATCACAAAAAAAAGGGTGTAATGATTATCATTACACCCTTTTTTTTGTGATATATACTTAAATTATGAATCTACGGCAATCATTAAACTCATGATTTTTGCATACAAATCCTGAGGTTTAAATGGTTTTGTTAAATAGGCATTGATACCTACAGCATAGCATTTGTCTGCTTCTTGTTTCGATGCATTGGCAGTTAAAGCGATGATTGGAACGGTACTACCTTCTCTAATTTTTTTAGAAGAATCAAGTCCATTCATTACAGGCATTTGCATATCCATCAAAACTAAATCATATCCATGTTCTCGGAATTTTTCAACAGCAATCAAACCATTTTCTGCAATGTCTACGGTGATTTTATCTGTCCAAGTGGTAAGAATTTTTTTAGTTGCAATTTGATTTAAGAAGTGATCTTCTACCAATAATATCTTGAGTGGAGATTCAGGTACATCGCCAGGAGTTAAACTAATTGGTTTAACTATTTTGATTGGTAGTTCGATCTTGAACTGAGTCCCTTTTCCATCTTTACTTTCGATTGAAATTTCTCCTCTCATTATTTCCACCAACTTAGCTACGATAGCCATTCCCAGATCATCTTTTTTAGCATCATCCATTTCATCGGAGTAATTTTCGATGAGTTGATCTGTACTTAAAAGTTCTTTGGTTCTGGCATTTGAGATCGTTTCCCCGTTGTCTGAAACTTGAATACAAAGCTTCATTTCAGAATCGGTCACATCTTTTGAAATTGCCTGAATGTGAATATTCCCATTAGAGACTGTTCTGTTGCTAGAGAAATCAATCAAATTGTACAAAAGTTGAGTGAGTTTCTTTTGATCACTAATAATTTTCTCAGGAAGATTATCATCTAATTCAAACTCGATCGTCTGATTAGTTTTATCTCCTTTTAGGTTGACAATTCTTTTAGTGCTTTTGAGGAAATCAACAATTTGTAATTCTTCTTCCTCCAGAGTGATTTTTTCAGAAACCAAAACAGAAAAATTTAACAAATTATTCACCATGATAGAAAGATCATCTACCGAAGTTTTTAATCCATCAACATATTCTGCCTGAGACTTTGAAGTTCCCGTATTTTCCAAAAGAAATAAAAGGTTTACGATTGAAGAGAGTGGTGTACGAATATGAAAACTTAAATCCGCCAATGCCTCATCTTTAATTTTTGAAACCTTTTGATTGATATTTTTTTCAATAATTAACTGCTCAGAAACTTTTCGCTCGGTGATGTCTTGAATACCACCTAACAACCAAAATTTATCAGTTAATTGATCAAAATTAATTTTTGCTTGAATAATTATATATTTGATGGTTTTGCCTTCCACCACGATTCTATGTTCGATTTTATGGGTTTTTCCATCTTTACCCGCTTTTACAAAAAATTCTTCCACTTGGTCTTTATCCTCAAGGTGAACATAGCTCATATAGTCTGAATAAGTAGGAGAGATACTGTTCGGTTGAAAATTAAAGATGCGATAGACTTCATCACTCCATTTCATTTCGTTAGTGACTATATCCATAGACCAATTTCCAAAATTAGCCATGCTTTGAGCTTCTAGATATCTACTTTCGCTGATATATAGTTTTTTAGCAGCGTCCTCTAATTTTTGTTGAGCTTTGAATCGCTGGATTGCATATCTAATCGATCTACCTAATTGTTTTCCATCAAATTGACCTTTAACTAAATAGTCTTGAGCACCTGCTTTGATTGATTGATTACCAACAATTTCATTGTTAGTACCAGTCAAAACAATGACAGGAACCTGTGGTTGTTTTTCCAAAAAATTAGATAATGTTTTGAATCCTGAGGAGTCAGGTAAAGAAAGGTCAAGTAAAACGATAGAAACATCGTTAGATTTGATAGCATCCATGCCATCAAAAAAAGTAGATGCATGAATAATTTCATCTTTGATGGATGCTTCTTTCAAGTATTCTTTTATCAAGTCGACATCTCCAGGATTGTCCTCGATAATTAAAATTTGGGTTTTTGATACTTTACTCATATCTGTTTGTGGTACAATAAAATGGCGAATAAAATAATGTCGTAAACAAGAAAGATTAAATATAACTCAAAACTATATTTAATCTTCCTAAAGATCACATTCTTTCACTTCAAAGTCAATAAATGACGCAGAAGTTTAATATGTAATTAATTACTAAGGGCGTACCATAGTGGGTAAAATAGCAGTTGTGAGCCAGAATTCTTCGATTTTTTGAATAATGTCAAAAAACTTTTCAAAATCAACCGGCTTATTAATATAACAATTAACATGAAGATTGTAACTCTTCATAATGTCTTGTTCAGCATTTGAAGTCGTAAGGACAACTACAGGTATTCTTTTTAGCATGTCATCAGTTTTAATTTCCTTTAAAACCTCTCTACCATCTTTTTTTGGCAAATTTAGATCTAAAAGAATCAAGTCTGGTGTAACAACATCAGCATATTCACCTTCTTTTCTTAAAAACTTGATTGCTTCAGCACCATCCATCGTCACATCTAGGTTGATGGAGATTTTTGCTTCTTTGAATGCCTCTTGAGTTAATCTAACATCTCCAGGGTTGTCTTCTACGAGTAATACATTCACGGGTCTGATATTTTTTTCCATTTTTGTAATTAAGATACCAACTTGAAACGAGGATAAAATTTATTTGTTACAAGCAAAAACGCTTTAATTTATTTATCGAAATAAAGAGTTTTGTACTACAAAAAAATATATTCTAGTAAGAATATTATTAATGTATACTCTAGTGATTTAGAGTAGATTGAAATTCCAAGTAATAAGATTTTTTTTATTAACTAAAAATAAAAATTATTAAAAAGCTTTTTTCATCAGCCTTTCGTATGTTCGCAATTTATATTTTGTAAAAAAAGTAATAATTCTAAACCTTTCGAAGGAAGTATTATTCCTTTATTGTGATTCATTATTTCTTTCACTTAATTATCCTATTCACTTATGCAAGATGTTGCCGAACTTCAATTACTTTTTAAGAAATATTTAGATGAAAACCAATTTCATCAAAAACCAACAGGTCTATATGAGCCGATTAACTACATCTTAAGCTTAGGTGGAAAAAGAATTCGCCCAGTCTTACTGTTGATGGGATGTAATCTTTTTAGTGATAATATAGCACAAGCCTTGCCAGCTTCGTTTGCCATAGAGATTTTCCATAATTTTAGTCTTTTGCATGACGATATAATGGACGAAGCTCCTCTTCGAAGAGGGAAACCAACAGTTCATGTAAAATATAATCAAAATACAGGGATTCTTTCAGGCGATGTGATGTTGGTTTATGCATATGAGTTCTTTTTACAATTAGATAATAAAATTAGAATTCCAGATATCATTAAAACTTTTAACCAAGTAGCTATTGAAGTATGTGAGGGGCAACAACATGATATGGATTTTGAAACTCGAAATGATGTTTCAATTGATGAATACATAAAAATGATTGAGCAAAAGACGGCAGTTTTAATTGCCGGAGGATTAAAAATAGGAGCAATCATCGGAGGTGCATTAGAAGAGGATTCGAACCATTTATATGAGTTTGGAAGAAATATTGGGATTGCCTTTCAGCTGCAAGATGATATTTTAGACACTTACGGTGATCCTGAGAAATTTGGTAAGAAAGTAGGTGGAGATATTGTCCAAAATAAAAAGACATTCCTCGTGATAAAGGCATTAGAGTTAGGAAATGAAGATCAACATACTAGATTGTCACATTTGATGAATTTTGATTCAAATGATGAAAATGCTAAAATTGAAGCGGTGAAATCGGTTTTTAATGAATTGCAAATTCGAGAAGCTGCGGAACAATTAATGGAATCATACTTAGTATTAGCATTTGAGCATTTAGCAGCAGTAAATGTGCCTGAAGAGAAAAAGAAGGTTTTGATAAAATTGTCTAATGAATTGATGGGGCGCGAAGTGTAAGATAAAATAGGTGAAAAAAAAAAAGAGGCAACCAACTTGATTGGTTACCCCTCACACTATGAAACACTATTTCTTGATTTGTGTAGTTTATCTATAATTTCAAATTATTTTTATATTAACAAAGCTAAATAAACTTATACAGTTTAATATAAAATATAATTAGTAGGTAATAATCTGTTTGAACAATCTACTTTATTATTTTTAATAAAGTTTAGAAGTCATGGAAGGATAATTTGGAATAGGTATAGATATTAAATCTTCCGCTAATATAAAGCTAAGAGTTCAATAAATCCAAAAAAAGCTTTAAAAAAAGAATTCATTAAAATTTTATTAAACTGGTTAAATGCATAAAGTTTATACTTAAGTAGTAGTAGTATAAATAAAAAAGCGTTGATAGATAGTTGTTTACAAAGATGATAAATGTATATATGTAATTAATTTCAGAGGAAGTTTACTTGAAAATTATTTTTACGTTCCACCATTCCTTTTCAATAATTGCTTGATTTTTTTCATAAAATCGAATTGCTGGTTCATTCCAGTCCAAAACTTGCCATTTTACCATAGTCGCATTCATTTCTTTTGCTTCAACTAAAAATTGGTCAAATAGCAACTGTCCTACACCTTGTTTACGATAAGCTTCTGTTACTACAAAATCTTCCAAGTATACCATTCTACCTTTCCAGGTACTCCATGTTATATAATAGATACAAGTTCCGATAACCTTTCCATTATGTTCTGCAACTATAGTTTGGAAAACCTGTGCATTAAAGTTTTTTTCATAATCTGCTAAAGTAGCTGTTACTGCATTAGGTTCATTTTCATAGACTGCAAGCTCGACTACTAAATCATAAATAGCTTTTAAATCATTAGTATCGGCCTTTCTTATTGTATAATTCATGCGTTTAGTTTTGAAAATTGAACAATGTAAAGAATTTAAAATTGCTTTCAAATTAGGGGTGATAACCAATTAATATAGGCGTAAAGATTAAAAAGAAAAGAAAACTCAAAAACCTTTAATTATTTTGTCATAAACTTTTGATAAAAAGAGAAATAAATATATCTTTGCACTCGCTTTAAGAAACGCTAGAATAAAAGCGTAAAAAAACCTTTGAAAACAAGGGTTTTTTTAAACGAGATTAGAAGATTTTTAATAAAAATATAAAAATACGTATTTATGCCTACTATTAATCAGCTTGTTCGGAAAGGCAGAAAGCAGATCATTGTTAAGAGTAAAACTCGTGCATTAGAAGCGTGTCCACAGAAACGTGGAGTATGTACTCGTGTATACACAACTACTCCTAAGAAGCCAAATTCAGCTTTGCGTAAAGTTGCTAAGGTTCGATTGACTAATGGTCATGAAGTGATTTGTTATATTCCAGGAGAGGGTCACAATTTGCAAGAGCACTCAATCGTGTTGATTAGAGGAGGTCGTGTAAAAGATTTACCTGGGGTTCGATATACAATCGTTCGTGGTGCTTTGGATACAGCAGGTGTAACTGATCGGTTACAAAGTCGATCTAAGTACGGAACTAAACGACCTAAGAAATAGGGTTTTAATTAAATTAATTTAATAAGGATTTGATTACGAGGAATTCATAAAATTAAAGGAATCGTAATCTTCAATCAACAATTCATAATAAGATGCGTAAAAGAAAGCCAAAATTAAGAGTCATTGCTCCAGATCCAAGATATAATGATCCAATGGTGACTCAGTTCGTGAATATGTTAATGTATAGTGGTAAAAAATCTACAGCATTATCAGTATTCTATGATGCAATGGATTTGATCAAAGATCGAACGAAAGAAAATGAGCATGGCATCTGGAAAAAAGCGATTAATAACGCAATGCCACAAGTTGAGGTACGAAGTAAAAGAATTGGTGGTGCGACTTTTCAAATTCCAACTGAGATTCGAGCGAAGAGGAAATTGTCAATCGGAGTTAAATGGTTGATTAAGTTTTCAAGAGAAAGAAGTGGAAAAGGTTATGCTGAAAAATTAGCAGCAGAGTTGATCGCAGCAAGCAAAGGCGAAGGTGCAGCGGTTAAAAGAAAAGAAGATACTCATAGAATGGCAGAGGCTAATAGAGCATTTGCACATTTCAAAAGTAGAAGATAGTAGATAACATAACCTGTTCTCAAATCAACAAATTAATTAATCACATTATCTTATTATCATGGCAAGAGATTTAAAATTAACCAGAAATATCGGAATTGCGGCTCATATTGATGCTGGTAAAACTACCACTACTGAGCGTATTCTTTATTATACCGGTTTAAGTCATAAGATCGGTGAGGTGCACGATGGTGCAGCTACAATGGATTGGATGGAGCAAGAGCAGGAGCGTGGAATTACTATTACATCAGCAGCAACTAAGACTAGTTGGGACTGGCAAGATCAAGAATATACAGTAAATATTATTGATACTCCGGGACACGTTGATTTTACAGTTGAGGTTGAACGTTCATTAAGAGTATTAGATGGTACTGTTGCATTGTTTTGTGCAGTATCAGGTGTAGAGCCACAGTCTGAAACAGTTTGGAGACAAGCTAACAGATATAAAGTGCCTCGTATCGGTTTTGTAAATAAAATGGATAGAACTGGAGCTGATTTTTTACATGTTGTAAATGACGTTCGAAATAAATTAGGTGCAAACGCAATTCCTCTTCAATTACCAATCGGTGCTGAAGAAACATTTAAAGGAGTTGTTGATTTGATGACTGGTGAGGCGATCGTATGGAATGAAGAAGATAGAGGGATGACTTATGAAGTTATTCCAGTACCAGAAGATATGGTTGAGTTAGTAGCGGAATACCGTGAAAAGTTAGTTGAAGCTGTAGCGGAATATGATGACACTTTGATGGAGAAATTCTTCGAAGATCCAGATTCAATTACAATTGAAGAGATGAGAGATGCGATCAGAAAGGCTACTATCGATATGACGATTTGCCCAATGATGTGTGGTTCTGCTTTTAAGAACAAAGGAGTTCAGGCATTATTAGATGCAGTTTGTACTTTCTTACCTTCTCCAATGGATATTGAAGCTATTGAAGGAATCAATCCTGATACAGATGAGCCTATTACTAGACAACCAGATGTAAATGAACCATTTGCTGCATTAGCATTCAAGATTGCAACAGATCCTTTTGTAGGTCGATTAGCATTCTTTAGAGTTTACTCTGGAGCATTAGATGCAGGTTCATATATTTTGAATACTCGTTCAGGTAAGAAAGAACGTATTTCAAGGATTTACCAAATGCACTCTAATAAACAAAATCCAATTGATAGAGTAGAAGCAGGTGATATTGCGGCGGGTGTTGGATTCAAAGATTTGAGAACTGGTGATACGATTTGTGATGAAAAGCATCCAATTGTATTAGAAAGTATGACTTTTCCTGATCCAGTAATTGGAGTAGCTGTTGAACCAAAAACTCAAAAAGATTTGGATAAATTAGGAATGGCTTTAGCAAAATTAGCTGAAGAAGATCCTACATTTAAAGTTAAATACGACGAGGACACTAACCAAACCATAATTAGTGGAATGGGTGAGTTACATTTAGAAATCATCGTTGATCGTCTTAGACGTGAATTCGGGGTAGAATGTAATCAAGGTGCACCTCAGGTAAATTATAGAGAAGCATTACGTGCTTCAACTTCTCACCGAGAGCGTTTGAAAAAACAATCAGGTGGATCTGGGTTATTCGCAGACATGGAATTTGAATTAGGCCCAGCCGATGAAGAATTTTTGGAAAGCGAAGATTTCAAAAATGGAAAAGTCAAACTTCAATTCGAATGGGGTATCGTTGGTGGATCTATTGATAAGAATTATCAAAAGCCAATTCGCGATGGTTTCGTTTCAATGATGGATAATGGTATCCTTGCAGGATACAGTATCAATGCAATGAAAGTAAGAGTTTATGATGGTTCTATGCACGCGGTGGATTCTAAACCAATTGCATTCGAATTATGTGCTAAAGAAGGTTTCAAAGCAGCAGCTAAGAAATGTAAACCAACACTTTTGGAACCAATCATGAAATTAGAAGTAACTACTCCTGAAGATTATGTAGGTTCTGTAATTGGTGATTTGAATAGACGAAGAGGTTTGCCGAAAGGTCAAGAAGCAAGGACAGGTGGAGCCGTAGCAGTTCAAGCAGATGTGCCTTTATCTGAGATGTTTGGATATGTAACTTCACTTAGAACTATTACTTCAGGTCGAGCAAGTTCTACAATGGAATTTTCACATTATGCTCCTCCTCCGAAAAGTATTGCAGAAGAAGTAATCGCTAAAGCAAAAGGCGAAATTAACGTATAAAAAATGAGCCGAGCCATGGTTCAACTCATGGCTCGGATTATTGAAAGATAAATAATTAATAATTTAACCATACCAACAGGTTATGAATCAGAAAATCAGAATCAAACTCCGTTCTTACGATCACAATTTAGTGGATAAGTCAACGGAGAAAATTGTAAAGACCGTCAAGAACTCTGGCGCTGTCGTTACTGGTCCGATTCCGCTGCCTACTGAAAAGAAGATTTTCACCGTGCTACGATCTCCGCACGTGAATAAAAAATCTCGAGAACAATTTCAGTTGCGGACTCACAAAAGATTAATCGAAATCTATACTCCTACACAGAAAACTGTAGATGCACTTTCTAAATTGGAATTGCCATCAGGAGTAGATATTCAAGTAAAATTGACTTAATAATTTAGGTCGAGAAGTCTTTTGTAATTTTTTTTGTAAAAAAAGAATTCCTGAATAGCTCAGGAAATACAGTCCATAACTGGAAGTGTGAAATCTCGAATTTCCCACCTTCCCGTTCCGCCCTGCGCGCTGATATTTCTAATCCATTCAGGATGTCAAATAAATCAATATGAACGGTTTAATAGGTAAAAAACTCGGAATGACCAGCATATTTAATGAAGCTGGAAAAAACATTGCTTGTACTGTCATTGAAGCTGGACCTTGTGTAATTACACAAGTGAAGACGGAAGAATCTGATGGTTATGAAGCATTGCAACTTGGTTTCGCAGAAGCAAAAGAGAAGAATACTCCTAATCCAATGATGGGACACTTCAAAAATGCTGAGACGACTCCAAAACGAAAAGTTGTCGAATTTCGAAATTTTGATTTGGATAGTTTAGTTCCTCAAACTGACGAAAATGGAGAAGCTCTTGAAGTTACCGAAAAAAGCTTAGGAAGCGTTTTAGGAATAACTGAAGTTTTTTCAGAAGGTGATATTGTAAATGTAGTTGGAACTTCGAAAGGTAAAGGTTTTCAAGGGGTTGTAAAACGTCACGGCTTTAAAGGTGTGAATGATGCAACTCACGGTCAGCATAATAGACAAAGAGCTCCTGGATCTATTGGGGCTGCATCTTATCCGGCGAAAGTATTTAAAGGAATGAGGATGGCAGGACGAATGGGGGGAGATAGAATCAAAACTAGAAACTTAGAGATCCTTAAAATGTTCCCTGAGAAAAATTTAATCCTAGTTAAAGGAGCAGTTCCTGGACATAAAGGAGCTTATGTAGTTATTGAAAAATAACTTTTTCGATAAACCTTATTGCGAAGTATCAAACTTGTAAAAAGATAAAAACATCACATCATGAAATTAGATGTAAAAAGTATAGATGGCAAAGATTGTGGTAGATCAGTAGATTTGCCAGACGATATCTTCGGTATCGAGCCAAACGAACATGCAGTTTATCTTGCAGTTAAACAATATTTGGCTAATCAACGTCAAGGAACTCACTCTGCAAAAGAAAGAAATGCAGTTGCAGGTTCTACTAAAAAGATTAAACGTCAGAAGGGTACGGGTACAGCTCGTGCAGGTGATATTAAATCTCCTATTTTTAGAGGTGGAGGTCGAGTTTTTGGACCAAGACCAAGAACTTATGGAATTAAATTGAATAAAAAAGTAGCTCGTTTAGCTCGTAAGTCAGCATTGACTTCAAAAGCACAGGCAGGTTCTATTATTGTTATCGAAGATATCAAGTGGGATGCTCCAAAAACGAAAAACTTTACTGGAGTAATAAACAGTTTGGAATTAGCAGGGAAAAAATCAATTTTCGTAATTGCTGAAGACAATCAGAATGTTTACTTATCTAGCAGAAATGTTCAAAAAACTAAAGTATTGCGTGCACAAGATTTAAGCACATATGATGTGATGAACTCTGGTACTTTAGTTATTTCTGAAGGAGCTATTGAAAAGATTAAAGCAACTTTTGCAAATTAATTAGTTGATTATTTGACATCTGGGTTTTCAAAATAGATGACAAACAACGAATAACAATATTCAAAATGGCAAAGAACATTATTATCAAACCAATTATTACAGAAAAAGCAGAGGCTTTATCTGAAAACTTGGGACAGTACAGCTTTATTGTTGACAAAAGGTCAAATAAAGTTCAGATCAGAAAGGCTGTTGAGAAGCAATTCAACGTATCAGTTGATTCTGTCAACACGATTAATATGCCTAAGAAATCTAAATCTAGAAATACACGTTCTGGGGTTGTTAAAGGAGCCGTTTCTGGCTACAAAAAAGCAATCATTACCCTTTCAGAAGGGGAGAACATTGATTTCTTTGGAGATATATAATTAGTTATTTGTAATACAAATAACCAACAATAAAAACTTTTTAGAAGATGCCAGTTAAAAAATATAATCCAATTACTCCAGGTCTTCGTCACCGTGTAGGTAATGATTACTCTATCTTAACGACAGATAAACCTGAAAAAAGTTTGATTACTCCTATTAAAAGAACAGGAGGAAGAAACAATTCAGGTAAAATGACCATGCGGAACAGAGGTGGAGGACACAAACGTCGCTACCGTGTCATCGATTTCAAAAGAAATAAAGATGAAATGTCAGCAACGGTTAAAACTATCGAGTACGATCCAAATAGAACTGCATTCATTGCATTAGTAGAATACCAAGATGGTGAGAAAAGATACATTCTTGCCCCAAATGGTTTGCAAGTAGGTGCTGAAATCAAATCTGGGAAAGGCGCTACTCCTGATATAGGAAATACACTTTTTTTAAGTGAAATTCCATTAGGATCTACTATTCATGCTATTGAAATGCAACCTGGAAAAGGTGCTGCATTATCTAGAAGTGCAGGAACTTATGGTACACTTTCAAGTCGTGAAGGAAAATATGCGATTATCAAATTGCCTTCAGGTGAGGTTCGGAGAATCTTATTGACTTGTAGAGCAACTATGGGCGTAACTTCTAACCCTGATCATGGTCTTCAAGTTTTAGGAAAAGCTGGAAGAAAGAGATGGTTAGGAAGAAGACCACGAGTTAGAGGGGTTGCGATGAATCCAGTTGATCACCCAATGGGTGGTGGTGAAGGTAAATCTTCAGGTGGACATCCACGATCTAGAACTGGTATTATGGCAAAAGGTCAAAAAACTAGAAATAGAAAGAAACACTCTGAGAAATTAATTATCTCTAAGAGAAAAAGTAAATAATAATTAATATTATTAATTGTAAATTCTTGGTAATCAGGTTTTTATAATTAAAATTAACCATAATTCAAAATGGCTAGATCACTTAGAAAAGGACCGTACGTTTTTCACAAACTCTTGGTCAAATTAGCGAAAGCAAAGGACACCAAAAAGAAGACTGTTATCAAAACATGGTCACGTTCTTCTATGATTATCCCTACTATGGTAGGTGAGACCATCGCAGTTCATAATGGGAAAACTTTTGTTCCTGTTTTTGTAACAGAAAACATGGTAGGTCATAAATTAGGTGAATTTTCTCCAACACGTAACTTCCGAGGTCACGCAGGTAGGAAATAAAAGAAATAAGCATTTTTAATTCTGAATATGAACGCTGAATTTTGAAAAAATCAAGATTCAAGATTCAAGATTCAAAATCATTATAATAATGGAAGCAGTAGCTAAACTTAAAAATTGTCCAATGTCTCCTCGCAAAATGCGATTAGTGGTGGATAACATTCGTGGTAAAAATGTGGAAGATGCTTTAAATATTTTAAAGTTCACCAAAAAAGAAGCTGCCACTTGGTTGGAGAAAGTAGTCGTATCTGCTATCTCTAATTGGGAAAACAAACATGATGGTGCTGCTGATGCAGATGACCACAAATTGTTTATCAAAACAGCATTTGTTGATGGCGGAACTATGTTAAAGCGTTTTCGACCAGCTCCTCATGGACGAGCTCATAGAATTCGTAAAAGAACAAACCACGTTACAATTATTGTTGAAAACCGTATACCTACAGCTAAAGATCAAGAAGCTGCAACAACTACGGCTAACGACGAAGAAGAATAAAATTTTTAAACGATGAATGACGAATGGTTTCATTTTTCTTTCATCACTAATTTCTAAATATGGGTCAAAAGACAAATCCAATAGGTAATCGTTTAGGAATCATCAAAGGATGGGAATCTAGCTGGTATGGTGGGAAGAACTTTGGTGAAAAAGTAGTTGAAGATGAAAAAATCAGAAACTACCTTAACGCACGTATCAGAAAAGGCGGAATCGCTAAAATCGTTATTGAGCGATCTCTAAAACGAATTAGTGTAACAATTCACACTTCACGTCCTGGTATCGTAATCGGAAAAGGTGGTCAAGAAGTTGATCGAGTGAGAGAAGAGTTGAAAAAATTGACGTCTAAAGATGTTCAAATCAACATTATCGAAATTCGTCGACCAGAAATTAATGCTGCTGTTGTTGCTGAAAGTATTGCTAAACAATTAGAAGCTCGGATTAATTATCGAAGAGCATCTAAAATGTCTATCCAAGCAGCAATGCGTGGTGGAGCACAAGGTATCAAAATTAGAGTTTCTGGAAGGTTGAATGGAGCAGAGATGGCACGTTCAGAAGAGTTTAAACAAGGACGAACTCCTTTACATACCTTCAGAGCAGACATTGATTATTCTTTGAAAGAAGCTTTGACTGTATATGGTAAAATTGGTGTAAAAGTGTGGATTTGTAAAGGAGAGATCCTTGGAAAGCCAGACTTGTCTCCAAATGCAGGAGCAAGTAATGAGAAAGGTGGTCGAGGTGGAGATCGAAGAAGAGGCGGCGGTGGTCGAGGTGGAGATCGAAGAGGTGGCGGCGGCGGTCGAGGTGGAGATCGAAGAGGTGGCGGCGGCGGTCGTGGAAGAGGTAACGACAATAGGTAATAATTTCTTTAGAAAACCAAGTTTCATAACCTGGTTTTCTAAATGTTTCATAAAAAAGATATTTTTTTTAAAATATCTAAATTTCATTTTCCTTTTAGTAGGAAAAAAGGAAAAATCTTGTACCTTTGCACAGCTTTTCAAAAAGCAGTATCAAAATGACAGATTTTTAGACCATTTAGCCACATATTGTGGTGGTTTTAGCAAAAAAATGTATTCACAATGTTACAACCGAAAAGAACAAAATATAGAAAGCAACAAAAGGGAAGAAATAAAGGACTTGCTTATAGAGGAAGTACTATTTCATTTGGAACTTTTGCTTTAAAGTCACTTGACGCTGGTCGTCTTACCAATCGTCAAATAGAATCTGCTCGTATCGCTATGACTCGTCATATGAAAAGAGAGGGGAATGTGTGGATTCGTGTTTTTCCAGATAAGCCGATTACATCTAAACCTGCTGAGGTTCGGATGGGTAAAGGAAAAGGAGCACTAGATCATTATGTGGCTCAAGTACAACCTGGCCGGATTATGTTTGAATTAGATGGGGTTACTGAAGAGACAGCTAATGAAGCATTAAGATTAGCAGCTCAGAAATTACCTGTAATGACTAAAATAGTCAAGCGTAGAGATTACGTTGGATAAATTTTAATAAAAAAAATTGCTCGATAATGGCAACTAAGAAGTATCAAGAATTGCAGGAAATTAATGACAACGATTTGAAAGAGACGTTGACAGAAACAGAAACTGCTTATCAAAAATTAACGTTTGATCATGCGATCAGAGGATTAGATAATCCTTTAGAGTTAAGAGACTTACGAAGAGATGTAGCTCGGTTAAAAACCGAGATAAGAAGAAGGGAAGTAGCTGTAATGACTCCTGAGCAATTAGCAAAAAGATCAAAAATTCGTGCAAGAAGAAAGAATAAATAATATCATGACTGAAATTGCAAAAAAACCATCCAAAAAGACACGAATAGGTGTTGTGTCTAGTAATAAAATGGAGAAAACCATTACAGTTCAAGTTGAGCGTCGATTACGTCACCCAATCTATGGGAAGTACGTAAAGAAGACTAAGAAGTTTATGGCACACGACGAAAAAAACGATTGTAACATTGGAGATACTGTAAAGATTATGGAATCTCGTCCATTGAGTGCAAAAAAAAGATGGAGATTGGTTGAGGTTATTGAAAGAGCTAAGTAAGATTCAAAACTCCATCTATTTGGAGTAATTCTTTTAAAAGATGAAATATGGAGATTATTTTTAATCGCTATTCCATTTTTTAGCAAAAATATTAGAATAATACCGAATTCAAATTCGGTAGAACTTAAATAATAGTAAAATGATTCAACAAGAGTCTAGATTAAAAGTGGCTGACAATAGTGGTGCAAAAGAAGTTTTGTGTATCCGAGTATTGGGTGGATCTGGTCGTCGCTACGCATCTATTGGAGACAAAATCGTTGTTACGGTTAAAGATGCTTCTCCAGGTGGTGTAAAAAAAGGTACTGTTTCTACGGCAGTTGTAGTTCGTACCAGAAAAGAAATTCGTCGTAAAGATGGTTCTTACATTCGATTTGATGACAATGCAGTTGTTTTATTGAATCCAAGTGATGAACCAAGAGGTACACGTATTTTTGGCCCTGTTGCACGTGAATTACGTGACAAGGATTATATGAGAATCATTTCATTGGCTCCTGAGGTTTTATAGGATTTAAAAATTAGTTGCAATCATGGCAAATAACAAAGCAAATCAAAAGCGTTTCGCTCCTAAAATTCATATTAAGAAAGGTGACAAGGTAATTGTTATCTCTGGAGCAAGCAAAGGTGATACGGTACGCGAAGTAATGGAAGTTCTTCCAAAAAAATACCGTGCAATTGTAGATGGAGTTAATATCGCTAAAAAGCATAATAAACCCACTCAAGATAATCCTGGAGGAATTCAGGAAAAACCAATGCCTATTCATATTTCAAACTTGATGTTAGTTGACCCTAAGACAGGAGACGCTACTCGAATTGGAAGAAAAGAGGTAGATGGTAAATTGGTAAGATATTCTAAAAAATCTGGAGAAATAATTAAGTAATGAGCTACAGTCCAAGACTTAAAGATAAATATCGGAACGAAATCGTATCTGCATTAATGGAGAAATTCCAATACAGCACGATTATGCAAGTACCTAAAATTGTAAAGGTATGTTTGAATCAAGGTGTCGGAATGGCATCTCAAGATAAAAAATTGGTTGACAATGCATTGACAGAAATGACAATGATTGCTGGTCAAAAAGCAGTTCCAACAAAGGCAAGGAAATCAATTTCGAACTTTAAATTGAGAGATGGTATGGTGATTGGTTCAAGAGTTACTCTTCGAAACGATCAAATGTTTGAATTTTTAGATCGATTGATTACTGTTGCTCTTCCACGTGTACGAGATTTCCGGGGGATTAATGATAAGAGCTTTGATGGAAGAGGAAATTATACAATGGGTGTTACTGAACAAATCATTTTTCCGGAAATTGATTTAGATAAAGTAAGTAAGATTACAGGGATGGATATCACGATTGTAACAACTGCTAAAACTGATGCAGAAGCATTGGAATTATTGAAGTTGATCGGTATGCCTTTTAAAAATCAAAGAAATTAATTAATAGAAAATTAAAAGAGACTTTGGGTAATAATAAATCTAAGTCTTTTTTTTGACTCTAAAAATCTCAATAATAATGGCTAGAAAATCATTAATTGCAAGAGAAAGAAAAAGAGAGCGTCTTGTAGCTAAGTATGCAGATTTGCGAGCTCAATTGAAGAAGGAAGGGAATTGGGAAGAGCTCGACAAATTGCCACGTAATAGTGCAAAAGTAAGATTGCACAACCGGTGTAAATTAACTGGTCGTCCGAAAGGATATATGCGTATGTTTGGAATTAATCGTGTAACATTTAGAAAGATGGCACTTGAGGGTAAAATCCCAGGTATCACTAAAGCTAGTTGGTAATAATTTTTTAAAATTTATATAATGGCTGTAACAGATCCAATAGCAGATTACTTAACTCGTATCCGTAATGCTCAACAAGCAGGACATCGGGTAGTAGAGATTCCTTCTTCAAGAATGAAGAAGAGTATTACTGAAATCCTCTACGACCAAGGATATATCCTCAAATATAAATTTGATGATGCTGCAGGTAAGCAAGGTATTATTAGTATCGCATTAAAATACGATCCTATTTCTAAGCAACCTGTAATCCGGAAGTTGGGAAGAATCAGTAAGTCAGGTTTGCGTCAATACGCAAAAGCAACTGAAATTCCTCGTATCATCAATGGCTTGGGAATCGCAATTGTCTCTACTTCTAGAGGAGTAATGACAAATAAAAAAGCGAAGACAGAGAATGTAGGAGGTGAGTTAATCTGTTATGTTTACTAATTGAAAAAACATTTAAGTAATGTCTAGAATAGGAAAAGCACCAATTTCACTTCCTGCAAAGGTTGAGGTTTCTGTGAATAACAGTAACGTGGTTAGCGTAAGCGGACCTCTTGGGAAATTGACGCAACAAATTGACCCGGACTTGAAGTTAGCGATTGAGGATGGAACCTTAACTCTTTCTCGTCCAACTGACCAAAAACGTCATAGATCTGTACATGGTTTATATCGTTCTTTAATCGCAAACATGGTAGATGGAGTTTCTACCGGATGGACTAAAGAAATGGAATTGATAGGAGTTGGGTACCGTGCTGACAACCAAGGTCAATTATTGACTCTGAGTTTAGGTTATTCTCACCCAGTTATTTTTGCAATTCCTGAGGAGGTAAAAATCGAAACTGTGTCTGAGAAAGGTAAACCACCAACGATTAAATTATCAAGCGCTGATAAGCAATTATTAGGACAAGTTGCTGCTAAAATCAGGGCTTTCAGAAGACCAGAACCTTATAAAGGAAAAGGTATTCGATTTAAAGGTGAAGAGATTAGACGAAAAGCAGGTAAAACTGCTGCGAAGTAATTATTATTTTAATAAGAAAATTCGATTCATGGCAGGTCTATTTTTTAGATACCATGAGTTCAAAATAAATTTTCAACATGGCTTTAACTAAAGAACAAAGTAGAAAAAGAATTCACCAGAGAATTCGTAAAAAAATTAACGGGACAGCTGAGAAACCAAGATTGGCAATTTACAGAAGTAACAAAGCTATCTATGCTCAATTGATTAATGATGTAACGGCAACTACAATTGCTGCTGCTTCATCTAAAGAATGTGGAGCAACTGGTGCAAAAGTAGAACAAGCAAAAGCTGTTGGGAAATTAATCGCTGAAAAAGCAAGCTCTAATAATATTAGTGCTGTAGTTTTTGATAGAGGAGGATATTTATATCACGGACGTGTGAAAGCTTTAGCTGAAGGAGCACGTGAAGCTGGATTGGCATTTTAATTTTTATATAAAAAAATAAAAATCAGGTAGACGATTTTATATGAAATCAAAACCTAAAATCACTCATTATAATGGCAAGAAATAACGATAAAAGAATCAAGCCTGCTGACTCAGAATTAAAAGAAAAGTTAGTTAATCTTAACCGTGTAGCAAAAGTTACTAAAGGTGGACGAACTTTCAGCTTCGCGGCTATCGTAGTTGTAGGTGATGGAAAAGGTACAGTTGGACACGGATTGGGAAAAGCACGTGATGTATCTGAGTCTATTGCAAAAGCAGTTGATGATGCCAAGAAAAATTTGATTAAAGTGCCAATTTACAAAGGAACCATTCCTCACGAACAAAAGGGAAAATATGGTGCTGGTAAGGTTTTAATCAAACCAGCTTCTGATGGTACAGGGGTAATTGCAGGTGGAGCAATGCGTGCAGTTTTAGAAATTGCAGGTGTTCACAATGTGTTAGCTAAGTCGCAAGGATCTTCAAATCCTCACAATGTTGTAAAAGCAACTATCGATGCTTTAGCTAAATTAAGAAGCCCGATGACTGTAGCAAAGACTCGTAATATTAGTATGGAAAAATTATTTAACGGATAGTTGGAATAATTTTAAGTGATGAATTTCGAATGAAAAAAAATATTCAAAATTTATCATTCAAAATTTAAAATTTAGATAAAATGGCAAAGATTAAAGTTACTCAAGTAAAAAGTGTCATAGATCGAAGCAAGCGTCAGAAAGCAACAATGGTAGCATTGGGACTTAAAAAGATGAATCGATCTGTTGTACATGAAGCTACCCCTCAGATTTTAGGGATGGTTGCCAAAATTAACCACTTGGTTAAAGTGGAACAAATGTAAATTATTAACGTAATTATTTCTTGTAAAAAGTATTGAATTCTTTTAGAATTTAATGTCAAAAATAAAAATCATGGAATTACACAACCTCAAACCCGCTGCTGGTTCAGTTAAAAAAGGAAAGAGAATAGCTCGTGGACAAGGGTCAGGTCATGGTGGTACAAGTACACGTGGACATAAAGGTGCAAAATCTCGTTCAGGTTACAAAAGTAAGCGTAACTTTGAAGGTGGCCAAATGCCTTTACAAATGCGTCTTCCAAAGAGAGGATTTAAGAATCCTAATCGAGTAGAATTTGTGCCATTAAACTTAAGCCGATTACAAGCTATTTCTGAAAAACACAACTTGACAACAATAGATATGGAAACATTAGTTGCAAGTGGTATTGTCCGAAAAACTGACAAAGTTAAAATTTTAGGCAGGGGGGAATTGAAAGCTAGTCTTTCTATTAATGTACATGCCATTTCTGACGCTGCAAAAACTGCAATTGAAGGAGCTGGTGGAAGTGTTAATCTTGTTTAAAAAAATTTAATGAAAAAATTAATTACTACTCTACAGAACATTTGGAAAATTAAAGATTTAAGGGATCGAATTTTATTCACCCTATTAATTTTAGCTGTATATCGATTTGGCTGCTTCGTAGTATTGCCAGGTGTTGATGCAGGGAAATTAGCAGCAGCTACCCAATCAGGTGGCGGCGGTCTTTTAGACTTAATCAATGCTTTTTCAGGTGGTGCCTTTTTAGGTGCGGCTGTTTTTGCATTAGGGATCATGCCTTATATTACGGCATCGATTATTATTCAATTGTTAGGATTTGCTGTTCCTTATTTCCAAAGATTGCAACAACGAGAAGGGGAAGCTGGAAGAAAGAAAATTACACAGATAACTCGTTGGTTAACTGTTGCTATTTGTTTAGTTCAAGGTAGTGGTTATTTAACATATTTAGATTCCCAAGGTGCTATTGCTACTGCCATGGAAAATCAAAAGACATTATTCTATTTTGCTAACTTAATCATTTTGACTACAGGTACTGTATTCGCAATGTGGTTAGGAGAAAAGATAACAGATAAAGGAATTGGAAATGGTATATCACTTTTGATTACCATCGGAATTATAGCAACACTTCCAGGTGCTTTAGCTTTTGAAATTACAAGTCAATTTAACAACAACAGGATTGTGATGTTGATTTTAGAATTCGCAGCATTATTTGGAGTTGTTGTAGCTACAGTTTTAATTGTGCAAGGAGTTAGAAGAATTCCTATTCAGTTTGCAAAACGTATGGTTGGAAGAAGTTCTAATGCAATGCCTGCAACTGGAAATAGGGATTACATTCCATTGAAAGTAAATGCAGCGGGAGTAATGCCAATCATTTTTGCTCAAGCATTAATGTTCTTACCAGCAGCTCTTGGTAACTATGCTTCACCAGAAGGAGGAGGGTCAAGCTTCTTAAGTAGCTTATCTGACTTTACGTCATGGTCGTACAATATTATCTACTTCTTTTTAGTAGTTATTTTCACATATGTTTATACTGCATTATTAGTAAATCCTACTCAATATGCAGAATACTTGAAAAGACAAAATGCATTTATTCCAGGTATCAAACCAGGTAAAAATACAGCTGATTTTATTGACTCAGTAACATCGAGAATTACTTTACCTGGATCTATTTTCTTAGGTTTGATCTCAATTCTTCCAGCAGTTGCTGCTAACGTTTTAGGAATTAACATTGGTTTTGCTATGTTCTTTGGTGGGACATCATTATTGATTTTGGTTGCAGTTGTTTTAGATACATTACAACAAATCGATAGCCACTTGTTGATGCGTAAATATGACGGATTAGTGAAATCTGGAAGAGGTCAGGGAAGAAGTAGAATTCAAGGAATTGGAGCAAGTATGTAGATTTTCAAAAAGTAGGAATTCAATCTTATTCTCCTTTTTGATTGATTTAATAAAAACGGTAAATACGAATTTTACATTTTGAAAAAGAAGCCAATATATAAAACTGACGAAGAAGTAGAGTTAATTAGAGAAAGTTGTTTGTTAGTTTGTAAAGCTTTAGCTCATGTTGCCAGCGTCATTAGACCAGGTGTAAAAGGAGCTAAAATTGATCGAGAAGCAGAAGAGCTTATTCGTGATTATGGTGCAATTCCCGGATTTAAAGGCCTTTATGGTTTTCCTGCAACACTTTGCATATCAATAAATGAAGGTGTTGTACATGGTGTACCTTCAGCTGACTATGAATTCAAAGATGGAGACATCGTTTCTGTTGATTGTGGAACATATATGAATGAATTTTATGGGGATGCAGCTTATACATTTGCACTTGGAGATGTAAAAGAAGAAACCATGGAATTACTTCGGGTAACTAAAACAGCTTTGTACAAAGGTATTGAGCAAGCAGTTGTCGGAAAGAGAATTGGAGATATTGGTTACGCAATTCAAAATTATTGTGAAAAACCTTATAAGTATGGAGTTGTTAGAGAATTAGTGGGGCATGGATTGGGAAAACAATTGCATGAAGAACCTCAAGTCCCTAATTTCGGAAAAAGGGGAAGAGGAGTAGTTTTAAGGAATGGACTAGTAATAGCTATTGAACCAATGATTAATTTAGGAAAAAAAGAAGTTCGGCAATCACCTGATGGACATACCATAATTACTAAAGATGGAACTCCTTCAGCACATTATGAACATACAATAGTAGTTAGAAAGGAAAAAGCAGATATTTTATCGAATCATAACAAAGTGGAAGAGAATATTAAAAATAACCCAGAAGTTAGGGAAATCTCGATAAAAAGTTAGATATTTGCACTCCGAAAATTTAAACATGGCAAAACAGGATTTAATAAAACAAGATGGTATCATTGAAGAAGCATTGTCAAACGCAATGTTTCGAGTACGTTTGGAGAATGACCATCAAATTGTAGCAACTATTTCAGGGAAAATGAGAATGAATTATATTCGAATTTTGCCAGGTGATAAAGTTGCCGTAGAAATGTCTCCATACGATTTATCAAGAGGTAGAATAACTTACCGATACAAATAATAACATTGTTATTCTCTAAAAATAACAACTAAAATAAATATCATGAAAGTAAGAGCTTCCATAAAAAAACGATCAGTAGATTGTAAGATCGTTCGACGAAAAGGAAAATTGTACGTAATTAACAAGAAGAATCCTAGGTTCAAGCAACGTCAAGGATAATTTTTAAGTAAATAATTTAGCCCCTAGGGGACGAATACATAATCAAAATAATATGGCTCGTATTGCAGGTAATGATTTACCACGTAACAAAAGAGGAATTATCGGTTTGACCTACGTCTATGGCATCGGATCGACTTTAGCAAAAGAAATTTTGGATAGAGTAGGTGTTGATGAGCATACTAAGATTGGTGATTGGACTGATGATAATATCCGTGAAATTTCGAAACTTATCCAAGACGAATATAAAGTAGAAGGTCAATTAAGATCTGAAGTTCAAACTAACATCAAGCGATTGATGGATATTGGATGCTACAGAGGATTACGTCACAGAAAGGGATTGCCATTGAGAGGTCAACGTACGCAAACTAATGCACGTACTCGAAAAGGTAAGAAGAAAACTGTTGCAGGTAAGAAAAAGGTTACTAAATAATATATTGATCATGGTTGCCAGTTGTTGGTTTTATAAAATCTACAACTTCTCAACTAACAACGACATTTCAAAATGGCGAAAGGTAAAAAATTAGCAAAAAAAAGGAAAGTTAGAGTTGAAGCTGAAGGCCAAGTGCACATTCAAGCTACTTTCAACAACATCATTATTTCTTTGACAAATAAGGCTGGACAGGTTATTTCTTGGGGATCTGCTGGTAAAGCAGGCTTTAGAGGTTCTAAGAAAAATACACCTTATGCTGCGCAAGTAGCTGCAACTGATGCTGCAAAAGTAGCATATGAAGCAGGAATGCGTCATGCAATTGTGTATGTAAAAGGACCTGGTTCTGGAAGAGAATCTGCCATCCGTGCAGTTGATAATGTTGGAATCAAAGTATCTAAAATAAAAGATATGACTCCAATTCCTCACAACGGTTGTCGTCCACCTAAGCGTAGAAGAGTTTAATCCCTTTTGGGACTAATTTATTCCAATAGGAAATTAAATATCCATAGAAAATCATAATTAGAAATGGCAAGATATACTGGACCCACTTCAAAAAAAGCTAGAGCATTAGGAGAACCTATTTTTGGTTTTGACAAAGCTTTTGAAAAAAAGAAATATGCTCCGGGACAGCACGGTAACTCTCGAAAGAGAAAACAAAAGTCGGACTATGCTAACCAATTAATGGAAAAGCAAAAAGCTAAATACACTTATGGTGTATTAGAGCGACAATTCCGAAACTTGTTTGAGAAATCAACTCGTAAAAAAGGTGTTACTGGTGAAGTTTTACTTCAATTCTTAGAAGCTCGTTTAGACAATGTTGTTTTCAGAATGGGAATAGCACCTACTCGAAGAGCAGCTCGTCAGTTAGTTTCTCACAAGCACATTGTTATTAATGGTATTGTTAATAATATTCCTTCTACTCAACTACATCCTGGAGATGTAATTTCAGTAAGAGGAAAATCTCAAGGATTGCTTGTAGTTGAAGAAAGCATTAATGCAAATAAAAATGAATCTAAGAAATTCGGTTGGATTGAGTTTACTCCATCTAAAATGACTGGAAAATTCTTAGAATACCCAGAAAGAGAAAATATTCCGGAAAACATCAACGAACAGTTGATCGTCGAATTATACTCTAAATAAAAATAAACTTCAGCAACAATTGATACTTCATCAGTTGTTGCTGATTGTTTTCATACTACAGATATTACTGCACAGTATTTTCAAAAAAAATTAAAACTCAACTTTGCAAAAGTAAATTTTTCTATATTTACTTATAGCGTTTTAATTATTTATTTTTCTTCAAATAATACCTCCAATAAATATGAGCATTTTAAATTTCCAGAAGCCTGACAAGATTTTGATGCAGAAAGCCAACGACTTCGAAGGTACTTTCGACTTCAAACCACTTGAGCCAGGATTCGGTCAAACAGTAGGGAACTCATTAAGAAGAGTTTTACTTTCCTCTTTGGAAGGTTTCGCTATTTCTGCAGTACGTATTGCTGGTGTGGAGCATGAATTTGCTACCATCAGAGGAGTAGTGGAAGATGTAGTTGATATTATTTTGAATTTGAAACAAATCAGAATCAAGCAATTAATTGCTGATGAAGATATTTCTTCTGAAAAAATATACTTAACAATTAGTGGAAAAGAAGAGTTTAGAGCAGGTGACATAGAGGAGCACACTAATGTTTTTAAAATAATGAATCCGGATTTGCTAGTTTGTAACATGGAGCCATTTGTAAACCTTGAGATGGAATTAACGATCACTAAAGGTCGTGGATATGTTCCTGCAGATGAGAATTTGCCAAAAGATGCTGCAATTGGAGTTATTCCAATCGATGCAATCTACACACCTATCAAGAATGTTGCATACAAAGTATCTAACACTCGTGTAGGTCAAAGAACGGATTATGAAAAGTTGACTATCGATGTGAAAACTGATGGTACAATTCATCCGGAAGAAGCAATCAAAGATGCTTCTCGAATCTTAATCCAACACTTGATGTTAATTACGGACGAAAATATCACTTTCGAAGATGGTGGTAGCCGTGAAGACAACATTGTAGATGAGCATATCTTACACATGCGTAAGTTGTTGAAAACATCTTTAGAAGATTTAGATCTTTCAGTACGTGCTTATAACTGTTTGAAAGCTGCTAAGATTAATTCTTTGGCTGAGATGGTAAAGTATGACACTCATGAATTATTGAAATTTAGAAACTTTGGTAAGAAATCTTTGGTTGAGATCGAAGAGTTACTTCAAGACAAAGGTTTAACTTTTGGAATGGACTTATCAAAATATAAATTAGACGAAGAGTAAAAATTAATTAGAGATTGGTAATTCGTTATCAATCTCTAATTTTATATAATGCAGTAACCGATGCGTCCAAAAGATTCCGGTGCTGCGATGTTCTTTATTTTTTAATTAAAAATTAAATCAGTCAAAATGAGACACGGTAAAAAGTTTAATCACTTAGGTCGAAAAAAAGGCCACAGAACAGCATTGTTGAAAAACATGTCTAATTCATTAATTGAGCACAAAAGAATTAATACAACTTTGGCAAAAGCTAAAGCATTAAGACTTCACCTAGAGCCAATTATTACAAAATGTAAAACAAATACCACTCACTCTCGACGGGTTGTTTTTAGTTATTTACAAAGTAAAGAATCTATTATTGAGTTGTTTGATAATGTTGCACCAAAAATTGCTGACAGACCTGGTGGATATTTAAGAATTATCAAAACTGGTTTCCGTAAAGGTGATGCTGCTGAATTGGCAATGATTGAATTTGTAGACTATAACACAGTTTATACAAATGATAAACCTTCTGGAACAGGTAAGAAGAAAACTCGTAGAAGAAGAGGTGGTGCTAAAGTTGCTGCTGCAACCGCTACTGATGCAGTTGAAGAAGTAGTAAAAGGTGACGATCCAGAAATGGACATCTTGAAGAGTGGCACGGTTGAAGAGTCTGGAACAGTTGTAAATGAAGATACTCATACTAAAGATTCTGATTCATCTGGGGAAGAATAATTATTATGATTTCATTATAGTTTTGTAAAAAAGGCTGTTCTACTTTTAAAGTGAACAGCCTTTTTTTTAGGAAAAAATAAACTTTTAGAGGCTTTACGCCTTATATATAAACTTACAGAAATTATTAAGTTCTTAATTTTAAAAGAATTGAGATTACTATTTGAAAGGACAACTTTTAATCACATTTTTCAAATTATAATTGACTTTTATCATGAAACAAGTACCTGCAGTTTTATTATTAGAAGATGGAACCGTTTTTCACGGAAAATCAGCTGGAGCGATTGGAACCACAACTGGTGAAATTTGCTTCAATACAGGAATGACTGGATATCAAGAAGTTTTTACTGATCCATCTTATTTTGGCCAATTATTAGTTACGACTAATGCTCATATTGGAAATTACGGAACAAAAGATACTGATGCGGAATCAGATTCGATTAAGATTTCAGGATTAATCTGTAAGAATTTTACTTGGCAATATTCTCGAAAAATGGCTGATGAGTCTATTCAAGATTATTTTGAAAAAGAAAACCTAGTTGGAATCTCAGATCTAGATACTCGTGCAATTGTTCGACATATTCGAACAAAGGGAGCAATGAATGGAATCATCTCGTCAGAAATTTCAGATTTAGAAGAGTTAAAGGAGCGTTTGAAAAAAGCGCCGAGTATGGCTGGTTTAGAATTAGCAAGTAAAGTGAGTACTGATAAACCATATTTTTATGGAGATCCAACTGCTAAATTTAAAGTAGCGGTAATGGATTTTGGAACGAAAATGAACATCCTACGCAACTTCACAAAACGGAATTGTTACCTCCAAGTTTTTCCAGCAAAAACACCTGCAGCAGATGTTATAGCTTGGAATCCTGATGGATATTTTCTTTCGAATGGTCCTGGCGATCCAGAACCAATGGATTATGCAGTTGTTACTGCGAAGGAATTTTTAAAAGTTGATAAACCACTTTTTGGAATTTGTCTTGGTCATCAAATTTTAGCTTTGGCAAATGATATTCCTACTTACAAAATGCACCACGGACATCGAGGAATCAATCATCCCGTGAAAAATCTAATAACAGGAAAATGTGAAATTACTAGTCAAAACCATGGTTTTGGAGTAAGTCCAGATGCGATCAAAGCAAGCGATAAAGTGGAAATCACTCATGTAAACTTGAATGATGAAACAATCGAAGGTATTAAGGTGAAAAACAAAAAAGCGTTTTCAGTTCAATATCACCCTGAAGCAGCTCCTGGGCCGCATGATGCGAGATACCTTTTTGACCAATTTTTAGAAATGTTAGAAGAGGATGCAAAAGTTGCGGTTTAGTAAAATTAAATCAATTTTTGTTTAGAATAAAAATGGAAGCGGGTCTTAAATTTAAGACTCGCTTTTGTTATTATAAAAAGATGAATTTGTTCTTTTTAAAATCTTCAATTCCCCCTAAATTTTTCGTTTCTTTGCACCTTCAAAACTACCCATTTTGAATGCACTACCAATCTTAATCAAAAAAAGATAACCTATTTTTTTCAAATCAATTCTGTTCCAAAACGGAGTTAAAAAAACAGTTTAAACATGAGTGCAATTATCGACATTCACGCAAGAGAAATTTTAGATTCTAGAGGAAATCCAACTGTAGAAGTTGAAGTAGTAACTGAGACAGGTCATACTGGATTGGCGGCAGTTCCTTCTGGCGCTTCAACTGGAAAGTATGAAGCAGTTGAATTAAGAGATGGAGACAAATCTAGATATTTAGGAAAAGGAGTTTTAAAGGCATGCTCCAATGTGGAAGAAGAAATTAGAGATAACTTAATTGGTACAAGTGTTTTTGAACAAAGAGAGATTGACCAAATTATGTTGGATTTAGATGGTACACCTAATAAATCTAAATTAGGTGCAAATGCTATTTTGGGAGTTTCTTTAGCTATAGCTAAAGCTGCTGCAGCTGAATTGGAACAACCACTTTACCGATATTTGGGAGGTGTCAACGCACATGTTTTGCCAGTTCCAATGATGAATATTTTGAATGGTGGATCTCATGCAGATAATAGCATTGACTTTCAAGAGTTTATGATTATGCCTGTGGGAGCGGAGATTTTTTCCGAAGGATTAAGAATGGGAGTGGAAGTTTTTCATACGTTGAAAGATGTTTTAAAATCAAAAGGTTACTCAACTAACGTTGGTGACGAAGGTGGTTTTGCTCCAAACATTAAATCAAATCACGAAGCGATAGAAATCGTTTTGCAATCAATTGAAAAAGCAGGTTATAAACCAGGCGAGGATATTTTGATCGCAATGGATGCTGCGGCTTCTGAATTTTATAATGCAGAAGAAAAGGTATATCATTTTGCTTCTTCTACTGGAGATAAATTGACTAGTTCTGAAATGGTGGATTATTGGAAAAGTTGGGTAGATAAATATCCAATACTTTCAATTGAAGATGGATTGGATGAAGATGATTGGACTGGTTGGAAAGCATTGACTGCTTCTATCGGAGACAGATGTCAATTGGTTGGTGATGATCTTTTTGTAACTAATACAACTAGATTACAAAGAGGAATTGAAGAGGCTTCTGCTAATTCAATTTTGATAAAAGTAAATCAGATTGGAACATTGACTGAAACTATTGAAGCGGTAAGTTTGGCAAAACGTCACTCATTCACTTCAGTAATGAGTCACCGATCAGGTGAAACAGAAGACACAACTATTGCTGATTTGGCAGTAGCCTTAAATACAGGTCAAATTAAAACTGGTTCAGCTTCTCGATCTGATAGAATCGCAAAATACAATCAATTGTTGCGAATTCAAGAAGAGTTAGGTGATGCTGCAATTTACCCAGGAAAAGCACTTTTAGGATAATGGTTAATGCTTAGCGGTGAATGGTTAATATTCCCAGAACGGGTATTCATAAATGGTATTAACCATTTCCAGTTAACCGTTCACCGTTAAAAAAAATCCTTATATTTGCCCTTGAAAAAAAAATGCCTTGACTATGGCTGTGAGAAATAATCCATTTAAACCCATTACTCGAGCAATTCCAGCTCCGATAAGAAACAAGTATTTCTTAGTGCTTGCATTTTTTACTATGTGGATGGTTTTTTTTGATAAACACCAATTTTATGAAAATTGGGGATTAAGCCAGAAAGTTGAGCAGATGAAGTCAGATAGAGATTATTATATTGAGAAAATCGAAGAAGTCAAAAAAGACGAAAAAGATTTACAACTCAATATCGAGAAGTACGGACGAGAGCATTATTTTATGAAAAAAGATAACGAAGATGTTTTCATTTTCGAAGAAGAAACAGAAGAGTAATTGACTTCTGATATGTTGAACTACAAATTTAATTTTAACTAATAAAAAAATAAAGATGGCAGTTTTAGTAGGAAAAGATTCCAAAATTATCGTTCAAGGATTTACTGGAAAAGAAGGTACATTTCATGCTGGTCAAATGATCGAATATGGAACACCTGTAGTTGGTGGGGTGACTCCTGGAAAAGGAGGAATGACTCATCTGGATCGTCCAGTTTTTAATACAGTTGCTGAGGCAGTTGAAAAAGTAGGAGCAGATACTTCTATTATTTTTGTACCGCCACCATTTGCTGCTGATGCGATTATGGAAGCTGCTGATGCTGGAATTAAAGTGATCATTTGCATTACGGAAGGAATTCCGGTTCAAGATATGGTAAAAGTGAATGCATTTTTATCTGACAAAGATTGTCGAATGGTTGGACCAAACTGTCCAGGTGTGATGACTCCAGGTGAAGCGAAAGTTGGAATTATGCCAGGGTTTATTCATAACCCAGGTCGTATTGGAATCGTTTCTCGATCAGGTACATTGACTTACGAAGCAGTTGATCAAATTACAAAAGCTGGATTAGGACAATCAACTTGTATTGGAATCGGTGGTGATCCAATTATTGGAACTACGACTCAACAAGCTGTTCAATTATTGATGGAAGATCCTGATACAGATGCTATCGTGATGATCGGAGAGATTGGAGGAAGCATGGAGGCTGATGCTGCACATTGGATCAAAGCTCATGGAACAAAACCAGTTGTTGGTTTTATCGCAGGTCAAACTGCTCCTGCAGGTAGAACGATGGGACATGCTGGTGCAATCGTTGGTGGTGCGGAAGATACTGCTGAAGCAAAAATGAAAATTATGGCTGAGTGTGGAATTCATGTTGTGAATTCTCCTGCTCAAATTGGTGATACAATGTTGAAAGCTTTGGCTGAGGCTGGAGTTGTTGCTGGCTAATTTCCATTTTAATAAAAATATTAAACGCCTCATTTCGAGTAATCGAAATGAGGCGTTTCTGTTTTGGAAAATGTTATTCCCTTTACTTATAAAAAAATGAATACGCCAACGTCCCCAAAACCATAACCACCAATGCAATCAAGGCAGCCATATAAGTTGAATTATTTCGATATTGATTAAACAACAATTCCATTATATCTCTCCATTCCAATCCACGAACAGCACCTTCACGAGCCAAAACAAAATATTTATTTCCTCCTTTTCGTTTTTGGTCGCCATGCTTCCTTAGGATAAAAAAATCTTTATTCAAAAAAGCTAAGTCGTAAAGTTCACTAGTAATGACCGAATCACCGACTACTTTTTCAATGATAAAAGTATTGGACTTACTTAAAATTTTCCAAATCCCAGAAGTGATATTTCCATCAATAGAAATTAAATATTCTCCTTCATCTCGAAAAATATGCAAGACCGATTCATGAAATTCATCATCATCTCGAACCTCTAACCATCGGGTATCCAAATAATATTGTTGCTCGTAAAGATCTTCTCCCCAAGGTCGAACTTTAGGAATAATCTGATCCAATTGCTGATCCATCGTAGCTGCATCTGGCAAAGGCAATTCAAAACTTCGGGTAATATTTTCAGTTAATTTATTTTCCACAAGCTGTTTTTAAATAAAAAATGATTTACGTCAAAAACGTCTAACTCCGTAAATTTAATTAAAAAGAAACAATAGCGAAAGTACTTTAATAAAATAGCAAGAAGAATATTTTTTAAAATAGAATGCCCAATCGAACACCAGCCTTTCCTGCAAGACTAATTCCTCTATTTGTTTTAAGAATTCCCTGATGGTAAATTGCTTCATTTTGTGGGAAGAATATTTTCCCATTACTTTCAAGGTTATCTCTTCCTAAGCCACCGGCTGCAAATAAATCCAAAATCAATACTTTCAAAACTGTGGTTTGTAATCCAAAATTGACTAAAACAACTTGGTAATTTATTTTTTGCTTAGCTGATGGAATATCGGTAGGCAATCCGGAAGAGAAAGAAGTGGATGAAGATATATTTTTATTAGTAACACCTATGAGTAATTCTGGTTGAATATAAAACCCTTGAAGGACGGGAACAGTCCATCCTCTTTTGATGGAGTGAACAGGTGAGATGAAAAACTTATATCCAAATCCTAAGTAAATTCCATCCAAAGATTCAGGGGAAATTTTGTTGGATTGGATAAATCCCATTTTTAGTTCAATGGTTTTTCGTGGATGAAAAGCATGCTCATAGGAAAAAGAAATATTGCCTAAAAGGGGAGAGGTTAAATTGAATTTGACGATATCTTTTCTTTGATCTTCAAAATATTCTTTCATTGAAAAAGGAATACGGTCAAGTACTTGAGCATTGGGTTTTTGAAAAGAGAAAAAAGATATAAAGAGAATAATAATGATAGATTTCATGTTTTTCGTTTTTATAAAAACTTAATTTCCGGGATGGAATTGTATTTCATTTTTATATTTAACAAAAAAAAGCTACCGAAACGAATTCTAGTAGCTTTGTCTATATTGAATCGCAAACTTATTTTTTGCCAAAATACCAATTGATAAAAGGTAAAGATCGTTTTTCATTTTTATTCCATAAACCAAATTGGAATCCTCTTAATTTTTTGGAGGAATTAAATAATCCTACTTGGACTCCATTGCATTCTGTATCATGGTTTCCCATTATACTTACAGTCAAACCGTTTATTTTGTGATGTTTGTTAATTATTAGAGAGCAAGTAATTCCATTTACTTTTGATTCAAAACTTCCAGATGCATTAATGTCTACCCCATTAATTAATGTCGGCTCCATGTTTAATAAACTAACTTGGATTCCATTAATTTTTTTATGGTGTTGAAATTTTATATTGTCTAATAATGGTTGATGAAAATCTGGATCGATAGAATGAATTGCAACTAAAAATGGAAAAAAAATAGTTATAGGAGAAACACCCAATTCAATTCCATTTACTGTAGGGAAACTGGTGGAATCTGAATAATCTTTTGGAAAGACATTGATCATTAATCCATTCACCTTTGTTAGTTTAGAAAGATTAATTCCAATGACTGAACTTTTAGAAGGAGATTGTCCTTTTACATTTTGAAGTGCAAAGAAAAATAGAGCGAAAATAATACTGGACGAAATTAATTTATTCATGTTTTTATTTCAAAAATAAACTTCATTTGAGATGCTTTTGGATTAAACTTTAGTTCGGGTATATATTATTTAATCTAATGTTAGTTTTATAAAAAAAGCTACCGAAACGAATTCCAGTAGCTTATCTATATTAAATCGCAAACTTATTTTTTAAAAGGTAAACCCTAAATTTATTCCTGCTTTCATAGCAACACTTTTTGGTAATTCTGAAAACAACTTGACTGAATAAGTCAAATTAGGTTTCTGTTCAACGATATCACCTTTTCTATAACCTACTCCAAAAAAATATTCAATAATAAAACTCCTTTTTAGTTTTTGTTGAAAACCGATATTGATTAAGGTTGCTTTTAATTTTCCTTCTGATTTTTCAAATGAAATAGAATTGGGTAGTCTTGTAATTTCGTATTTATGATGATTTCCAAAAAGAAATTCTGGTTTCACATACCAGCCGTCTAAGTCAGTTGAATTAAAATAATATTTATACCCAACTGAAAAAAAATAACCTTTTCTAGTTTTAGGTTTTGTAACTGACTCGCCATTAGTTGTTATTTTTAAAGTTCCATCGTTAATAATACCCAGACCAATTGCTCTATATGTTAACTCAACACTATGACTTGGTGCAAAGGAATATTCAAGACCAAAGTTAGAGTGTTGGAAAAAGATAGGCGATATTGGATCAATTTTTATGGCAATAATTTTTCTAGGATTTCTATTTTCCTGAGCAGAAATTTTTTTGGAAAAAATAAACAAGAAAAACATCAATGAAATGAAGAGGTGATTTTTTTCATTTTATTTATTTTTTTGGAAGGTTCATTTTAAAAAAAGCTACCGAAACGATCTTCGGTAGCTTCGCCAAAATTTAATCGCAAACTTATTTTTTTATTCTAAAAAGCATAGCCTAATTTAATCGCACCATTTGTCGCAAGCGTGGTTCCTCCATTGGTTTTGTAAATTCCTCGATGAAATTCTCCAGCGTATAAAAATTTATCACTTGACGATTTCGTAACATTATCGTTTCCAACTCCAACGCCAAATGAACAATCAATTAAAAAATGTTTTGATAAAACTCGTTGCCAACCAATTTTCAATAGCAATGCTTGGTAATTTATTTTTTTCTCAGAAATAGTATAATCTGAAACCAAACCAGAATTAACCTCGACAATTTTTTCAAAGTCATTTTTCTCATAAGAACCAATTGTCAATTCAGGTTGTAAATAAAGTCCATTAAAAAAGCTAGTGGATACTCCACTTCTTTTTGAGACAGGATGATGGAAAAAATGTTTATAACCTGCTCTAAAAAATAATCCTTTTTTTACTACAGGAATTTTACGACTCCCTAATCTTTGGTCTTCAATAGTTAGCGTTTCATGTTTGAAATTTCCAAAACCGATTCGTCCCAAACTGAACTCTAAATTTCCTTGAGGATGTAAAACTCTTTCATATGATATTTCTAAATGCTCTAAAAGTGGAGATAGTAGACTGACTTTTAATGCATTCTTTTTGGTTTCCTTTGAAATGGCTAACTCACTCTTTGAAGTATCTTTCCTTGATTGAGATTGAAGATTAACGGAATAAAAAGTAAAAGTTAGCAATGAAATAAAGAAAATAATTACTTTCATAAAATTGTTTTAGAGTTAAATTATAATGTAAAACTATGGCGAGAGAGGTGAAGTATTGAATTGAAAATTAATTCAAATGTATTTTTTTTTATATAATATTAGTTCTTAAAAAAAGAAGAGGTGTTAGCGCTTTAAGCGCTAACACCTCTCTTTATATCGAGATTGGAAAAAAAATTATACTTCCTCCATCGCTCGAATTTCAACAATCGGTAACTCCACAAAGAAATCAGTTCCTACATCTACAATTGATTCAAAGTGAATTTTTCCATCCACCGATTCAATAATATTTTTGGAAATGGCTAGTCCCAAACCTGTTCCAGAATTCTTGGTCGTGAAGTTGGGAACAAAAACTTTATTCCTTTGATCTTCAGAAATTCCAGTTCCATTATCTTTTACCTTGATGACTGCCGTTTGATCTCGCTGATGCAGAGAAACAATAATATTACCCCGACGATGATCTGGAATTGCTTGCGTTGCATTTTTTATCAAATTATTCAAAACTTGGATCAAGTGATTTTTATCTGCAAAAACAAAGATTTGATTTTCAGGTAATTCCAAATTTAAATCAATCATTTCCGAACCTTCATTGAAAAAATCAAAAACAGATTCAACCAAATCATTCACCACTAATTTTTGATTATCAGCACGAGGCATTTTGGCAAAATTGGAGAACTCAGAAGCAATCGAAGCCAAGTTATCAATCTGCTCAATCAAAGTTCCCGACACTCTTTTTAATAAAGGAGAAATGTCCTCTGGATTGGAGCGGTAAGCATGCAACAAATATTGAATACTTAGCTTCATCGGAGTCAATGGATTTTTAATCTCATGTGCCACTTGTTTTGCCATTTCACGCCAAGCACCTTCCCGCTCTTGATGCGCTAATTTTTCGGCACTCTCTTCCACTTTTTTTATCAATCGATTATACTCTTCAATCAAGTCACCTAATTCATCTTTACTTTCCCACACGAGTGGCTCATTTCTTTTTCCTAATTTAAACTCTTTCAATTTCTCTCCGATTCGTGCAATTGGTCGAGTAATCGAATTGGTAATTCCAATTGCCACCGCACCTGCAATCAATAAAAGAAAAACATATAAATTCAAAAGAGTTCCCATAAAAACGTTGACATCATCTCGCAGCTCTCGTTGTTTTGAGTAATAAGGGAGGCCCATGTAGGCAACCGTTTGCGTTTCAATTTCATTGTTTTTTAGAAGAGATAATTTTAGAGGAAGGTAAGCAGCTTTGTAAGTTAACGAACCTACTTTTTCTTCTTCTTGTGTATATTTTAATTTATTCATTCGAGACAAAGCATTGAATGCCATGGCATCCATTGATCTTGAAACGATACCTTTATTGAAGACATCACTCTCGGAAGAACTAATCAGCATTCCACTTTTATCATAGATATTTACATCCATTCGATGTACCGTAGAAATCCGTTTTAACATTCGATCATAATCAAAATCTTTATTTTCATTTCGACTATAATAATCTTCGAGCTCTAAATTAGTATCCATTAAAATCGCTTTCCCTTTTCTATCTAAACGACCTTCATGATAATTACCTCTTTCATCACTAAAATATCGAACGGTCACAAAACCAATGGAAAAGAAAAAGATAACAGTCAATGCAATTACCGCCATTTGAATTCGAGTACGGATACTCATCACTTTGTCGAAGGTGAAATTGAAGATGGAAGGAAGTGATTTAAAAATGGAATTAAAAAGCATCAAAAACAAAATCACGATTAATAATAAAACAAACAAAAATGCAAACAAGGTAATAATTCTCCTGGCAGTCGGTAACTCTTTGCTGATCACAACAATATTATCATTAGAAGCTCGATAAATTAAATGCGAGCGAACACCATCCTTGATTTCAATCGGATTTTCCGTTGGAGAAGGAATGGCATCAAACTCATATTTGTCATCGTAAGATTCTCCTTCTTTGTAAATAAGAGATTCATTTTTATTGTAAATCGCGTATTCGTAATTTCCTAAATTATTGAGATTTTTATATTGTTTTTCGATCAATAATTCCGTGAAAACTTTGGACTGATCTCTTCTATTTCTTTCTACTTCCAGCACTAAATTGATCGGTTCATTAGGAGAGCCTTCTGGGAAAAAATTGAAATTTAGTAAGTAAGTATTTTTATTATTTTTTTGAGTAAGAAATTTCAAATCGTTAGTTCCCGTAGATGTGGCATCATTTAATTTTATTTCTAATTGATCCTTCGCTGAAGGAAATGAGTCTAGGGCTGAACCAAATTGCGTATAGGCATGGAAGTCATATTGATAATTATTATGTAAATAAATGTTATCTGTAAAGTGTTTGTTGATGATAGATAAGACTTTTTTTGGATCTGCTTTAAAAGGAAATGGTTTTAATAATCCCTTCAGTTCTCGATCACTTTTAATATCTTTTTTTACGTTTTCTAAACTCTCTTCCGCTAGTCTATCTTTCAAATCAGATAATTCATCAGCATATTTCAGTCGTCTTCCAAAGTCCATATCATTATTATATTTAAATAATAAAATGGATGGAATCATAGCAAAGACCACTAACCAAATCACCAGCCAAATAAAACTAGGACGATTATTATCGACGTAAATGTCAAAAATCAAATTGAACATGTATCCTATAATAATCATTTCTACAACAGGCAAATCTGAATTAGATTTTATGATAATAGGAATCGCCAATAAAGAAGCTAAACCTAACGCACCGAGTCGAACGAATTTTTTTAAACCTAACTTTAAAATGGTTTCCATAATTCGTTGACTAAAAAGGAATAAGGCCACCAACAAAAGCAACGAAGCCATGATGGCAATAAAACTATTCTTATCCAAGCTGAAAATATGATCAAAATCGAAAGTGATATCAGTATTAAAAACCAACTGTTGAAAAACGTTGGAGATCATTAAAATTCCAAGAATTATAGAAAAGTAATTTAAGGTTGTCAATCCAAAGCGATGAACGTCAGTCAATTTTTTAGTTGGACGAACTCTAAATTCTGTATGGAAAAAAACCATTATCCAAAAAAGCAAAACGATATTGATGACCAGATCACCTAGCGAGTTTCCGAGATAAGAAGAGTGGAAATTTTGTTTGAAAAAAGAGAGTTCGGTGAACTTACTTGTGAAATTCATTTGCATGGTAATGAATCGAATTCCAAAAACAGTTACCACCAAGAATGCAAATCCCATCCATGGTGGACGAGTCAATGAAATATTTTTTGCAAAAATATTAATCAAAATCCCAAGGAAAACAAAAGAAAAGGCGTACAACAAAAACAAAAATTGTTGCTTGATCGGATCTTGAACTTGCGAAGTAGTTGCGGTTAAATAGGAAAGAATTTTACCTGATCTATTTTTAATTTCTACCGCAGATGGTTTTTCCGAAATGGAAATTTGTTTTGGAATGTTTTTATCAGCTTTAAAAATATTTTCCAAATAGGAACTTTCTAATTCGTATTCATATTTAATTGGAATAAAACCGAAAACAGTATATTTACCAAGTCCAGGTTGGATAAATGATTTTTTTAGAACTTCATAATGTCCATTGGAAAGTTTGAAATATCCAGAATACAGATTTGCATTTTCTCCTTTGAGTAGTAATCGATTTGGCGTAACATCATTGTTTGTCCAAAAGGCTAAAGAGTCTTCCAAATAAATGCAAAGGGTATAATCTTTTTTGTAAAGGCTTTCTATTTTTGCAAAATCTTCTGGCGTACTTTGATTGGAAAGTTGGCGACCAATAAAATTTTTCTCTTCGAAAAAATTTTCGACTTCCTCCTCATTTTCATGGAGATGCTTTTCGATAATGGAAGCATATTGCTGTGTTTCAACGGTTCGTTGATTATAAAAGTCAAAACCCAAAGCCAAAAATAGAAAAAGGAGGGTTAAGCCAATGAGGTATAGTTGTTTCTTAGTCATAAGATATATTCAGGAAATAATATGGAGGAAATTGAAAATTAATCATTAGTAATTGATTAATTTCGCCTTCCCGACTTTTGGAAATAGGTATTAAGAATGAATTTAAAAGAAGCAGCGAAGAACCTGAATCGATTAGAACTCATTCCTTAACAAATTACCACAAATTTTAATCCAATTCCAATTTGGTTTTGGAAATGTAAAATTAAGAAAAAATTAAATACTTTAAGGCCTAATAGTTAGGTAGTTATGAAGTTTTTTTGATAATATTTGAAATTAATTATTTTATTAGTTTTGTGACAAATTAAGAGCTTGTTGGGGAATTAGATTTTGAGATAAAAATGTTCATTTTTTGATGAAACGATGCGAAAAAATAGGAACATAGTCTGGGCTATTTGACTTTTTTTTTAAAGAAGTGTCATCAAAAAAAGGGAAGCTTTTAGCCAAAATTTAATTCTCCAAGAAGCTCTAAGAAAAGAAAATACTGCAAACCGCTCTATCGTTTTGCTAAGTAATTAGCGAAAAGGAAAGTCCGGACAACGTAGAGTACCACACCATCTAACGGATGGGGTTTTTTCATTGCTTCGGCAATAAAAAGATACAGAGAGTGTCGCAGAAAATTACCGCCCTGAGCAATCGGGGTAAGGGTGAAAACGTGCGGTAAGAGCGCACGACGTTCCCAAGCAATTGGGAAGGTGGATAAACCTTGTGGGTTGAAATGCCACGTACATTTCAGTTTTCCTTTTGGAAAGTGGAGTTGCTCGCTCCATTGTGTCGATTTTTCGATGCAGCAGGAAGGGGTAGGCAGATTGGGTTCGTTGGTGACGACGAAACTAGATAAATGATAGAGGCTTCATTTCACTCTTGAGTGAAATTGAGGTTACAGAATTCGGCTTATAGGTTTGCAGTTTTTTTTCTTTTAATTTGAAATTAAAGTGACGTATTATTTTCATAACAATAATTTTACATTTTTTTAAAATGAATAATTCCTTATTTTTAAGAATGACAAAATATTTTCTCTTAATTTTATTTGGACTCTTTTTTTCCATAAACACTTTACTTGCTCAACCTGGGTGTACTGATCCACTAGCCAATAATTATTCTTCTTCCGCAACAATAAATGATGGCTCCTGCGAATATGCTACCACGAACTATTCTCTCCAACAGATTGCAATACTTCCTACTCAAATTTTAGAAACTTCTGGACTCGCTTTTTTTGATAATCAATTGTGGACCCATAATGATGCGGGTAATGAAGATAAGATTTACCAAATTGATACCACAGATGGTTCGATATTGAATACGGTGATTATTGCTAATTCTAATAATGAAGACTGGGAAGACTTAGCGGAGGATGATACGCATTTGTACATTGGTGATTTTGGAAATAATGATGGCGATCGAATGGATTTGAAGATTTATAAAGTACTTAAATCTCAACTAGCTTCGGGTATAGCAACGGCTGAAGTAATTGAATTTTCATTTAGTGATCAGGTAGATTTTACTCCTTCGAATAATAATACAGATTATGATTGTGAGGCATTCTTTTTTCACAATGACAGCTTACATTTATTTTCAAAAAACTGGATAGATCAACAAACTAGACATTATGTAATGCCTTCAGAACCAGGGGATTATGTAGCCCAATTGCGAGAAACTATGAATGTTCAAGGTTTGATAACTGGTGCAGATATTAGTGATGATGGAGTCGTGGGATTAATTGGGTATAATTTTTCGGGAGTTAATATTGCTTGGTTTTGTTTTGATTATCAGGGGACGAATTTCTTCTCTGGGAATAAAAGGAAAATTTCATTAGGTTTAGCTTTGGCTAATAGTCAAACGGAAGCGATTACTTTTCGAGATGGCGGTTATGGGTACGTTTCTTCTGAACAATTTGCGAGTTTAGATGCGAAACTTTTATCCTTTCATTCTGAGCAATGGACAAATGGAATGATAACTAGTTTGAATGAGATTGAAAAGAAAATGCCATTTAAAGTTTTCCCAAATCCATTTTTTGAAAATGTAAATATATTGTTAGAAAAAGAAGGTGAGTTTGAAATTTCGCTTTTTGATATGCATGGAAAATTAATTAAACGGGGAAATCACTCGGGTAGGGGAGTTCTGAATTGGGATGTAAATGCATTGTTGTTAGAAAATGGATTTTACTTTTTGGAAGTTAGAAATGAGAGGAATATATGGAGGAAGAAATTAGTTTTCCAGAAGTAGGCTAACAAGAGTATGATATATATTTATTATGTTAAAATTTAATCTTTCCTTTTTTTTGTAAAACTGTTTGTGTATGTTTGATTGATAGGGGAGCTTTCCTTTCCTTTCCTTTCCTTTCCTTTCCTTTCCTTTCCTTTCCTTTGAAGGAAAATAGTATAAAGTTAATTACATATTTTTTTTAATAAAAACGCTTGAATATGAAAACCAATCTTACCGCAATGACTAAGTCGCAAATTGCTAATTTTTATGGAATACATCGAAAAACGTTAGTTTCTAGATGCAAAAGAGCTGGAATTATTTTAGGTCAAGGCTTAATAATGCCTAAAACTATCTTGATCATTTTCGATCAGTTTGGTGACCCAAGAATTCTATAAGAAAATTAAGGAGTTTCAAAATTTCCCTAATCTTCCATTCATTTCCGCTTTTTTCCTCTTTTCTACCATTGAAAAAAATAAAGAGCGAGATAGATTTGAGGTGATCTTTTTTATCACCAAAATTCAACAAAAATGAAGAAAATTAGAAAATCAAATTTCGTAAAATCAATTTGTATTTTATTGTCTTGTACAATTCTATACATACAATGTTCACCAGAAGCTATAGCTGTTTCTAATGGATGTACAAATGTACCAAATGATGCAATAAGTACTAGCTCAACTAACATTGTAAATACTTTCGAACATATGTTAGATTTGGGAAGAACATTACAGCATCAAGATAACCTTACAACCTTTGATGAATATTTTGATGCTATCCAATTATCAGAAAAAGAAGCATTAATTACTGAGATGAATGAAGAATATGGAAAATATGACCAGTTAGGACATCAAGGTTATATCAATTCCATCTCTCAAATCTCTTCTGGATTAAAAAGTTATCTTATTTCATACTCTACTGATTTAGAATCTTTCATCTTAAATGAAACGCCTACATTGGAAGAGTATAAGTCCTTTATTTCTAGTCAGAAAATTTTATTATCCAATTCCAGTTTATGTGAGGATGATAAAAGTGTTGTATCTTTATATTTAGACCTTAATCAAGGTTTTGCTCAACATTATTACAAGCTTTATTATGATGGGAATGTTGGAGAATTGAATAATAATGGAGTTAGTATAAGAGATTGTAATAACTTTTGGCAAAAATTAGCTTGTGGATCTTTAGCATTAATTGTTGGTACATTTGCAACAGTTGTTGGAGTAATGGCTGCCCTAGCAATAATAGTTAAATCTATACTTACTGTCACATTTACTGATTCTAATGGAAATACAGCCACAGTAACTTCAAATGATGGAGATTGGGCTGCAATCTTAGCTGGATTGTCATTAGGGTTTTATGCGGCTAAAAATACCTATCAATTTTGTTGTGATTTATTTCCTGATGAAGACGAAGTAATAATACCTTGTTCTCCTCCTACCAATTCATTGGTAACTCCAGTAGATTGTGGAGTTTATAATTATAGAGTATGGGGAGGTGGAATCTATACTACTACTGTATGGACTAATGGGAATACAGTACCCTCAATGATTACAACACCTCAACCAAGAATTGATGTAACTATACCTGATCCAAGTACCTTGTCCACAATGGTTGCTACCTCAATTTTGTGTACAAGTGGAACTAATATCACTTTATATCCTTGGTTTGAAACTGTGAACTATGGAAACCTGAGTCTTCCTGTTAATCTTATTTGGACATGGGAACCTCCTAATAGCTATGCTTTGGGAGCCACGTTTAATGTTGCCGTTGGAATTGAAGGAACAATGAATGCTGCTAATTTATCTGTAGAATGGTCTATTACAGATCCTCAAACTAATGAAATAACAGGCAACGGAACTTCTGCGGCTGTAAGAATTCATACTTCCTATGGTGCATTAGTTACTGCAACCTTAATAGATTCTTGTACAGGACAACCTGTGTCAACTATATACGAATTTGTTTCTATTAACTAATTATAATATGAATGGTGAATTAAGATATAGAATGAAGTCTTTTATTTTACTTCACCATTCATACAGTAAAAATTATTTATGAAAAAATTAAATAGTATTTTCTTTTTGATCTTTATTATTTTTTTAGGTTGTAAAAAGAAAATTGAGGAGCCTTTTCAGGATCAATATTTACTAGAGACTTATCAAAGTTTTTTAGATGGGATGATTCTAGATTGTCCAACTGATACAAGTGAATTTTATTTTAAGGCTAAAATTAACGGACAAGAGACTTGTTATTATGATGGAATTGATGGAAAAAATCTTTATTTTAGTATTACTTCAAAATATACAACGGTTTCACCTAATACTAGTACTGCTAATCCTTCTTATCCAGTAAAATCGGCAACTTTAAGTATGTTAAATGAACCGTTTGTACAGGCAGAAGATTTCATACATATTGGGTTTCCTGACTTTGCATTTGAAAGAGATACTGTCGAATACTTGGATTCTATTTTTGCTATCGAATATCACCAGGTTAAGTCAGAATTAGAAGAACCTGATCGATTTGAGGTAGAACTTCGAATGATAGATTTAGTTAAAGAGAATGCCGGAGTGTATTTTCCAATATCTACAAGATTTGGAAACCAAGATGATAGCTACATACGATTTAGGAATGTAGAACAGATTAGAGAATTTGGGCATGTATATTATTCTATAGAAATGGAAGTTGTCTGTAGTTTATATCATTGGCCTCAATATGGAAAAGAAGGATTATGGGGAAAGGTGGAAGATGGAATTTTTGTAGCTAAGTTTTTAGCAAAGTACAAAGAATAACTTTTGATTTAAGAAATGGAAAATGGAGAAATCTGTTTTCCATTTCTGTTTTGTAGTGAAAGGAGATGTCCTAATTATTCCTATTGTTTGTGGTTCTCTCCCCTTTTTTCCTTTTTTCTCCCATAGCAAATAGACGAGTAGAATATAACTTTGATTTGATATTTTTTTATAAAAACAAAAATTATTAAATTATGAAAAGTTGTAATTATTTAAAGTCAAGATGGCTATTGAAATCATTATTTGTTTTTACTGTATTGAGCATTTCTTTGTTTAGTTGTAAAAAAGATTCAGTAAACATAGCAGAGTCTTCTACTGAAATTTCTAATACAAATAGTGAGATTTATAGTGTAGAGGAAATTAGAACTCTTTTTGACCAAAAGAAACCATTGGATTGGAAGACAGAGAATGATGCTAAATTTATTTATAGTGTTGGCATGCAAACAGATTCAATTTTTGCAGTAGGATACAAACCAGAAACGATGGGTGATGTAGAAGACAAATTACACCTTATAGATATCACAACTGAGGAATGGAGGACTGCAGAGGAAACAATTTTAAATATTATTGAAAAAGAAGAAAATAAGAAAAAGGAAAATTTTTATCTTAGAAACTTTGACCCTCTACCAATATTTTTATTAAAGGTTGAAAATTTATCTACGATAGAAAAGTTAATAGATAGAAAAGAAGTTAGATTTATTGAGCCTTTAAATCCAACTCTTTTTGAATCTAGAAATTTAAGTGCTACTCAACGGGATGGTACAAATCTTTCATCAGAGTTTGATGCTATTGCGAGTGCTATTTGTTGGTGTGAAAATGATGTACCACTTAGTACTGTTGATTTTACTACTATATCGCCAAATGTAACCTACCCATGGAATTTTGGACTACATAATATTAATCAAGCAACTTGGGATATTTCTACTGGAAATGATATTGGAGTTGCAATTATTGATTCGGGAGTAGATCATCGTCAAGAGAACTTAGATGGTTTTCATTCTTTCAATTCAGGTCAATCAATGGATAGAATTGAAAAAAGGTATAATTTCTTAACAACTGTTTTAGAAAAAATTCAACAATATCAAAATCAAGAAGAAGGCACTTTTCCTCTTCTTGTAGAATCTCAAGGCCCAGAAACAAATGATCGTTGTGGACATGGAACTAGAATGGCTGGTTTGGTTGCGGCTCCTAGAGGAGGCGACGGGAATGCAGTAGGCGTAGCATATAATTGTGATTTGTATAATATGAGAGCTGCTCATGATCCTCTAATTAATAAAGTATCTGAAATACTTGCCGTTGCAGATGCATTTACAAATGCAGCAGGTAATAGTAATATTAAGATAATTAGTATGTCTATGGGAATGGGACCAAACATTAGTTCATCAATAATTACAAATGCTATTTCTCTTGCATATGGAAATGATAAATTAATATTATGTGCTGCAGGTACAACATTTGATAATAACTGGTTAAATAATGGAGTTCTTTTTCCTGCTAGCCTTTCTACAACAATTGCAGTTACAGGAATAAAAGAACCGCCATCATATCCTGGACCATTGGATTCAAATACTGAAGCGGGGACAGCTTGTCACTATGGAGCGGGAGTAGATTTTGCAGTAATTATGGAAAGAGTTAATAATTCTGCTAGAACAGCAATAGCATTAACTTGTGATGGAGATGTACCTGTATATAATGCTGGTTCCTCATGTGCCACAGCTACAATGGCAGGAATAGCTGCATTGGTATGGGCTGATCAAGGACTTAGTGCATCAAGAGATATAATTGAAGGTATATTAATTCAAAGTGGAAGTAATTATTTATCTCCACATTCTGATTTTGGGTTCGGGTGGGTTGATGTTGATGTAGCTTTACAATTTTAATTGAAAATATGTGGAATAAAAATTTTGTATGGTGGTATACTGTATTTTTACTTTTGTCAACTATTCTGTTTGATTTAACTATTAAAACAGAATCCTTTGCTCCAGTAAGTATGGTTACAGCATTCTTTGCTATAATCTTATTAATAATGGGAGGAATTTACTATAAATTAATTGAAGATGAGATAAGTAAAATATGTGTAAAGTTTTGCATTGTGTATTCTATTGGATACCCTACATTATTTATTTTGGAAGTAATTAGACAAGTTCGATTTAGGCAATATTTAGAAGAAGGATTATTAAAGGAGTTAATCCATTATTGGGGATTTATAATTTTTATTATAGTCCAAGTTTTAGCAACGATAATTCTCATATATAATAAAATGAATAAATCTAACTACTATTCAAAATAGTATTTCTCTAATTGAAAATTAGAGAAAATGTTTAAAATGAAAAATTGAATAAATTTTTAACTAATAACTCCTTCAAGAATAAAACCAAGAGGGAGTTATTTTTTATCTCAAAGAATGCGAAAATCCATTTTCATAATTTTTATGACTATAATTTTATTTCAGATAAAACTTTCCGCAACACATCTAGTAGGAGGGGAAATTTCATATGAATTTGCTGGTATTGGAATTAATCAAAATTTCCAGAGGTATAAAATTACGTTAAAATTATATAAAGATATATGCACTACTACTGTCGTAGATGAAGAACAAATTCTTATATATTTAAGTGATACTATTTTTGCGCAAAAAAATTTAGAATTAGATGCGTTTAGTTTTATTACAAATCCAGACTATGAATGCCTAATAATTCCTTCTGGAATTTGTGTTATGGAATCAATCTATATAGGAGAAATAGAACTACCCATAAATAATGAAAGCTATCATCTAGTTTTCCAAACCTGTTGTAGATCAGAAAGTTTGTCTAATATTTTGAATCCTGAATTAACTGGAATGACTTATAGTGTTGAAATTACTTCATTAGCACAGGTACTAAAAAATAGTTCACCTATTTCTTTTGAATTACCACCAACTATTATATGTGTAAATGAGTATATGGATATTAACATACTTGCTACAGATTTTGATGGAGATTTATTAATTTATAAATTATGTTCACCTAGCCAATTAGCAGAACCAGGAACAATTTTTCAAACATTTCCACCACCACCACCACCATATCCTTTTGTTACATTTATTGCACCAGAGTTTACTTTGCAAGAGCCATTAGGAGTAAATGCAGGACTTGTTATTAATCAAAATACAGGATTATTAACAGGTATTCCTAATCTAATAGGAACATTTGTAGTTGGTATATGCATAGAAGAATATCGTAATGGACAATTATTAAGTAGTATCATTAGAGATTTCCAATTCAATGTTAATTTTTGTTCTCCAAAAATAAGCGCCTTAATCGATTCAGATGAAATAATTGAAAATACTTATGTTTATAATATTTGTGAGACATCGGAACTCACCATCCAAAACCAAAGCACCGACACCAATTACATCAACAACTTCTTTTGGACATTTGATATAGACAACCAAATCGATACTTTTTATGAATGGAATCCAACTATCACTTTTCCTCACAGCGGAACATTTACCGGTCAACTCCTGCTCAATCCAGACGAAGAATGTGGAGATACAGCCCATATTATTGTCAATGTCAGCGAATCTTTACAAGCCGATTTTGCAATAGATTATGATACTTGTGTCGGCGGAGCAGTTGATTTTATAGATCAATCCATCGGGCAAGGAATTCTCATTGAGGATTGGTTTTGGGATTTTGGAGATAGTACATGGAGCGAATTGCCCTCTCCCCAACATCAATATTTACAAGCAGGTACTCAAACGACTACACTAATTATTACAGATGAAAATGGTTGCCAAGATACTTTGATTAAAAATTTTGCTTGGTTGCCTGCTCCTCCAATTATTGTCGTCGCACCGAGTGCATCTGCAGGCTGCTCGCCATTGGATGTTTTTTTTGAAAATCTATCATCTCCTGTGGACAGTACATATGGAGTATTGTGGGATTTTGGAAATGGAAATATGAGTACAGAAATTAGTCCATCATATGTTTATCCAAGCGAAGGAGTTTATGATATTTCGGTAGCGATAACTTCGCCTATCGGTTGTCAAATTGATACCACTTTTTATGATTTGATAAAAGTGACTCCAGTACCTCATGCCAGTTTTGATTGGCTGGAAGAGATGATTTCTAATTTGCAGTCAACAGTACATTTTCAAGATTTATCTTCCCAAGAAGTTATTGCTTGGGAGTGGAGAACTAATCAACATATTTTTTCTACTGAACAAAATTCTGTTTTTATTTTTCAAGATACGGGGTATCAGCAAGTTACGCTAACCGTTTTTGATAAATATAATTGTGTAGATAGTTTGACGCTACTCCTTGATGTGGTTCCTGAATCTACTTATTTTTTACCCAATGCATTTTCTCCAAATGGTGATGGAGTGAATGATATTTTTTTTGGAAAAGGAATTTTGGAAAATATACAGTTTTTCGAAATGGTCATTTATAATCGTTGGGGCGAAGTTGTTTTTCAAACTGAAAATCCGACACAAGGATGGAATGGAATAAATATTAAGTCAGGAAAAATGGCGAATCAAGGTGTTTATAATTGCGTCATAAATTATCGAACCAAAAGGAATATATCTCGACAGTTTCAGCAATCAATTGTTTTAATAAAATAAAGATAGATTTTAAAGTAAATGCAATTTTTCTATTTCGTAGCAAATAAAAAATCACTTATATTTGTATTTATTTTAATTTTTAAAAACTAAAAACTTTAAAAGCATTATGAGTAAAGTAAAAAACCTTCCAGCTGAAAAAGCACTTGAGAAACTAAAAGCAGGAAACAAAAATTTTGTAGCGGATAAATTAGAAGGAAATCTTCAAGATGCTGCAAGAAGAAAATCATTGACAAAAGGACAAAATCCATATGCAATTATTTTAAGTTGTGCAGATAGTCGAGTAGTGCCAGAATTAGCCTTTGATTCAGGATTAGGAGAACTTTTTGTTATTCGAGTTGCAGGAAATGTAGCGAATACAAGTACAACTGCAAGTATTGAGTATGCGGTAGCTCACTTAGGTGTTAAATTAATTGTAGTGTTGGGTCACGAAAGTTGTGGAGCCGTAACTGCAGCAATTGGTGGTGGCGACAATGGTTATAACTTGAATCATTTGTTAGCACATATTTCACCTGCAATTGCAGCTTCTCGAAAGAAAGATGTGAATTCAGTTGTAAAGAAAAATGCAAAAATGACTTGCAACGATTTAGTGGATCGTTCTGATATCATTAAAAAAGCAACAGAGAAGAAAATAGGAGAATTACATATCGTTCCAGCATATTATAACTTAGGAACAGGGAAAGTTAATTTTTTATAAGAAAAATTACTTTTAGTTTTCCATTAAAAAAGGGTTGTTCAAAATTAATTGAACAACCCTTTTTATTTAGCATGAATGCTATTTATTTTTTTGCAGAATCAAGCACAGTTTTGAAAGTGTCAGGATGATTCATTGCTAAGTCAGCTAAGACTTTACGATTCAAACCTACTCCATTTTGTGATAATCCGTGCATCAATCTAGAGTAAGACGTTCCATGTTGTCTAGCACCTGCATTGATACGAGCGATCCATAATCTACGGAAAGCACGTTTTTTATTTTTACGATCTCGGTACGCGTACACAAGTCCTTTTTCTACAGCATTTTTCGCTACTGTATAAACTTTAGATCTTGCACCAAAGTAACCTTTCGCTAATTTTAGAATCTTTTTTCTTCTGGCTCTTGAAGCTACAGAATTTACTGATCTAGGCATTTTAAAATTTTTTAGTTGTGAAGCAGGATTGGTAATCCGTTTTTCTTTGCTCCACCGTCGTTAAAAAAAAGTAGTGATTTTCAGAAATCACTATTTCATACAAAGCAATTTTTTGATTCGGTTCTCATCTCCTTTTTTAAGGATACTTCCGTGTCTCAAACGTAACTTTGCTTTTTTACTTTTGTTTCTCATCATGTGAGAAGTAAAAGCACTAAATTTTTTGATTTTCCCAGAGCCAGTTACCTTGAATCTCTTCTTAGTACCCGAGTGGGTCTTCATTTTAGGCATAATTAAATAATTTTATTGATGGAAATTAAAAAATAATCCATCTGATATTTCAAAAGAGGTGCAAAGATAAGGAAATAGGTAGAAAAGACAAAGATTAAAGGAAAAGATATAAAGGTTTTCTAGCTTTTTCGCAATTACATTTGACGGAAAGCATTGGGATCAATCTGAGATCTAACTCCAAAACAAAAAAAGGCTACAACTCAATGAGGTGTAGCCTTTTTTTATATTTTAGAATAAAGTTGAGGGTCTATTCCTCCTCTTCATTTAATTTCTTTTGTAATTCAATTTCAGCGGCAACGGCGGCAGCTTTATCTTCTTCTTCTTTCCTTCTTTCGTGCTTGTTCTTTTTCTTTACTGGTTTTTTCAAAGCACTTTTCTTAGGAGCGATTACCACAATCATTCTACGTCCTTCCATCTTTGGCATGGCTTCCGGTGCACCGTACTCAGCTAATTCTTTGATAAAACGAAGTAAAACTAATTCACCACGATCTCTAAAAACGATTGTTCGTCCACGGAAATGAACATAAGATTTAACTTTAGAACCTTCTTTTAAGAAATTGATCGCATGCTTTAATTTAAAATCAAAATCATGTTCGCTGATATTTGGACCAAAGCGAATTTCTTTCACTACAGTTTTTACCGCATTAGATTTGATTTCTTTTTCCTTCTTCTTCCTCATATAGAGGAATTTTTTGTAGTCAATGATTTGACATACAGGAGGTTTAGCTTTCGGAGAGATTTCGACCAAGTCGAGTTCCATTCTGTCTGCCCACTCTAAAACTCTACGAGTTGGATAAATGCCAGCTTCAATATTTTGTCCAATAGTTTCACTTAATTCTTTAAGATTGTCACCCACCAATCGAATGTCTGGAATACGGATTTGATCATTCACTCTAAATCTGAGTGTATTTTTTCTAATGGGTTGCTTTTTTTGTCTTTTAGCCAAATGAATTTAGTTTTAATAAAAAAATAAAATATAAAAATTACTATAAAATAATTTTCACGTAAAAATAACAGGATATTTTATATTCTGTTTAATAATTGGAAAAAAACTCAATAAATAGTACTATTATTTAACTTTCCTACGTAAGCTTTTTGGATTTAGTTCCAATTGTGAAATAAAAAAACACCTGCCGAGTCAAATCAGCAGGTGCATTATCTTGGATGTACAAATGAATACTGAAATTCATCGATACATTTTTATTTGAAAATTACTTCTTCGACTCCGATTTTGCTTCTTTTTCTAGGTCAATAATCAAACCTTCTCCGTCTTTTTTCATAACCGCTTTGAAAGCGCTTCCTTCTGGTGGATTTTGTCCTAAAATAAATTCAGCTAATGGATCTTCGAGATACTTTTGAATAGCTCGATGCAACGGTCTTGCTCCAAATTGAGGATCATAACCTTTCTCCGCAACGAATTTTTTCGCACCATCAGTCAATCTGAGTTTGTAACCCATACCTTCTAATCGTTTGTACAAATCTTTCAAAGTAATATCGATGATTTTGAAGATATCGTTTTGGTCTAAGCTATTGAAGATTACAACATCATCAATTCTATTCAAGAATTCAGGAGAGAAAGTTCGCTTCAAGGCAGTTTGAATAACTGCTTTGCTATTTTCCTCTGATGCTTCTTGTCTAGCTTTAGTATTGAAACCAACACCTGACCCGAAGTCTTTTAATTGACGAACTCCAATATTAGAAGTCATGATAATTAAGGTATTCTTGAAATCAACTTTTCTACCTAATCCATCTGTCAATTGTCCATCATCCAAAACTTGTAATAAGATGTTGTACACATCTGGGTGTGCTTTTTCAATCTCATCCAAAAGAATAACTGAATATGGTTTTCTTCTAACTCGCTCCGTCAATTGTCCACCTTCTTCGTAACCAACATATCCTGGAGGCGCTCCAATTAATCGACTTACGCTGAATTTTTCCATGTACTCAGACATGTCAATTCTAATTAAAGCATCTTCCGAATCGAATATATATCGAGCTAAAGCCTTCGCTAATTCCGTTTTACCAACACCTGTAGGTCCTAAGAAAATAAATGACCCAATCGGTTTGGAAGGATCTTTCAATCCTACTCGATTACGTTGAATCGCTTTGGTAATTTTTATGATTGCCTCATCTTGTCCAATGATTGCTGATTGAATATCAGAACTCATTTTTACAAGTTTCTTACTTTCATTTTGAGCAACCCGTTGAACAGGAATTCCTGTCATCATAGATACTACTTCTGCAATATCTTCTTCGTTAACTGGGTAACGCTTTGTTTTTGACTCTTCTTCCCATTCTACTTTTGCAAAATCTAATTGGCGAACCAACTTTGATTCATTATCCCTTAAATCAGCTGCTTTTTCATATTGCTGATTTTTAACAGCAGAATTTTTTTGTTCTTTGAGTTCTTCAATTTTCTTTTCCAAATCTTCAATATGCTTAGGCACATGAATATTTTTCAAGTGAACTCTTGCACCTACTTCATCCATTACGTCAATCGCTTTGTCCGGAAGGAATCGATCACTTACGTACCGATCACTAAATTTAACACAAGCTTTGATTGCATCGTCAGAGTAAATTACATTGTGAAATTCTTCATATTTTTCCTTGATGTTCTGTAAAATATGAACAGCTTCTTCTGGTGAAGGTGGATCAACCACTACTTTTTGGAATCGACGATCCAATGCACCATCTTTTTCAATATGCTGACGGTATTCATCTAAAGTTGATGCTCCGATGCATTGCAATTCACCTCTTGCCAAAGCTGGTTTGAAAATATTCGATGCATCTAATGATCCAGTTGCACCACCTGCTCCAACAATTGTATGGATCTCATCGATGAACAAAATCACATCTCGTGATTTTTCCAATTCAGTCATGATCGCTTTCATTCTTTCTTCGAATTGTCCACGATATTTAGTTCCAGCAACTAAAGCTGCTAAGTCTAACATCACAATTCTTTTCCCAAACAAAGTTCGAGAAACTTTCTTCTGTTGAATTCTTAAAGCAAGACCTTCAACGATAGCAGTTTTACCCACACCTGGCTCACCAATCAAAATTGGATTATTCTTTTTACGACGACTCAAAATTTGAGACACTCGTTCGATTTCAGTTTCACGACCGATGATCGGATCTAATTTTCCTTCATCTGCTAATTTGGTAATATCTCTACCAAAATTATCCAACACAGGAGTACGTGATTTTGAAGCACCTTTACCACCTCTTTGTTGGTACCGACCAGCTCCGCCAGTTCCTTCATCTTCAAATGGCTCATCTCCTTCATCATCAGGGCCATTAAAAATATCAGGACGACCAACATCACCCATGTCAGTTTCTTGATTAACATAATCTAATTCAGCTTTAAAAACTTCATAGTTTACATCAAATTCATTTAAAATCCGAGAAGCCAAATTCTCTTCATGCTTCAAAATTGAAAGCATCAAGTGCTCTGTGCTAATCTCATCATTTTTCAAAATCTTAGCTTCTAGGAAAGTAACTTTCAATACCTTCTCAGCATGCTTATTCAATGGGATACTTCCCACTTCTAAAGATGCTTTTGGGCTGCTACTTTTCCGAACAGATCTTTCGATGGTTTTTGCAAGTTCCTTTACATTCACTTCCAATGAGTCCAACACTCTTACTGCAAGGCCATTTCGCTCTTGCATGATACCCAACAACAAATGCTCAGTACCGATAAAGTCTTGTCCCAAGCGAATCGCTTCGTCGCGACTTCTTGAGATGACTTTTTTGACTTTTGGAGAAAATCTCTTGTTCATGATATATTTTTTTCTTCGGTGATTCTTTGAGATGAAATAAAAGCAAAATCAAGGTTTTATTTTTATTTCATCCCTTAATTTTGGAATGTTGATTTGGGTTGTTTTACTAAGCAATGATAAGGTTAATATTTTGAGATTACAACTAATAAATATTGAAAATTTGTATAAAAATTAGCTGCTCATAATATTCCACCATTTCTTTGGGCTCCCCCCATTTTATTTTTTATCAAAATCCAAAATATCGAAATAATGATTTGTATATTATTAGAAAAAATAATGCCATAGCCTTTTTTATGGAACGTTTGTCAGGTCTATTTTATGATAATACAAATTGTCGGCAAGTTTTAATATTGAGTTAAACTTTTTACTAATACTTAAATCAACAATTTATTCCTGAAAAAAATCCCCAATTGCCCTTTTATTTTTTTTAATAAAATAGACTTTTTTTTAGTTAAAAATAGCTATTTTGAAAATAGAAATAGCCGTTTTTTTAACCTTAATATGTTATTTATAGATCAAGTTAGAAACGGATAAATTCTAAAAAAGTTGAATATAGAACTCTAAATTATCCTATAATGTGTTTAAATCATTGATTCTAACTAGTTTTCCAAAACGGAAGGGAAACTTTGTTCTTAAAATCAAATAATAATTTCCTTATTATTAATACATTTGTGGGATTTAATTTTTTAAATAATAATTAGAATAAACTTATGAAGTACTCGGTAGACAAACAGGAAAAGTATGCGGTTTTTTCATTAGAAGATGAAAACCTCAATTCCTTAATTGCACCAGATTTGAAGTCCGAATTCTTGATGATGAGGAATAGTGGAGTGAGTAATTTGATTCTTGATTTAGGGGCTGTCAAATTTGTAGATTCTTCTGGACTTAGCGCCATATTGACAGGAAATAGACTATGGTCAGCTGATGGTACTTTTATTCTCACAGGTGTCAATAGTGAAAATATTAAGAAATTAATTACCATTTCGAAGTTGGATAGTATCCTAAATATTATTCCTACGGTTGCAGAATCTGTAGATTATGTCTTTATGGAAGATATTGAAAGAGAGTTGAAAGGTGAGGCTGACTCTGATGCATAGAAAAACAAGATATTGAGATTCTTGGTATTGAGTATTGAGGCACGATACCATTCGCAATACCCAATACCAACTAATCACAATGCCCAAAAAAATATGAAGTTTGAATTGACTATCCTTGGTTGCAATTCAGCAATCCCCGCTAATAATCGTTTCCCAACAGCTCAAGTCTTAAATGTACGTGGACATCTTTATCTCATAGATTGTGGTGAAGGAACTCAAATCCGATTGCGTGATAATCGAATTAAGCGATCAAGAATTAACCAGATTTTTATTAGTCATTTGCATGGTGACCATATTTTTGGTTTGATTGGAGTGTTATCTTCCTATGGATTGAATGGTCGAAAAGAGCCTTTGCACATTTATTGCCCCCCTCATTTGGATGAGATTATTAATCTTCAATTAAAATATACTGGTCATCCACTTCCATATTCTATCGAATTCCACATAACGGATCCTGAAAAAAATCAATTAATTTTTGAGGATAAGGTTGTAGAAGTTTATACTATTCCTTTGACACATCGAATTCCCACACAAGGTTTTTTATTTAGAGAAAAACAACAACCTGATTCGATGATTCCCGAAAGAATTAAAAAGTACGAGATTCCTTTTCAAGATATTCAAAATATCAAAGATGGAAATGATTGGATTAATTCCAATGGTGACATCATTACTCATGCTGAGTTGACTACTCCTGCTCCTGCTCCTAGGTCATATGCTTTTTGTTCGGATACCGCTTATAATGAATCGATTGTTCCAATTATCGAGGGCGTTGATTTATTGTATCATGAATCTACTTTTTTACATTCCGAAATTGAATTTGCAGAACGTACTAAACATTCCACTACGATCCAAGCTGCAACGATTGCTGAAAAAGCAAAGGTTGGAAAATTAATATTGGGGCACTACTCTTCTCGGTATGTTGAATTGGATGAATTACAAGATGAAGCTAAAAGTGTTTTTCCAAATACTGAATTAGGTTTGGAAGGGAAAAGGTTTGAAGTACGAATGAAAAAAGAAGCTCGGAATAGTTAAAAAAAGAGGGCAGAAAAGTAAACTTTTCTACCCTTGATAACTAACACACGCCCTTAATTTTTAATTTCCTTTCTTGTTATATTTTAGTTAACTAACTAATTCTTTCTTGTTTTATTGATAATACAAATTTGGGGCAAAATGAGGCTATATCCAACTAAATGGGGGTAACAGAAAGATAACAATCAAGAAAAATAGAAGAAACAGGTAAACAAAAAGATAACATATTAGTATTTTTAGGTTCTTTTCTATTTAAATTAATTTCTATATTTTATTTTTATATCATCAAAACAACATTTTTTACACCTTTTATTTTTTTCATCTTCTTAGCTCCAAATTTTTTACAAGCTCAAAGTAATAATTTAGAGAATCAACAACTAAGAGTCCTATACGATAGTATTGTTAACTATCGTAATACTGATGTTAATTTATATCATAAGAATGTTCATAGCCTTATAGATATTTCTACCGAACAGAAAAATGATCATTATAAATCTATTGGATTAAGAGAGTTAGGCTTTTATTATATTATTAAAGCTAATTATGATAGTGCAATGTTGTATTTAGATTTAGCGGAGGAGATTGTACCTGATATTGATGAGAGAAGTTTATTGTTATTAGAAATTAATACTTTTAAGGGACTAGTATATTTAGAAACATTTGATTATTTCTCTGCAATAGGAGTTTATAATAGTGGAATTGAATTAGCTAGAACGCTAAAAAGAAAAGAGGATATACTGGGAGGAAATCACATGATAGGAGAGATCTATAAGAGGTGTAAAGAATACGATAGATCTTTAGAGTATTTTGAATTAGCAGCCCCACCCATTTATGAGAACGATACCATTGTAGAAAGACATGGTTGGTGGAATTTGAATGTAGGGGAGGTTTATCTTAAATTAGGGAAATATAACCAAGCAGTAAATTATTATAATAGAGCTTTAGAGATATGGAACAAAATAGATATGACTAGAGGGAAGGGGTATACTTATAATAGTTTTGGTGAATTATACTTTGAAATGGGAAATGAAAAATGCGTCTCAAGTTTCCAAAAAGCGATTGAGAATAACACGTTGATGAATAACAAGGGGCAAATTATCACTTCTTATATTGGACTTGGTAAATACTATGATAAATATCAACTGAACAAAGTTACTGCGGCTGAAATGTATAGCTATGCGATCAATGAGGGGATTAAAGATAACCTTGAATTTATGCTTGTTCCCGCATTAGATTTTTTCATTGAAAGACCAGAGCATAGGAATATATTAAATATACCTATTAATGAATTATTAGAGATTAGAAATAATGCATTTGAAAAACATCTAAGAAAATCTTCTAATCAAGATATAAAGATCATTGAGGCAATGGAGAAGGTTAGGGATGCTGAGCAAAAAGAAGTTTTTGCAAAAGAGAAAGCTTCTTTGTATCAAAAAATGGTTTTATTATTTTTTGGGATGATCATATCCATTATTTCTTTGTTTTGGGTTGTTTTTAATAAAAATAAAAAATTAAATCAAAACCAAAATAAAGTTAAAAATCAAATTCAATTAACTAGAAACCAAACAGAAGAGTTGGATTTGGTTAATGAAAAATTAACTAAAAACAATATTATTTTAAAAGAGGATATCTCAGTTAAAAACAATGAATTAACTCGGTCCAAAGAAATTATAGAAAACATTAAAGATGCTTCTAAAGAAAGTAGAAACAAAAGAATTAATTCCATCATCCGATCTGAATTAGATGAGTCATATTGGGTTGAATTGAAATCTATTAATAATTATCGGGATCAAGATTTTGTCAGAAAAATGTCGGAATTAAATGCAGACCTTAGTTTTAACGAAATTACAATCTGCTGCATGATAAAAGAGAACTTGTCTACAAAAGATATAGCTAAGTTAAAGCAAAGCACGCCAGAAAGTATCAAGGTTGCTCGATCAAGAATAAGAAAGAAAATCAAATTACACAGAGATAGAAAATTGGCCGATTTTCTTGTTGAATTATAGAATATTCCAAACGTAACTATTAACACATTTCTAAATAAAACACCTTTGCTATCCAAAACTATAAACACCTTTTACTAGTTTTCTTAATTTTCATTTCCCCAAATTTTCTGAATGCCCAATTTGATAATTTGGACGACGACGAAATGAAAGTTTTTTTCGATACGATTATGATGTATCGGAATACTAATATTTTGCAGTATAACCAATCCGTAAAAAAAATACTAGAGATAAGCTCTAACCAAAACAATCAATATTATTACAGTAAAGGGCTTCGAGAATTAGGATTCTATCATATTATTAAAGCAGAATATGATAGTGCATTATTATTCCTTAATCAATCTCAAAAAATAGTAGAACAGTTAGAAGATGATTCATTAATGGTGGAGCTTTTAAATTTTAAGGGGTTAGTTTATCTGGAAACATTTGATTATTTCACAGCAATTCAATTGTATCAAAACATTAATTCAATTGCAAAAAAGATAGAAGGATCTACGGATGAATTGTCTGCCAACCAAATGATTGGAGATATCTATAGAAGATGTAAAGAATATGATAAATCCTTAGAGTATTTTAAACTATCAGAACCTTCAACCTATAAAAAAGATACCGTTGTTGAAAGACATGGTTGGTGGAATTTGAATATAGGGCAGGTCTATTTTAAACTAGGAAAATATGAGGAAGCAGTAAATCATTATAATAAATCTTTAGAAATATGGGACAAAATGGATATGACTCGAGGGAAAGGTTATACTTATAATAGCATTGGAGATCTGTATCTAGAAATCAAATCAAAGAACTGTTTTGAGAATTATTATCAAGCGATTGGAAATAATAAATTAATAAATAATAACACAGAATTTGTAAGATCTTATGTCGGCTTAGGAAATTCCTATAAAATAGTAAATGGAAATCTGGATAGTGCTGCCTACTATTATCAAAAAGCAATTGATATTGGAATAGATAATAATTTGGAATTTATGCTTATTCCTGCTTTGGATTTTTTTATTGAAAAACCTGAATATGGGAAAGTACTCAATTTGACCTATAAAGAATTATTAATTGTAAAAAATAAGGCCACAGAAGAATCCTTAAAAAGATCCTCTAATCAAGATCTTAAGATTCTAGCCTCAATGGAGAAGATCAAGGTTGCAGAAATAAATTATATCAATTCGTTGGATAAAACTAAGATGTATCAGAGGATTTTTCTACTCCTTTTGTTGCTTGCATTCTCAATTATTGTTTTTTTAATTACACTTTTTGTAAAGAATAAAAAATTAAAAGAATCTCAAAGTCAAATAAAAAATCAATTTGAAGTGATTAGTGTACAAGCTATTAATTTAGAGAAAGCGAATAAAAAATTAGTTGAAAATAATTTATTATTAAAGGAAGATCTTTCAATTAATAACTTGGAGTTGTTACATTCAAAAGGGATTCTAAAAAATATAAAAAAAGTATCAATAGAAGAGAAAAATATTGAAATCAATTCGATTATCCAATCAAAAATAAGTCGCTTTGATTTGGATAAGGAACCGGGAAAGTCCCTTGAGTTTTATAAAGAAAAGGATTTAGTTAAAAAATTAGCTGATTTAAATTTGAAACTTAACGATAATGAAATAATGATATGTTGTATGATTAAAAAAGGATTGGCAACAAAGGAAATTGCAAATATTTCTCATCGTTCTCATGATAGTTTAAAAGTGACAAGATCCAGAATTAGAAAAAAATTAAAGTTAGATAGGGCAGAAAACCTTACCATTTATTTAAATAAATTATAGAACAGGAAGAAATTGAAATATTTCTAAATATTTCGCGTTTTTTCAACATATTATCATTTATTCCCATCTTTCAACAGCATTCACGAAACTTGATTTTATTTTATCGGTAAAATAAAAAAGCAGTTCAAACTAAAGTCTGAACTGCAATTGTCTCGTTGAATATTTTTATTTGAACCCTATTTACTAATCTATTTTCAACGAGTGAGTTTTATCTTATATCGTATTAAAATACGGAATCAAAATCTGAATATTATGAACCAAAACGCTTCCAAATTAATAATGTTGTTGTTGCCTTTCTTTTTTTTTATGGCATCATGTTCTTCTACAAGTCGAACTAGTAATGATTCATCGAGGTCAAATACTACTCGAAAAAGTGCAGATCGAGACTCTAGAAAAGAACTTCGAAAAGACATCGCAGAACATTCTAGACAATATAAAGGCATCAAATATAAGTATGCTGGAAAGACTCCCAAAACGGGGTTTGATTGTTCAGGCTTTACAAGTTATGTGATGAAAAAATTCGATATTGAAATCTCTTCAGTTTCTAAAAGTCAAGCAAGAACAGGAAGGGAAATTCCTTTAAAAAGAGCTAAACCAGGTGATTTAATGTTTTTTGGAAAAGGGAGAAAAGTTACTCATGTAGCACTTGTCACTAAAAATACTAGGGATGGAATTTTTGTAATACATAGTACTTCGTCGAAAGGAATTATGGAACAAAATGTAAGTAAATCTAGTTATTGGAAACCGAAGATTTTGTTTGTTAGAGATGTGATTACGAGGTAGTTTTTCAAGTTAAACTTGCTTGCATAATGAAATAAATAAAACCTATCAAAAAAACAATAATTAGCAATACCATCAAGCAACCTTTAAATCTTTCTTTTTCAATGTCGTCATAAACGAGTTCTGCCGCAGCAGCTTCCTCAGGAGTAAATAAATAATATTTTCTAAGTAACTCTATTTCTATTTTATCCATAGAAACCATTACTCGATGAGGATCAATTCTCACTTGAGAACCATCTTTTTTGATAATGATTGGAAGATTATATTTAATTGTTTTTTTTCCATTTGTAGTACTTTTGACTAAGAACATAACACCTTTGACATTTTTATCAAGGACTGTTTTGTGGTTAAGAAAACTACCAATCGACAAGGAATTTTCGTCCACCCTAAATCGATAAAAAAGCACATTAAAAATGGTGGCAATTCCCATCACTAGAAATAGTATTATAATGAATAGTAGGAAAATAAAACCACCAATTTCATTCTTAGAAATTTGACCTTGAAAAATGTTAAATAAAGCAAACAAAGAGATCGCCGCCATGGCCAATCCAAATAATGACCAAAAAAATTGATAACTTTTGCTTGGACGAAACACAATCGTTTCACAGTTCACTTCATCTACGATTTTGGAATTGTCAACGTTAATTGTCCCAAAATGATTGGTAAAATATTCACCATCCAAAGCAGGTTTTTATCAATAAAAACTCGATTGCCTTTTTGTACTCCAAATGGAAAAACGGTTTCGACTTTAAGATCTACCTTTTTTCTAGGATCTCGAAAGGAGACCATTCGAAGCCAATTCTTTAGAAATCCATCTTCAATATGTAAAACCCAACCACCGCTAGTTAAAGGGTAGTATCCATCTTGAATTCTATCGTTATTGAGGAAGCCGATGTCGCCAATGTTGGGACGAAGAGAAGAAGATTTTGAGCGGAAGGTGAGAATAGATTGATCAGCAGTTTTTACTTTGGTAAAATATTTATAATTGGACCAATCAATGTCAGTAGGAAAATCAGAAATATTGAAATTTTCTTCTTCTTGGAAAAGACCATAATCAAGTATTTCATCAAAGTGAGATTTGGGCATTTAGTTTTCCCTATTTTTTCAAAAAATAATGAAGCGTTTATTCAAACGCTCGATGATTTCCAAATGTAGGCAGGATAGCATCCTTCTCCGAAAGTAGCAATTTTTCCAAATCAATTTTCCAATCAATTTTTAACTTTGGATCATTGTACAAAAGTCCACCTTCGCTTTCTTTGGAATAAAAATTATCACATTTGTAAAAGAACTCTGCCGTCTCACTCAATACTAAAAATCCGTGAGCGAAACCTCGAGGAATAAATAACTGTTTTTTATTTTCTGCACTTAAAACAATACTAAACCATTCTCCATAAGTTTTGGAATCAGGTCGAATATCAACTGCTACATCCAAAACTTCTCCTTCAATTACCCGCACTAATTTCGCTTGCGCAAATGGTGGAACTTGATAATGCAAACCTCTTAAAACGCCAAAAGTAGATCTCGATTGATTATCTTGAACAAAGGAACAATTGATTCCTCCATCTTTGAAAGACTTATAATTATAGCTCTCAAAAAAGTATCCACGGTCGTCCCCAAATACTCTTGGTTCAAATATTTTTAATCCCTCGATCGGTGTATCTACTATTGGCATTTTATTATGTTTTATATTTTACGTTAAACGTTTTACGGTTCGAACCATAAAACGTTCAACATAAAAGGGCTAACTTTTTAATTATTTTTCTCTAAAAAATACACTAATTGGAACTCCTGTAAAATCAAAATTCTTTCTCAACTGATTTTCCAAAAAGTTTTTATAACTCGGTTTGATGTACTTTGGATTATTGCAAAAGAAAGCAAAAGCAGGGTAGTACGTTGGTAACTGAGTAATGTATTTGATTTTGATAAAAGCGCCTCGATGTGATGGAGGTGGATTTCTGGCAATCGCATCTTGCATGACATCATTGAGTTTAGAAGTAGTAATTCTTCTATTCCGATTTTCATAAACTTGAAGAGCTGCATCTAATGCTTGCGAAATTCTTTGTTTTTCCAAAACAGAAATAAATACAACCGGCACATCATTAAAAGGCGCCATTTTTTTCTTCAATTCTAATTCAAAATCTCGGGCAGTATTCGTTTCTTTTTCTAACAAATCCCACTTGTTGACCAGGACAACAACTCCTTTGTTTCGTTTCATGGCAAGTGTAAAAATGGACATGTCTTGAGCTTCCATTCCTGTCTGTGCATCAATCAAAAGTAAAGTTACATCAGCTTCTTCCATTGCTCTCAAAGCACGCATGACTGAATAGAATTCTAGGTTTTCGTGTACTTTAGCTTTACGTCGTATTCCCGCAGTATCAATGAGTAAAAACTCTTTTCCAAACTTATTATACATTGTGTGGATTGAATCACGTGTCGTTCCAGCAATATCGGTTACGATATTTCGATCTTCTCCTAACAATGCATTTACAAATGAAGATTTTCCAACATTTGGCTGACCGATGATGGCAAATTTTGGAAATTCAGATTCGAGTGGCTCGCCCTCATCTAGTTGTTCTGCGATCGCATCTAGCAACTCTCCAGTTCCACTTCCTGAAAGCGAAGACAAGAAGTAAGTATTTTCAAAACCAAGACTCCAAAATTCATTGGCTTCCAATAGACGACCTTGATTGTCCACTTTGTTAACGACTAGAAAAACTGGTTTTTTAGTTCGTCGTAAAAGGTTGGCAACATCTTCATCCAGGTCCGTAATTCCAGTTGCCACATCCACCATGAAAACTAGGGCTGTAGCTTCTTCGATGGCAATTTTGACTTGCGAACGAATCGCTGCTTCAAACACATCATCTGACCCTTGAACAAATCCACCTGTATCAATGACAGTAAAATTCTTTCCGTTCCAATCACTCAATCCATATTTACGATCACGTGTGACACCACTTGTATCGTCAATAATGGCTTTACGCCCACCGATCAAGCGATTATATAAAGTGGATTTTCCAACATTTGGTCGGCCTACAATGGCTATTATATTTCCCATAATTTATTTTAAAACTTTCCGCCACTTCATTGTGATGGTGAGCTTTGTAATTTTTTTGCAAAAGTAAGAAAATAATGGGTTCGAGGTGGGAAAAATTGAAGGAGATATATTATAAGGTGTTTTGATTTTATTTTGCAAAATTGAAAACATCAGTACAATTTTCTTAAAAAAAGTCCTTCCAGATTTTTAAAATCTGGAAGGACTAAGATTTGACTGACTCAATTTAAAAAACTTTAGACAAACTCCCCTTCATCATTTTTAAAAATAACATCCACAAAATCCAAAACATCCTCGTACTCCTCCATAATTTCCCGAGCAGGAATTTGTTTGTATAAGAAATAAATTAACAGATAATCTCCATCACCTTCTACCAACATATTTTTTTTATCCAAAATAAAATCAAGTGATTGTAAATTCAATTCTGTTTCCAAACCTTCAGAGTCATCAGTAATTATTTCATAAGTAGCATGAAAATCAGTCGCACCTGGAAAGACTTTATCTTTGCTTAAAACGAGTTCGCTCATTTTATTAAAAAGCCCTTTGGTTCTAATTTCAAATTTTGGAAAATCAAATTCCGCACATTTAAGTTCAAAGACAGTTGTTTTTCTTTTTTTGAAATCTCCAAAATACCAATAATCATACACTCGAAGATCAGCATTAAATGCTAGTTCTTCTTTCATCATCACTCCTTTCAATCGCTTGTCTTTCTTCCCTTTAAAAATGGTAAACGATTTTAATAAATAGTCTTGATTGGCAAATCTCTCTCGATCCTTAAATCTAAAGTTGTTTGCACGAGCGATTTGTCGCATCTCTTCGACACGTCCATTCTTTTTAAAACTATCAATTAAATCGTCAAAAAATCCTTCCATTTTTTTTACTTATTATCGAGTTTCAAAAGCCGTCATCAACTTCCCTAAATATTGTGAAGAAGTTTCCTTCATATGAACACCAAATGAAATGACCGTTTTATCCAAAAAATTAAGCCCAAAAAATGAGTAGTCAAATTGATGATTTCGACCATCAGTCAAAGCCGCCCTTTTTTGAATGATCATCACCGACTCGGCTTCTGAAATATTATTGGTACCACCAGCATTGATATATTTTTTAATTCTTCGCTCCGTATCTTCCAATGCATTTTTTAAAATATCTAAATCGCTTGAAGCATCTGCCAAAATTCTTCGTTGCAAATTAATGCCATCAATCGCCATTGATTTTTCTGACTTGACCGCATGATCTGTTTTTTCTATGGAAAAATAATTTTTGTCAATGTCTTGATTGAATTGTTGAATCGTTGCTAAATGCAACTTCGCTAATTCTCGCATTGGAGCAATAATTCTGTCAAATTTAGAAGATAATAATTCATGATATTTTCTTTCTCCTCCAAGACTTCTTTGATCAAATTTATCATTGGTGACCAAAAAATATTTTAAAATATTCCCTTCCACTTTATGATCAATGGCTTTGGTCTGACTTAATAATTTTGAAAATGATTCCGCTTGTTGTTGGAAAGTTTTGATACTTTCAAGAATTTCATCGAGCGGTTCTTTTCCGTTCATATCAAAATGATCGTCCGCGAATTCTTGGGGAGTGAATTCAGGTTCAGGAGATTTTTTTTTCTCTCCAGAATTATCGAAAATATCATCGTATGGGTTTGGCATAAATGTAAGTTAATGAAATTCAAAACTAATGTCAAAATTGGAAAAATAACAATTTAAACGATTAATTTTTTTAATCCATCGACACATCGCTCTACTTCCTCCATTGAATTGTAGTGACTGAAACTTAACCTTAAAATTCCATCATTCAAATCATCAACTTTCATTGCTTGCATTAGTCTATAAGCATAAAAATGTCCCTGCTTAGAGGCAATATCAATTTTTCCTAAACCATCCATAATCGATTTGGAGGAAACATTATTTGCTTTAATTGAGATATTTGCTTCCCGGCCTTCCATCGTTTTTTTTCCAAAAAATCGCAAAGGTAAATCTTGAATATTTTCAAGAAGATAGGAACAAATTTTATTTTCATGGGCATTCATCAAATGAGAAATCTTCCTCGTTTTTTCATGCAAGGGTAAATTTTTATTGGAAAAATGATGATCGTAAGCTGCTTCAAAATAGTCTCCGATGCCGGCCAATGCCGCAATTGAGGCATGATTTGGACCAGCGGAATCTAATCGTTTATATAAAATTGATCGATTAAAAAAATGACATTGTGGATCCAATTCTTCTAGAAAGTCAGGACGAACAATCATCACTCCTTGATGTGTTCCATAAGTTTTATACGTGGAGAAAACGTAAGCATCATATTTTAATTCATCTAGATTGGGAAATTCATGTGGGGCAAAAGAAACGCCGTCGACCACTAATCGGATACCCATGGGACGAATCAAATCAGCTATCTGATTGATTGGGTTTATCGTTCCAATAATATTGGAACTGTGAGTGACGCAAAGAATTTTTGTTTGAGGAGAAAGTAATTTTTCTAAATCTTCTAAAAGCAATTCACCAGACTCAGGTTGCACTTTCCATATTTTTAAAACAGCATCTTGTTGTTTACAAAGTCGTTCCCAACCTCCAATATTTGCTTCATGATCTTGCTCAGAAATAATGACCTCAGTACCTTTTGTAACAATAGAATTACATGCGATGGCAAGTGTATTTAAATTTTGAGTAGCTGATGCTCCGATGGTCATTTCGTCCTTAGAGACATTGAGTAATTTTGCCATGGTGTATTGACCGAGATCCATTGCGTCCCCTGCTTTCATTCCAAGTGCATTCGGCCCGTAGGGTTGGATTTTATAATTTTTATAAAAATCAGTTAAGCGATCAACAACTTGCATGGCAGGGAAACTTCCTCCAGCGTTGTCAAAAAATCCAATTTTTTGACCGAGTTCAGTTTGGAAAATTGGGAATTGGGAACGGATAAAATTGAGGTCTAGTTGCATTTGTATTTTTTTTATTAGAAGGTACTTCTATTTAGATATTGATTCGCTATTGGTAAGTAAATTTTGGAGTCCGTGCCATTGACAACTTCCATCATAAATTCTGAAGATTTCATTTCCTCTTTTTATTATATAGATCGAAGAACTTGTACAACGAACACCTTTATATTTTTCTTCAACATCACTTCCTTCAGAAATAAATTCTTTAAAATTTTCATCAAAATTAGAAATATCAATTAGCGTGTTTTTTTCACTTATCACTAAATTGTCTAGATTAAAATAAATATTGAATTTTCTGCGACTTCCACCAAAACACCCCATAGTTGTATAATATAATTGGATGGTGTCCTTCTTTCCAAAATCACTTAAAATGGAATCATCGAATGTTGATTCTAAATAATAGTTGGTTAATTCTACAGGCACACTTATTTCTTTTTTAGAATCAACAAATATGTTCATTTGAAAACGATCTTGAAATTCTGATTTAAATTTAAATGTATATTCTTTGGTTTCCAGATTGTCAAATAATAAAATAGGAAGAGTATCATTTAAGTGATAAATGATTGATGGCATTTCTTTCTCTGAATCAAATAATCTTATTTGCCAATATCTTGTTGAAGAAAGGGGAATTTGAACAGATAGGTCTTTTGGAGTGTATGGAATAGGGTGACGTAATTCTCCATTTTCAGAATGATGAATATAATTGGTAGTCAAAATATCTTTTTCTTGTCCACAGGCGAAAAGTAAAAGAGAAATTAAGATGATAGAAAAAGTAGTTTTGATATTGGAAGTTCTTTTCATTTTTTTTTCTAATTAAAATTCGCTTAATATTTTAACTAAAGGTATTAAAAAAACTATTTCCAAAAAAAAGAACCTTTCCATCTTGCGATGAAAAGGTTCAATCTATTTAAGGTCTCAATTTATATCTCTTATTTCACGACCACAAAACGTTTTGTCAACAACTCATCTCCTTTTTCAATCACCAACATGTACGTTCCACTTTGCAATTGTGAAGTTTGAATTTCTCCTTTATTTTTCCCTTCCGTAACTGCCCATTTCGAAACGGCTACAGTCGACCCTAAAGTATTCAAAACTCTAACTTGAACATCACCACTCCATTTCGAATGGAATTGAACATTCAATTGATCTTCAACTGGATTAGGGAAAAGTGCCATGTCCGCAACAAATAATTTTTCAGTAGTTTGAGGAGTAAAATCAATTGCAGGATTAGCTTGACGAGTACCATTGTTTACACAGAAATTCGTTGCTTCGGATGCACCGAATGTTCCACCAGATGCTAAAGTATTTCCACTCGCATCAGTTACAGAATAAGAACCATTTCCATAGCTACAGCAAATTCCATCACCATAAACATCAGTAATATTAAAAGTGTAACATCCATCGTCCAAACAATTGGTTTCGGTAAAAGTTGAACCATCAGCAGCACTTGCATAAGTTCCTCCTGAAGCAACTGTATTTCCACTTGCATCAGTAATTGACCAAGCAGTTTCTTCTGGGTAATTATCAAATGTAATCGTAACAGTCACATCTGTACATCCTGGACCTGTGCTTCCAGAAGTTGATAATGAAATATCATCAATTGCCATATCGCCTTGCCAAGTCGTTCCAGTTGTTCCAACAAATCTTAATTCCATAGATGCTCCAGCATATGAAGCCAAATCAACATCTGCCGTTTGCCAACTATTTCCTTGGTTTCCTGAAACTGACCAAACTGATGCCCAAGCACCTCCATTAACACGAGCCTCCAAAGTTAAACTTCCCATCGCAGCAGCGCCATAATTATGATATTGAAAAGAGAAATCAGCTGATGACTCCGCTGTCAAATCAAAACATGGACTATTTAAGATCGTCGTCTTGTTACTATAGTTAGGGCTTGAAGATTCTACGAAAGCATAGTAAGTTCCTTCGATGGCACTTGATGGGCCAGTATTACTTGAAGGTGTTCCATTCGCATCTCGTGTCCAATCAAAATCATCTCCACTATCTTGCGTCCAAGCTCCTAATGAACTTTCGAATCCTTCAGTATATGGAAAAGAAGTAATTCCTCCAGTACATCCGCCGCCGCCAGTCGATCCACCAGCCGTCAAACTTAAATCATCAATCGCCATATCTCCTTGCCAAGTTGTACCTGTAGTTCCAACATATCTTAATTGAACTACATCACCTGCATAACTTGATAAATCAACTGATGCATTGGCCCAAGCATTTCCTTGGTTACCAGATAATGACCAAACAGAAGCCCAAGAACCAGTTTCAGTTTTTGCTTCCAACACTAAACCTCCCATTGCTGCTGCTCCATATAAATGATATTGGAAATCTAAAGTGGCACTTGTCTCTCCTGATAAATCAAAGCAAGGACTAGTTAGAATTGTCGTATTGTTATTATTGTTTGGACTAGAAGATTCTACATAAGCATAGAAAGATCCTGCTGCTGCACTTGATGGTCCAGTATTGCTTGAAGGAGTTCCACCTGAGTTTCTTGTCCAATCAAAATCATCAGCTGAGCTTTGTGTCCAAGCACCCAAAGAACTTTCAAATCCTTCAGTATATGGAAACGAAGAAATCGTAGTTGCACAAGTAGCAGGAGGTGTTCCACCACCACAAGCAGTACTATTTGCTAAAGAACCTCGTCGAGGACTATTAGCCATCACGGTTTGGATTCTTGCTTTTTGATCTACGGTAAAAATATTCATACAATCATCATCGGTGTAATCCATATAGTTTTCAACCATGTCAACACTACTACAAGAAGTATTATTTGGGCAACCATAATTTGCACCACCGGCTGTAGGAGTATCTCCACAAAAATCATCTACGCTACATCCACCGTCTCCCCAGATATGTCGAAGACCAAAAAAATGACCAACTTCATGAGTCGCAGTTCTACCTTTATTATAAGATCCCCCTGCAGGATTTGGATTAGTTGTGCTTCCTATTGAGGTTGCTAATAATACAACTCCATCTGTATTGGTTGCTCCACCGCTGGTGTTTAATCCACCTAATCCTGATGAACTTGGAAATTGAGCATAACCCAAAATTCCACAACTAATATCCATCGACCATACATTAAAATAGTTGTCAGGATTCCATTGAGATTGAGGCTTAATCGTATTTTCGATATAAGCATCACCAAAGTTTCCATTTTGACAAGTTCCGTAAGGTGGAGCAGACCAACCAACTGTATTTCTGTTAATTCGATTGATTCCAGGTTCAGCAAGAGTGTTACCACTTTCATCTAGAGTTGCTAAACAGAATTCTAATTCTGTATCAGCTCCAACTGGATTTGTGTTATAACCTGATGTTCCAATAATTCGTCGGAAATCATTATTCAACTGATCCACTTGCGCTTGAATTAATGCTGCACTTACGTTATCACCTGATCCAACCGATTCTCCATTATGGATAACATGAAAGATAACTGGAATCGTAGTAACAGCCTCTGTACTTCCTTGAGCTGCTTGCAAATTATATTCTTCTAGCAATGGAGCAAGCCATTTTTCAAAATCACCTAGTGTTCCTGCGTTAGGATGTTGTTGGATATAATTTTCATAAGCATCAACTGTATGACATTTTTTTACGGGATTGCCATCTGCTGTTACTTCAAAATTTTGGGAAAAAGCGGTTAATGAAACCGTTAAAAGAATGAGTAGTAAATTAATTTTTTTCATAAAATTGTTTAGTTAGGTTTAAGAAATTAAATGATAGTTTATCTAAAATACGGGTATAGAAATCCTGTTCCGCCAATGGCAGTTCAGTTGATTTTTTCAACAAAAAAAAGAGGTAGTTGCTCTTCGAGTGAAGAGACATTCCTAAATTTTTAAATTAGATTAAGGAAGGGGTTTATTATTATTTGCGAGTGCTTAAAGAAGCTTATTGTTTGGTAAAGGCAAACTTAGAGAATATTTTTTGAAAACATTAAAAACTTGATGTTTATTTTGCGAATATTCGCAAAAAGAATTATATGCTGTTTTTGGTTGAAAATATAAATAATAAATAACATTATTGATGTATTTTTTAATTAATCGAATTATAATTTTATAGCGACTATTGAAAAGTAACCGTATAAAAGTTTAATATTGGTCGATTATTCAAAATATACCACCTACTACATTATATTAAAATAAAATGTAATAAAAGTGAACCTCATTTCTTCTAAATTCTATTTTATTTTTTCTCTAAAATCAAAATAAGCTTTCAAAACTTCCTCGGGAGATTCTGTTTGAGGGTAGTGTCCAATTTTTTCTAACAATACAATTACGGGATTGGGGATTAACTCTCGATAACGTTCAGTCATGTGTTTTCCAGAGATAGGATCGGCAGCTCCATCAATCAATAAAATAGGAATTGGTGAATTTTGTAAAGCTGCGACCCATCGTTCTCGATACTTTTTTCGATCACTCATATAGCGAATTAATTTATGAAAAATCAGTCGCCCATTGTTGTATTCCATCAATGCATAAAATTCATCCATCTCTTTTTCAGTTGCTTGAGTTTCTTTTCCAAAAATATTATCAAATGATTTTTTTAATTTTTTTCGATTTAAAAAATGCACGAGTAATCCTCCGATAGGACTGATTAATAATTTTTGAATGGGAAGTGCTTGATGTGTTTCGGGAAATAAACCACCGTTGAGCAATACCACCGATTGAATTTCAAAACCTTTTTCTCCTGAATTTTTTCGATCTATAAATCGAGATAAAACTTCTTGCAAAACAGTATCTCCGTAATCATGCGCTAAAATATGTGCAGAGGTGATTTTCTTCTTTTTCAAAAAACCTTCGATCAAATCTGCTTGATCCATGATCGAATAATTATACTTTTTAGGTTTGTCTGAAAATCCAAAACCGATCAAATCAGGAGCGACCAAATGATATTTCTCTTCCAAAGAATTCCAGATTTTATTCCAATCCCATGAGGCGGTCGGAAATCCATGAATCAATAAAAGTGTTTCACCATTTCCTGTTTCTTGATAAAATATTTGATGCTGGTTTTTGTAAGTAAAAAATTGCCCTGAGTTTTTCCAATCGTTGAAATTCATTTTGTTCTGTTTTTTTCGAATTGAACTTTCCAAAAGAAAAGATAGTTGAACTTTTTGGAATAAATAAGCTTAACAAAAGAATTACAAACTGGTTTTTTAAAAATGATTATGTACTTTACTGCTTATAAAGAAGTAGTGTTGTTACCACTCAAAACACTAACAACACTTGTTGAATAAAAAACGAATGGCAGACTATACCGATAGAGCGAATCAAATTTTGAAATCAACGTATCCATTTTTAACTAATGATGATATAAAAGCATTGTTAGCAATTAGCGAAATTCGGGTATGTCATAACAAAGAAGTCTTAATCAGAAGTGGTCAAAATAACCAAAATTCATTTTTCATTTTAAAAGGAATGATTCGAGGTTATTATATCAACAAAAAAGGAGAAGAGAAAAATATTTTCCTTCGACCGGAGCATACTATTTCAGGAGCTCCCGAATGTCTTTTTCATAATAAGCCTACCAAATATACTTTCGAATCAATCTTGGAAACTGAAATTTTGGTTTTCAAATTTAACGAACTAAAAATGCTTGGTCAAAGCAATCCTAATCTCATTCAAGTTAATTTCGAAGCATTACAAGAAAATATTCTGACGCTTATTTCACGCGTAGAATCACTCATAGACCTTACTCCCGAGGAACGTTACGAAGCACTTTTGGAACAAAGTCCACAATTTTTTCAAACTGCCTTCAATAAACATATCGCTAATTATTTAGGAATTACAGCTGTCTCACTTTCTAGAATTATCAAGCGGAGAAGCAATGCTAAGGTAATGAGTTCTAAATAGATTCAGAATTTTGGCTGCTTCTTTTGCCCCTATTTTCCACTTTGAAATCAATCAATTATCCAGATAAACTCATGCTTTCAAAGCAAAAACTAGGAACAAAATAAGCAACCCAAAAATTCTGAATCTATTTAAATCTCATTCCTTAGGAATGAGTCAATAATTAACACGTGTAAAGTGCTTTCAAATTTATTTAATCTAATTTTACTAACACATTGTTTATGTAAAAAAAAGATCAGATGGATAACACATTATTTGGTGTAGAGAATTTAGATGTTTATGTGGTGCTGGGTATTTTAATTTTTTTCGTCTTAGTTGAGACGATAGCAGGCTATTGGGGGAGCACAAAGCGTAATTTTGGAGATTGGGTTCAAGAGGCTGGAGGATTTTTTGTTTTGTCGCTTTTAATTAAACCTGCCATTGTTACTTCCATATTTTTTCTTGGTAGATTTTTACTTCCTGAATATCAAAATATAATAGGAGAGTGGAGTTTATGGTTGATGTTGCCTTTTTATTTATTCATTGATGACGTGATGCAATATTGGTATCATCGTTCAGCGCATGAATATGAATTTCTTTGGAAATTACATCGACCACATCATCAAGCTGAGGAAATGGGATTTTTTATATCCTATAGAAATGCAGCATTGTATTATGTGATTATGCCTAATCTTTGGTGGGTTGGGATAGTTGTATTTCTTGGTGGAGCGAAAGGAGTTGCGCTTGGTTTGATTCTTAAACAATTAGTAATTATTGGTTCACATAGTACTTTGTCTTGGGATAAATTCTTTTATAAGTATCCTGTTTTAAATCCCGTAATTACATTGTTAGAAAGGATTTTTATTACTCCTGCTTTCCATCATGCACATCATGGAAAATCTATGGCAGATAATGTGAGTGACCCAAATGGTAATTATGGAAACATGTTTTCTCTTTGGGATCAACTTTTTGGAACGGCAACATTTACTCGAAAATTTCCAACTGAATATGGTTTAGTCAACGATCCAAAGGATAAATGGACTGCAAGTTATTTATGGCCTTTAGTTGGATCTGACAAATCAGGAAGTGAAATTGCGAGAGATTATAAAAGAGAAAAAACAACAACTTTAGAGCCTGCTCGAGTTGAATTAGAACCCAATACTACATACCTTTTTTGTCAATGTGGTTTCAGTAAAAATCAACCGTTTTGCGATGGGTCACATCATGGATCGAAATTTAAACCGCTTCCATTTGAAGTGAAAAAGAAAATAAACGCAAGACTTTGTAATTGCAAGTATTCAAAGAAGTCGCCTTTTTGTGATGATTCTCATTTAAATACACAGTAGGCGAAAGCAAATTAACACGCACTCAAAAGCTGCTATTTTTAAGTAAATAGCGGCTTTTGTCATTTAGTGCTGTTTGGTTATTTTTACAATAAAATAATGAAAATCAATTCTTGGACTTCGAACGTGTATTTATAAAGTAGGTGATTTGCAAAAAGCCAACTAATGTCGGTGGCGAATTAATGGTTTCGACGGTTAAAGATCCTTGGGGTAATTTGGTTGGATTGATTTATAATCCTCATTTTAAATTAGAGGGTTAAATTTTAAAGACCTCCATTCAAATGAATGGAGGTCTTTAAAATTTAGAATTGAATTCGATATAAAAAATCAGGAAAAAACCCAATTTGATATCTTTCATTCACCTCATTAGTTAGTCGATTATAATCTCTTGAAAAGATGTTTTCTCGATTGGTGATATTTTGAAAATCCATATAAATCTGTTGAGAAACTTTTCGTTTCTTACTATTTAATTTAAAACCAACTTTTACATCCCAACGAAAATAATCATCATACTTTTCAGAATAAGCTAACTCCTCATTTCTAATTTCAAAACCAACTAATTTTGATGCTTCCAAATCCACAGGGCTGTAATATCTTCCTCCGGCACTCGTCAATTTAGTGTCGATCAAAATCGCATTTTGTTTAGCCTTACCTACTTTGAATTCTCTTCCTGCCAAAACATTGATCACATAATTATTATTGAAAGCCGTATTTCTTTCGATGCCATCGCTGCCTTCATATTTTGAATCGAAAAAAGAAGCAGTTAATAATCCATGAAAACCTTTGCTAAAGAATTTTTCCACAGTCAATTCTATTCCTTGATTGAATCCAGTTCCCTCATTAGTCAAGTTGACTTTCCCAACTGGGAAACCAAAGTCAGCTCCTAAGTTTAGAAGAGAAAAAGAACTTGGATCACTATCTACTGCTACTTGATCTATCGCTTGATAATAAGCCTCTACTTTTGCGCGCCAGTTATTGGCAAAGGCATAATCATACCCAAGTACAAAATGTTGGCTTCTTGAAAATTTCAAATCGGTGTTGGTTAAAATTCTATTTCCTTCTGCATCTATACTTTCAGATAGCATAATTGGCAACGGTACATTTTGACTGTGTAATCCATATCCAAAAGTCAATTTTTGTTTTTTGGCAAAATTCCAACTCAAAGAAGTTCGTGGTTCGAGCACAAATTGCTCATTGATTTCTTGATACAATCCATGGACTCCCAAATTTAAAACCCATTTTGGGTTGAATTTATATTGCATCTGAGCAAATGGTTGAATCGTAATAACACTCTCGTCAAATTCATAATCGGTTCTGATATCATTATACCCATCTCCGTCTAGATCAGGTGCTTGCTCTGCATCTCGATTAATTAAATCGTAGTTAGTTTGCTCTGCCAAAACACCCACTCGCATCGTTGCTTTGGAGTTGAATTTTTTATTATAAAAAGATGAAATCGATAATCTATTCTCTGCATTATTTCCATCAGCGTATCTAACTTTAGTTTCTTCAGCAGTTCCTAAATTAAAATAACGATCAATAGCATATTCATTTCGAGTCAATGAACCAGCGATGACTGTTCGAATATATGCGTCATTTCCAATGATTTTATTATGACGAAGCCCAACTACTCCAAACTTAGATCGAGGAAATAAATCTTGATCTACTTCCGAAAATAAATCAGTCGAATCAATATCTGCTCCCACAAAATCTATCGAACTCGTACCGCCGATTCCGAACAAACTAAATTTCCCAAACTTCCCCGTGTGTGAATCAATTTTAAATGTTAGATCAAAATATTGTGGCGTTGCCGCAGTCTGAGGAGGGCTAATTAATGCAATAAAACTATTTCGGGCAGCGACTAAAAATGAACCTCCTTTTTTCCCAAGTGGCCCTTCAGCCATTGCTTCCAATCCAGCAAATGCACCCATCTGGAAAGTGAATTCATGTTTGTCTCTATTCCCACTTCGCATGCCTAAGTCAAAAACGCCAGATGTGGCATTTCCATATTCTGAAGGAAAAGCACTTGTGAGGAAATCTGAATTTTTTAAAACATTTGGATTCATCGCACTCACCGGACCACCAGTACTTCCCAAAGTAGAAAAGTGATTGGGATTAGGAATTGGAATTCCTTCCAATCTCCAGAGAACACCAGTTGGAGAATTTCCACGAATTACAATATCATTTCGAGAGTCATCTGCCGTAGCCACACCTGCAAAGTTTCCAGCTAATCGAGCTACATCACTTCGACCACCTGCGTAGCGATTTACTTCTTCGAGCGAAAAAGTACGGGCAGAGATCGTTGCCATTTCATTGATTGCTCGATCCTTTTCAACTTCGGCAGTCACAACTACTTCGTTCAACATTTCTACTGATTCTACCATAGTTAAACTCAAGACGACTTCCTTACCCGCAGTAACTTCTACATTTGGTAAAGTCAATGGTTCATAACCAAGATAGTTAATTTGAAAAGCTTGTCGACCAACGGGGATATTTTCTAATTTAAAATATCCATCAATATCGGTAACATCACCAAACGAATTTTCTTCATCTAGCCATTGAATCGTAGCTCCAATAATTGGAATTTCAGATTGTTTATCGAGAATTTGTCCTTTGACCGTTTGGGTAACATTTTGCGCTTGAAGAGAAATAGAAAGGAGCGTTCCAATCATAGCAATGAATAAATTTTTCATTTTCGTTTCTTTTAAAAAATTAAGAATTAGAGTCATTTTTGATTGCAAGATGAAGGGAAAAAGGAAGGAGAGGAATAGGATTCTGTTGAAGTGTCGTTTTTTTAGGATGAGTTGTAGTTTTATTTTTCAACCACATAGGCATCTAGAAAACATAGGTTTTAATCTAAAGAATTCCCCGATGCTTGAGGGAGACAATAAATAATAAGTCTATATTTTTTAGATGCCTAGGTGGTGAGAAAATCAAGTGTTGACCCAAGCTTTGAATTCACTTGTGCGATTGCGACTTACCACAAATTCTAATTTCGAATTTCCTGAAATATCTAACTTCAAGCGATGATTAAAATAAGGATGAATTTTTTCAACAGACTCGATACCTACAATTTGACCTCGATTAATTCTAAAAAAATTGGAGGGAGAAATATCTTTTTCAATGGCATCTAAAGTCATCTCTACGATATACCTTTTGTTATTTTTTTTGACTAAAAAAGAAATCCCATCCTCTGAATAGAAGTAGGCTACTTCTTCCATCGAAACAAAAATCATAGCCCCTCCGTCTTTGACCATAAACCTTTTTCGAGCAGGTTCTACGACTAGGTTGGTAATTAATTTTTCTAAAGTTAAAGCGTCAATATTGGAAGACGTATTTTGCGTATAGAGTTTTTGATATTTTTCAATCGCGGATTTAAATTCATTTTCTTGAATGGGTTTGAGCAAATAATCTACACTATTTACTTTGAAAGCTTTAATGGAATATTGATCGTAAGCAGTAGTGAAAATGACGGGTACTTCAATATTTATTTGCTGAAAAATTTCGAAACTCAATCCATCTGCTAATTGAATATCCATTAGAATTAAATTTGGAGGAGTATTGTTATTTAACCATTCGACGCTATCCTCCACACTTTCTAAAGTTCCCAAAATATTAAAATTTGGATAGTTGTTTTTGAGCATAATTTGCAATTGTTGAGCAGCTCTTATTTCGTCTTCAATGATTAGGATGTTCATTTTTCTTAAAATTTAAAGGAGAGGAATGGATACACTAAAATAGTTTTCAGAAGCTTCGATTTTTACAGATTTATCATTAGAAAGTAGTCGATACCGTTCTAGGATATTTTCCAATCCAACTTTGGTGGAGTGTAAGACTTTTGATTTTTTTTGTAAATTATTAGTCACTCGAATCAATTGATTTTGTTCGTCAATATCAATTGTAATGGTCAAAGGTTTTTTTGTAGATATAATGTTATGTTTGATCGCGTTTTCAATTAATAATTGCAAACTGAGTGGAATTATTTTTTTGTAAATATATTGTTGAGGTACGTCAATGTTGACTTTTAGACTTTCAAGGAATCTTTCTTTTTGTATTGAAACATAGGCATTGACAAAATCTAATTCCTCTTCCAAAATAATGGTTGACTCCTCTCGACTATCTAAAATGTAGCGATACACTTTTGATAATTGGTTAATAAAATTTTTTGCTACCGTTTTATTTTCATATTCAACGATGTGATTTAAGGTGTTCAAACTATTGAATAAAAAATGAGGATTGACTTGATTTCTTAAGCCATCTAGTTGACTTTGAACATGGGCAACCTTCACAAGTTCTTGATCATGAATTGCTCTTTTTAGTTGACTATAATACCAGATCGTTTCGTAGATTCCTAGGATGAAAAAAGAAGAAGTTAATGCGGCAATAGGTCCTGCAAATGGTCTAGCATGATGGATGTTTGAAGTATTACAAAGTTCAAGAAAAATAGAGATGATAGGAGTTAACAAGAAACCAATTAATAATACTGCGATGATACACGTAATCGTTACGTAAATTAATCGCTTTTTTACCATGTCAAAATCAGGATATTTTTTTCGATAGAAAATCATAATTGCTCTATCTGTAATCCAACATGAAGCGGTATAGATACAGGCTATCAACCATTCCTTTGGATAGGAATAATTAGGGTCATTTATTTTTAATCCAAAAAATATTATTGGAATTAGAAATCCTAGAATGATAATTCCAAAGATGATAAACCATAAATCATTAAATCCTAAATATTTTATATCGTTTTTAAACATATTATTCTAAAGAGATAAAAGCGGTATTCCTTGCTTCGCTTGATAAAAAGTAAATGCAATCCATCCTAAATATAAAAGCGCAAATCCAATGCTGAGTACATTTGTAAGAGTAGTGTTATTTTTCGTTTTTGTAGCAAAATAAAAAGCAGCTAAGGGAATGATTTGAATACCATGAATTCCAAAAAAATGTGCAATTCGCAAATCACCTCCAATGGTACTCCAATTTAAAAATGGCAAACCATCACCACCATCTGCGACTCCAACATTATGCCCCATTTGTCCAATCATTTGACCACCAATCACACTTGCAAAAAGAAAGGTAAACCAAGCAATTCTAAAACTCCATTTCATATGATTCGAAAATTTTAGTTGAGGTGAAAATGATTTAACAAAAAACCAAAAAACAATTATCGTGAATAACCCGATCATAATTCCCATCATAGCAAATGCAATTCCGTCCAAAGGGTTTGATTGGTTGTAATGAGATGAAACACCACGGCCAGCTTGGACTGTAACAATAATGTTTTCAAAAAACATGAGGACGGCGATAGAGATCGCAATAAAGTTTTTTGTCTTTTCTCGGAAAGGATACTCCAGTAAATACCAAGCCATGGTCCAAAGGACAACGATACCTGAAATGATAAATTTGGTAGGTTTGACCCAAACATTTAATCCCATCAATTGGCGATCATCCACCACCATTCCGATGCAACAGATCAGCAATAATAAGAAATGAAATAAAACGATTCGATATAAAAATGGGAATCGTTTGCTGATTTTTGAGACGGTGTTTTTAAAAAAGATAGAATTAGAGGATGAGTTAAGTTCGTTAGATCTTTCCACTTTAATTTATTTTATATTTTCAATATCTAAATTTTGTTATAGAAAAAGATAATAAGAATTATGAGAAAACTGAAATGTAAGTTGAAGTATCGTCTTTTCGGGTTGAAGTGTTATTCGAAAACTTTGTATTCTTGGAAATGATAATATTTTGGACGAGAATCAATTCTTAAATGCAACCAATAAACTCCTAATCCAGAAGTGCTTAACCATTGTGGTTTTTCATTTAATCGTTTTTGATATTCTAAACTTACGATTTCCCAAAGTTTATTTTTTTGAAGATCTGGGGCATTTCTAACGAATTGTGCAAAGTGAGGATAGTTGGTTTGATCAGAAATGGGAGTTGGTACAATCAATTGTGCATCGCCACCCAAATTTGGAAAGGTGATGATAGAATCGGTGGTTTGAAAATGTTCTTGGAAAGGCTGAGGGTTCGCAAATATTTTAGGAAGTGCAGCGCTATTAATTAGGACAAATTCGAAAGTTTCATTTTCCCAATGTTGATTCATTGGTTTTATTTCCCAGAAAAAACCGGGGTATTTTGAGGATGCTAATGTATTGTTATAAAATATTTGAAATGCTTCTGATTTTTCCCAAAGAGAAAAGACTTGAGGAAATTTTAGGACAATTCCATTTGCGGAAATTTTAATTTTTGTTACTTGTCCATCTTTAGAAAACTCAAGATTAGTTTGCCATAGAAAAGAATTCCTAGAGGAGGTTTTGAAAGTAGACATTAAGTTTTCTGATTTTAAAAACAGCTCGTCAAAAAATAAAAATTAACGAGCTGTTTTTTTAGAAAAAAAGAATACGACTAATAGAAAAATTGTTCTTTGACGATTTTTCCATCCTTCACTTCGTAGACACAAATTTCATTCATTTTTTCTCTGCCTCTTTCTTTGAAAGTTGCATCCATCATCATCGTGACAGAAAAATGATTGTCTCCAACGATAGGATCACCGATAGATGAGCCATGAAACTCTTCCATCATTTCATTCCATTTTTTTCCTTTTTCGGCGAAGGCAGCCATACCTTGAACTGGTGGAGTAGGAGCGTGTTCCGGTTCGATACTCCATGCATCTTCTGCGTATAATTCTTTGTAGCAAGTGGCGTAATCTCCTTGACGACAAAGTTCTACTAACCGATTGGCAACTTCTTGAGTACTCATAAATTTTTAAATTTAAAGGGTGAATAAATAAATTTTTAAAGGTTAGCTTGATTTCGAATAGAAAGGTGAAATTATAAAAAAAATAATAGCTTTTCTCTGAATCGTTAAATGTAATTTTTCGTAAAACGATCAAAGGAATTTTTAATAAAAAATTTGATCTGGATATTTTGAAACCTGAAAAATCCGAAATTCTTCATTCAAAATTAAATCTATTACCTTTGTACTACCATTTAAATTACAAACTATTTAACAAAAAAAAACATGAGCAGAATTGTAACGCTTGACGAATTTATCATTCGAAGTGAAAAAGCAAACGTTGATGCTACTGGTGAGTTAACTGGACTCTTAAGAGACATTGGTGTTGCTGCCAAAATTGTCAATCGAGAAGTTAACAAAGCTGGATTAGTCAATATCTTAGGTGTTGATGGAGCTTCCAATGCAAGTGGCGACGAGGTACAAAAACTCGATATGTACGCCAACGACAAATTAATTGAATGCCTTCAAAACAGCGGTGAATGTTGCGGAATCGCTTCAGAAGAAAATGAAAGTTTTCTTCCTATCAAAGCCCTTTCTACCAAAAATGCTAAATACGTCGTACTTTTTGATCCATTGGATGGCTCATCAAATATTGATGTAAATGTTTCGGTAGGAACTATCTTTTCTATTTGTCGAAGAAAAAGTAATGTAAAGAAATCGGTGGACTTGAAAGACTTTTTGCACAAAGGTGTGGAGCAAGTTGCTGCAGGTTACGTTATTTATGGAACGTCTACGATTATGGTTTATACGACAGGAAATGGAGTGAATGGATTTACTTTAGATCCTTCGATTGGAGAATTTTGTTTATCACATCGAGATATTAAAATTCCAGCACGTGGACAATATTACTCGGTGAACCAAGGATATTATTTGAAATTTGATTTGGAAATGAGACGGTATATTGATTACTGTTCAGATTTGAATTTGAGGTTGAGATACATTGGTTCGATGGTTTCTGATATTCATCGAATTTTATTTCAAGGTGGAATTTTCCTGTATCCAAATACTCGGAAATATCCGCATGGGAAATTACGATTACTCTACGAATGCAACCCATTGGCATTTGTGGTGGAACAAGCAGGAGGAAAAGCAATCAATACAAAACTCGAACGAATCATGGAAATGCAACCGGTGGAGTTGCATCAGCGAACTGCGATAGTGATTGGTTCGCCTGATATGGTGGATGAGATGAAGGAATTTGTGGAAAGATATAGTGCTTCACCAAGCCAGCAATTTTAAGTAGTTAATTTTGATAAAAAAAAGACTTGACTATTCATTTAGTCAAGTCTTTTTTTTGATATGGATTGGTCTAATTTACGTAGTTGATTTTTTATCTAATCAAAGTTAGATCACCTTTAAACTGTTTAACACTTCCATCAATAAATCTTATCTCAGCGAAGTAAACAAAAACAGCAGGGTTCAAAGGTTTGCCATTAAGGTTTCCGTCCCAACCACTTCCAGGATCATTCGGCTGGAAATTTTCTTCTTGATAAACTAGTTCTCCCCATCTATCATAAATTCTAAAAATCTGAACCTCATCAATGAGTTCTGAATTTCCAAAAATGGTCATTTTATCATTTTGATTATCTCCGTTTGGACTGAAGGCATTCGGAATATAAACGGGTATATTTTCATCTACATGAACTGTAATTTCATCTTGAGTAGAACATCCATTTTTATCCATAATCATGATCGAATAAGTAGTCGTTTGAAAAGGAGTAACGGTAAAGTCGAGACAATTTCCACTACAATTAATTGAATCAACTGTTGTCCAAATGATCGTATCTAAATCTTCTGGATTAATATTTATTTGAGCAAAAATAGAAACACTATCTCCAATGTTGATAAAAAGGTCTTCTCCTAAATCAACGATAATTTCATTAATTGAATTCAATGGAATGATGGCAAGTGTCTGACATCCATCTGCGTCTTCGATCAAAATAGTATAATTGTCAGCAGATAAATTACCGAAAATTGGACTGCTTTGAAAAGGCATATTGTCTAACGAATACATATAAGGTGAGGTTCCCCCCAAAACAGAATCGATTAAGATTACTCCGTCAGATTCACCAAAACAGCTGATGTCTGAAAAGCTAATAAAAGCTTCGATCACTTGTTCGTATGCTGTAACCGCCAAAACTAAACTATCGCAACCTAAGGAGTTTATTCCTGCAAAAAGAGTATCCGTCCCCACATCGTCTATGAAACAAGTTAAGGTCAGGATGGTATCAATACTCGATGGAGAAAGAGTAATTGAATTGGTAATGATACTATCACAGCCAAATTGATTTTGTAAAGAATCAATAAAAATCCCAACTTCATTGATATCACAAGTGGTACTTTCCATCAAAATATTTTGTGAAGGTAGCAAGGCAGTATAAGTAAAAATCAAACTATCACAACCAAAAATATTTTGTAAGGACGAGGTTAAAACTAAACCTGTATCTAGAGGGTTACAACTATTCTCAGCCAAATAAGTAGAATCTGTTGGAGCTAAAGAAATGGTATCTATAATCGTATTCCCTCCATTTATTTGAATGAAAACGCCTGTGTCCAAAGGATTACAACTAATTGAGTTAGTATAAATAGTGTCGCAGGCAAAAATGGTATTGATGATTAAAATCGAATCACATTCTCCATTCATACCTGGAAGATTCATAGTAGTCAGACCAAGTAAGGAAGAATCACAAGTAGTTTCTGACATTAAGAAAGTATCCGCTGCGATTAATTCATAATTAAAAATTAGAGTGGAGTCACAACCAAATTGACTCATCATAAAAACAGTATCCAACCCAACTTGCGAAGCGATGCAAGTAGTCGTATCAATATTGATTTCATAACTCGGTGCCAAGGAAATAATATTTACCAAAATAGAATCGCACTCACCATTCACCCCCGTCGAATTCGCAAAAGTCGT
>CALJOK010000002.1 GCA_937981555.1 uncultured Saprospiraceae bacterium
AATCTTTTGGACTCGTACAATAACTGTTTAACAACTTGAAGATTTTTAGAGGCATTATTGATGGAATGATTTCGGGGTGAATCATAAAGCCATTGCTCAAATTCATTTTTGAATCGCCAATCAATATCTTCATAGTTTAATTCTTTTTTTTGCTCTTTAGAAAACTGTTCTAGATGATTATAAATGGTTCTAAATTTTTTCCAAGTGGAGACATCAGGATTTTTAGTTCGGAGCTCGTTAATATATTGTTCTATAAATTGGAATAGGGTAGGGTTGAGGTTTGGTCTATCCAGATTACCACTTTCATAGGATAATTCATTTTTAAAATCTTTGGGTTCAATTTTACCGAAATCATTTTTTTTAAATATGTTAATGGTGATTTCTTCCAATTTATTAAGGCGTTGATTCATGTCTACATACTCAGGGTGGTTCTTAACATTCTTTGCACGACCCTTTTCTTGATTCCAGTATTTTGGTTTTACTTTCTCCCCAGTTGACCACACCAACTTTTTTCCTTTATATCGAAAAACCAAAATGATTAATATGTCTATGTTAGAATCGTAGTCTTTATCATGACTCTTTAGGTTAAACCTAACGTTTGGAATTTTTGCCTGTTTGGGCATAGTTGAAATGAATTTTATTTTTTATTTAAAATATCAGGACAAATATACAAAGTTGTCTTTAAAGTTGTCGTTTTTTGTTAATAGATTGTGATGGAAGCATAGATTGGAATGTCTTACTTGTTATTTAAAGTGCTGAAGATCAATTGGTTATGGGTTGAAAAATATTTTTGTGTGATAGGGTATAGTGATAGGTTCATATCCTGCCTCCGCTACAAAAAAAGCCTGGTAATCGTCTGATTATCAGGCTTTTGTATTTTAGAGAAAACAGTTAGCCACTCTTTTTAATGCTTAATCTCTAGCAAAATAATTTTCAATACCTGCTTAGAATTGTCTAATCTTAAAATCCTCAAGCTCTAATTTCTTTTAATAGGTTAACTATTATTTTTTACTCCCTTCTTCAAGGCATATATCGCAATAGATAGTTCAACTATAGTTATTATAGTGAACTCTGATTATTTTCGGAATAAAAATTAAAAGATTATATTTTACATATGAAAATTAATTAATTTGATATTAATTATATATATTCGTTTTTGCATTTGTTTTGCTGTTTTGGCCTAAGGGTAAATTTAATTTTGATTTTATTTTTTTTACCTAATAAATACAAACAACTAAATCTTCTTTTTTATCTCTTTTTTACTCCCTTAACCTTTAATCATAATCAAACAGTTTTTTATAGAGAATTTACCTCAGGGTATATTGTCAATTCTATTTTATAAAAAAGGAATCGAATTTACAATTTCCAAAAATTTAATTCTTCCAAAGAATTTAAAATATTATTCAATCCGCATAGTAGTTTGGTTTCTGAGGAAACCAAATTGAATTGCTATTTCTTAACCTTCTAACGAATAAACTCATTATCTTATGCATCACATGATTTACAAGTTTTTTGCAACGCTCCTTTTTCTAAGTTGCTTTTTTTTCAATTCAATTGCACAATATGAAGCACATCCTATTGCTTCTAAAATTCAACAAAATAATAGTGCCTTTCAAGAATTAGTTCCTGAAAAATTATTCAACTTGACAACAGCACCTATGCATGAGAGTGTTTCTGTTGAAGAAGTAGTTAGTAATGCTACATTTTTAAAAGTGCAAGAAAGTAAGGTTAGTCAATTGATGAGTCAACCTGTTGAATTCTTACATTTAGAAATGCCAATTCAAAACTCTGCTCCTATAACATTGCAATTGTATCAGGCAGATGTTTTTGCTCCTGGGTTTAAAGTGTATGCTGCATCAAATCCTGATGTAGCGTATCCCTATGAAACGGGAATTTATTATTGGGGAATTGCAAATAATGATGAAGAATCTCTAGTCGCTTTATCAATTACCAATGATGAAATCATGGGGTTTATTAGTATTGATGGAGATACATATACAATCGGAAAATTAGAAGGGAATGATGAAAACACACATATTCTTTATAAAGATAAAGACATGAAAGTATCACCAAATGTTGACTGTCAAACAAATGATGATTTACATTATATTGGAAGTGATAATAATAACGGGGCTGAAACAGTAGTCAACTCTCCAGATAATTGTGTACAAATGTATATAGAGGTAGATTATGATATTTTTGTAGGTAAAGGAGGAATTACTCAAGCTGCTGATTATGTTACAGGAGCATTTAGCCAAGTGGCTATTCTGTATGCTAATGAGTCGATTAATTTTACGATAAGTGAAATAGTTGTTTGGGATGTTGTTGATCCATATACGGGAACTTCTACTTCAAATTATTTAACTCAATTTAGAGATAATTTAAATGGAAACTACAATGGAGACCTTGCTCATCTTGTTGGATATAATGGTGGTGGTGGAATCGCTTATGTAGATGTATTGTGTAATAGTTTTTATGGAGTTGGATATAGTGATATTAATTCAACTTATAATAATGTACCTACCTATAGCTGGACGGTAGAAGTGCTCACACATGAAATTGGACATAATTTGGGATCGAGACATACTCATGCTTGTGTGTGGGGCCCAAATAATGATGAACCAATTGATTGCTGTGGATACAATGCAGGGTATTCCGAAAGTTCATGCGGAGCTGGATATGATTGTACCATTCCTAATCCTACCAATGCTGGGACTATTATGAGTTATTGTCATTTGGTTTCAGGTGTTGGGATTGATTTTAATAATGGATTTGGTACTCAACCTGGAAATAAAATTAGAGATGAAGTATATAATGCTACTTGTCTAACTACTTGTGGTACTGCAGAAACAGACGATGCTGGTATTGCATCGATTATTTCTCCAACAGGTACTATATGCGACAATTCTATTTCTCCAATAGTGGAGTTATTTAATTATGGTTCTAATACATTGACATCTGTGACTATCCAATACCAATTAGATGGTGGAACATTAAATAGTTACAGCTGGACTGGATCAATAGCAAGTAATAGTTCAACTAATGTAACCTTGCCTAGTATAAGTTTCGGTACTGGTTCACATACTTTTGGTGCAAATACATTCAATCCTAACGGTGTTTCAGATACAGATTCTAGTAATGATGCTGATAATTCTAGTTTCAACAGACCTGCTGATAATACCTACTATGCTGATAATGATGGAGATGGATATGGTGATCCAGGAAACTCGGTAGTAGACTGTGAGGCACCTTCAGGTTTTGTTTCCGATAATACGGATTGTAATGATAATGATGGAAATGCCTATCCAGGAGCAACTTGCGATGACGGCGATATTTGCACAACTGGAGATGTATTGGATAACAATTGTGCATGCTCAGGTACTTATCAAGATAGCGATGGAGATTCAGTATGTGATGGAGAAGATATTTGCCCAGGAGGTGATGATAATGTAGATGTAAATGGGAATGGTGTACCTGATTTTTGTGATTGTAATGAAACGTTGACGACTATCACACCTAATCCATTGACGCATACTGGTTCAGGTTCTAGTTTGGCTACTGTTACTTTTGGTGCAGGTGATAAAGATCCTTCATTTCTTATATCCGATTTGAATTCTAAGCTTAATGGAAATCCTAATAGTAGATATATTGATGAAGTTACAGTAACTTATATTGATGGAAATAATCAATCCCAAACGTATGGTACTTTTAGTGGGGATGTTGTTAGTTCGGTTAATGTATCAATAACAGGCGAAGTGGAATCTATTAGTATTGCACTAACGGACGGATATGATAATAACTTTGGAGGGACATTATCTGCTTCATTTGGTGAGGTAACATTCTGTCTTGGATGTATCGATTCAGATTCAGATGGAGTTTGTGACCAGGATGATGTATGCAGTGGATTTGATGATAACCTCATTGGATTACCATGTGATGATTTGGATGACTGTACAGAAAATGATATATGGTCATGTAATCTTTGTGCTGGTACTCCTACCGGAGATAGCGATGGAGATGGTGTATGTGATGCTCTTGATGTATGTGACGGTGGCGATGATAATATTGATACGGATGGCGATGGTATACCTGATTTTTGTGATAACGTCAACTGTACGAATGAAATAACTAGTTCTTTCACACCAAATCCATTAAGTCATTCTGGATCAGGATCTACGTCTTCGTCAGTTAGTTTCCCTGCAGGAAATGAGGATGCTTCTTTTACAATTAATGAACTTGGATCGAAATTAAATGGTAACCCTAACAAACGTTACATTGATCAAGTAACGATTACATATGTGGATGGTTCAGGTAGTACGGTAACTTATGGAACATTTACAGGTGATAATCAAAGTTCTGTAAATGTAGAAATTACTGGAGCAGTTCAGTCTATTAGTATTCAACTCTCTAATTCATATGGTAGTAATCAAGAGGTTAATGTAAGTATGACAGATGTGAATTCTTGTTTATCTCCTGCATCTATTTTCTCAGGTGGAGGGAATGAAGTGAACGTAAAAGTGAACAATGTCAATGTTTATCCAAACCCATCGAAGGATGAAGTTTATTTACAATTTGATGCTGTTCCAGAGAATGCAACTGTTATTCTTACAGATGTATTGGGACTTCATATTGCTAATTATGAAGTACCAAAAGAATCTATTTTCCGAATTGATTTGGAAGAAGTTCGATTGAATACTCAAGTTATATTTGTAACAGTATTTATAGATGGACAAAGTCCAATTACAAAACGATTGTTCATTTTGAAATAAAATGACTTTTAATTTGTATCAATGTATTTTAAAGTTTCAATAGGTTTTTAAGAAACTTTAGGATTGTATCTTAGTTGAAAGGGCTTTTGAAATAATATTCAAAAGCCCTTTTCTTTTTTATTATAAAAATTACTTTGTGTTGATTATTAGAGTTAAGTCCTGCCTTTTTAAGTATTTTTACATCTCAAAATCATATTTTTACTTCCCTTGTAAAGCCGATCGAATTTCATAAAATCTAATTAAAATCTTCTTTTGTTATAATTAAAATATTCTCCAACTGATCTAAGTAGTCAGATTGCTAGGATTGTTTTTTGAATTAGTGTTTTTATTATTATAATTTTAGGGATTAAATAAATCAATATATGTATTTAGGAATGAAATATCTTTATCTAATTTTACTTTTTAGTTTGTTTTTTGCGTGCAATGCTGATAAAAGTAATAATGTCCCACCAGTAGAAAAATCAGTTAATGAAACTGATAACACTAAAGTTTTTACCGAAACAACTCCCAAGAAAACCAATCTATACTTCAGTAATCGGATTGTAGAAAATGACAATATTAATTACTTCGGGTATACCTATTTATACAATGGAGGAGGAGTTAGCATTGTTGATATTAATAATGATGACTTACCTGATATTTATTTTACTTCTACGCAAAAGGCAGATAAACTATATTTGAACAAAGGAAATTTAAAATTTGAAGATATCAGTAAATCTTCTGGAATAGATAAATTCAAAGGATGTAAAACGGGGGTCAGCTTTACTGATGTCAACAATGATGGTTGGACAGATTTTTATGTCTGCCGAGCTGGTTGGTCAAAGAATCCAAAGGATAGAAAAAATCTTCTCTTCATAAATAATCAAGACAATACTTTTAAAGAGTCAGCTGCCAAATATGGAATTGATGATGAAAGTCGATCAATCCAATCGGTCTTTTTTGATTATGATAAAGATGGAGATTTGGATATGTACTTGTCGAATCACCCAAAAGTATTTAGACAATCTACCGAGCAAGTCATCGCCAAAATAAATAATCCGACTGATGAAAATACCGATAAATTTTACATAAAAAACGACGACGGTACATATACTGAATCAGGGAAAAAAGTTGGAATATTTAATCATGGTTGGGGATTAGGTTTAGTGGCAGGCGATTTGAATAATGATGGTTGGACAGATGTTTATGTCTCCAATGATTTTCAAGCACATGATTATTATTACGTCAATAATGGAGATGGAACATTTACCGAATCACTAAAAAAATACTTTCCACACACTTCTTATTTTGCAATGGGGGTAGATTTGGTAGATATCAATAATGATCAGAACCTTGATATTTTTGTTGGAGAAATGCTTTCTGAAACTAATGTAAGGCAGAAAACAAATATGGCGCCTATGGATGCCGATTTGTTTAAGCTGTTAGTGGATAGTGATTTGCATTATCAATATATGCGTAACTCATTTCACTTGAATAATGGAAATGGACACTTTAGTGATATCGCTGAATACGCAGGAATTTCGAAAACGGATTGGAGTTGGAGTTCTTTATTTGGAGATTATGATAATGATGGAGACAATGATTTGTTAGTCGTGAATGGTTGGCTGAAAGATACGCAGGATAAGGATTTTTCTAAAAAGGCAAATGCTTATGCTCAAAAGTATAACAACAAACTCAAATATAATCAAGTCGATTCTTTTTTGAAAAGTACGCCCCTTGAAAACTATGCTTTTGAATATGAAGGAGATTTGAAATTTAAAAAAGTATCGGATAAATGGGGTTTTAACTTCAAAGGGTTTTCTAATGGAATGGCTTATGGAGATTTGGACAATGATGGTGATTTAGATATTGTTGTCAATAATATGAATGCGAATGCTTCTCTATATCAGAATAATTCTATGTCCTCTTTTATCAAGTTAAAATTGAACGGCCCTTCAAAAAATAAACTCGGAATCAATAGTAAAATTACGCTTACGACCAATGAAGGAATTCAGTACAAAGAATTTATGACGACTAGAGGGTTTCAATCTTCTTGCGAACCTATGGTACATTTTGGATTGAAGTCAGGTACTCAAATAGAAAGTCTATTAGTTGTTTGGCCAGATGGAAAAGAACAAGTAATCAAAGAGTTGGCAGTTAATCAAACTCACATAATTGATTATAAAGATGCTCAAAAAAGTACAAGGAAAAAAGAGAAAACTTCTCCAGCATTTAAAGAACTAAATGCTAAGAAGATAATTGATTTTACGCACCAAGAAGTTTATTACGATGATTATAAGGAAGAGGTTTTATTACCTCATCAATTATCTCAGATGGGGCCAGCTTTGGTAGTTGGTGATGTGGATAAAAATGGATTGGATGATATTTATATTGGAGGTGCGCATCAGCAAGCAGGTGTTTTGTTTTTGCAGAAGCGGCCTCAAGAATTTGTAAAAAGTCAGTCCGCGCTTTGGTCAACGGATTCAAAATATGAAGATGTAGATGCATTGTTTTTTGATGCAGATGGCGATCAAGATTTAGACCTTTATGTTGTGAGTGGAAGTAATGAGTTTTTGAAAAATTCAGCGCTTTTGGTAGATCGACTTTATTTGAATAATGGGAAAGGAGCTTTTGAAAAATCTACCGGATTACTTCCTCAATTTACAACTAACGGAGGAACTATTTCTGCTTGTGATTTTGATAAAGATGGCGATCAAGATTTATTTATAGGAGGGGGAGTATTGCCAGGGAAATATCCCTATGCCTCCAAAAGTATTTTACTACAAAATAATATAGAGGGATTTAAAAATGTAACTCAAGCACTTGCTCCAGAATTGGAAGAAGCAGGAATCATACAATCATCCGTTTGGTCAGATTTTAATAATGATGGTAATTTGGATCTGATCGTCGTAGGAGAATGGACGAGTCCAATGTTTTTTACGAATGATGGAACGGAGTTTAGTTTAACCAAAATGGCAGAGGTCGATAAGATGGTCGGTTGGTGGAACAAAGTTACTGCGGTCGATTTGGATAATGATGGAGACGAAGATTACTTGTTAGGGAATCTTGGCGAAAATTATAAATACAAAGCGACAGACGAAGAACCATTTGAAATATTTAGTGGTGATTTTGATAATAATGGAAAACAGGATATTGTGTTGGGATATTACTCAGAATCTAACCTGTATCCAGTAAGAGGTTTTCAATGTTCTTCAGAACAAATGCCTGATTTACAAAATCAATTTGATACGTATAAATCTTTTGGAACGGCTGATATATTTGAAATTTATGGAGCGGAATTGGAGAATGCATTACATTATAAAGCCAATAATTTTTCTTCCTTAATTCTTTGGAATAAAGGAGATGAAGAATTCGATATTGAAAAATTACCAGGCCAAGCACAGCTAGCTCCGATTAAAGATTTCCTTGTTCAGGACTTTGATAAAGATAATCATCTCGATATTTTACTTGCAGGAAATTGGTATGTATCCGAAGTGGAAACGCCAAGAGCGGACTCAGGAACAGGACTTCTTCTGACCAATAATAAAAATAAATTTACGGTTAAAACCATTTCGCAATCAGGTTTCTTTGCCAATAAAGATGTTCGGAAAATGGCTTACATTTCATGTGGACAAAAATCTCCATTGGTCATTGTCGCAAATAATAATAATAGTGTTCAAATCTTTGAATACTCCAATTAACTTTAATTAAAATAGCAAAACATAAAAGTCTGATAATCATTGATTATCAGGCTTTTGTTTTTACAACAATATTTTTTTCAAAAAAATCTCTTCCCCCCCTTTACCTTTTCACCGCATTGATCATACCTACCTAAACAGCTTATTGTTTTAGTATTTCAAAACATTTAATAACTAAATATTTATATCATGAAGACACTTAGTCTGCTTATTTCAATTCTATTTTTATCCCTTTCATTTTCAAGCATGGGACAAAAAATCAAAGACAAAAAAGTACAATTTCATTATGTTAATCTTCCAACTGAAAAGCTGTCAGATGACTTCCAAACATACTCTGTAAAAGTTTACGGTTCTGCTATTTCAAAGGCAGGATTGAGTGCACAAAAACTGGCTAAGTCTATTAATATGAATGGTTTTAAAAGATTAAGCGGTTCAGGTAAAGATTATGGACACCTTCGAGTTTCTGTTTATACAGGATACATTCGTACAGGTAGAGCGGAAGCAAAATCTTCTACGTCTAAGAAAAAAGATAAAAAAACTGGAAAAGAAACGACTACTTATTCTTACTGGTATGAAATTCCAATTGAAGGAAATGGTAGTTATAAAATTGTAGACCCTGAAGGAAATGTTTTGGCAGAAGGAAATTCTCCTCATAGTCAAAATTTAACTACCAAAAAGTATTCAAGATCTTCTGACCGAAGAAAAAATTATAGCGCTCAGATTAATAAAATAAAAAAAGATTTTGCTAAAACAGTTGTGAATGGAGTAATGAATGATGCGAGAGCGACCGTTAGACAAAAGTATGATTATGCTCGATCTCAAGAATGGCGCAATCTTTATTTTTTGAAAAAACATGATACTGCTGATAAGTTTGACAAGTATTTTGATTTGACCAAAGAAACTTTTGAAACCCTTAAAAAAGGAATCACAAATGAAAAAGTGGCAACGGTAAAAACTAAACTTCAACCAGCGATGGATTTTTGGAAAAAAACTGGAGAGATTAAACCTGCTGATAAAAAGTCAAAAAAAGTTTACCGAGCAGCTAATTATAATTACGCTTTAGTCAGTTACTTTTTTGGTGATTTAGAAACGGCAAAAGAGTATGCAAATATGGTTTTGAAGTCAGAAGGAAAGGATAAGAAAAGTAAGATCCTTTTGAAGGATATCGAAGCGACTCAGAAGAAAATGGATTTCCATGGAATCAATACCATGCATTATGTTCGTGATCTTTCTGGTGCAAAAGCTCCTGCGAAAGTAAAAGAATTCGAAGAAGAGAAAGAAGAATTGGAAGCTGATAATAATACGGTTACCGCAGTTTTGGTGAAGGGTGGAAATGAAATAAAAGGAGCTGTATTACAAGCGAAAGGAGCCGATGAAATGTTTTTTGGCCCAAAAGGAAATACAAAATTCATGGTAGAGGAAGATGGAAAAATGAAAGAATATGATTTGACTGCGGAAGATGTTTCTGAGTTTACTTTGGGAGAACGTAAATTTATTAAAACTAGATTTAATCCATCCGCTAAAGGGAAAGGAGAATCTGCGATGCACATTTTGGAAGTAGTTTATGATTCTGAAAAAATTAAATTATATAAATACTTCCCTTCTTCTGGAGTTTTGGGAGAGGCGAAAACAGAGTTCGCTTTCCAAAAAGCATCAGACGATTTTCCATTGTCAGTTGAGGACACTCAATTTTTATTATGGAAAAAAGGAATCGCAAAATACTTTGGAGATTGCGCAGACTTGAAAGATATGTGTACGGAAGGAGGCATCAAAAAGAATCAAGATGATTTGGTGAAAGCGGCTAGAATTTACTCTGAATTATGTGAGTAAGATTTTTAGAGAAGTTAGTTTTATAAAAAATGGCTACGTTGATTTATTTCAGCGTAGCCATTTTTTTATTAAAATAAAAATTACTCATTCTTTATTCCACCGTTCTTCCACCAATAATATTTCCAAAGAAAATAGCATTAGCAAATAACTTATTTGTTCCATACCAAAATGCTCGGAAGTTAGTATTGTCTGCCATGTTGATCACTTTTCCTTGACCCATTCCACTCACGACTATCGAAGCAGAATTACTCAAAGTTTTTAAATTTTGCTTAGAAACATATCCACTCAAAAGAGGAGAGGAAGTATAAACTAAAGGTGTCGCATATGGATTTTTAGCAGGCTCCAAAAATAGTGTTCCACGTCTAAAAATTGGTAAGCTCGAATTATGATATCCAAACCCAAGTGGATGCGTCAAGTCTAATTCAGTTTGGAAAATAGCTCCTCCGATTACCTCTGCTCCAGCATCAGCTCCTTGTTTTTCGTAAGGCCGTCGCTGCTTGTCTTTTGATTTGTCGTCGCTAGATTTCTTAAAAGTAGCCTTAGAAATGCCATTTGATTTTGCCCATCGAATAGCTCGTTTGAATGGAATTAACGTTCCTCCTTTTTGCACCCAAGTTTTTAATTTTTCAGACTGACTAGAAATACTATTATAACTTCCATCAACCATCACGATCACATTGTATCGACTCAAATCTGCTTGACTAAATCGACTTACATCCATTTTGGTAATGGGCATATCGTACCGCTGATCGAGCAAATGCCACACCTCTCCTGCATCATAACTATTCACGCCGCTACCCACTAAAAGTAGCACCTCAGGTTTTTCTAAAACTTCAAAATCACCACTTCCCAGATCACTTCCCATCGGAGTCAAACCAGTATTCACACTATAAATTTTTAATTGATTTTTGCTCGCTACTTTTTTTACTAAGTCAAATATTTCAGCGGAAGTTCGTCTTTGGTTATTGCTGACTGGAATTTGAATTGTTCCATAGTCGAATATTTTCATGCCTTCCGAAGTTTGGATTTTAAGTTGCTGAGTACCTACTTTTACAATTAGATTTTCACTCAGTAATTCATTCAAGGCATTGGGAGCATAATATTCATTCCACTCAAAAAGGTAGGCATATTCACTTTTTCCACCAACAACTTTTCCTTCAGGTTTTCCTAAATATGGCATTGCCTCATTTAATATTTTTTTACCTGTAACTTCTTGATAATCAATATTGTAAGCCATTGGAAGTGTGAACGCAGAAACGTCGTAAAATAAACTGTCATCAAATTTAAAAATAGGATCAAAGACAGATTTAATCAATCGATATTGCGGTTGTTCTAGTGGAACATAGTAAGAATGTTCTTTATCAAATTGCTTTCCGCCGGCTGAAATATTTTGTTGCAAAGTTTGTACTTTGATATCATGTTTTTGCAAAAGATTGACGAAGTGAGTCAAGCGACTTTTGTCTTTTGGTTCAGAAAAAACAAAACCTTTACGAGTATCTTTTTTTGCTTCCTGTACAGCAGTTTGATAAAATTCTCGTTGGTAATCTAACAACTCTTCTCGCATACTTGCAGCAGCTCGAAGCGTTGACATCGCAGTTGTCGTTTGGTTCCGAATCGTAAATGGAAAACTCATCAAACCATTATCAGTCTCTTGCAAATGTCCTCTCGAACTCGCTTGTTCAAACAAAATCCCAACTGACCCATTCGCATCAGGATAGGTCGAACCTTTGCCATAATAGTAATCGTCGTAACGTTCTTCGGTAAAATATAAGGAACCGATTTTGTCCAAAGCCTTAGCATGGAACGTTCCGATTTTGGCAGTCAGTTCTTGATTTTTTTTAGGAGTTAACGGATGAATTCTAGTTTGAATGCCTGGCATGAAAAAGAAAGTTGAGTTCGTTCCCATTTCATGATGATCGGTCAAAATATTGGGTTTCCACTCTTGGAATTTAGCGACTCGACCTCGACTTTCAGGATGTGCGAGAAGCAACCAATCTCGATTCAGATCAAACCAATAATGATTCGTTCGACCTCTTGGAAAAACTTCATTATACTCTCGATCATTTGGATCGGAAGACATGTTTTTACTTTTATGAGAATTGGCCCAAGTCGAAAAACGATGAAATCCATCTGGATTATAAACTGGATCTAACAATATAATTACATTATCTAAAATATCATTTACCTCGGCACATTTACCTGCCGCCAAATGATAAGCAACGAGCATACTCGCATTCCCACCACTCGGTTCATTTCCATGAATACTAAATCCTTGATAGACCACCGAAGGCATTTTTGAAATATCCATCTCAGCAGATTGATCAGGTTGGGATAATTTTCTATGTTCTTTTTGGATGTCGTCGAGGCGAGCATGGTTCGTTTCCGAAGTAATGTAAAGATGATACAAAGGTCGATTTTCGTAACTCCTTGCATATTCTTTCATCACGATACGAGGCGAAACTTTTGACAGTTCTCGCAAGTACATCACCACTTGATCATGACTCGCATGCCATTCGCCAACTTGATATCCGAGGACAGATTCGGGCGTTGGGATTTTAGCATCGTACTCGCAATCGGGTAAAAAATAATTGATGGAATTTTTTTGGGAAAAAGAAAATACGAAAGTGAACGCTACAAGTGTGACGGTTAAGATTTTTCTCATATTTAGTATTTGTTGATTTTTCGAAAAATAAAATTTGAAATAAGAAGTTTAAAAGTACAAAAGGAAAATGTACGAATCTGATTTTTGTAAAAAATAATTCATATTTAAAAGGGAGTAGTTTTCTTTTTTCCAAACAAAAAAAACGAACTTGGGTTTAGAACAAAAATTAAAGTTTCGAAAAACCATCTTGCTATGCTAACTAAAAAACTCTTTCCTGTATTTATTTTTCTATTTGTAAGTGTATTGTTTTTTTCGTGTAAGAAAGAAACAGAAAAGGAATTGGAATCATTTGAATTACAAGTCGAAGTGGTAGATGGTAAATATTTATGTTCTTGGACGCAAACTAATATTTCTTCCTTTGAGCAATATATTTTGGTTTATTCTCCAACTCCTTTTGAAGCGAATATGGATCCTGTGAGTACTACTAATCAAAAAATTATTACCGATAAGCAAAATGAAAATAACCATACTTGGAGTCTCCAACCAATTTCAGCTGAATTTTACTTTAAAGTTTTTTCGATTTTTGAAAATAGAATACTGGAATCAAACCAAGTGAAATTTGTTGATGAAAATATTCAAGAGGTAAGTTTTCACACAGATAGAGTAATTCATTATGAAGATAATAATGCACTTTATTTTTATGATTCAGATGCTCAACGAATGCTATTTTATGACTATAAAACAAAAGAAAGAAAAGCGGAAAGAGAAATTGGATTTAATTATTCTAAAACGATATCTGGAGATAATGGATTCGGTAAAGAATTATATTTAGTTAGAGGAGGGAATATCATCATGACTCTAGATGCGAATACCTTAGCTGAAAAATCAAGTTATAATGCTTTCCTCACAATTTCTTCCCTTGATACGAATGAAAAAGGATTAATTGCTTTGGCTGTTCAACACAGTTTTTATACTGTGCGTATATTAGATAGAAATGATTGGAGTGTGGCTGATGAATTTAGCACATTTATTAATAACGCTAATCTTCGCGGGATTGCATTTCTTTCTAAGGAGAATAATGAATTAGTAGAAACCGGTATTGATCAATTAAGCTGGTATGAAATGGATGATAGTGGAAACCTGATTGATTATAGTTTAATTGGCAATTCCTTTCCCACTTATTCCAATTCTAATTATACCAAATTACTTGTTTCACCTAAAGGAAGTTATTTTGTAAATTCTAGACATGGTGAGATGTACACAGGAGCTTATGAATCGATGAACAGATTATATCCGATTACGGGAAATACTTATGACTCTTATTTATTTAATGAGGAAGAGACTGCAATTTATACGATCACATTACCAAATAGTAATAACTCAGTTTTTATTGAAAAAATATCATTGCCTGATCAAGAGTTATTGGAGCAAGTAAAATTCTCAGATTTAGATCCAAAACTACTTTTTTTAGATGAAGGAAAGGTAATGCTAGTTGCAACTGGAGAAACTCCTAACGATGTTATTGTTCGTCCACTTGGATTTTAAAAAATATAAAAGCATTAAAATGAAAACCAAAACATTCTATTATTTTCTCTTTTTCCTATTTGTAAGTGTATTGTTTTTTTCTTGTAAAAAAGAAGAGGCATTGCCTTTTGCAAAACTCAATTTTCAGGTCGTCAATGTTGCGAATGGACTATACGCTTGTACTTGGGATGCATCTAATATTTCTACTTTCAAAAATTATTATATTGTTCACTCGCCTTTTATTCTAGGTATAGATGATGATCCAAAAAATAATTTTTATGAGCGTAAAAGTACTATCTCAGGACAGACAAGAGATAATGTGGTACTGTCAGTTAATAATATAAATGGCTTGCCATTATATTTTCAACTATTTGTGGACATTGGAGATCGCTATATTAGATCAGAAGTATTACCCTTTGAAACTCCTAAATCAAAAACGATAGATATTGCTGCAGCAAGTGCCTTGCACTATCCTGAAAAAAATGCTATTTATTTATTGAATTTTGGACTTAATGAATTGAATTACTATGACATTGGTGATAAGGAAATCAAAGAAAAGGTGGAGGTTGATTTTCCTTTTAATTCATTCACAGCTCAAGTGGGGAATAATGGGTTTGGAGAGGAAATCTATGCGATAGATGGGAACGACTTAATTATTTTTGATGCGGAGACCTTAGAGGAAAAGGATAAATATTCGACGAATGGAGTGATCTATTCAGTAACCACAAATGATAATGGTTTGATTGCTATTACGGTAAGGAAATCGGGTAATTCAATTCAAATTTTATCAAGAGAAAATTTGACTCTATTGAATAACTTAAGTTCTTTTAATTCATATAATGAACCTCGAGGAATCGCATTTTTGTCTAAAGAAAATAACGAACTAATTGAAGTCGGTAAGGATTATTCAAAATATTTCAAATTGGATGCGGATGGAATAGTAGTAGAAAGTAGCTATGCAGGTAATCCATTTGATTCACCTGGGATAAATGAAATTATAACCGTTTCTCCTTCGGGGAATTATTATGTCTACAGTAAGAGAGGGCAAATATTTGACTCTGAGATGAATGGGATAAAAGATTTACTTTCAACTCAAGGGAATTCTTATTCAAGTTACTTTTTTAATAAGGAAGAGACTTTTTTGTATGCGATCTTATCAGGTGTTTCAGGGAATTTTATTGATAAATTTTCAATTCCAAACTTTGAATGGGTAGGTCGAAAAGAATTTGCAAATGGATCTTCTCTAGAATTATTTTATCAAGACAATGAAATACAATTGGTAAGATTTACAGATGATTTTCGTTGTACATTTATTTATCCACTAAATTTTTAAAAAACAAAAAATAAAACTATGCTTAAAACTATTTGTATTTGTATTGTTATGACGTTTTCTTTTTTTGGGAAATCACAATCTGAAGTGGCGGTGAGTATCACTATTAATTCGGAAGAAGAAACCAAAAAGGAGCGACAAATCTTTAATGAAATAGGAATTGGAACTTCGATTATTACCCAGTTTTTAAAAACAGAGGAAAACGCAATTAATCAGAATCCATATTTTTTAACGTATAAATTAATCTATCGTGATTTTGCTTTGCGTGCTGGTGTTGGAGGAAAGTTAGATGAGTCCGAAAGTTTTATCGATGGAACAACTGATAAGTTGACGCTGAAAAAATCAAATTTTGATTGGCGAGTAGGCATGGAGTATCGAATGTCAATTGGGGAAAAATGGTTGGGTACTTTTGGTGCAGACTATGTTGCGAATAAAACATTTGATGAAAGGATTTCTAATTCTGGATTTGATAAAGTAGTGATAGCAGACAATCAAGTTGGAAGTGGTGGTGGATTGGCGATAGGTGTACAATATGCTTTGACTCCAAAATTAATGTTAGGTACAGAAGCGGCATTTTATTATTTAAATGTGGAAAGAAGGCAAACGACTACTTTTGAAAACTTACCTGAATTTGATACTGATCCTGAAATAAATAATAGTCGAGTTACGCAAAGTTTATTGCCATCTTCGATTTATTTGATTTTTCATTTTTAGAAAAAACGGAACTTTTGTAAAATGTAAAAGCGTTGTTTGGGAAGTCCCAAACAACGCTTTTACATTTCTAAAATCTTTAAGAAAAAAAAACGCACGGCCAACAATTTCTTGTAAAATGATACTTAATATCAGTCTTTGGAATGTACATTGAAATTGTTAATGCCGTGCTAGTGCGTTAGGTGTTTTCTCATTAAAGGTCTGTATGTTTAATTTATTAAAATCATTTTTTTACTTGCCGAAAATGATGGAGTAATTAATCTATATAGATAAACTCCTGGCGAAGGAAAAATGTATTCATCTATATTAATTCGATGTATTCCTTTGGCGTATGGCGTGTGATAAGTGTGTATGGTTTTTCCCGAAATATCTAAAATCTGAAGTTCTATATTTGTGAATTGGGGTAAATAAAATTTTATTTCGGTGGACGTCGTAAATGGATTCGGTTGATTTTGAAATAATAGAACTTTATCCGAATGACTAATTAAATCTACATCATTTTTTTCAAATAAGAAATCAATTGCATATATTTTATTTTTTATATTATATGCTTCAGCTGATGTATATTTGGAATTTATCCATAAATTATTTTCTAAAAACAAGTCGCTTTTTGCGCTGAAATTCAAGTAAAATAAAGGATTTTGTGAGGAGATTTTATCTTCATTTTTCTTAATCCAACTACATGTTATTGCTCCTTCTTCTTGAAATTTAAGTCCGAAATTTTCTTTTTCTAATATGTTATTTTCAATATTTAATAGCTCAATTTGATCAGAATTAAAATTAAGGGTGAATTGAAATCCATTAATCTCATCTAGATTTTTTGCATAAATAGGAATCTGTGATATCTTGTTTTTTTCCAATAAAACATTGTTGGTTTGCAAAATAACTTCACCTTCTTCATTCCGTGTATCTATTGTTGTAAAATTATTTGGAGAAGCAGTTCCATTGACATCACCGACTTTTATTCCGATAAAATCCATCCCTAATTCACTTTCTGTTAGATTTAGGCATTCCATACTTTCAGGGAAATTTTCCGAAAGCGGAAGCATTGGATTATCAAATTCGTAATGTGCATCTACAAATCTCCATGATTTGTTATTGGGTAATTCATCAATCGAAAATAAAATAAGAGAACGCAATGCAACTAAATCCAATGCAGTCACACTTCCTGAACGATTGGCATCTGCTGCGATAATTTTGTAAGGAGAATCTAATAATTGAGTTCCGAGGATATGTTTTGAAATAAGTACTAGATCATAAGTCGTGACCCCATTTAATGGATTAATATTTTTAGAAGGAGTGATGGTATAGTTATTTCCCATCGTCAAATCATCATTTACATAAAATCCATTGGGCGAATAATTCATGATAGAATCTGGAGAAGACATTATTTTTACCATTACATCATCTACGGATTCATTTTGCTCTGATTCAATTTTGCCTGCAAGTGCTAAATTGGAAGCACAGATATAGCGGAGTCTGGTTACGTTACAACCATTACTATTCCCCGCAGCATCAGTTGTCGTTATTATTATGTTGTCATCATAAAATTGGTTAGGAAAATCTGTACAACTAACAATTGTTCCAAAATCCAAACTGCTTTCATCTAAAATTGGTGGTGCAGGATTAGAGCAATTTTCTACAGTATAGATTCGGTCAGGATAATCATTTATATCAATTGTTGCCATTCCTAAAATTGGTGTAATTTGAATTTGAACTACTCCAGGACAAAAAATATCTGGAGGAGTAATATCTTCTACAATAACTACAGTTTTGCAAGTCGCCTCGTTTCCACAATAATCAGAAGCATTAAAAGTAACAGTAGTTTCTCCTACTGGAAAATTACCTGCAACTGAAAATCCTAATGGAGAAAAGGAAGGTGTATAATCATTGGTGATAGTGTCAACTCCAGAACAACTATCAACAGCTGTAGCTATAAATCCAATAAATTCTAGGCAGTTGTCATTGAAGTCAGGACTTGTATATAACGTATCCTGACATGTCATGACAGGTGCTTCTAAATCTGCAATAAAAATAATTTGTGTTGCAGTATCTAACAGAAAAGTATCTGCACAATTATCATAAAATCCCCATTTGATAAAAAGTTTTTCCTTGCAATCTTCTACATTCAATCTAACTGAGTCAAGAACTGTTTCGACAAGATTGTTGCAACCACCTGTGACTGTTGGCCGGCCTGTAATACTTGGATCAAAAGTCGCTGAACAAGAAATGGTATCATTTTCGGGAAATGTAAAAACTAGTGTTGCATTATCTTCTACCGTTAAAGTCTGGGTGCAACTATCAATGAGTCCTCCCAAATCAATGGCAAACCACTCTCTTAAAATAAATCCAGTCATATTGCAAGTATTAAGACCAGAAGAATCATCGACAAAATACATTGAGTCTAATCCACAATTATCCATTAAGGTTGGAGGCGTAAAAATAGTGTTAGCTAGTTCGGTGCATTCAATGGTTAAATCATCAGGGCAGCTAATTGTTGGAGGAAGTTTGTCATCCACAATTGCTTCGACCATACACTCATTATAATTACCACATTCATCGACTACTCGTAGCACTACGATCACAGTATCTCCGACATCACTACAATCAAAATTAACACAAGCTGAAAAATCTGTATCATCCATTCTCCGAACTAAGAAAGTATCAATGCCACAATTGTCTGTACTTCCATCATCAAAAGTAAAGGCACATACCTGCGCAGTCCCATCTGTACCAATAGAAACTTGAGTAGGATTATCACATATTGCAATTGGTGAAATCAAATCTTTGATGATAACATTGAAGGTGCAAGAAGAAGTATTGCCACAATCATCTGTAGCAGTATAAGTGACGGGATGAGTACCGGCTGGAATATTAGAATAAATATTTCCTGAAAGAGGAAAATCAAAATCAACCGTAACAGTAAAGTTAGAACAATCATCACTAACCGTTGGCGTTGGCAAAATAACACTCCCAGTACAATCATTGCTCGATGTACTTGTGCTGAAATCATTCGGACAAATTATACTAGGTGGAGTAGTGTCTTTAACTTCAATAGTTTGATTGCCAGTTATGACTTCATTTGTACACCAATCCACTACAATCCATTCTCTAAAAAATTTATAACCGCCTCCACAAGTTGGAAAAGGATTTCCGTCGACTTTTGTAAATGTTAAATTGCAACTAGTTCCAATCGAAATTCCATTGACCATCGGCTCACCCGTGATGGATGGATCTAAGTTTAGGTTATCACAATCAGCCATAGTCGCTGGAGGAAACATAACTTGTGAGATGTCTAGGTTTTTTATAAAAATATTTTGTTCACAACTATTGATATTTCCATTAACATCGGAGACTGTCCAAGTTCTTTTGATGACTGCTTTGAACTGTGGATCTGCGCAATCTAAACTTTCCATAACATCAACATAGGTTGGGTTAGGTAGAGCAAAACAGTTATCTGATATACTTGGAATTCCTGTATTTGCAGGACTTGTATCTTCGTTACAATTAATCTCAATATCAACACAATTGATCGTTGGTTTTAATTTGTCTTCCACTAAAATGGTTCCCCAACAACTATTTCCTGAAGCAGGATGAACTACGGAGACCATCAAAATTTGTCCAACATAATTACAGTCCAAGGTGTTACCAATGTCAACCCCATTTGCATCCATAATATGAACTTCCAGTATTCCAGAACAACTAGAAACGGAGGACATCATGCTAGGTGTGACGATAGCAAAACCTGTTTCAGGTAAAGATAAATTAACTTGACCATTACAGTCTAATGAACAAAAAGTAGTTGAATTATTTTCAGAAAATGAAAATGAATTGAAGGAAAGGCATACAAGCAGAGTTGTACACATGAGGGTGCAAAGTGTTTTCATAATAACCGTTTTTGATAAGGAAGAAACCTTATCTGTTCTAATTTAGATATGGAGTATCTAAACTGAAGTAAATTGTGTTAAAAAATTAGTGTAAATAAATTTTTTTGTATTTGTATTCCTTTGCTAAAACTACAAAAGCGGCTTTTTTAAATATTACGAAAAATTTATATTTGTGTGACAGGGCAGAAAAGAAAGGAATTATTTTTAACAAATTAATTACCTTTATTTTTTTTGGTAGAAAATAGATATGAAAAATATGTTTGTATTATTAGTTTCCATTGTTGTGACGTTATTTGTGGCGATGCTTTTTTTGAATGTTTACTTTCGAGTAAAAGTATTTAAAGCTTATAAAGTGCTGACACAAAATGATGTTAAGTTTAATTCAACCCATTTCTTTAATAAAGAGAAAATGGAAAAAGAAGTCATTGCTCATCATCCTGAACATCGAGAGTCGATTGAATTATTTGTCAAGCATATGAAGAATTCGATTAACATGGCAACGGTGTTAATTGCTTTGATTACTATTTTTGGAGGGATCTTGATGTATTATCGAAATGGGATCGAGTGAGTTTTTTGTGATATCTAAAATGAAAAAACCTTTTGGCAATTAAGCCAAAAGGTTTTTTATTTTAGGTGATATTTTATTTTAAAACTAGTCCACCACTTTTTGAAATTTATGAACATAAGCTCCACTTGGAGCATTAAATATTTTGATAAAATAAGTGCCAGGTAAAAATGAACCTACTTCATTTAAATAAATTACGTGCAATTTATTTTCAATATTTGTTTGTTGTCTTAAAATTTCTTTTCCATAAATATTATAAATAGCAAATTCAATTTTCTCTTTTTCAAAATCTGCGAACGAAATATTTATCTCATTAATCACAGGATTAGGGAAGGCATTTATTTTTCCATCGAGAATCTTTACCGCTTCAATATTACTGAGTGAACTCGTTCCATCAAAATCAGTTTGCTTTAATCGATAATAATTAATTCCTCTCACCGGTTCTTTGTGAAAAGAAAAATAAGATTGAATAATAGTACTATTCCCAGCCCCATTTATATCTTCTACATCTTGAAAATTAACTCCATCAATAGAATGTTGAATCGTAAAATATTCATTATTGATTTCATTAGCTGTCACCCAAGAGAGTTCCACTTTATCTTGTTGGTAAGTTGCTCTAAAAGAAATTAATTCGATTGGAAGACCACCTAGGTTTTCAAATTCATATGCTCCAAGATCAATAATCGTATTGCTCACGCGATCACCACCAATTAAATCTAAAGGTTCAGAGTTGACACTATTGAGTCCTTTGTCAACTGCTGCTGAACTAGTAGAAGGAAGAGTTAAATCACCATTAGCTAAGTTCGTAAAGGGTGAATTTTGATCATAAATCATACCTGCACCACAAGTGATATTTGGCCCACTTTGAAGTTCTAAACAACTTGTCACATCTACTAGGCAATAACTGAAAACAGGTGCGCCATCTACCGATCTAATGATTTCAGAGTTATTGGCATTTTGAGTCAAATTACCAAAGAAAATGCAATTCGTTATAATTGGATTACTTGTGCCACTTTGACTTCCATTGGCATAAATTGCCCCACCATTTCCACCTGAATTAATTGTATAATTTGCTACAAATGTACAGTTGGTAATCGTAGGACTACTCACTCCTCCAATGGTTCCATTATTATAAATTCCTCCAGCAGAGTTTCCACTATTATTATAAAATCGACAATTGATGATGGTAGGGCTAGATGAACCAGAATTGGTTCCTAAGTTATACATTGCTCCTCCATGCTGACCAACTGCATTATTTGAATCAAAATTACATTGTTTGAAAATTGGACTTGTACTCCCAGAAACTCCTCCATGATTAAAAACAGCTCCTCCTGATGATCCAGCAATATTATTTAAAAAATCACAATTGTTAAAAGTGGTTGTAATATTTCCATTGGCATAACCACTATGGTAAACAGCTCCACCACTTGAGCCTGCTTCATTATTTTGAAAAACACAATGATCAAATTTAGGAAAAGCAACTCCTCCGTTTCCAGCTTCAACATAAATAGCTCCTCCTTGACCTTTAGAAAAATTATTTTGGAAAGTACAATTATTAAAAATCGGAGCACTTCCTGTAGGCGTAGAATATGCATTAATATTAACCGCTGCACCATTAAGTGTACCTCCGCCGCCTTGTCCATTTGCATTTCCATCTTTGATAATAAATCCGTCCAAAGTAAGAGTAGTCACACTTTGAGCTATGGAAAAGACGCAAAAAGAATTACCTAAAGTATCATTATCCATATTAATATCGCCACTCAAGATAGTTGGGTTATTTGCCCAATTTCTTTGAGCAAGACTAGTTTGCCCACTTTGGAAACCACCGTAAATTTTAACTCCTTGAACAGAAACGTTTAATGAAATAGTCTTGTTAGCACTTGAAGTTGGATAGTAAGAACCTTGAGCTACCCAGAATTCTTCACCTGCGCCTGCATTAGCCAAAGCTGCAGCTAGATCAGCGTAAGCATTGCTCCAAGAAGAACCATTGTGTGAGCCACCGCTAACACTTGCGTCTACATAGGTTTGAGCTTGGGAAAAATTAATATTAAGCAATAGCAGCAAAGTGCAACAGATGTGTAAATGATTAAATTTCATGGATTGTAGGTGATGATTGTTGTTTAAAATAGATCTAAAACGGAAGGGAATTAACGAAGAGGGGTTAGAGCATAAAATGAACCATAAAGATACAATCCCTAGTGGTATTACAACATACCACTATTAGGGTAATTTAACAATTGTAAAAGATGTTATATGTTTAAATCTAATGAGTGTTTAGTGCCAAAATACTTGTAAATATATTGTTTATGTACTTATTTAAATTAAACCATAGCAACCAACAATTCTTCTACTTGGTTAGTGGAAAATGCATTTTCGAAAAGAGCGAATTCTCTTTTGTTTTCAAAACCTGAAGCGGTGATTAATGCTTCATTTTCTTCAGCCATAATTTCTACTTTTGCTGCAATAAAGAAAATTAAATCACGAACGGTTAACCCTTTTTCGATTTTCTTGATAGTCTTGATTTTGCCTCCGCTTTGAGCATTGGTGATAGCGATTTGCCACTCTTGGATTTTAGTATTTAACTTTAATGTTGTTGGTTGTAATTTCCGAAAACGAATGTCTGAGTTCATCTTCTTGACAATAGTTTTTGCGAAACGAATTTGTTGGGTAACATTCATTTGTTTGAATGGAAGTGCGATAGAGGGAATCATAAGGTATTATTTTAAATAAGTAAAAAATATTTATCGCGTGCGTCGAATGGTTGTTTTTTATATATCAAATATTATACCATATGATTTTGAATTATTAAGATTTAGCCAAAAAATATTTGTCAAAAGAAAGTATTTGCAATTAATTTACCATTGATCAGATTCTTGGTAAGCTTTAATTACAGCTAATTCTCCTTTTTTTCCTTTGGTAGAATTGCCATGCTCCATACCTAAGATTCCATCAAATCCTCGATTATGAATATATTTAAAAATGTTTTTATAATTGATTTCACCAGTAGTTGGTTCTTTTCTGCCAGGGTTATCACCCATCTGAAAATAAGCAATTTCGTCCCAACACTTTTCGATATTTGGAAGAATATTTCCTTCCTGAATTTGTTGATGATAAATGTCAAATAAAATTTTGCAAGAAGGACTATTGACACCTTTACAAATGGCATAAGTTTGAGCAGCTTTGGTCAAAAATAAACCTGGGTGATCCCTAAAATTAAGTGGTTCCAATACCATTGTAATTTTATGTGGTTCCAAAATTTCACAAGCTCTCTTCAGCGTGTCTACTACATTGATTGTTTGGTAACCCATGTCTAATTTTAAATCTAAATGTCCTGGAACGACTGTCATCCATTTCGCATTTACTCGTTTGGCAACGTCTACAGAATCTTTAATGTTTTGTAGAAATTCTGTTCGCCATTCCTCTTTTCCAGAAGCTAAATTGGGTTCATTCCAATAAATTTTATGTGCCACAAATACACCCATTTTGATGCCTAGTTGAGTCATCATTTTGGCCATTTTTTCTTGCAACTCGATTGGACGATTTCTCATCTCATTATCTTCAAAAGCAGTAAACCCTTGATCCGCCATAAACTTCAATTGATCAATCGGATCATCTCCTGCATGGTGTTTAAACATGCCCAAATGTGGCGCATATTTTAATCGGTAATCATATTTGGGAATATCTTGGGATGTAGCACTAGCGGAGGTTGCTACCGCAAGAGTAGGAGATGCGAGGAGGCTAGTTTTAACGAAGTTTCTTCTTTTCATAATAGTATGTTTTTTGGAAAATTAGTGGAGAAAAGAATTCGTGCCAAGGTTCCAACCTTGGCACGAATCAGTCTGTTTAATTCATTTTTATCTGCTTATAGTTTTTAAAAACTGGTGTTTGCGCAGCTTCTACTTTTGTTCGGTAATCTTTCCAGTCAATCTCAAAAAATGCATTCAATTTGATTAAAGCGTCTTTCACTTTCTCCTCTGCTTTGGTCGTTGCGAATTGAGCCATTTGACTTGGTTCTCCAGGCGAGTCATATATGTAACCAGCTGCGGTGAAAAGATAAGAATTGATCCGGTCATCTCTCCGTTGAATTCCTTTCGCATCTCTTGGCGAAGTGAAAAGATGTTGAATTTGAGAAATAGAATCAGTCAATGATTTCCCAATTTTTTTAATTTCAGTTTTGACAGAATCAGGTGCGTTGACCATTTGATCGTTGACTAATCCAATGGTTTTCTTAGCCTCTTTTAATCGCTCAAAACCATCATAGGCAGTTGTTACTAATTTTGAAAAATCATTGATCGCTTTCTCTTGTTGTCGCATTTGTTCAGCAGTCATTTTTCGTCTAGGGTCAAGGTTGACATTGACCATGGTAGAGTCTTTAAAATCACCATAAATACAAACCATTTTATAAGTACCTGGCAAGATACTAGGGCCACCGCCAGGAGGGTCAGCATCTGGTTTTGTAGTTCTCCAAGAAGGATAACGAACGCCATTTCGATTCATTCTCCAGCCAATTCGATTCATGCCTGGATCTAATTTTCTAGAAAAAGTTCGAAGGGTGTCACCAGCCATGTCCATCACATGGATTTTTACTTTTCCATCTTTTGCACCTGCTTTTTTCTTTGGTTTGTCATCGGTCATTTTATTATCATCGTCTTTCTTACTTTTTTTCTTTTTGGATTTTTTACCCTTTTTCTCTTCTTTTGCTTTCTCCTCTTTTTTCTTTTTTTCTTCTTTTTTTACCCAAATAGAAATCATAGGACTAGCCCCTTTATTATCTCCAAGGAAAGTTGCGTCAGCTGTAAATCGAACACCATCAACTGATCGGAAAGAAGCTAAATATCCATCCGTTGCAGAAATTACATCGAAGTCTTTTTTCAATAAACCACCTTTCGTCTTAGCCAATTCTCGGAAGACTCTAAGGTCATCAAAAATCCAAGCTGCTCGCCCAAAACTTCCCACAATTAAATCATGATCTCTCGGATGAATTTTTAAATCACGCGTCGAAACAGAAGGATAATCTTTCATCCATTTATTCCAATTTTGACCTTTGTCAATAGAAAAATACAAACCGTAATCAGTTCCTAAAATCAATAAATTTTCTTCCACAGGATCTTGTACAATCGAAAGTGTATGACCTTTTACAGTTTTGCCATTCGCTAATCTTTTGAAAGTTTGACCAAAATCTGTGGTGTGATAAAGGTAAGTTCCCCAATCATTTTGACGATAATTATTTAAGATGATAAATGCTTCTCCAGCATTTCTTTTATTCACTTCGATGTAAGGAATCCAAGCATTTTTTGGAGCACCTGGAAGACGACTAGAAAGGTTCGACCAGTTTTTTCCACCATCCCGAGTGATTTGCAAATTACCATCATCAGTTCCTACCCAGATGGTATTTTTATCAGTTGGACTTGGAAGAATTGCCAAGATAGTTGCGTGATTTTCAGCACGAGTTACATCTGGTGTCAGCCCTCCTGTTTTGAATCCAGCATTAATTTTTGCCGTATCGTTAGTCGTCAAATCCGGAGAAATAATTTCCCAACTCATTCCTGAATCAGCACTTTTATGTACGAATTGACTTCCAAAATAAAGTCCATTTTCATTAAATGGATTTTGTGCAATCGCAGCATTCCAGTTAAATCTCAATTCCAATCCATCAGGGTGAAGTGGCTTGATGGAAGTGGTGTGACCAGTTTCTCGATCCACCAAACCAACAAATCCACCTTGCGACATGGACCATAAATATCTGCTATCTCCTTTTTTGAAAATCATATCAAAACCATCGCCAAACATCACTTCTTGAAAGTCTTGATTTCGAATACCTCCACGTTTCCAAATCGAACTTGGGCCAACCCACGAACCATTGTCTTGCATTCCACCACCGATGTTGTAAGGGATTTCCATATCATAATTTATATGATAAAATTGCGCAACAGGAAGGTTTTCTACGAACCTCCAATTCACGCCATTGTCTCTCGAAATATTTACCCCTCCATCGTTTCCTTCAATCATAAAATTAGGGTCAGTTGGATGTTGCCAAAATGCATGATGATCAGGATGTACTCCTTTCCCATAATCTAAAATCACTTCAAAAGATTTCCCTCCATCTTCACTTTTGGAAACATAAGTGTATAAATTCCAAAGTCGATTTTCATTGCCTGAATCCACAAAAATATCTGCATAATAAAATGGACGACCTCCAATATCCTTTTTCGAAACTAGTTTCCATTTCTCTCCTCCATCAGTAGATTTGTACAAACCATTTTCTTTTGCTTCAATCAAGGAGTACATGATATTTGGCTTGCTTGGAGAAAAAGCAAGACCGATTCGACCCAAATTTCCTTTAGGCATTCCGTTATCTTTTGCGTTTAATTTTTTCCAAGTTTCACCTCCATCATAAGTGATGTGCATGCCGGAACCTTCGCCTCCGGAATTAAAAGTCCAAGGCTTTCGACCGAACTCCCACATGGCTGCGACTAATTTATTTGGGTTGGAAGGATCCATTACAAGATCCGCAATTCCAGTTGATTCGTTGGTGTATAAAATTTTCTTCCAAGTCTTTCCACCATCGGTCGTTTTGAAAACACCTCGTTCAGAATTGTTTCCCCAAGCTTGACCTTGCACACCTGCATATACGATATTTGGATTATCTTTATTGATTAAAATTCTATGGATGACTCGTGTTTTTTCTAAACCCATTCGCTTCCAAGTTTTACCTCCATCGATAGTTTTAAAAATTCCTTCGCCACTATTTTGAGAATTCCGAGGATTTCCTTCTCCAGTTCCTACCCAAATTTCAGCGGTGTTTTTTTGATTGATGGCAATGCTTCCAATTGATTGCAAAGGTGCATCATCAAAAATCGGTTCCCAGCGAATTCCGCCACTTTCAGATTTCCAAACACCACCCGAAGCAGTACCGACATAAATGATCTGAGGATTAGACAAATCAACATCAATGGAAGTGACTCGACCACTCATTCCTGCTGGGCCAATATTTCGCATTTCGAGATTTTCAAGATCTTCGACATTTATTTTTTGGGAAAAACAAAAGAGTGGAAAAAGAAGAAGGAAGAGAAAAGTGAATAGGTTTCTCATATCGTACGTGGTTTTAGATTTTTGTTAAGAATTAAAAAGTCGGCTAATTTATTGAAAAAAAATGGAAGCAAGGAAGAATGGAGAGGTGATGATCTAGAGAAGACATTTGGAGGTTTTATTGAAAAAAAAGCAAACCGATGTTTTGATTGTCTTTTTTGAGATAAAAAATGAAAACAAGATTACTTATTTTTGGCCACTTAAAAATTCAACATCGTGAAATTATATTATCCAGTTTTAGATGAAAAAATAAAAACGCTCGAAGAAAAAATGATCGAGATGGTGGTGTCGCATAAGTTAGTTTTGCGAAAAAAGATTAAACAACCATTCTTGGAATTTGGTGAAGATAGGGTAGAAGGGGCGGATGAGATTATGACTTACTTGGAAGATTTGCATCGAGATATGCAGAAGGGATATTTTTGTGCGTGCTAATTTTTGCGAAAAAATAAAAATAGAATTATGGATGAGTTGAATATGGATAGTCAGAATTTATCGATGATTGAGGTACTTGGGGGAAATAAAAATTATCAAGTGATCAGTTTTTATAACAATAGATTTACAGAGGTGCCAAAATTCATCTGGAAGCAGAAGGATTTGGAAATACTTAATCTAGGTGGGAATGAAATTAAAGTAATTTCGAAGAAGATTGGTGAATTGCAAAGATTGAGCATGTTGGATTTAGGACATAATGAAATCAAGCAATTACCTAACGAAATTGGGCAATTAAAATCGTTGGATGGGTTTTTATATTTGAGTAATAATCGGTTAAAAGAATTACCTGATTCGATTGATAATTTGAGGAAGTTGAGATATCTGAATGCGACGGATAATCAATTGACTGCGCTTCCAAAAGAAATTGGAAAAATGAAAAAATTGGTAGAGTTGCGTTTTTATAACAATAGAATTACAAAGTTGCCGAAATCGATTGTGGAGTTGTCAAAATTAAGAGAATTACATTTAATGAATAATGCGTTGTGTTTTTTACCTAAAAAAGTTGGGAAGTTGGGCGCACTCCGAATCTTGGATTTGGAGAAAAACGAAATTGAAAAGTTGCCAGAATCAATTGGTGAATTAAAGAAAATTCGTATTTTTAATTTAAGATTTAATAAAATTGTCTCCCTTCCCAAATCTATAGGAAAATTAACTTCACTTATTCATTTAGATTTACGTGCTAACCGATTAGAAACTTTACCCAAATCTATATTGAAATTAAATAAATTGGAAAAACTAGACTTGCGTTGGAATAATAATTTGAAGATTCCAAAGTGGATTTTTCTCTTGGAAAAGAGAGGTTGTTTGGTTTATGTTTAGATTTTTTAGATCAACATATGTGTGAAATAATAATGTTTTGCATTTTGTGATTAAGGCGAGGCATCATTTTGCTTCAAATGTGTATCTTTATATTTTTAAGCGAATTATTGTTTTCACCCTTATTAAAAAAGAAGTTCATTCTTGTTGAGAAAGGAAAAATACCTTTTTAGTTATTTTTTTTGCAAAATGAATTTCAACCTATTTATCTTCCTTACATATCCCACATGTCAAATTAAAAAACCTAAATATATATTAGGTATATCATAGCTATGCAAAATTGAGACGATTTTTAGTTAACACTATTTACTTAACTTGAACGACTCAAAAATGAAAAGATTTTTACTCCCTACAACCACTATTTTAATTCTATTTCTCTCGATGGCTTTCACTTCTGAGCCTGATTCCGACAATGATTTTCTCAATTGTACAGTTGACGATGTGATATTAAATCTGTCTGAACCAGTAGAGCGGATCAAGTTTGTTTTGCCAGAAGGGGGGATAAATAATGTGGTATTATGTGATTTAGAAGTTGGAAAAAAGTATGATTTATATTTGGCTGATGTGACGAGTGCTTGTGGTATTCCAGCTGAATTTGAAGGCAATGATATTGGTAGTGAGACTTATCTACAGATTACAGCAATGGCTACCTGCTATGATTTAAGTATTCATAATTTTTGTGATTTCAAAAAACCAATTATACTTTCAGTTTCAGAATTAGGGTTGGATGGTAGCAATAATGGGCAGATGGTATTGGGGACTGAAATGGTTCCAATTACGACAAGTACAAGTAATACAATTACGGAATTGATTGAGGATGTATTTATTGGAGGAGGATGTTTTGATGTGACGAATGTACAGTTGATTGGTTCTTCTCAAGGAGTTGGAGCTTTTGCTAATGGTTCAACTTCCATTGGTTTTGATGAAGGAGTAGTATTATCTTCTGGAGCAATTAATTTAGTCTCAGGACCCAATAATCAAGAAGGATCAGGAAGTAATACAGGAGGAGGATCTGATTCAGATTTACAACTTCTTACCGCACAAGGTATAAATGATGCTGCAGGGATTGAGTTTGATTTTTCACCAACATTATCTACGATTGATTTTCGATTTGTTTTTGGATCAGAAGAGTACTGTGAATGGGTGAATTCAAATTTTAATGATGTATTTGGTTTCTTTATTAGTGGGCCAGGAATTACTGGACCATTTTCAAATAATGGAGCTAACATTGCTTTGATTCCTGGAACTACAAATCCAGTTACTATAAATAGTGTTAATAATCTTACGAATACTGGTTTTTTTATACCTAATAGTTCAAATTGTGGAGCTGTAACTAATGCACTTGATATTCAATTTGATGGTTATACAACAGTAATGGCAGCAACCGCTAATGTGATTCCTTGTGAAACATATCATATTCGATTAGTGGTAGGGGATGGAACTGATTCAGCATTTGATTCAGCAGTATTTTTAGAAGCAGGGAGTTTTAGTGCAGGTGGACAGGCAACAGTAAGTGCGATAAATGCATCCACAGGTACTAGTTTAGTATATGAGGATTGTGGAGATGCGTTTATTACTTTTACTAGACAGACAGGAGATCTAAGTCTTCCTTTGATTATTACTTACACTATTGATCCATCAAGTACTGCAACTAATGGAGTTGATTATACAGGTCTTCCACCTTCGATTACAATTCCTGCAGGACAAACAGAAGTAACTGTTCCTTTGACAATATTTTCGGATGGAATTCCAGAAGGGTTAGAAACGATTATTATTAATATGGATAATTCTTGTTCTTGTAATAATAGTACTGCTGTAATAGAAATACAAGATGTGCCTCCTTTGATAGTTGACCCAATGTTAGATCAAGTGTTGTGTGGCCCTGAAACAGTAACGCTGACCTCAGGGATCTCGGGAGGAGTTGCGCCTTTAACTTATAATTGGAGTACGGGAGCAACGACAGCTACTATTTCAGAGTTTGTGGGTGCGACTATGACTTATACTGTGACTGTTATGGATGCCTGTGGAAACTCAGCTCAAGATGATATAATGATTGAAGTGGGAGAGACTGCAACTGCATTTATAAGTGGAATTGGAGATATCTGTCCTCCGGGGAATCCAGTTGCAGTTATACAAATAGATTTTACTGGTCCTGGTCCTTGGGATGTTCTTTATGCAATTGATGGAGTTACTCAAGCACCAATAATAGGGATAGTGGATAATCCATATTTCTTACCAGTATCGGAAGTTGGAACATATACAATTACACAAATAATGGTAAATGGGTGTCCTGGACTTGGGTCAGGGATTGCAGTTATTACGGAAACGGTAGTTGCTCCAATAGCAGTTGGAATGGATGTAAGTTGTTGGGGATTTAATGACGGTTCTATCAATGTTTTTCCAACCGGAGGACAAGGGCCATATATTTATTCTTGGAGTAATCCATTTGCAAGTGGAGAGAACCCAACTAATTTGCCAGCTGGAGATTACACAGTAACGGTATATGATGACAATGGATGTACAGGATTGACAAGTGTTACTCTAGAAGAACCAGACCCTATCATTTTGATGGCGGTAGGAAGTCCTGTTGATTGTGGGGATCCAAATAGTGGTAGTATTGATTTGACAATAGATGGTGGAACATTTCCTTATTCTACCATTTGGAGTAATGGTTCGACTAGCGAAGATCCAACTGGTTTAGCAGTAGGAGCCTATACCGTAACAGTTACAGATTTAGGTGGATGTTTTATAACAACAACTGCAATTATAGAAGATAATAATGATCCGCCAACAGCGGTTGCAAATGCACCTGATCCATTAAGTTGTACCAATACTCAAGTAACTATTAATGGAACTGGCTCAAGTACAGGAGGTGATTTTACCTACCTTTGGACTACTTCGGATGGTACAATTCTTTCCGGAGAAAATAGTCTGACTCCAACTGTGGGGTCAAGTGGTACTTATCAGATCCTAGTGACTAATACGATAAGTGGATGTACTGAAATAGCAACGGTAACCGTTACAGAAAGTTCAGATTTGCCAGATGCATCCGCGAATGCACCCATAGGATTAGATTGTAATAATACACAGATTTCTATTGATGGAAATGGCTCGAGTACGGGGAGTGATTTTACGTATTTGTGGACCACTTTGGATGGAAATATAGTTTCAGGAAATACTTCGCTTAATCCAACTATTGATCAAGCAGGAACTTATCAAATTCAAGTGACTAATTCGATTAATGGTTGCTCTCAGATTGCTATAGTTATGGTTGGAGAAAATACCACTCCACCGCTTGCAGATGCTGGAGACAATCAAATGTTAGATTGTAACACGACAACGGTTTCTTTATCAGGAGCAGGATCTAGTTCTGGCCCAAATTTCACTTATTTATGGACGACTTCCAATGGCTTAATTGTGGATGGTGAAACTACTCTTTTCCCAAATGTAGAAGCAGCAGGGACTTACCAAATAGAGGTAACTGACCAGAGTAATGGATGTACTTCGGTTGCAACAGTTGAAGTAACTTCAGATTCGAATGTGCCTGTGGCTGTAGCTGGAACTGCGGTAGACTTAACTTGTACAACGTTGGAAATTACTCTTGATGGAACGGGGTCAAGTTCGGGTACTGGATATACTTACTTGTGGACAACTGGGAATGGAACGATTGTCAATAATGAGACAACTCTAAACCCAACTATTAGCGCGATAGGGACTTATCAAATAATGGTAATTGCTCCAAACGGTTGTACTCAGATTTCGACGGTTACTGTAGGAGAAAATACCACTCCACCACTTGCAGATGCGGGGTTGGATATGACCATAGATTGTGGGGCTACATTAATTTCACTTGATGGAAGTAATTCAAGTTCAGGAAGTGGTTTTACATATCAATGGACCACTTCTGGAGGAAACATTGTTTCTGGAGAGACGACTTTAAATCCTTCTGTTGATGCAGCGGGAGGTTATATTTTAACCGTAACAAATACCGCTAATGGTTGTACGTCAACTGCAACTACCAATGTAAACAGCTCGGCGGATTTACCTGTTGCAAATGCAGGAGCTCCCCAAACGTTGAACTGTGGAATATTAGAGATTACTCTAGATGGTTCAGGTTCTGAAACTGGAGCGAATATTACTTACCTCTGGACGACTTCAGATGGTAATATTGTTTCTGGAAATAACGGAATAAATCCAATTGTAAATGAAGATGGAACATATCAGATTTTAGTAACAAATACGGATAATGGATGTACTGCAATTTCAACTGTGATAGTTGATTTAGATAGTCAAACTCCAGTAGCAATTGCGAATGCACCAACTCCATTGTCATGTACATCTTCATCTGTTTCATTAGATGGAAATGGATCAAGTTCAGGTGGTAATTTCACTTACTTTTGGACGACTTCAACGGGGAATATATTGTCTGGAGAAAATTCACTTACGCCAGAAGTCAATGCAGCAGGGACATATCAAATTTTAGTAACCAATACTGATAATGGATGTACAGAAATTGCTACGGTGGATGTTTTAGTTAATGGAGATTTGCCGAGTGCAGATGCAGGGATTGCTGATGATCTAACTTGCGTTACTAATCAAATTACTCTTAATGGAAGTGCTTCAACAGGAACTAATTTTACCTATCTGTGGACTACCAATGATGGGAGTATAGTTTCAGGAGATAATAGTTTAACTCCAATTGTAAATGGAGCTGGAACTTACCAATTATTGGTAACGGATATTGATAATGGATGTACTGCAATTTCAACCGTTTTGGTGGAAGAAGATTTGGAATCACCAGATGTTTTGGCAGATACTCCTTCTTCCTTGACCTGCGTTGTCTCGACAGTAAATTTAAGTGCTACAAATAATGGAACGGGAAATAATTATAGCTACCTCTGGACTACATCAAATGGTAATATTGTCTCAGGTGAAAATGGCTTAACACCAACTGTAAATGCTACAGGAAACTATGTTTTAGAAATCACAAATACAACGAATGGATGTACTTCCACAATTTCTGTTGATGTGCCAATTGATGATCAAGAACCAATGGCTGACGCAGGTGCAAATATGGAAGTAACCTGTGCCGAAACGGAAGTTACTTTAGATGGAAGTGGTTCTGCCTCAGGCACTAATTTTACTTATCTATGGACAACTTCAACTGGAACTATTATTTCAGGAGAAGATAGTTCAAATCCTCTTGTTGGGGCAACTGGAACTTATCAATTATTGGTTACCAATACCTTGACTGGATGTACTTCAATTGCAGATGTTTTTGTAGATGAAAATATAGCAGATCCAACTGCTGTTGCAGGATTACCTCAAACCTTAAGTTGTGCTTCAACAACTGCACAATTAAATGGAAATGGAAGTAGCTTTGGTTCAAACTTCACATATGAATGGACAACCTCAAATGGCAATATTGTTTCAGGTGAAAATACACTTACACCAGAAATTAATGCTGCAGGAGATTACCAAATTCAAGTAACAAATACAGATAATGGATGTGTTGCAACAGAGGTGGTAACGGTATCTCAAGATAGCAATGCACCAATTGCGGAAGCAGGATTGGACGATCTTTTAAACTGTAATATTACGAGCTTAACGTTAGATGGAAGTGGTTCATCACAAGGTCTGGAGTTCACATACGAATGGACAACTTCAAATGGAAACATTGTTTCAGGGGGAACAACTTTAAATCCAGAAATTAATGCAGCAGGAGACTACCAACTAGTCGTTTCAAATATAGCTAATGGATGTTCTACTATTTCTTCATTAGTTATTGATATTGATGATATAACACCAACTGCTGAGGCAGGTCTTTCTCAGTTTTTAAGTTGTACAAATAGTACACTTTCACTTGATGGAACTGGTTCGAGTTCAGGAACAGATTACACTTATCAATGGGTAACTGCAAATGGAAATATTGTTTCTGGAGAAAATTCTCTTAATCCAGAGGTTAATGCAACAGGTACTTATGAGTTAATTGTTACGTCATTGATTAATGGATGTACGATTTCAGATGAAGTAGAAATCACACAAGACAGTAGTTTGCCAGTAGCCAATGCAGGAGATGGATTTGAAATCACTTGCCAAGTTTTCGATGGTACTTTAGATGGATCAGCTTCGACGATAAATAGTGATATTACTTTTACATGGACGACTACTGATGGGAATATTGTTTCAGGGGCAAATTCATTGACCCCTTTCGTAAATGCACCAGGTGTTTACCAATTAACTTTGACAAATGCCACGAATGGATGTACCGCTATTTCATCAGCAACTGTTGTCGAAAATAATGATGAACCAGATGTTGAAGCAGGTGCAACGATGGAACTAAATTGTAATAATGAAAACCTTTCAATCGTAGGTTCAACTTCGAATGTTAGTACCAACCTTATTTATGAATGGACAACAGGAGATGGGAATATTATTTCTGGAAATAATGATCTTGCTATTGACGTAGATAGTGCGGGAACTTATCAATTAATGATCACTAATACTGTGACAGGTTGTGTCTCGACTGATGAAGTAATAATTACTTCTAATTTTACAGAACCAACAGCAGATGCTGGTGCGACAGATGAATTAAATTGTACGCAAGCATTTGCTACTTTGGATGGAAATGGAAGTAGCCTAGGAGCGAATTTTATTTACCAATGGACTACTTCTAATGGTAACATTGTTATAGGAGACAATACTTTAAATCCTGAAGTAAATATGATTGGAGATTATCAAATTTTAGTAACGGATTTAATCAATGGGTGTACTGCAATTGAAAGTGTATTTATTTCTCAAAACATTACTCCTCCTATTGCGGATGCAGGAATGGCAAATGATTTAACGTGTACCGATGTGTCATTTGATTTGGATGGAAGTAATTCGAGTGTAGGAACCGATTTTGAATATGTCTGGACAACGAATAATGGAAATATTTTGATGGGGAATAATACCCTGAACCCTACAATTGATGAACCTGGAACTTATGAGATTCAAGTAACCAATACTACTAACAATTGTGTTTCAACTGCTGAGATTACAGTTGATCAAAATATCGATACACCAATAGCAGATGCGGGGCTACAAGCACAATTGACTTGCACTATAACTGAAACTCAGCTAGATGGAAATAACTCAAGTTCTGGCAATAATATTACTTACCAATGGATCACTTCTAACGGGAGTATAATTAGTGGTGAAAATACTACGACTCCAACTATTGGAGGAACTGGGACTTATGAATTAATCGTTACCAATACCATTTCAGGATGTACGGCAAATGCATTAGTGGAAGTTGTTACAGATGGAAATATCCCAAATGCAGAAGCGATTCCAATGGGCGTTTTGACTTGTGATGAAAATACAGTTTCACTAAATGGAAATGGTTCTTCAACTGGAACTAATTTCATATATGAATGGTCAACAACTAATGGAAATATTATTTCAGGTGAAACATCTATATCGCCAGTTGTAGATCAAATCGGACAGTACACTTTGTTGGTTACGAATACTAATAATGGATGTAGTAATGAAACAACAATTACTGTTGGTGAAGATACTTCACCTCCAGTAGCAACGATTGACCAAACAGGAAATACTAGTTTAGATTGTGATTTGTCAAGTATCATTTTGGATGGATCTGGTTCTCAACCGATTGGAAATGTTTCTTATTCTTGGACAACTATAGGCGGGAATATTCTTTCAGGAGCAAATACTGCGAATCCAGAAGTTGATGATGATGGAGAGTACATCTTAATGGTAACTAATTTGATTAATGGATGTACTGAAACACAATCAATTTTTATAGAACAAGATATCTCCGTCCCACAAGTTAATATTACCACTCCTTTGATTCTGACTTGTGATATGACACAGACAACTTTGGACGCAGGAAATTCATCTCAAGGAAATTATTCTTATCAATGGACAACAACAAATGGAAGCATCGTTTCAGGTGCAACTTCTTTGACTCCAATAGTCAATCAAATTGGAACTTATCAATTGTTCATTACTGATTTAGGAAGTAATTGTACAAATGAAGCTTCGATAATTGTTTTAGAGAATACAACACCTCCAATCGCCGAAGCAGGAATTGCAGATATGTTAGATTGCCAAACTACTTCAGTTTCATTAAATGGTTCAGGATCATCATCCGGGCCAAATTTCATTTACGAGTGGAGTACAAGTAATGGTAATTTTATTGGAGGAACAACTACTGTTTCTACAGAAGTAGATTTTGCTGGAAATTATAACTTAGAAGTTACGAATACTCAAAATGGATGTACTGCAACTGATTTTGTTATAGTTGAAGAAGATATAAACACACCTAGTGGAATTATTTATGATATCGATCTACCGGAATGTCATGGAGATCAAGGGAGTATTATCATTGAAACAGTAGATGGCGGAACAGCGCCTTATGTTTACTCAATCGATGGAGTCAATTATTACAGCGGGCATATTTTTACTACAGAAGCTGGAAATTACACATTATATGCACAAGACGCATTAGGATGTGAAACTCAAATCGATTTTGAAATTCCAGAATTAGCTCCTCTTGAAATACTTTTGGATAGCGAAGTAACAATAGATTTAGGAGATGATTATCAAATTGAAGCATTTACTAATATCCCCGCAAGTGATATAGCTAGTATCAGTTGGACACCATCTCATCATTTATCTTGTGATGATTGTTTGAATCCAAAAGTAGAAGAATTGTTTGATGATGCAATTTACACCTTAACTATCGTCAATAATAATGGGTGTAAAATCAAGGCCAAAATCAATGTTAATGTAGACAAAGCCAGAGCTATTTATATTCCAAATGTATTTACTCCGAATGGCGATGGAGAAAATGATATATTTATGATTTATGCAGGTGATTTAAGTCAAATTAAACAGATTAATACTTTCATGATTTATGATCGTTGGGGAGAAACCATTTTTAAAGCAGCTGATTTTGGACCAATGGATCCTCAAAATGGTTGGGATGGAACATTTAAAGGAGAAACAATGAATCCACAAGTATTGGTTTATTGGGCGGAGATTGAGTTTATCGATGGACTTAAAGTTATGTACAAAGGAGATGTTGCATTGAGAAAATAGAAAAGTACAGGTGTTAATTTTGAAAAAAAACGGGTTTATTTTGATTAAAAATAAACCCGTTTTTTTTTTTTTCGGTAAAAAAGATGAATTTCAAAAATTAGATGAGAAAAAGATGAATTTTTTTGAAACTAAAATAGGTCTAAAAACGATACAAAATAGGTCCTTTTTGAGAGATTTAGAATTGATTTTAACTTTCGTCCTTTGATTTTTAAGTTATTTTCAAAAAAAAGTAAAAAAAGACTTAAAAAAAAGAGTTTTCGTTTGCCAGTTTCTTTAAAAAATGTATCTTTGCAATCGTTTTTAGAGAAAAGCCCAGAAAAACAGTTTTTTGGTAACTCTTTTGAAAAGATAATTTATAATAAATTATAATGTGTAAGCCGATGTAGCTCAGTTGGCCAGAGCAGCTGATTTGTAATCAGCGGGTCGGCGGTTCGAATCCGTCCATCGGCTCATTTTAGTTCTAATTTGACATAATTTTTTTTGACCCTTTTGTGGTTTAGATTCTTTAAATAAAAAGAAAATTTTCAAAGGAAAATTTATTTTATTTTTTATCTAAATACCAACTCCACAAAGTTGTTAGAAAATCAAAAATAAAATATCATTGGGGGATGCGCCGGAGTTGGAGAGCCGGGACGGACTGTAAATCCGTTGCTTATAGCTGAGTAGGTTCGATTCCTACCATCCCCACTTGATAATTTAATAATGACACTTATATATCCAATAAAAAATCATACCTTCGGGCGATTTTTAAACTATAAGAATCATTTATAAGCGGGAGTAGCTCAGTTGGTAGAGCGACAGCCTTCCAAGCTGTAGGTCGCCGGTTCGAGCCTGGTCTCCCGCTCATTTATTTATGTATTTATTTTTGAAACAACCGTGGAGTGGTTTGAAATTCTATCCACCCTCACATTTGATGAAATAAAAATGAGTAATTAATTAATTTTAATTTCTTTTTTTTATTAAAAAGCCGATGTAGCTCAGGGGTAGAGCACTTCCATGGTAAGGAAGGGGTCAAGGGTTCAAATCCCTTCATTGGCTCTGGACTAATTTTAAAAAGATTTGTTAACCTTATTATTCATAAAATTAAAAACTTTTAACGATGGCTAAGGAAACCTTTGAAAGAAATAAGCCTCACTTAAATATTGGCACCATTGGTCACGTTGATCACGGTAAAACTACTTTGACAGCTGCAATTACATTTGTTTTGTCTGAGAAGGGTTTAGCGGAGAAACAAGATTATAGTAACATTGATGCTGCTCCTGAGGAGAAAGAGAGAGGTATTACTATTAATACTGCTCACGTTGAGTACGAAACGGAAAAACGTCACTACGCACACGTAGATTGTCCAGGTCACGCGGATTATGTGAAAAACATGGTTACGGGAGCTGCACAGATGGACGGTGCTATTATTGTTGTTGCTGCTACAGATGGTCCTATGCCTCAAACTCGTGAGCACATTTTGTTGGCACGTCAGGTAGGTGTACCTGAGTTAGTTGTTTTTATGAACAAAGTTGATTTAGTGGATGATGAGGAAATGTTAGAACTTGTAGAAATGGAAGTTCGTGAGTTGTTAAGTTCATATGAATTTGATGGAGATAATACCCCAATTATTATGGGATCTGCATTGAAGGCTTTGGAAGGAGAAGCAGGTGCTCAAGCAAAAATTATGGATTTAATGGATGCTTGCGATAGTTATATTCCAGAACCAATACGTTTAACTGATAAACCTTTCTTGATGCCTATCGAGGATGTGTTTTCAATCACAGGTCGTGGAACTGTTGCTACAGGTCGTATCGAGCGTGGAGTTATTAATACTGGTGATGCTGTAGAAATTATTGGTATGATGTCAGATGATGCTAAGCCATTAACTTCAGTTGTGACAGGAGTTGAAATGTTCCGAAAAATATTGGCAAGAGGAGAAGCTGGTGATAATGCTGGTATTCTTTTAAGAGGTATTGCTAAAGAAGATATTAAGCGTGGAATGGTAATTTGTGCGCCAAAATCTGTTAATCCACATAAACATTTCAAAGCTGAAGTTTATGTGTTGTCAAAAGATGAAGGTGGACGTCACACTCCATTTTTTAACGGATATAGACCACAATTTTACTTCAGAACTACAGATGTAACTGGTGATGTGAATTTGCCAGCAGGGGTAGAAATGGTAATGCCTGGTGATAATGTATCTTTAGAAGTGAAATTAATCAACACTATTGCAATGGAGAAAGGTCTTCGATTTGCGATTCGTGAAGGTGGTCGAACTGTAGGTGCAGGTCAGGTAACTGAAATTATCGAGTAAGACGTATTTGATTTCCAATCAAATCGTTTCTAATAAACGTGCAAAATTAAGTATTCGAAAGGGTACTTAATTTTTGCATACACGGGTATAGCTCAGCTGGTAGAGTGGCGGATTCCAAATCCGTAGGTCGTGGGTTCGATCCCTACTGCCCGTGCAAAATTTTTAAAAATAATGGATAGAATTCAACTTTATTTAAAAGAAAGTTATAACGAGCTTGTGAACAAAGTAACTTGGCCAACATGGTCTAAGTTGTTACAAGATTCTCGTTTGGTATTAGTTGCTTCTTTGATTTTGTCATTAATCATTTTTTTGATGGATATGGCTGCTCAAGGACTTTTAGGATTAGTTTATCCTGAATCTGGAATCAGATAATATTTGAAACTTAAGTCTAAGTTGCTGGTTATCAGAAAATTAGAATAAAAAATACCCTCATGTCAGAAGATCACAATTTGCCAGAAGAAGAGAATACAAACTCTTCTGAGGAGAATTTAAGCCCAGAAGAACAAGTTTCCAAAGAAGCTTCAGATTTATCAGAAGAGGTAAATGCTGAGGTTAGTGACGTAAATGAAGATTCAATTGAAAACGATTCTTCAGAGGATGTATTTGGTGATGATGGGGAAGAAGATGTATTTGGAGGTAATGAGACAGAGGAGGTAAGTGAGAATACCGAAGTTGATGAGGCAGTAGAAGTAAGTGATTCTGTAGAACAACCTGCCGTTGACGAGGCACTTGCTCCAGTAAAAAAGAAAGTTGAAGATTCAAGAAGATGGTATTCTTTAAGAGTGATTAGTGGGAAAGAAAGAAAAATTAAAGAAAGAATTGAGTTAGAAATTAGTCGAAATAAGTGGGGCGATTTTGTAACTCAAATCCTTGTTCCATCTGAAAAAGTTTATAAGATAAGAAATGGTAAAAAAGTAATATTAGAGAGAAATATTTTACCTGGATACATACTGGTAGAGGCTGATCCAACAAGGTTTACAGGAGAAATGGTTCAAGCAATTGCAAATGTTCCTAATGTTATTCATTTTTTAGGAAAAAACAATCCAATCCCGATGCAGCAGTCAGAAGCGAATCGGATGTTAGGAAAAGTGGATGAGTCACAATCACTTAGCGAAGCAATGGTCGAACCATTTATCGTTGGAGAAACTGTCAAAATTATTGATGGACCATTCAATGAATTTGTCGGAGATATTCAAGAAGTGAATGAAGAGAAAAAGAAATTAAAAGTTATCGTGAAAATATTTGGTCGAGGAACAGAAGTAGAGTTGAACTTTATGCAAGTTGAAAAACAGCAATAACTGAGAATGGTTAAAAATAAATAATGCTTCCTACATTTCATTTTTAACCTTCCAATATTTAAATAGATTTTAAAAATACATACCAATAATGGCTAAAGAAATAGGTGGTTTCATCAAACTTCAAGTAAAAGGTGGCGCTGCAAATCCATCACCTCCAGTAGGACCTGCATTAGGTGCGAAGGGTGTGAACATCATGGAATTTTGTAAGCGATTTAACGCTAAAACAGAAGATCAAAGAGGTAAAGTATTACCTGTTGTGATTACTGTTTATACTGATAAATCTTTTGATTTTGAAATTAAAACTCCGCCAGCTGCTGTGCAGTTGCTGGAAGCTGCAAAACTTAAAAAAGGATCTCCTGAGTCTAATCGTCAAAAAGTAGGATCAGTAACATGGGATCAAATTAGAGCAATTGCAGAACAAAAAGCACCAGATCTGAATTCTTTTAAAGTAGAATCAGGAATGAAAATGGTGGCAGGTACTGCAAGAAGTATGGGATTAACTGTAAAAGGAACTCCGCCTTGGGAGGCTTAAGCAGAAATTATCAAAAAGAATTTAGAATACATTTTATATAACAAAGGGAGTTTAGCTAAAAAATAGCTAAAACGTTTGAACCTTAAAATTTTGACCATGGGAAAAATTTCCAAAAAAAGAGCAAAGGCTAACGAGAAAATCGATAGCGAAAAGTTCTACAACGTTAAAGAGGCAATGGCTTTGGTTAAACAAGTCAACACTACGAAATTTGATGCATCTGTTGATGTTCATATTCGCCTCGGAATTGATCCTCGTAAAGCTGACCAAGCACTTAGAGGAACAGTAAACTTACCAAACGGTACTGGAAAAAATAAAACTGTTTTAGTTTTATGTACTCCTGACAAGGAAGAAGAAGCGAAAGCTGCCGGTGCTGATTATGTTGGATTAGATGATTATATTCAAAAAATATCTGGCGGTTGGACTGACGTAGATGTGATTATTGCTACGCCAAATGTTATGGCAAAAGTAGGTCGTATAGGTCGTACACTTGGGCCAAGAGGTTTGATGCCTAACCCTAAGACTGGAACAGTAACTCCTAATGTAGGTGCTGCAGTTGCAGATGTAAAAGGTGGTAAAATTGCTTACCGAGCTGACAAATTTGGAATCATTCATAATTCAGTTGGACGAGTATCATTTACTCCTGAGAAATTAGCTGAAAATGTTAATGAATTGCTTTTTACAATTATAAAAATTAAACCTTCCTCTGCAAAAGGTACTTACATGAAATCGGTAACGATTGCAAGTACAATGAGCCCAGGAATTAAGATAGATATTAAATCAATTAAGGAATAGATTAAACTATACAATCATGACCAGAACAGAAAAAGGCGAGCAAATCGCTGAATTGAAGGAAAAGTTTAGTAACAGTTCATTCTTTTACTTAACTGATTCATCAACATTAACCGTTGAACAAGTCAACGAACTTCGAGGAAAACTTTATGAGCAAAATATTGAAATGAGAGTTGTGAAAAACACTCTAGCTCAAAAAGCACTTGAAGCTGCAGATGCTGACAAAGGCTATGCAGGATTATTTGAAGCATTAAAAGGCCCAACAGCTGTACTTTTTACAGAAGTTGCTAATTCTCCTGCTAGAGTAATCGAAGAATTTAGAAAAACAGCAGAAAAACCTGTTTTAAAAGCTGCATATATTGATTCATCAATATATCTAGGCGATGATCAACTTAAAGCTTTGGCTGCATTGAAGTCAAAAGAAGAATTAGTTGGAGAAATTATCTCATTATTACAATCTCCTGCGAAAAACGTTATCAGCGCGCTTAAATCTAGTGGTTCTACCATTTCAGGTTTGTTGAAAACATTAGAAGAAAGAGGAGAATAAAACGGTTGATGAATAATGGTTACTCTTGGGTAAAAATGCTCATCATTAAACTATTAACAATCTTCCGTTCAAAAAACACGGCTTCCAAGCTCATTCGCATATATTAAATTATTGCAAAACATTAAAAAAAAACTGTAACATGGCAGATTTAAAAGAATTCGCAGAACAACTCGTAAACCTTACTGTTAAAGAAGTAAGTGAGTTAGCAACTATATTGAAAGATGAGTACGGCATTGAGCCTGCTGCTGCAGCTGTAGCTGTTGCTGCTGGACCAGGTGCTGGTGGCGGCGGAGAAGCTGCTGCTCAAACTGAATTTGATGTAATATTAACTTCAGCAGGTGGTACTAAACTTCAAGTAGTTAAAGAAGTTAAAAACTTATTAGGTGTTGGCTTAAAAGAAGCTAAAACATTGGTAGACGGAGCTCCAGGCCCAATCAAAGAAGGTGTATCTAAGGAAGATGCTGAATCTATCAAAGCTTCTTTAGAAGCAGCTGGTGCTAGCGTTGAATTAAAATAAGACGTTTATTGTATTGACCAAAATCCCTCAATGATTATTCAGAGAGACCTATTAATACATTACTAGAAAACAAGGAGGCTTAACCGATATTTATTTATCGGTTAAGCCTATTGTTGCTTTTATTATTTTGCATTTTGTTGATTCCTAATTCATATTTTTCAACTAGGCAAAATACAAAAAACAGACAAGCAAAGACGACAGTAAATTATCGAATACCGAGTATTTATTTTATTGCTAATTACAGAAGGTAATATATAATTAATTAGCAAAAACTATGAAACAATAAAATGACATCTTCCTTTGCCTTGGAACTTTTGTTTTATCGTTTCCAAATAACATCTCACTACAAATGGCATTAAGTACGGTACTAAAGAATTCCGCAGAATACTTACGACAAAGTTTTAGTAAAATTAAACTTTCCTCAGAATATCCTGATTTACTTGAGATTCAACTTAAGTCGTTCCGAGAGTTTTTCCAATTAGAAACGACTCCCGAGAATAGAACTAATGAAGGGTTATATCGAGTTTTTCAAGAAAACTTCCCAATAACGGATGCTAGAAACATATTCGTTCTTGAGTTTTTAGATTATTTCGTAGATCCACCACGTTACGACATTCCTGAATGTCAACAAAGAGGTTTGACTTACAGCGTTCCGTTGAAAGCAAAACTTCGTTTGTCTTGTAATGATGAGGAGCATGTTGATTTCCAAACAATTGTACAGGATGTATTTTTGGGAAATATTCCATACATGACTCCAAAAGGAACGTTTGTAATCAATGGAGCTGAAAGAGTGATCGTTTCTCAATTACACCGTTCACCAGGGGTTTTCTTTGGACAAAGCTTCCACCCGAATGGAACTAAGTTATATTCTGCTAGAATTATTCCTTTCAAGGGGGCTTGGATGGAATTTGCAACTGATATTAATACGGTAATGTATGCATACATTGATCGTAAGAAAAAATTCCCAGTAACTACATTGTTAAGAGCAATTGGTTATGATTCAGATAAATCTATCTTGGATTTGTTCAACCTTGCAGAAACAATTCAGGTTGATAAGAAAACGCTTAATAAAGCTATCGGTAGAAAATTAGCTGCCCGTGTCTTGAAGAAATGGACAGAGGATTTCGTAGATGAAGATACAGGAGAGGTAGTAACTATCGAGCGAAATGATATTATCCTTGAGCGTGATATTGTTTTGGATGAAGAAAATATTGAACTCATCATCGAAACTGGTGGTGTAGAAGATATTATTCTCCAAAGAGAAGATATTGAAGAGGATTACTCTATCATTTACAATACATTACAAAAAGATCCTTCAAGTTCTGAAATAGAAGCAGTTCAATATATCTATCGTCAATTACGTGGAACTGATCCACCAGATGAGGAGACTGCCAGAGGGATCATTGATAAATTATTTTTCTCAGATAAGCGATACAATTTAGGGGAAGTAGGTCGATACAAAATCAACCGAAAGCTTAAATTAGAAACGGATATGGACGTTTTGGTTTTGACCAAAGAAGATATCATTTCTATCGTAACTTATTTGGTAAGTTTAATGAACCAACGTGCTGAGATCGATGATATCGATCACTTGAGTAACAGACGGGTACGTACAGTTGGTGAGCAATTATATGCTCAATTCGGAGTTGGTTTAGCTCGTATGGCTAGAACAATTCGGGAGAGAATGAACGTTCGTGACAATGAGGTATTTACACCTATTGATTTGATTAATGCACGTACACTTTCATCCGTAATTAACTCTTTCTTTGGAACGAGTCAATTATCTCAATTCTTAGATCAAACAAATCCACTTTCTGAAATCACGCACAAACGTCGTATCTCAGCTTTAGGACCTGGTGGTCTTTCAAGAGAGCGTGCAGGTTTCGAAGTTCGAGATGTTCACTATTCTCACTACGGTCGTCTTTGTACAATTGAAACGCCGGAGGGGCCGAATATTGGATTGATTTCTACTCTTTGTGTTCACGCAAAAGTGAATAAAATGGGATTCTTAGAAACTCCATACCGAAAAGTGAAAGATGGTGTAGTTGATATTAAGAAAGCACAATATCTTTCTGCAGAAGGAGAAGATTTCAAAAAAATCGCACAGGCTAATACTCCAATTGAAGAAAAAGGAGCATTTAAAACAGATAGAATTAAATGTAGAGAACATGGTGAATTTCCAGTATTAACCCCAAATGAGGTTGAATACATGGATGTTGCTCCTAACCAAATTGTTGGGGTTTCTGCTTCATTGATTCCTTTTTTAGAGAATGATGATGCCAATCGTGCCTTGATGGGATCGAACATGCAGCGTCAAGCAGTTCCTTTGATTAAGCCAAGTTCTCCAGTTGTGGGAACAGGACTAGAAGGAAAAGTCGCGAGAGATTCTCGAATGTTGATTAATGCAGAAGGAAACGGAGTTGTTGAATATGTTGATGCTAACGAAGTAGTTATTCGATATGACCGTTCGGAGGCTGACATGATGGTTTCTTTCGAGGACAATAGAAAATCATACAAGTTGACTAAGTTCCGAAGAACAAATCAAGGAACTTGTATCAACTTGAAACCTATTGTTAGAAAAGGAGATCGAGTAAAAGAAGGAATGATTCTTTGTGACGGTTATGCAACTGAGAAAGGAGAATTAGCACTTGGACAAAACTTGAAAGTGGCATTTATGCCTTGGAAAGGTTACAACTTTGAGGATGCAATTGTATTGTCAGAGCGGGTAGTTCGAGAAGACATTTTTACTTCGTTACATATTGAACACTTCGAATTAGATGTACGTGATACGAAACTAGGAGAAGAAGAATTAACCAATGATATTCCAAACGTAAGTGAGGATGCAACTAAAGATTTGGATGAAAACGGAATTATCCGAGTAGGAGCTTGGGTAAAAGAAGGAGACATCATCATTGGTAAAATTACTCCGAAAGGAGAATCAGATCCTACTCCAGAGGAAAAATTATTACGGGCAATCTTTGGTGATAAAGCAGGTGATGTAAAAGATGCATCATTAAAAGCGCCTCCTTCAACTAAAGGTATTATCATCAAAAAGCAATTATTTGCGCGAGCGAAAAAAGATAAAGATCAAAAGTCTAAAGAAAAAGATTTATTGACTGCTTTGGATGATCAACATGCTATTGCATTAAATGAGTTAAAAACGATTTTAGTGGATAAGTTGATGGTTTTATTGAAAGGTAAAGCATCAAAAGGTGTTAAATCAATCTATAACGAAAACATTTTCCCAGAAGGTACTAAGTACAATAGTCGAATGTTGAAAGACATTAATTATACTACTATTGATTATAGTAACTGGACGGATGATGATAAGTTAAATAAGCTTGTAGCTCGATTGTTACATAATTACACAATCAAAGTCAACGAAGAGGTTGGAAAATATAAACGTGAAAAATTCAATATTTCAATTGGTGATGAGTTACCAGCAGGTGTATTGAAATTAGCTAAAGTTTATTTGGCTAAAAAACGTAAACTGAAAGTAGGTGATAAGCTTGCGGGACGTCACGGTAACAAAGGAATTGTATCTAGAATTGTGCGTGCAGAAGACATGCCATTCTTAGAAGATGGAACTCCTGTAGATATCGTGTTGAATCCACTTGGTGTACCTTCTCGGATGAACCTTGGGCAGATTTTCGAAACAGTACTAGGTTGGGCTGGTGAACGATTAGGCGTAAAATACGCAACTCCAATTTTTGATGGTGCGAAAGCATCTGAGATTGCGGATAAAGTAATCGAAGCTGGTTTACCTCAGTTAGGTCAAACATACTTGTCAGATGGTGAAACGGGAGATCGTTTCCACCAGCAAGCAACAGTAGGTGTGATTTACATGTTGAAATTATCTCACATGGTTGATGACAAAATGCATGCTCGTTCAATTGGACCATACTCGTTGATTACTCAACAACCATTAGGTGGTAAGGCACAGTTCGGGGGACAGCGTTTTGGAGAGATGGAAGTTTGGGCTTTGGAGGCATTTGGAGCAGCGAATATTCTACAAGAGTTATTGACACTTAAGTCAGATGATATTGTAGGTAGAGCTAAAGCTTACGAAGCAATTGTCAAAGGTGACAATCTTCCAGAATCTAATATTCCTGAATCATTTAATGTATTGATTCACGAGTTACGTGGACTAGCGCTTGATGTAAAATTTGATTAAACTTTTGTTTGAAATAACTCACAAGATGACTTTTAGTCAGCTTGTGAGTTGAATTTTTTTCAAACAATAAAACTATAAAGTATGCCATTTAAGAAAAATCACAAGCAGCAAAAAGCTAACTTCGACAGCATCACTATTAGTTTGGCTTCTCCAGATCAAATTCTGGAACGGTCGTATGGTGAGGTGTTGAAACCTGAAACGATTAATTATCGGTCGTATAAGCCTGAAAGAGATGGTTTGTTTTGCGAACGAATTTTCGGTCCAGTAAAAGATTATGAATGCTATTGTGGAAAATATAAACGTATCCGTTACAAAGGTATCGTGTGTGATAGATGTGGTGTAGAAGTAACTGAGAAGAAAGTACGAAGAGAGCGAATGGGACATATCAAGTTGGTAGTTCCTGTTGTTCACATTTGGTTTTTCAAATCATTACCAAACAAGATTGGATACATGTTAGGTCTTTCTTCTAAGAAGTTAGAGTCTATCATTTATTACGAACGATATGTAGTGATTCAGCCAGGTATTTTGGAAGAATCAGGTACAGCTGCTCACATGGATTTGTTGACAGAAGAAGAGTATTTGGATATTTTGGAAAACCTTCCAAAAGAAAACCAACAGTTGGAAGATGATGATCCACAAAAGTTCATCGCTAAGATGGGAGCGGATGCAGTTCGAGATTTGTTGAACAGATTAGAGTTGGATTCATTATCATACAACTTACGTTACCAAGCGGCTAATGAAACTTCTCAACAAAGAAAATCAGAAGCCCTTAAAAGATTAAGAGTTGTTGAAGCATTTCGAGATGGACAAACACGTTGCGAAAACCGACCTGAATGGGCAGTTATTCAATATTTACCAGTTGTTCCACCTGAGTTACGTCCATTAGTTCCATTGGATGGTGGTCGTTTCGCAAGTTCGGATTTGAATGATCTATACCGAAGAGTTATTATTAGAAATAACCGGTTGAAACGTCTTTTGGAAATCAAAGCACCAGAGGTGATTTTGAGAAACGAAAAAAGAATGTTGCAAGAGGCGGTGGATTCGTTATTTGATAACTCAAGAAAATCTAACGCAGTAAAAGCGGAAGGTGGACGTGCGTTGAAATCATTATCTGATGTATTAAAAGGTAAGCAAGGACGTTTCCGTCAGAATCTTTTAGGAAAACGGGTGGATTACTCTGGTCGTTCAGTTATCGTGGTAGGACCTGACTTGAAATTACACGAATGTGGTATTCCAAAAGGAATGGCTGCTGAGTTGTTCAAGCCTTTTATCATTCGAAAATTAATCGAAAGAGGTATTGTAAAAACAGTAAAATCTGCTAAGAAATTAGTTGATCGTAAGGATCAAGTAATCTGGGAGATTTTGGAAAATATTCTTCGAGGACACCCAATCATGTTGAATCGGGCTCCTACGTTGCACAGACTTTCAATTCAGGCTTTCCAACCTAAATTGATTGAAGGAAAAGCAATTCAATTGCACCCACTTGTTTGTGGTGCCTTCAATGCCGATTTTGATGGTGATCAAATGGCGGTACACGTACCGTTAGGTCATGCAGCAATTTTGGAAGCACAAGTATTGATGCTTTCTGCTCACAATATGTTGAATCCACAGGATGGTTCTCCAATTACTTTGCCTTCTCAGGATATGGTATTGGGACTTTACTATTTGACAAAAGAAAGAATTGGAACAAAAGCAGTTCCTGTAAAAGGAGAAGGAAGAACTTTCTACTCAGCAGAAGAAGCAGTTATTGCTTACAATGAAGGTGTAGTAGATTTACATTCAGCAGTTACAGTAAGAGGAAGAGTAGAAGGAGAAGATGGGAAAATGACTACTGGTCGTGTAAAAACTACTATGGGAAGAATTCTCTTTAATCAAGCAGTTCCTGAGTCAGTTCCTTATGTAAATGAGTTGTTGACTAAGAAAAATTTGAAAAAAGTAATTCAAGGAATTATCAACCGTACAGATTTTAATATTACGGCTACCTTCTTGGATAAAATTAAAAACTTAGGATTTAACTGGTCATTCAAAGGTGGTCTTTCGTTCAATTTAGGAGATTTGATTACTCCTACTCTGAAAGAATCTACACTTATAACTGCACAAGAAGAAGTAGATGGCGTTTGGGAAAATTACAATATGGGATTGATTACCAACAATGAGCGGTACAATCAAATTATTGATAAATGGACTTTTGCGGATAATACAATTACTGAAAACTTGATGGTTGAGTTAGCTGAGCATAAGCAAGGTTTTAACTCGGTATACATGATGTTGCACTCAGGTGCTCGGGGATCTAAACAACAAATTAAGCAGTTGTGTGGACTTCGGGGATTGATGGCAAAACCTAGAAAATCAGGTGATACAGGTGCGGCGATTATCGAGAATCCGATTTTGGCAAACTTCGTAGATGGATTGTCAGTATTGGAATACTTTATCTCTACTCACGGTGCTCGTAAAGGTTTGGCCGATACAGCATTGAAAACTGCCGATGCGGGTTACTTGACTCGTCGTTTGGTAGATGTTTCTCAAGATGTAGTAATTAACGAAAGAGATTGTGATACTTTAAGAGGTATCGAAACGACATCGTTAAAAGATAATGAAAAAGTGATTCAAAGTTTATCAGACCGAATTAGAGGACGATATACTTTGCATGAAATTGTTCACCCAGTTACAGATGAGGTTCTTTTGGGAGCAGGAGAATATATTGATGAAGAAATGGGTAACAGTATAGATGAAATCGGAATTGAAGCAGTTACCATTCGATCAGTATTGACTTGTGAAACTAAGCGAGGAGTATGTTTGAAATGTTATGGTAAAAACTTAGCAACTGGAAGAATCGCTGAACAAGGTGATGCAGTAGGAATTATTGCAGCACAATCAATCGGTGAGCCAGGAACACAGTTGACACTTCGTACTTTCCACGTTGGGGGTACTGCATCGGTAACAAAAACAGAGAATCAGTTGATTGCCAAATTTGACGGTCTACTTGATTTTGATGGTATCCGAACAGTAACTTCAAAAAATGAAGAAGGTAAAAAAATAGATATTGTTCTTTCACGAACTGGTGAGTTAAGAATTGTTGATCCTGAGAATGTGAATAAGACTTACTCAAACTTACATATGCCGTACGGTGCTATCTTATCTGTAAAAGATAAGAAGATGGTTAAGAAAGGTGATGTAATTTGTGAGTGGGATCCATACAACGCAGTTATCGTTTCTGAATTCCCAGGTATTGCTCAATTTGATTCTGTAATCGAAGGGGAAACTTTCCGAGTAGAAAGAGATGATCAAACTGGATTTGCTGAAAAGGTAATCGTCGAATCTAAGAAGAAACGAATGATTCCAATCATTAAGATTGTAAAACCAAATGGTGATGAGTTGCGAAGCTACAACTTGCCAGTAGGATCTTACATTTCTATTGATGAAGGTCAGGAAATCAAAGCAGGTCAGACGATCGTGAAAATTCCACGTAACCTTGGTAAGATCCAAGATATTACGGGTGGTCTTCCACGGGTTACTGAATTGTTTGAAGCACGTAATCCTTCTAATCCAGCAGTTACTGCAGAGATTGATGGTATTACTTCTTTCGGAAAAATCAAGCGTGGTAATCGTGAGGTTATCATTACAGCTAAAGATGGTCAAATTAGAAAATACTTAATTGGATTATCTAAGCACATCTTGGTTCAAGAAGGTGATTTCGTGAGAGCAGGAACACAACTTTCTGATGGAGCGACTTCTCCTAGAGATATATTAAATATCAAAGGGCCATTCGCTGTTCAGTACTACTTAGTAAATGGAGTACAGGAAGTATATCGTTCTCAAGGTATTACGATTAATGATAAACACATCGAGGTGATCGTTCGCCAAATGATGCGTAGAGTTCAAATCGAAGATGCTGGAGATACAACATTCTTGGAAGGAGAAGCAGTTGAAAAATATGATTTCTTAGAGCAAAATGACTGGATTTTTGATAAAAAATTCGTGACTGAGCCAGGCGATTCTAATAAACTAAAAGCAGGTCAATTAGTAACTTTACGTCAAGTGAGAGAAGAAAATTCTTTCTTGAAACGAGAAGATAGAAAACCTGTTGAGTTTAGAGATGCCGTTCCAGCGACGTCAAGTCCATTGCTACAAGGTATTACTAAATCATCTTTAGGAACATTCAGTTGGATTTCAGCTGCATCATTCCAGGAGACGACCAAAGTATTGAGTACAGCTGCTATCGGTGCGAAACGTGATTACTTAACAGGATTGAAAGAGAATGTAATTGTTGGAAAACGAATCCCAGCAGGTACAGGATTACGTAAGTACGATGAATTAATAGTAACTAATAAAGCGGACTTTGATGCATTCCGAGCAAGAGAGCAAATGCTCGAAGAAGAGGAAATGATCGAAGATTAAAAATCGTTTTATTCAAAATATTAAATCCCTAGCAAGTCATATTGCTGGGGATTTTTTTTGGAGAGAATAAAATTTAAAAGCCCCTAGCAAGTTAGTTTGCTAGAGGCTTTTTTGAAATGAAGCGAGATTCATTAATTATGAATACTTGCCACAACATTAGGTACTCCAATCATTCCAATAACTGATTTACTCCAAGGACTATACCCATGAGAATTTTCTAATCTCATTTGTACAAATAGCTTTACACCATTAGGCAAGTCAGTTACTTTGATTGTACGAGAATTATTCGCACCAAACCATTGCCAATTAATTTCATCCGTAGAAATACGAACATTATAAATAGTCGCATTCGAGTCAGCATCACATGATACCATCATCATCTGATTGATACCATTTACTGCTAATGAAATATTTTTAGGAAAACCGACTAAACCTTTAGCTTGAGGTTTGTCAACAGTTTCGAAGTTAGAGGACTTTAGAATCGCTTCATTTAATCTAGAATCATACTCAACAAAAGCAGCCAAAAGAATCGCTTCTAGATTTGCTTCAATTCGATTCTCTTTTTTGATCGCAGAATTCACCATGTTTCGCATATTGCGAGGAGGAATAGAAGCGACAAATTTGTCAAAGGCCGTTTTAAAATTTGCCAAAGGTGCGGCAATGTTAGGAAGACCAGCGTTGTCAGTACAACCCTGAATTACGCCATTCATAAAGTCAATAAACTTTGCATCTGGGTAACCTGTGAAAGAACGTTTTAATCTTGAAAAAGACATAGGTATTGGTATTTTGGATAAATAAAAACGGGGGTGTCGTATATGCTTAGTTCATAAATTATTCCAAATGTTATTTCGCTTTTAAAAATTATGCATTGTTTTAATGTCGTAAAAAGCTAAAAACGTAAGCTTGATAAGGGTTTGATAATGTTTTTCTCACTTTAAAAAATAATTATATATTTTTTAATCAGCATGCCTTAATTGAAAATTTGGGAGCTAACTTTTTCTTTTTTACCCAAAAAAAACTCTTTTCAAATCAAAAAATGAAAGGGGAGTCCTATGCCGCAAGCGGAAAGTTATGTCAACCAAAGGGAAAGTCCTATGCCGCAAGCGGAAAGTCATAGCAACCAAAGGGAAAGTATTATGACTCAAACGGAAAGTTATGTCAACCAAAGGGAAAGTTCTATGCCGCAAGCGGAAAGTTATGTCAACCAAAAGGAAAGTTCTATGCCGCAAGCGGAAAGTTATGTCAATCAAAGGGAAAGTTCTATGACCTAAACGGAAAGTTATAACACCTAAAACGGAATTAATAGAAAGTCCTTTATCAGCATGGAGGCCAACCTAATTTTCTTTTAGAAATGAGTATATTAAATAGACAAACTGAAGATGAAATGGAAGTGCTATAATATTGATTCTATGAGGTCATTGAAATAAGTCTAAATAGCAATGTCATTGACAGAAGGAATTTAGTTTAGGCTGTAACTTATAGTTACCTCCTAAATTGTTGGTATTCAATAGATTTAATTTAGGAGGTTACTCGAAGTAACCGCCTAAAATCGCTGAGAAGTATGATGCGAGTGTTCAACTTTTATTCTGGTGGTGGGCATGTTCAATGTCAAACACATACACATATTGTTTTAGTAAATATTAAGACGGTTGGATTATTTAACATTTGATATTGTGATTCTTGACATTTGTTTTTTAGGTTGCGGGTGATAATAATTTATTTATTTACCCTAAACCGTTTTAGTTATGAAAAAAATAATAGTTTTCTTTCTTTCTTTCTTTCTTTGCATCCCCATTAAATGCTCAAGGTGATGTATCAGTCTCACATGGCGATGATGGTGATCCTAACCTAGAGCTATCAACATCAAGCTGTGGATTTAGCATTTCTGATGCGGAATATTTATCTTTTCTACAAAGTATTTCTTTTGATTTAACTAGTTCTAATCCAGTTCCTACCACAGTTGTTGATTATCAAATTCCTATTCATTTAACATATGTTGTACATGATGATGGAGTTTTTTTTTCAGATAATTTTGATTTTGATGCGGGAGTTGAGGCAGCTAATGAGGTTTTTGCTCCAGCAGGTATCTCTTTTTATATTTGTGATGTAACTATTCTTCCTAGTACTGATTATACAATATGGGAAGATACTGATGGAGATTTAATGGGATTGTATAATTCTCATCATGTGGATGATGCTATTAATGTCTATCAAGTTGAGACTATTACGTATTCTGGTCTAGGAGCTGATGGTTTAGCCTGGTACCCTAACTCTAATTTTAATAAAATATTAATTAGGTCAAGTAGTAATATTCCAGATGTGTTAACACACGAATTAGGTCATTATTTTGGACTAGTACATACATTTCAAGGAGGACAGTCTAAACAATTTGTAAACTATCCTGCAATAATAAATGGAGTTGAATTTGGTTGTAATGAAATTGGGGATCTCTTATGTGATACTCCTGCAGATCCAGGTAATTGCTCAGGAGGGTGTCTTAGTGGGAGTCTTGGACTACCTATTACTTGTCCTAATTTAGATCCTGCAGGAGATATCTATATGCCTGATTTTGAAAATGCAATGAATGATAGTTATTGTGAGGATGCTCATTTTTCTCCTATGCAATTAGCTATTACAAACACAACCTTGACAACTCATCCAAATCGTATTTTTTTGACTACAACTGAACGAGTTTGTAATTATGTTAATATTGCAGAAAAAGGAAAGGTGGAGTATTATGATTGTGATAATGTTCTTAAACCAATTAGGACAATTATTGATTATGAAAATGTGACTGAGTCTTTATCCGGTACAGTACCAAGTTCAGGAAACGATGGATCTTACATTTTAGGACAATGTGGTATTTTTATCCAGATGGATCATGATTTCATTTTAACTCCTCGAAGAGAACATCCTTCTTGGCCTCATATGCACCATAATAATGGTATTGACATGTTTGACCTTATTGCATTTCAGGATCATATTTTTGGACTAGACTTATTAGACTCTCCTTATAAAGTAATAGCAGGAGATGTAAATGGGAGTGGTTGGCTTACAGCATTAGATTTATTAGATATACAAAAAATGATAAATGATAATACGAATACATTTACATTTTCTGTTGGCTCGTATCGTTATGTTCCTAAATATTACTTGGAATCTGATCCTAATTTCAATAATGATTTTTTTGATGATTATGATCCATTTAGCGCTGTTTGGACACACCCTACAAGCAATATAACATTGGGGTATCCCGATTATATGGATAAATTAAATATTAATTTACTGAATCCAGATGTAGTAAATACTTCAACATGGGATTTTATTGCATTAAAAGTAGGAGATGCAAATTGTACTGTTTATACTGATCCAAATCAATTTCAAAATACAGTAGTGGAAGATCGATCATCAGAGTATTCTTATGAACAATTAGCCTATTGTCCAAAAGAAGGAGAAACACTTGATATTACGATAGAATTGAAAAGTAAAGACTTTAGAGCTTACCAACTAGGTCTAAAGTTGGATACTGAAAAGGTGGATTTTCTAGAAGTAGTAAAGGCGGATATACAAGTAAGTTCTAAAGATTTTGGATTTGGAAATATTGAGGAAGGAAATATTAGAACCTCGTGGTATAGTTCAACTGGGGATAAAGCAAATGTTGGTAATGATGCCACATCAACCTTATTCAAATTAAGATTGAAAGTTTTAAAGGATTTTTGCAAGTTAAGTGATGTAATCCAATTAGATCATCAAGTTCTTCAAAGTCAAGTAATTTCTAGTGTTGGGAATAGGAATTATGATTATCAAATTGTTTTTGGAATTGATGAAACGCGTAGAGGAGATAAATTAGTCGATCAAAAATTGGAGTTATTTCCTAACCCTTTTCTCAATGAAATTTTCTTACAATTGAATTTAGAAAAAGACACACAAGTTGAATTTATTTTTTCAGATGTATATGGACATGTCGTTAATAATATAAAGCAATTGCCAAAAGGAAAGCAAAGCCATAGATTTGAAATGAATTCTTTAAATGATGGAATTATATTTTATAACATAATAGTTGATGGAAAAATCTACAATGGAAAATTAGTTAAATTAGCCCAAGATAAATAATTGTATATTAGAGGGACATTCATTGTTGAGTGTCCTTCTTTTTGTAAAAATCTTATTCCCATGAAAAAATTAAACATACCTCTTCTTATTTTATTATCAATATTTTTATTTGGAAATAATTTAAGTGCAAAAATAATCTATGTTGATGCCGATATCACCAATGGTAATCAAGATGGCACTTCATGGGAAAATTCCTATTCCATATTACAATTTGCGATTATCGAAGCCGAATATGGTGATACTATCTGGGTAGCAGAAGGTACTTACAAACCCACTAACAGTTCATTCCGTACTATTTCTTTTTCTTTAGATAATGGGGTGAAATGGTTTGGCGGATTTCAAGGAAATGAAACGGAGTTGTCAGAAAGAGATTATGAACTATACCCAACTATTTTAAGTGGTGACATTGGAATACAAGGTGACAGTACAGATAATAGTTATCATGTGATTTACTCTTCGGATGCAGATTCTACTACAGTTTTGGATGGTTTTCAAATAAGAGAAGGGCAAGCAGATTTTGGTATATTCAATGATCCTTTAAGTTTTGGAGGAGGATTGTTGATAGAAGGAGCAATAGGTATTCAAAGTATTCAAATAAAAAACTGCCATTTCTATAAAAATTATGCTTTATTTGGAGGAGCAGTAAATTGTTCTAACCTTTCTCCTAATTTCGATAATTGTCAGTTTACCGAAAATATAGCAGAACATTCTGGTGGTGCTATATGGAAAAGTGGAAATTTTATAGATTCTTCCCAACCATTTATATTTGATTGTTTTTTTGAGAAAAATATAGGAAGAGGAGCTGCTGTGTTTTTTGACAACGTTACAGGTATACATAAAGTGATAGATTCTGATTTTTATGAAAATATGAAAATAGATGGCAATGGATTAGGTGGTACTATCGCATTTGATGGTAATCTAACTTCAGAGAATAGTGATCTAGAAATTGAAGGTTGTCATTTTGAGGGAAGTAAAGCTAGTTATGGAGCAAGTATTTATTATGGTATAATCCCTAATTATTCAGAGGCAATCTTCAATTTTAAAATCTATGATTGTTTATTTATGGCGAATCAAAGTAACAGAGGTGTAGTTTCTATAACTAATTTTGGTAACTGTTCTATTAATTTAAAAATTGAGAATTCAGGATTCGTTCAAAATTGTGTTGATACTACAGGTAGTGTGGTTTATATAGAAAATTCTAGTGATGGAGAAGGAGCATGTAATGTTGATATAGATAAAAGTGTCTTCCTAGAAAATGGGTTTTCAGAGCCACAATTGGCGGTAATCGCAGTAATACATAACCGAGCTGATTCTCTAATAATTTCCAATTCTGTTTTTGAAAAAAATAATCAGAAAATTCTTTATTCTGAAGAAGACGTAGATATAATTAACTCTACCTTTTATAAAAATGGAAATCGAATCATCAGAAAAGTATGGGATAAAGAGATAAACATCATCAACTCCATTCTTTGGGAAGACCTGCTTCTTGAGGAAATGTTTGATAATGGACCCACATTAATTGATTCAACAAAAGCAATGTTAGGTTTTAATATCAAAAATACTTTGCTAAAAAATGATAATTGTTTTTTCAACGGCATCGACTACTGCGGCGACGGCATGCTCTATAACCTCTACCCAGAATTCCGCGACACCATGAATAACGACCTCTCCCTCCGTTCCTGTTCCCCTGCCATCAACCAAGGCGAGAACATATCTATCGACAGCTTAGGCATTTTTTTCGACATCGAAGGCAATCCACGTATCTTGGATAATGCGGTAGATTTGGGAGCGTATGAGACGCAAGCATTTGAAGTATTAGTTCCACAGACACAAGATGTCAAATGCAACGGCGGAGCAGATGGAGCGATTACTTGGGTGCAACATGGAACTCCACCATTTATTTTTGAGTGGGATAATGGAGTGGTGGCGGGGACAGCATTTACAGGACTAAGTGCAGGAACATATTCGATAGCGG
>CALJOK010000003.1 GCA_937981555.1 uncultured Saprospiraceae bacterium
TTTGCATCTTTGACGAAAATGATGTTTTAAACCAGTTTTATAACCTTTTTCTAATGCTTGAATCTCTTGTTCTGAAAGGGGACGTATTTTTTTCATTTTACAAAAATACACTTTACCCGATTAATTAATCAGCATTACTTAATAAATCAAATAATTCTTTAATAAAAATTTTATAGCTCCGAAATGACATGCGCGTCAACTTATGAAAAAATAAGATAAATCAATTCCTCACCTCATTCGGCGACTTCCCATATTCTTTTGAGAAAGCTCGACTAAAGTAATTCCCGCTTTCAAATCCAACTTCGTAAGCTATTTCCGAAATATTCAATTCTTGATTTTTAAGCAATAATTTTCTCCCTTTTTTCAAACGGAATGCACGGATGTAGTAGGTAGGTGTTTGGTCTGTTAATGCTTTTAATTTTCGATTAAATTGGTGATAAGTCATGTTCATCGCCTTGGCAACATTTTGAACTTTGAAATTAGAATCGGTATAATTTTTTTCTAAAACTGCATTTAATTTTTCTATAAAAAGATCTTCTATTGTTTTGGGAATATCTTGCTGAACTACTTCATTGAGTTTAAAACCATTCGTATATTTAGATTGTATCGCTTGTCGAACTTGCAATAAATTTTCCAACCGAATCAATAATTCTTCTTTGTCGAATGGTTTCATTAAGTAGGCATCTGCACCAAATTTTAACCCATCCAATTTATCTTGTTGTGTTGCTTTTGCAGTCAATAAAATGATTGGAATATGGCTAGTCCGTTCATCTTGCTTTAAAGTTTCTACTAACTCAAAACCATTTTTGTTTGGCATCATAACATCGCTGATTATAATATCAGGAATGTGTTCTAGCGCTTGATCAATTCCTGCTTGACCATCGGCCGCAACTATAATATTATAAAAATCTTCCAGGACAGAACGGATATAAAAAATCACATCAGGATTATCTTCTGCGATGAGGAGATGTGGTTTGTCTTGGGCAAGGTGTAACTGTTCGGTTTCAGTATCAGCAACTACCTCTTTTCTATTTTCCAAACCAATCTTATCGAATCGTCTGTTTGATAAATCAGAAACTTCAAAATTAGAAATTGCAGCAGCATCAACTGTACGAATCGGTAACCAAATATTAAACTCAGTTCCAATTTCAACTTCGCTTTTTACTTCTATTTTCCCTTCCAAAAGTTCAACCAGTTCTTTGACCAATGCTAAACCGATTCCCGTTCCTTCCCCTTTTCGACTCGACGGATTATCTACCTGATAAAAACGATCAAAGACAAAGGGTAGAGTTTCTTCTGGAATTCCTTCACCAGTATCTTTGATTTTTAATTTTAATAAATTTTCTTCTTGTGATATATGTAAAATAACTTTCCCACGAGCTTCGGTAAACTTAATCGCGTTGGATAATAAATTGGAAATGATTTGTTGTAATTTAATTTCATCAACCTCCATATACAATTTATTGATCTCGCTATAAATAGTTAGTCGTACATCTTTTCTATTGGCTAAAGATTCAAAAGATTCTCCCACATATTGAACAAATGAAATTACCTCTTTAGGTTGATAATTAGGTTTTAATTTTTGAGTATCCAATTTTGACAAATCCAATAATTGATTGATGAGTCGTAATAATTTGTTCCCATTTCTAGTAATCAATTCAAAACCTCCGTCAAGCCGATTCTTTTCTTTAGGGCTTACTTTACTAGCCCAACTTCCTACTCCTAGTTGATCAGCTATTCCTAAAATTACAGTCAAGGGGGTTCGAAACTCATGAGTGATATTGGTGAAGAATCGAGTTTTTAATCGATCCAAAGCTTCCAACTTATCTGTTTGTTGTAATTTTTCAATAATGATTTGTTGGCTTTCTAAATTTTGCTCTAGGGCTTTTTGTTTTTCTGTTTTCAATAATTTTGTCCGATAGCCCATACTAAGTGCGAGAAGAAAAAGCATAGCGATGATAGAAATTTTGATAGCATCGTATGTGAATATAAAGGAGGGAAATAAACTAGCTGCAATATGATTTCCTAAAGTTCCGCCAATGACCACCCTTAGCAAAAAAAACAAGCTGGTCAATAAACCTGGCAAAAAAGCAACAATGAAGAAAATCTTTGGGGCTCGTTTTTTTTCCTTGGCAAATAAACCAATTAAAAAGGTTGCGATGATTCCAGCAAACAAGAAAAGTATAGCTAGAATATAATACATCTTGTCGACAGGGTACTCGCTAAAATTGGAATAACTAAATTGGGTCGCCGCATAAAAATTAACTACTGCTGAGCATCCTAAAAAAATAGGGATAAAGAATCGATTGACAAAACCTGTCTTAGAAAAATTGAAATAATTACTAGTGAATTTAAAAAAACCAACTTGTACTAAAAACAATCCTGAAAAAAATAATGCTGAATGGTAATCTCGAAATCCTGAGAATGGCACAAAAAAACGAAAATTGTCTTCTCCGAATCCTTGAGAAAGAAAAACACCTAAGACTACAATTGCAAAATAAAGATGGATTCTTTCTTTTTCTATTCCGAATAGTAAAATAAAAAAAAGAAACTGAATACCTAAGATACCATAGTATAAACCATTTTTTATGCCTTCATTCATTTGGTTTGGAAAAATAGAAGTAGGATCGATATGCCAAAGATCCAATCGATTCATAATGAAACGAGGATTCCCCCCTTCGTAACGAATATACAGATCTAAGGTGTCATTGGGAGGCACCTCTACTTTTAGAAAGTTTGCCCAAAAGTCATGCGAACGCTCCGATTGTGGAACTTTGAATCCTGTTCTTTGATGTATGAAATCACCAGCTCCATTCGGATAGTAATAGTCGATATAATTAAAATTGAAACCATCCCCTCCAACAAATGGATAAGGAGCCGTATGAAAAAATTGTGTGCCATTTAATGTTGTATTCCCCACCAATCTTACTTTTGTCCAATAACTATGAGGAGTAGAAAAATCAGTTGCATAACCATCACTATAAGGAAGATTATCCCAGTTTTTAGAAATGTCGCCTATAGTCTTTTGATTAGAAGTGTCTATAAATATTTTTCTAGCATTTAGTTTATTTCCTCTGAATGGTGTAAAGCCATTAGAATATTTAAATGTGCCGTTGGTTTGATATAGGTCATTTTGAATATAATTTTTATTCCTAGTTCCAAGTAAACTGATCCATTTAGGTGTTCGTTTTCCTTCTGTTCCATCTAGCCGTAAATACATTGTTACATTTTCATTTGGCTTAATTTCAAAACGGACTATATTGTTATAAATAGGGAAGGATTTTTCTTCTATAGGCAATAGATTTCCTGTTCTTTGTTTTTCTACTTGTCCATCTTCATGTACTAAGTATGCTTCAATATTATTCCAAGAAGCATATCCCTCCATATTTTCTACAAAAAAAGAACAGGTATCTATTTGTTGTTCTCCACCTCGTAGATTTAGTTTTATCCAATAAGTTGCTTTAGGGTCAAAACCCGTAAGTGTATTGTTATATCCGAATAGATCTTTACTTTCGTGAAGATTCTTAAGACCAATATTATCATGATCAGCTTTATATATTTTTAAGGCATTATATAAATCAACTTTCCTTTCTGTAGGTAATTCCGAAGTATGAATGCCATAATCACTTTTGATCATTTGATGTCTTTCAAAATAGGAGGCTGTATTTTTATCATCAACAAAATTAAATAAGTTCGATATATTTTCTTGCAGGTAGATTCGTTCCAATGCACTTTTGGAAATTAGTTTATTTCCTTCAAGATGATATTTGAAAGTGTCGGAAGTGACCGCAGAAATTATGGCTAGTTGTTCCGAACTATGAGCTAGAAAGAAAGAATCCTGATTGGCAATAGCAGCTTCAAAATATTTTTGAGATAGCGCTGATCTTTTTTCAGGACGTTCTATTTTTTCTAAAAGATCCTGAATATTATTTTTCAGATTTATTTTTTGATTTAAAGGAAGAGATTTGGAAGATAAGGACAAAGTATCTATTGGAGAAGTCTGAGCAGATAAATGAACTCCACTCAAGAAGATAATACTGTGGAGGTACCACAGTAGTATGGTGAAGAAAGTAGTTTTCTTAAAATTGTTTTCCATTTGGATAAGGATGTTATTATCAAACTTAGGTAATATCCTATCCTTAAAGGTAGCATTTTCCATTAGACTATTGAAGTCTAAAAAAACGATTTTAGCTATTTTCTAAAAATCATGCTAAAATCTTATCTTCGCCCATCATTTCACTAAAAAAACATTTTACCAAAAAATGAAATACCGTAAAGAAAAAGACAGCATCGGAATCGTCAATGTCCCTGCCGACAAATATTGGGCAGCACAAACTCAAAGATCCATAGAGAATTTTAAAATAGGTGGTCAGAAAATGCCAATCGAAGTCGTTCGAGCATTTGGAATCCTGAAGAAAGCCGCAGCAAATACCAATGCAGCTTTGGGTGTTTTACCGAAAGCTAAAGCAAAATTAATTGGTAAAGTTTGTGATGAAATTTTGTCTGGAAAGTTAGATGACCAATTTCCATTAGTCGTTTGGCAAACTGGATCTGGAACACAATCCAATATGAATGTCAACGAAGTAGTGGCCAATCGAGGACATGTTTTGAATGGCGGAAAATTGATGGATGAAAAAAAATATTTACACCCAAATGATGATGTAAATAAATCACAATCTTCCAACGACACTTTCCCAACTGCGATGCACATTGCTGCGTATAAGTCATTAGTGGAAAATACAATTCCAGGAATCGAAGCTTTGAGAAACACTTTAAATGCCAAAGCAAAAGAATATAAAAATGTAGTAAAAATTGGTCGAACACATTTCATGGATGCGACGCCTGTAACAGTTGGACAAGAACTGTCTGGTTATGTTTCACAACTGGATCACGGAATTGCTGCGATCAAAAATACTTTAAAACATTTATCAGAATTAGCATTGGGTGGAACTGCAGTTGGAACTGGATTGAATACGCCAAAAGGATATTCAAAACATGTGGCTGGAGAAATCGCCAAATTAACTGGACTTCCATTCATAACTGCAAAAAATAAATTTGAAGCATTAGCTGCTCACGATGCAATCGTCGAATCTCATGGTGCTTTGAAAACAGTTGCTGTTTCTTTGATGAAGATCGGAAACGATATTCGAATGTTGGCTTCTGGCCCACGATGCGGAATTGGTGAATTAATCATTCCTGCGAATGAACCTGGTTCGTCTATCATGCCTGGAAAAGTAAATCCAACTCAGTCAGAAGCACTCACGATGGCTATGGCTCAAGTGATGGGAAATGACGTAGCAATAAATGTAGGAGGCATGACTGGACATTTTGAATTAAATGTTTTTAAACCAATGATGATTTTCAATTTTCTTTTCTCCGCTCGATTGATTGGAGATGCTTGCCGAAGTTTTGATGAAAATTGTGCAAAAGGAATCGTTCCTAATTATCAACGAATTGAAGAAAACTTGCATAATTCATTGATGCTCGTAACTGCCTTGAATACTCATATCGGTTATGACAAAGCTTCAACAATTGCAAAGAAAGCTTACAAAGAAGGATCTACTTTGAAAGCAGCAGCTTTGAAATTAGGTTACTTGACAGAGAAAGATTTTGACGCTTGGGTGAAGCCTGGAAATATGATTTAAATAAAATGGCTTTCCAAAGCCTTTTCACTTTCAATAAAAAAGAGTTGTTTCATTCATTTGAAACAACTCTTTTTTTATTTTTACAAAAAAATACTCCAACGGACAAAACGGAAAAGAGTGAAATTTTTTCTACCCATATCTATAAAACGAATAAAAATTCTCCTATTTTTGGCGGACTGACAAAATAAAACTTTCTTAATAAAATCAATTAATAAAAATGAACTTACCTGAGAATTTAAAATATACCAAAGAGCATGAGTGGATCCGATTGGAAGATGATGATACCGCATATATAGGTATCACCGATTATGCACAAGGTGAATTAGGGGAAATCGTTTATGTTGAAGTAGATACTGTTGGAGACAATGTAGAAGCAGATGGTATTTTTGGAACAGTAGAAGCAGTAAAAACGACTTCTGAATTATTTATGCCACTTAGCGGTGAAGTTTTAGAATTCAACACAGAATTAGATGAATCTGAAGGAGATAATCCTGGATTATTAAATTCTGATCCTTATGGAGATGGTTGGATCGTAAAAATTAAATTTTCAGATCCTAAAGAAATTGATGCGCTTTTGAGTGCAGCAGATTACAAAGGATTAATCAGCTAAATTTTTAGTGATATTTGATGAATATTATGATTCACAACTCATCGTTCATCAAGTATTTAACTATTAAGTATTTATTTATTTTAGAAAAAAATAAATACTACACACCAAAAATATTTTCAATTACATCTAATAAGTAACTCAACCAAAAGAGGATTGAATGTTTAAAAAATTACTTCCAGCTATTCTGTGGTCATTTTTGATTTTATATTTTTCAACAAAAGGTACAATCAATTTGCCTGAATCCTGGTGGGATTTTTTTTCGATGGATAAGATTGGACACTTTGGGATTTATGGAATCTTCACTTTTTTATTATTGTTAGGATTTCTTTCCCCTTCTTCCAAATGGAAAGAAAAAGGAGTTCAAATTGCATTAAGTATCAGTATTTTTTACGGAATTGGTATGGAAGTGATACAATATGCCTTTTTCCCCGGAAGATATTTTGAATATCTAGATATAATTGCTAATATTATCGGTTCATTTACTGGACTACTTTTTTTTAATTTTTTAATAAAAAAATATGACTAATTCTTTGCTATTCGTTGACCTTTCAATACCGGGACTTACGCTTACGTATATTCTCCTTGGTTTGATTGCTGTCATAATTGTAGCTATTGTTCTGGTTCGGAACCAGATGTCAAAAAATGCTACGTCAGGAGAGTTGACTGCAAAGTTTGCAGACAAACCTAGAACATCTCCACTCGATGGTAGAAATAAATATGCGCCTGTAGATATTCTACGAAAGAGCGGTACTATTTTTAACATCGGTTTAATTACTTCACTTGCACTAACTGTTTTGGCATTTAGCTGGACGAGCTTCCCTGATGAAGTTTTCATTCCAGATGATGCAATGGAAATAGATGAAGATATTGAGCAAGAGCCACCTCGAACGGCGGAACCACCACCACCACCGCCGCCGCCGCCACCACCAGTAATTGAAGAGGTTCCTGAAGAGGAAATTTTGGAAGAAGAAGAGCCAACATTCTTGGATCAAGATATTGACGAAGATGAGATCGTAGAAGTTCCAGACGAAGAACCTGTTGAAGAGGAAGAAGAGCCTGAAGTAGAAGAAGTAGTGGAAGAGCCTGAAGAAGAAAAAATCTTTAAGGTAGTAGAAGATATGCCTCGTTTCCCTGGCTGCGAAGGTCAAGGGAAAAGTAAAAAAGAATTGAAAGAATGTTCTGATGCGGAGATGTTGAAATTCATCTATAGTAATATCAAATACCCTGCTGTTGCTCGTGAAAACGGAATAGAAGGTAGAGCCATTCTAAAATTCATGGTAGATCAACAAGGAAATGTGAGTAAAGTACAAGTTCTTAGAGACCCAGGTGGAGGGACAGGAAAAGAAGCAGAGCGTGTAGTTAACATGATGAATGGTATGGGACAAAAATGGGTTCCAGGGAAACAAAGAGGAAAACCTGTAAAGGTTTGGTTTACTCTTCCAGTAAGTTTCAAATTACAAGGATAATCTTCCTTGCTAATAAAATAAAAAAAGCGGTTGTTTCGAATATTTCGGAGCAACCGTTTTTCGTTTATTTTGTACTTTTAATTAGGAAAAATTAAATCTTGTTTTAATCTCTAAAAAGACCCATCTTACGAAAACGCAACCATGGCAACTTTTCAGCAGCCAAAACGTTTTTAATAAAAGATTTGCACTAAAAAAATTACCGAAATGCGGATATTACTAATTATACTTTTAGCTTTTTCTTCCCCTCTGTTTGCTCAAGGGCAACCAGGAAATAATGATTCCAAATTAGCGCAGCAATATTTTGCCGATGGAGAATTTGAGAAAGCAAGTGTTTTATATGAAAAATTATTTAGTAAGAACAATAGAAACGATTACTATCTCAATCGATACATGGATTGTATGTTAGCGCTGGAAAAATATTCAGAAGCTGAAAAAGTAATCAAAAGACAACTTAAAAAAGATCCAAAACAAGTTCAACTATACGTGACTTATGGGAATCTTTACGAACGTCAATATAAAGATGACGAAGCAATCAAGCAATATGAAAAAGCAATCAAAAAAATGCCTGCGGATCGATTTTCTATTACTCGCCTCGCTAATGCTTTTATCAATTTAACAAAATACGAACTTGCCATTCAAACCTATGAAAAGGGTTCTAACATTCTAAAAGATCAAAATATTTTTGCTTACAACTTAGGTGATCTGTATCGTCGAAAAGGAGATACTGAAAAAATGATTACGAGTTACCTTAATAGTTTAGCTCATAATCCAAGTCGATTGAATTCGATGAAAACACTTTTTCAAAGATACTTGAGCGATGATGATTTTGTGGAATTACAAACTCAATTATACACTCGGATTCAAGATAGTGATGATGTTGTTGCCTACCCTGAATTATTGATTTGGGTTTTTATTCAAAAGAAAGATTACAAAAATGCTTTCCGTCAAGTAAAAGCATTAGATCGAAGACTAAAGGAAAATGGAGGCCGAATTTATCGCTTGGCAGAAATAGCTGCCAATGACAAAGACTACGATGCAGCGATCACCGCTTACGATTATATCGTTGCTGAAAAAGGACATATGTCCAGTTATTATATTGAGTCAAAAAGAGAATCTTTAACTTGCAAACGAAAAAAACTAGTCGAAGGATTTGATTATACCACGGAAGATTTAAAAATTTTAGAAGCGGAATATGAATCCTTTTTAGAGGAATTTGGAAAAAGAAAATCGACAGCTACAATTGTAGCTGAGTTAGCTGACTTGGAAGCATTTTATTTGAATGACTTGGACAAAGCGATTTCTTTATTGCAAGAGATGATTGAGTTCAAAGGATTGAACAGATATATTTTGGCTAAAGGAAAATTGAGTTTGGCTGATTTTTATTTGATGAAAGGAGAAGTTTGGGAGTCAACATTATTGTACTCTCAAGTTGACAAAGAATTTAAAGATGACATATTAGGTCATGAAGCGCGTTTTCGGAATGCTAAACTTTCTTACTACGCAGGCGACTACCAATGGGCACAAGCGCAGTTTGATATTTTAAAAGCATCTACTTCAAAATTGATTGCAAATGATGCTTTAGACTTATCAATTTTCATCATGGATAATTTAGGATTGGATACAATTGCTACTCCAATTACGATGTACTCACAAGCGGAATTATTGGTTTTCCAAAATCGTTTTGAAGATGCATTTGTAAAATTAGATTCTTTGAAAACTATGTTTCCAGGACATACTTTGCAAGATGACATGCTTTATTTAGAAGCTAATATTTTGGTAAAGAAACGAGACTATCAAAAAGCAGAGACTATCTATCAAAAAATAATTGATGAACATATCGAAGAGATTCGAGCAGATAATGCTATGTTTAAATTAGCTAGCCTTTATGAAAATCAATTAAATGATTTGGAAAAAGCACAAGCTCTATATGAACGAATTTTCATTGACTTTTCAGGAAGTACCTTTGCCGTAGAATCTCGGAAAAGGTTTAGAAAACTAAGAGGAGATACCGTTCAGTAATTTTCTTTTTTATAAAATTGAATTTCAAATAATGGCGCAAAAGTTGGTACTTTTGCGCCATTATTTTTTTGACAAAATTGAATTATGAAAAAAGTATTTTACAATGTAACCGTAGTAATCGAGCACGCCTCTCACGATGAATGGCTCAAATGGATGACCGAAGTTCATGTCCCAGATGTGATGAAAACAGGAATGTTTTTAGAAAGTAAAATTTGTCGATTATTAGGAAGCGACGAAACGGATGGCAAGACTTATTCTTTTCAATATATCGCTTCCAACATGGAAACCTTTCAAAAATACCAAGAGCAATTTTCACCAGCTTTGCAAAAAGATCACACCGATCGGTATGAAGGAAAATATGTTGCTTTCCGTTCTCTAATGGAAATAAACGATGAGTTTTAAATCAAAAAAGAGCTTCCAGGTTTTAAAACCTGGAAGCTCTTTTGAATATTCATTTTTCAAACTTTCCTCCTATCCTTTAAACATCCACTTCCCTATTTCTTTAAAGGTTACTTTCTTTCCATACATTAAAATTCCAACTCGATATATTCTGGCAGAAAGCCAAACGAAAAATATACAAGTCGCAATCAACACTACCACCGACAATGCTATTTGCCAAGCAGGTGGAGAAAATGCTAACCTTGATGGCATCACAATCGGAGAGAATAATGGAAAGATAGATGCCCAAACTGCTAAGCTACTATTCGGCGATTTTACTGCTACCATCATAATATATAAAGCTAATACTACTGGAATCGTAATTGGAATAGTCAACGCTTGACCTTCTCCTAAATCATCTCCCATCGCCGAACCAACTGCTGCAAACATCGAAGCATACAAAAAGTATCCTCCTAAAAAGTAAAGAATAAAAAGAGGAGCAATCAACCACCAATTTTGAGACTTTAATTCAGTAATTATTTGAGCAGCATATAATTGCATATCATCTGGATCCATCCCTCCGCCGCCTGACATTCCAGCCGCTCCTTCATTCATCGCCTCTGGATCAAAACCAAAAATCAGTTGAACAGAAATACTAATGATCGGAATCAAGATGGCCCAAATGGCTACTTGCGTCAATCCTACTCCACCTACACCAATGATTTTTCCCATCATTAATTGAAAAGGTTTTACGGAAGAAATCATCACCTCCACAATTCGATTTACCTTCTCTTCCATTACTGATCTCATCACCATCATTCCATAAATAAATACAGTTATATACATAATGAATCCCATAAATCCACCTAGCGCAGCACCTACACCAGCTTTCATGGAAGTATCTTTTTCTTCGTTTAAAAGAGATCGTGGACTTAAACTGATGTCCCCTTCCAAAGCTTCCAATTTCTTTTTATCTAAACCTAGTTCTTTGATTTTATACTCTCTAAAAAATCGACCTAAGCTTTTTTCAATTTTCAATTTGGAATCGATATCCAATTCATTTTCCGCATAAAAATAATTAATTTCAATATTTTTATCCTGCAAATTCTTCACCACAGGAATCGCAATTACACCTGAATATTTTTCATCCTCCACATCTTTTTTCAATTCCTCCAAATCCTTTTGAGGTTTGGTAAAAGTGATCGATTTTGTATTTGGAATTTTTGAGACACTTAATACATTTCCAGGATCACTAATTGCAATTTGTTTTACATCACCATCTTCATAGGAAAAAATAAAACCAACCACAATAAAAAATAACCCAAATGCTATCGGAGTAAGTATCGTCGCAAGAATAAATGATCTCTTTTTTACTCGAGTCAAATATTCGCGTTGTATAATGAGCCAAAGTTTATCCATGCTTAAGTAGTTGTTTTTTCGAGATTAGAAGATGCTACTTTTCTGATAAAAATTTCATTCAAAGTAGGTAAGATTTCATTGAAGGAATGGATGTGCACATTCTTTTGAATCAAGTGTCGCAGCAAAGCATTCGAGTCATCACCTTCTTTTAGTTGAACAGTTATCGACTGATTTTTTTGGGTGATGATATTGGTTTGTGCCAAAGCATCTGAAGGAATTTCGCCTTCGAAATCGATTTTAAATAAATTTTCTTTGTACTGATTTTTCACATCTTTAACCGAACCTTCGAGGACATTCTTTCCTTGGTTAATCAAAACCATAAATTCACAAACCTCTTCTACTTGCTCCATCCTATGAGTCGAAAAAATAATACTCGTTCCATTGCGATGCAACTCGTCAATTTCATCTTTAATCAAATTAGTATTGATCGGATCCAAACCAGAAAATGGCTCATCCAAAATCAACAAACCAGGTCGGTGAACAACAGTAGAAATAAATTGAATTTTTTGCTGCATCCCTTTCGACAATTCTTCCACCTTTTTGTTCCACCAATCTTCGATTCCAAATTTTTCAAACCAAGATTTGATTTCTCGCAACGCATCGGATTTGGATAAACCTTTGAGGCGAGCTAAATAAACGAGGTGATCACCCACTTTCATTTTTTTATACAACCCACGTTCCTCGGGCATGTATCCAATTTGGGAAGGATGATTTTGATTTAATTTTTCACCATTGTAAAGTACCACTCCACTATCAGCTTGAGTGATCGTAGTGATAATTCTGATAAGGGAAGTTTTACCTGCTCCATTCGGGCCAAGCATTCCAAACACACAACCTTTGGGCATGTTAAAACTCACCCCGTCAACGGCAACATGTTTGTCGTAAGTTTTCCTCACGTTTTCTAAACTAAGAATATTCATAAATTTATTTGATCAGTTGGTTCTTAAACAAGTTCGTTTTTGAGTGAACGAATTTCGTTTAAAAGTGAAAATATTTTTTGATATAATAGTTTTCATTCTAAAATCCAATGATATCGATTTAAACTCGGAAATTAGAATAAAAATCTATGAGTGATTTCTTTTTTCGGATAAAAAAATAGAATTTCAACTATTTCCTGTAGATCAATTCATCCAAATTGGAAGATAAACATATAATCTAACACAATATACCTTGTCAAAAAAATTAACAAATCAATGGTTCATCATCGTCAATCCCAAAGCCAATGGAGGCAAATTGGAAAATCAATGGGAAAGGATACAACGATGTTTAAATAATAACCATATTGATTTTTTTGTAAAAAAAACAACTCACCCAAATCACGCAACTGAACTAGCTAAAGAAGCTATTAGAAACGGTTGTAGAAAAATAATCGCAGTCGGTGGTGATGGAACTGGTAATGAGGTTGCTAATGGAATTTTACAACAAAAAATAATCTCCTCTGCTGAAATCACCTTTGCACTTTTACCCGTCGGAACTGGAAATGATTGGATCAAAACACATAAAATACCCAAACATTTAAAAACGTGGATAGAGATGTTGAAAAGTGAAAAAACCACTTTTCAAGATGCAGGTTATGTCAGTTGTTTTTTTCATGAAAAAAAAGTAGATCGCTATTTTATCAATGTGGCAGGAATGGCTTATGATGCTTTTGGCGTTCAAAATGCAGAAGGTAAAAATTGGCGTTTTCCAAAAATCCAATATTTACTAAATGCACTTAGTGGATTATTTAAATATAAAATTCATCGAGCTAAATTAATTTTTGATAAACAGGAAGTCGTCGATTTTTTTTACATCATCAATGTTGGAGTTTGCAAATATTCAGGCGGGGGAATGCAATTAGTTCCACATGCCATTCCTAATGATGGAAAATTTGCCTTAACTTTTGCTAGGAAACTTTCTAAACTAGCAGTCATCTTAAACACCTATCGCTTTTATAATGCTTCTCTTTTAGAACACTCTAAAGTGGAGGGTTTTTTAACCAAAAAAATTAGAGTGGAAACCATGGATGACGAGCCAACCGGCATAGAAGTGGATGGCGAATATATTGGAGAAACGCCTGTGGAATTTTCAATTTCACCTAAGGCTTTAAAAATCTTAATCCCCTAATCAAGTAACAACAAGGCATCTCTTGTTTTTAATCAAAAAAATAATGCGAATTTTCGCCCTTACTCTTTGAGATAAAAATCTAGTTTTTTTTAGATTTTTATAAAAAATAGCCCCAATCATCTCCATTTCAACCTTCAAGTCTTATTATTTCAAATATTCAAAAATAAAGATTTAACTCCATCTAAAAATCCTTATATTTGCGCCGCTTTTTTAACCTGCCTTCAAAAATTAATTGTTGGCAAAAAATTAAAATTAGATGGCAAATACATCAGAAATCAGAAACGGATTATGTATCGAACACAGTAACGACATTTATACTGTCGTTGAGTTTCTTCATGTAAAACCGGGAAAAGGGCCTGCATTTGTTCGTACAAAATTAAAAAGTTTGACAAATGGGAAGGTGGTAGATAATACATGGCCTTCAAGTCATAAGATTACTATAGTTAGAGTAGAAAGACGACATTATCAATTTTTATATATGGATGACATGGGTTATAATTTCATGGATAATGAAACTTATGAACAAATTAGTATCCAAGAAGAAATGCTATCTAACCCTAAATTATTGAAAGAAGGAAGTTCAGTAGAAATGCTTTTTCATGCTGAGAAAGAAATTGCATTGACTATTGAAATGCCTCAATATATTGTTTTGGAAGTAACTCATACTGAGCCAGGACTCAAAGGAAATACAGCTACTAATGCGACAAAACCAGCAACAGTAGAAACAGGTGCTGAAATTAGAGTTCCTCTTTTTATAACGGAAGGTGAAAAAATAAAGATTGACACGCGAACTGCAACTTATGTAGAAAGAGCAAAAAGTTAAGTAGGATTTAAATCCTTAAAATTTTCGATTTTAAAAATTTTGGCTAACTTTAATAGACATTATTCTAAATCGCTTTTTTCGGAAAAAACACCATTGATTATCAAGGAGTTACGAAGCTAAAAATCCATTTAGAATAATGTCTAATTACTACTTAATTTCCTGTTTTTTCTCTTAGAATTAAACATATTTTGATCTTAAGTAGTTATAGAAGAAATATCAAACGAACGTATAAATAACCAAGGAGAAATATGAAATTTAATGAAATACAAGAGCTCATTAAGCTCATCAATAAATCTAATCTTACAGAATTCAAATTAAAAGAAGGTGATTTTGAACTTTCTATTCGTACAAAGAAATATGGAAAAGTACGAGCTAGAGATATTCAAGCATTGCAATCCGCACCACAAATAGTTTCAGTTCCTGCAGCAATGCCTGCTCCCGCAGCAGCTCCTGCTCCTGCAGCTCCTGCCGCAGCAGTTACTGCTGCTACAACTCCAGTAAGTGAAAATTCAAATACAGTATTAATCAAATCTCCAATCGTTGGTACTTTTTATCGGTCTGCTGGACCAGATAAAGATAATTATGTTGGAATTGGATCAATCGTAGAAGTAGGAACGGTAGTTTGTATTGTAGAAGCCATGAAACTATTCAATGAAATTGAATCAGAAGTAAGTGGTAAAATTGTCAACATTTTAATTGACAACGAATCACCTGTTCAATACGACCAACCCTTATTTGAAGTAGAACCTATTTAGTCTAATCAATGGTTTAATGCAAAAATAATTATAGCGTAAATTCTAACAATTTACTCCATCTTGCATTTGATCATTTTATCCAAGAATAGTATGTTTAAAAAAATACTCATCGCTAATCGGGGAGAAATTGCATTGCGAGTTATTAGAACTTGCAAAGAAATGGGAATCAAAACCGTTGCAGTTTACTCTACCGCTGATAAAGATAGTCTTCATGTAAGGTTTGCCGACGAAGCTGTTTGTATCGGACCTCCATCTTCTGCTGAATCTTACTTAAGTATTCCAAGAATTATGGCTGCTGTAGAAATCACCAATGCTGATGCATTGCATCCAGGCTATGGTTTTTTATCTGAGAATGCTGACTTTGCAGAAGTTTGTGCAGAATATGGTATCAAATTTATTGGTCCAACTCCTGAGCACATTAGAAAAATGGGAGATAAAATTACTGCCAAAGAAACCATGATCAAAGCAGGTGTTCCTGTTGTTCCTGGTTCTGGTGGCTTATTAAAAGATTTGAAATCAGGATTAAAATTAGCTGCAGAAATTGGCTATCCTGTCATATTGAAAGCAACTGCTGGTGGTGGTGGAAAAGGAATGCGAATTGTTACGGAACCAGATGGTTTTCAGGAAGCTTGGGATCAAGCCAAACAAGAAGCTAAAGCATCATTTACTAATGATGGAATATATATCGAAAAATTTATTGAAGAACCTCGACACATCGAAATCCAAATCGCTTCTGATCAAACTGGCAAAGCTTGCCACTTGTCAGAAAGAGATTGTTCGATTCAGCGACGTCATCAAAAGTTAGTGGAAGAAGCTCCTTCTCCATTTTTGACAAAAGCTCTTCGTAAAAAAATGGGTGAGGCTGCCATCTTAGCTGCTGAATATATTGGTTACGAAGGTGTGGGAACCGTAGAATTTTTAGTGGATAAACATAAAAATTTCTACTTTATGGAAATGAATACTCGTATCCAAGTAGAACATACTGTTACTGAAGAAGTAATTGATCACGACCTTATCAAAGAGCAAATCAAAATTGCAGCAGGTGAGCCAATTTCTGGAAAGAATTATTTGCCAACGATGCATGCCATTGAATGTCGAATCAATGCAGAAGATGTCTTCAAAGGTTTCCGTCCATCCCCTGGAAAAATCACTTCTTTCCATAGTGCTAAAGGTCATGGCGTTCGAGTAGATACACATGTTTATGCAGGTTATGAAGTTCCACCTTATTATGATTCGATGATTGCCAAATTGATTTGTAGAGCACAAACCAGAGAGGAATGTATCAAAAAAATGAAAAGAGCTTTGGATGAATTTATCGTTGAAGGTATCAAAACGACGATTCCTTTTCACCAACAATTGATGGAAGATGAATCGTTTAAGTCTGGAAAATTCCATACTGGATTTTTGGATACGTTTGAATTAAAAGAACCAAAATAAACAATTCCTAATAGTTTGAAAATAAAAAAGTGGAGTTATCGATTCGTTTCGATAATTCCACTTTTTTATTTAAAACTATTGATAACCAACTTATTAAGATCAACCTCTAGAAAGCATTTGATAAAGTGTATCAAATTTTTGTCCTTGGTGAATCTCTGGAGAGAGTGTATTCATGTCTTTTAAAATAAAAGCAATATCACTAAATAACACTCTTATTTTCCCATAATTATTCAACTCTCTATTCAAATCTAACACATCCGTTCCTCGTTCAAGTGACTTGATAGCTTCATCTAATTCTTGAATCTTTCCATCCCAATATTTGATATAATTAATTCTATTGAGCGGTTTATAAATATCTGCATCTGCCAAAATGATCGGAAAAATTCGTTTGGCAAAATCTTTATTTTCATAAACTTGCGTCAACTCAAACATGCAATTTTCTGATTCTAAATATTTTTTACTGATAATTACGATGACTTTATTTCCCTTACCTATGTCTTTCATAAATTCGGTAATACTTCCTTTGTACCCCAAATCTCTTTTGTCTCGAATCACTTTGAGATTTCGCCCTTGAAGTTCCGTATCTAGTAAATCCACAATCTTTTCACTCTCTCCTCCCCAAGCGTAGGAAATATAAATCCCTGAATTTGAAATAGCAATAGCTGAAGAAACAGAATCTTGTTGCCCAGAATCGCTAGAAAGATTTGCCGCTACAATCATATCTACATCTTCTTCATCTAGATCATCGATCATCCCCAATAGTCCTGCGGTAAGTTTATTCGTTCTCAAATTCACGTTTGAACTAGAGAGCGTCTCCTGAGTTATTTCTTTTTTCAAGCGATTATAATTGGCTTGTTGCAAAAGAATTGCGCTACTATAATTTGAATCTGAACTCAAGATCGATTCAAATTTTTTCAAAGCTTTACCCAAGTCTTGGATCACTAAAGAATTTAAATATTTTTTAATTTCTGCTAAAGTCATTCGATTTTTTTTTACTGTTCCCCTAAAAATAGAAACATATTTTCCTTTTCCAAAATCTATTTTAAAAACGATGTAAAATTGAACGACTTAGAAAATAAGTTTTCAAAAAACAGGTTTTAATTCAGTATTTAGAAAAATAAATAAAACGAAAATCCTTTTCAGGAAAACAATGAAATCAATGTACAAAAAATTATTTCTCATATCCTTTTTATTTCTTTATAAAACTCTCTTATTCAGTCAATTATCTCTCACAGGAATGGTCATTGATGAAAAAAATGAACCACTCCCCTTCGTTAATATTTTAATTAATAAAAATCAAACTGATGGAGTCAGCTCAGACATTGATGGGAAATTCACTATCAATTCAACAGAGCCAATCAAAACCTTGACACTTAGTTTCGTTGGTTTTGAAAACTTCATTTACTCAGTCCAGCCAGAAGATTTTAGGAAAAAATTAGTCTTATCAATGAAATCTACTTCCTTCGATTTGCAAGAAGCTGTTGTCATTGCGGGTGAAAATCCAGCCCATCGAATCATTCAAAAAGTCGTAAAAAATCGAGACAAAAATAATCCCGAAAAAATGGAATCCTTCCAATGTCTCACCTACAATAAAATGATAGTCGAGTTAATTCCTGACGAAATAAAAATTAAAGATTTCCAAAAAAAACACCAAGACTCCAAAAAGAAAATTCGAAAAAAGCAATCTGAAAATTTTGAAAAAATGTTGGGGAATACAGAAAAAACTTACCTCTTCATCATGGAGTCGGTGAGCGAACGGAGTTTTTTATTTCCAGAAAAAAATAAAGAAAACGTTTTACACAATCGAGTTTCTGGTTTTCAAGATCCATCTTTTGTGGCGTTAGCAAATGATTTTCAACCCTTCTCATTTTATGGCGACCACATCAATATTTTAGACAAAGCATTTCTTAATCCAATCAGCCCCAATAGTACCAAAAAATATTTTTTCACTATTGTAGATACCTTGTTACAAAAAACAGATTCCGTTTTTATTATTTCATACCATCCTCGGAAAGGAAAAAATTTTGAAGGACTCAAGGGTGTTTTATATATCAACACCAATGGCTATGCCTTACAAAATGTCATCGCTGAACCCAACGATAAGTCTTTTATTAAAATGAAGATTGAGCAACGGTATGAACACGTAAAAAGCAAACAATGGTTCCCTGAACAACTCAATTTTGTCATCGAAGCTTCCAAGTATCCACACAAATATGTTGGCACTCGCATAAGTGGAAAAAGTTATATCTCTCAAGTTCAACTCAAGCCGAAACTGGATAAAAAAGATTTCAAAATCCAAGGTTACACTACTGCTAAAAATGCCAATGAACGAGTTGATTCTGTCTGGCAAAACTACCGTCCACAAGTACTTAATCCAAAAGAAGAAATGACCTACACCGTCATAGATTCGATTGGCAAAAAAAAGAAATTTGATCAAATTCTAAAAGCAAACGAAGCATTTATAAGTGGTCGGCTTCCAATCAAAAAGATTGACATTTTACTCCCTAAAATACTGTCTTTCAATGACTTCGAAAATACTCGAATTGGTTTAGGGCTGAGTACAAATGATCGTTTGAGTAAACATTTTGAGCTAAGCGGCTACGGTGGATATGGAACAGCTGATAAAAAATGGAAATACGGAGGAGCATTGTTATTTAATTTATCGGCTAATAAAAACTTCCAACTAAAATTCAATTATCAAAAAGATTTACGAGAACCTGCAGCACTCATTTTATCAACTGACCCACAACTTTTTTCTCGACAATTGTATGCCTCTCGAATGGATAGTTGGGAAAATAAATCAGTTCACCTTAAAGGGAGATTAAAACATACGATGCGTTTTAATTTATCTTTTGGACAAAGCAAGTGGCAACCACAATATGAATATCAATTTGATGGAAGTGATTTAGATTTTGAGCAATTTACTTTTACCGAACTCGGTTTTAATTTACGTTTTGCATTTGCCGAAAAAGTAGTTCGAGTCATGGGAACTGAAATTTCAACTTCTCGTTTTCCTCTGATTTATTTGTCTTATAAAAAGGGATTGAAAGATGTTTGGCAAGGTGAATTTAATTTCCAAAAAATTGCATTATCTGTGGAAGATAATTTTAGAACTCGAGGTTTAGGAAAAACTTCCATCCGAGTTGAAGCTGGAATGGCCAATGGAAAACTTCCTTATAATCGACTTTTTACTGCAAGTGGAATTGGTCGAGGATTCCAATTTCTCGAAATAGAAAATACTTTTCAAACGATGGATATTTATGAATTTTTATCAGATCGATTTATTCATTTATTTTTTGAACACAATTTCGAAACACTTCTTTTTAAATATAAAAATTTCAAACCTGAATTTTCCATTGTCCAAAACATTGGTTTTGGGTCGCTAAAAAATCCAGAAATTCACAAAGGATTTGAAATTAAAACAATGGAAAAAGGTTTTTTTGAAAGTGGATTACGAGTCGATAATTTATTGCGATTCAATTATCTTAACATCATGTACGTTGGAATTGGAGGAGGTATTTATTATCGCATGGGCGAATATGCTTTCCCCACAATAGAAGAAAATTTAGCCTACCGCTTACGGTTAAGTTTTTCATTCTAGCACGTGGCTGTCTGCTTTAGCTGATCTAAAAAAAGAGCGCAGCGATTTTTTTCCAAAAAACACCAACACCAATTATAAGGAAGAAGAAGAATTACTTTTTCTACTAAAAAATTTAATCTTATTGAAAAATGTCGCTGCGCTACTTTTCAGGTCAACTAAAGCAGACAGCTACGTGATAATCTACCCCATTTTAAACCTTTTTTCCATTGAATCCTTTTTATATTTGTCATTCATAATAAATGTAAAAAGAATTCACAATGAAGAAAATTTTAAATATCTCATGGCTACTTTTTCTAAGTCTCTTTTTAGTAAAAAATGTCCATGCTCAAACGCCTAAAAAATTAACTTCAGGCGATATACATGAAAAAATTCAAAAACTTCAAGTCCTCGGAACAGTACTTTATGTAGCTGCACACCCCGACGATGAGAATACTCGAATGATCGCCTATCTTTCCAATGAGCTCAAAATGAATACCGCTTATCTTTCTTTGACTAGAGGGGACGGTGGACAAAATTTGATCGGCCCAGAAATTCGAGAATTGCTTGGCGTAATCAGAACGGAAGAACTTTTGGCTGCTCGACGAGTAGACGGAGGAAAACAAATGTTCAGTCGAGCTAATGACTTTGGTTATTCAAAAAAACCAGATGAGACCTTAGAAATTTGG
>CALJOK010000004.1 GCA_937981555.1 uncultured Saprospiraceae bacterium
CTATCATTTTTGATCACCACCTTTGAATCAAACTCACAAGTACATTCCTTTTTTTGACAACTCAAAATTGTAAGAAAAAGAACAGCCAGTAAAATTATAGTTTTAGTCATTTAATACTTTTTGTAAAAATACTTTACTTCACCTTTTTAATATCCTCATTCTCCAAAATCTTTTTCTCCGTACTATTGAGTCCTGCGCTATACATTGCCTTTCCTAACTGCTCAGAAGTAATCACCGTAGATGGGATTATGTTTTTCAAAACCGGATACAACATTCGATAAACCCGATACGCTAAATTCGGCTCGGCTCTTTTCTCCACAGGATAAATATAAGCTGGTCGAAAAATATGCAGTCCACCCAAATTTAAAGACATCAAATAATTCTCCGCCATACCTTTGTAACGAGCAAATGACATCCGACTTTTCTCTTGTAAATCTGCTCCTTGCCCACTTAAAAAACAAAGTGTTGCACTTGGACTATTTTGTTGTATTGCATCTCCAAATACTTTGGCAAAGTCAACGGTTATCATTTTAAATTTATCATCAGGAACTGAACCTGTGTAAACCCCGATGCAAAAATAAGCTGCATCTTTATTTTTGAAATGATCTGCGATTGCTGAATAATCATTAAAATCACCATGAACGATTTCTTCTAATTTCGTATGTTCTTGACCTGATGATTTTCTAACAATGGAAGTCACTTTTTCTACTTCAGGTGAGTTCAATGCTTCTTTTAAAATAATCGCACCTACCATTCCTGTTGCGCCGACGATAATTATTCTTTTCATAAAAATACCATTCTATTTTTTGACAAAATTAATGCAATTAACCAACGTGCAAAATATCTACAAATAAAATTCCCAAGTCAATTTTAAATTTTTCTCAAAAAAAAGGTGTTCCTAAACCTTAGAAATACCTTTAATATTTATTCATTATTTTTTATCTACGAAAGCTCCAAAGGCATAGATCGTAATCTTTGATCAGTCAACCTGAAAACTGCATTCGCAATCGCTGCGGCAATCGGCCCTAAAGGTGGCTCTCCAACTGCACCCGGTGCTTCAGCATTTTCCAAAATCACTACATCAATTTCTTTTGGCGCATCTCGCATCAAAGCCATTTTGTACGGCCCATAAATAGTTGGAGTCAATTGATTGTCTTTGACTTCCATTTTTTCAAACATGGCAGCGCTCATTCCCATGATGATACTTCCTTCGCATTGCGCTCTAATTTGATCTGGATTAACCGCAACTCCTGGATCAATAGAACAAGTCACTTTATGAACTTTGATTTTCTTATTTTCAACAGAGACTTCAACGATGTGAGCACAAGGAGTATTCGCATCGACCGAACAAGCAAATCCCATCGCTCGACCATTTGCTAATTTGCCATCTTTCCAACCTGCTTTATCACGAGCAGCTTCGATAGCTTTCTTTAGTCGAGTTCCTTTTTCATCATCACCAATTTGATCCAGTCGAAATTGAATTGGATCCTTTCCAGTTTTAATCGCCAACTCATCCATAAAACTTTCAATCGCAAAAGTATTAGCAAGCAGTCCTAAACTTCTCCACCAACTAGTTGCAAAAGGTAAATTCACTTTCCATGAGATTGCTTGGTAGTTTGGAATTTTGGAATAATTAATCATTCCTCCTCGCCATGCTCCGATGTCTGCTCCTAAAATGGCTTCCGTCCCTGGAGGCAACATTGGCGAGCCAAAAGCAACTGCTCCACTCGATACATTATGCTCCATTGCTTCGATCATTCCATCACTATTTAGTTTTGCTTTGAGCACGTGATGTGTCGGTGGACGGAATGTATCATTTTGAAATTCTTCCTTTCGATCAAAAAAACACTTGACTGGTTTTCCAACTGCCTTAGATAAAAGTGCTGCTTGAATTCCATTTGCGGTATGTAACCTTCTTCCAAATCCTCCTCCCAAAAAAGTAGGAATGATATTGACATCTTCCGCATCGAAACCTAATCTTTCAGCAATTTCGCTTCGAGTAATATTGACCACCTGAGTCGATATCATAATCGTGGCTTTTCCATCTACCACATGAGCAACAGCTCCGTTGGGTTCCAATTGAGCATGCGCTCCAATAGGACTTGTATATTCTGACGTGATTGTACTTTCATCATCAAAATTTGGACTCCCCTCTTTTTGAATATTGTAAGCAGTTCCTTTTCCAACTTTTATAATTTCTTCAATATCTGAATTTTGCCATGCTTTATTAATTTTCCATTCTGCCTTGATGGCTTTTTTTGCATTGCGTGCTTCGGTAATTGATTTGGCAACCACTCCTACAAAATCTTTTTCCTTGATAATTTTTACCACACCCGGCATATTCTCTGCTGCGGAAGTATCAGCGCCTACATACGTGGCATCAATTTGAGACGGACGAACCACATCTCCAAATAACATGTCTGGCATCGAAGCATCCATTCCAAACATTGGCGTACCAATTACTTTGTCTTTTAAATCAACACGAGGAATGGGTTTTCCAATAAATTTATACTCTGACGCATCTTTTAATTTTGGTGTTTTTGGAATTTTCCATTCGGTTACATTTTTTACTATATCACCATAGGAGACAGATTTTCCTCCGCCCGAAACAACTCCATTTTTCACACTTAAAATGTTAGCTTCAATGCCTAATTGTTTAGCTGCTTCTTGCAACAACATTTCTCGCATCGTAGCAGCCAACTCTCGAAGTGGCTGCCAAAGACTTGCAATAGAAGTACTTCCTCCCGTTGCAAATGGATCAACATTTCCGCCAGCAGTTGGAGCATGTTTGACATTTAATTGTGAAATATCTACACCCAATTCATCTGCCGCAATTTGAGCTAAACCAGTAAAAGTCCCTTGTCCCATTTCCACTTTTGGACTAAGTAAGGTTATTTGATTATCCGCTGTAATTTCAAACCAAACTTTTGGATCACTCGTATCTCCTTGATATGGAGCCTCCGCCGTATTCATGACTCCCGCAAGCCCTCTTCTCCAAAGTGGTCGAGTCAAATAGGTCGCTCCCATCACTACACCTAAACCAATGGATGAACGAACTAAAAATTTTCTTCTTGAAAACTTTTTTTTCTTTTTAGGTTCTGTTTTTTCAGAATTACTCATTGTTATTAGATTTTGATTCTTTGAGAAATTCCGTGTTTCTAAGTCAAGTTAAAATTAAAAACAACACTTCCGATGGTCGCTTTTATTTTCAATTTTAACTTGACCACAGAATTTCTCAAAGAAGATAGATTTTAAAGGTTAGCAGATTTGATTTCAGCAGCTCGATGAATCGCTTTTCGCATACGATAATAAGTCGCGCATCGACACACATTGACAATACTATTATCAATGTCTTCATCTGTTGGATTTGGATTGACTTCCAACAAAGCAGCAGTTGCCATCATAAAACCTGGTTGGCAATAACCACATTGTGGAACAATTTCTTCCATCCAAGCTTGCTGCACCGGATGTAATTTATCACCATCAGATAAACCTTCGATGGTGGTAATATTTTTGCCTTCTGCCAACTTAGCAGGATAGGAACAAGATCGAACTTGCATTCCTTCGACGTGAATGGTACATGCTCCGCAAGCAGCTTTTCCGCAGCCGAATTTTGTTCCTTTTAAATCTAACACATCACGGATCACCCACAGCAAAGGAGTATCGCCATCAGTCTCAACTCTTTGAGGAGTACCGTTTATATTGAATGAAATTTTCATAAAAGTATTTTTATTGTAGAGCCAATCCCTTGTGGTTGCCCTAATTATTTAATTGTATAAGTAGGGCAACCACAAGGGATTGCCTCTACATTATTTCTCAGGAATAATTGCACCATTTTCTGCCCATTGTTTTACTGCTGCGATATATTCATCTTTGGGGACAGGCGGTTTCTCTCTTTGATTGCCTTCGCTATCAACACCAGGATTCCATGCCCATAAAACTAATTTGTGTTCGGTTAAATGTTCGACAAGATGTGCTAAGTCTCTTCCTCCGTTTATTTCGGGATCCATCATTGAGTGAGCAATTTCAACTCGATTCAATCCTTCCCAATACATTTCTTTAGGAGCTAATGACCACTCAGGTGCCCCGGGGATTCCTGCGATATCATTATTCTCTTCATGATGACAAGTGTTGCAATTAAATGCAGTTGCGCCAAAATTAGATGCACCTCTTTGCACATTAAAATTATGAACATGACTGTCTTCGCCTTGGTGTGGACGATCTCCAGCAGGATGGCAATTAACACAGCGCTTGTGAGTGAGCACTTGCATCATTTTGTCAAATCCTTCTAATGATTTTTCTCGATCAGTAACTTCGTTTTCAGTTTTCTCTTCTAGTTTGTTTTCAGAAAAATTGTCTAATGAAAAGTTGGAAGAAAAACCAATACTTATAGTCATGATAAAAAGTATAATGGTGAGATACAGTAGATTGGTTCGTTTCATATTCGATAGTAGTTTTAGGATTGAAGATTCGATTTGGTGAAATATCTTCAAATGTAAGTTTAAACTTGAAAAGCGTGGTTGTCTATTTCTTCCAAAATAACTTGTCTAAAAATGTCAAGCCGCTTTATTTAAATTCTCTTGGAGACTTTCCGAATTCTTTTTTAAACGTACGGCTAAAATGAGCAAGGTCTTCAAATCCAAGTTCCATGTATATTTCAGAAGGTTTTCTTTTTGTAGTTAACAAGAGTCGTTTGGCTTCTTTCAATCTTCTTTTTAGAATCCACCGATGAGGTGTTTCATTAAAGATAATTTTAAATTCTCGATTGAAAGAGGAAAGACTTCTTCCAGTAGATTCAGCTCTAGATTTTAGCGTAATATTATACATATAGTTATACTCCATAAACTCTCTTAAATCTGCCTTCGAATGAACAGCTAACTGAGTAAAAATAGAATAATATTCAGGATGAAATTTTAAAATTCCTAAAATCGCTTCTTTAGTTTTGAGGCGCACTAAGTTCTTATCAATGTCCTCATTATCAGTTAGATAAGAAATAACCGTATCAAATAAACCCATTAAAATTTTATTCTTCGGAAGGAAAATTACTTTATTATTGGAAGGAGGATGAGATTGGTCAAATTGAAATTCATTAAGTGCCTCTTTGATAAATTGGTCTTGTAATATGAAGGCATAAACAATCGCGCACTTTTCCGCCTTATTCCAAGATTTGAATATTGAACCTTTGGTATGTTTTCGAAGTAAACAAAATTGATTCTTGGAAATAGTGTGTAATTCATTATCCATTCGGATATGCTGTTTTCCTTTTTTTACATAAAAAAGAACATTCATTGGATAGTACGTCTGATGTTCTTCCATACTATTACCTTCGAGAAATGCACCGATTTGAAGGCCTTCACACTCTAGAAATTGAAATTTATTTTCCATAAAATCTTAATTATTAATTTTTAAAATTATGGAAAATAAATTTATAAAACTTGTCTATTTATTCCAGCGAAAAATATTTTCTTTTAATATTTTTAAATAAAAAATTCTCTCTACAACATCTCCTTGCAAGCCCGATACAAATCCTTCCAATCTTTTCTTTCCTTCACCACCGTCTCTAAATATTCCAACCACACCACTTTGTCTTGCACAGGGTCTTTCACGACTGCACCAGTTACTCCTGCTGCCAAATCATTCGCCTTCAAAGTTCCATCTCCGAAATGTGCCGCTAATGCTTGACCACTATTAATTACCGAAATTGCTTCCGCTGTCGAAAGTGTCGCACTTGGTGATTTTAATTTAGTTCGACCATCCTCGGTTTTTCCACTTCGCAATTCTCGGAAGATCGTAACCAACCTTTGAATCTCTTGAACAGGTGCTGCCGAAGCTGGCAGTTCGAGCGATTGCCCAATTTTATCTACTCTAGTTTTTACAATAATTACTTCCTCCTCCATTGTGCTTGGCAAAGGCATCACAACTGTATTGAATCGGCGACGCAAGGCACTTGATAATTCATTCACACCTTTATCTCGGTTATTCGCAGTTGCAATTAAATTAAAACCTCGCTGCGCTTGAACTTCTGTATTCAATTCAGGAACAGGTAATATTTTTTCTGATAAAATCGTAATCAAAGTATCTTGCACATCCGATGGAATTCGAGTCAACTCTTCTAATCTCGCAATCTTTCCATCTTGCATTGCTTTCATCAATGGACTTGCCACCATAGCATCTTCAGACGGCCCTTTGGATAAAAGTTGTGCATAATTCCATTGGTAGCGAAGTGCATCTTCGTTCATGCCAGCCGTTCCTTGCACCAACAATTTTGAATCACCTGAGATCGCTGCTGCCAAATGTTCAGACACCCAAGTCTTGGCCGTCCCAGGAATTCCGATAAGCAATAAAGCTCGATCCGTTGCCAAGGTTGCTACCGCCACTTCGATCAATCTTCGGTTACCAAAATACTTCGGTTCGATTTCAGTTCCATCCTCCATCGTTCCGCCTAGCAAATAATTGACGACTGCCCAAGGGGAAAGATTCCAATTCATCGGGCGAGGTTTATCATCCATTTTTGCTAATGCTTTGAGTTCCGTTGCGTAGGTAGTTTCAGCATGTGGGCGAAGCGTTTGAGTTTTCTTTTTCATAAAATTTTATTGATTCTTTTCTTTTGAAACATGAGTTGACAAAGATAAAAAATGTGGTGGTGAATCAATGAAGTTGTTAAAAAATGTATTGGGAGAATTAGTCTTCAATTTTTAAATTTCATTAATAATATTTAAATACTATTTTTTACAAAACCCAGTTGGTTTTATACTTATTTGGTACGATTTTTCATGTAGTATCTATTGAAAAAACTCAATATGCTCCAAATCAACCAATCATTAGATTTCACCCTCACCGTTGATCTACTGGAAGAAACTGAATTCGACCAGTTATTAGAAATGATACGAACAGCTGCTTCGCCTATCAATGCCTACCACTATGCCACTAAAGCTTCTGAATTGGCTCACTTTAATAATAATGAGGATCAGATTGCAATCATCGAATTATTACTAGTTGATATCTTGATTAAGAATGGGGCATACCAAGAGGCTTTATATAAAAACATTCAAGTCATTGGTTTTTTTCAAAAAACAAAAAAATTAATTCAAGAGGCAAAAGGATGGAGACATTTAGCGATTATTCATCGTTTTTTAGGAGATCATGATAAGCAATTAGAATATAATAAAAGAAGTCTGTCCATCATTCAAAAACTTAATGATCCATTAGAAGAAATTCAACTATTAAATAATATTGGAGATACTTATTTAAATATGGGTTTATTCGAAAAGGCAGAAAATATTTTCAAGACTAATTTAAAAAATCCAGAATCAGATGAACTGATGATTATTCTTTCTACTAAAAATTTAGGGAAAGCTTATTTCAAAAAGAAGGAATTTCAAAAAGCAAAATTAGTTTTTAAAAAAGTAGCGATTTTAGCAGAAGAAAATAACCTTCCTGAATATAGTTTGGCAAGCGATCATTTTTTGGGAAGAATATTTCTCATCGAAGAAAATTATCAATTGGCTTGTAAGTATCTCGAAAGAGCTGCGATACAATTTGATGATTTAGATATTTTAAATAAAGAATGTAAGGAGAATCTAGAAAGTTTAGTGCAACCTCTTATCCTTTTAGGGAAAAAAGAAAAATCAAGTTTATATTTTAAAAAATACATTCAAATCAATAAACGTATCTCTGAAAAAAGACAAAATCAATCAATTAAAAATATTCAATTTAAACTTGAAATCAATGAGATTGCTAAGAGTCGAATAGTTCTGGAGGAACAAAATAAAAACCTACAAGAGGCTAACGAAAAAATAAAATCACAACGAGAAACACTCTTAGAGCAATCCAAAGCACTAAAATCGGCTAATCAAGAATTGACACAATTCGCTTATATGGTTTCGCATGACATCAAGCAACCGGTGCGAACGATTAATAATTTTTCAAAGTTATTAGCACGAGAAGTAAAGGATCACTTGACCAACGATGCCATAGAATTTATTGACATTATTGATTCTTCCACAAAACGGATTACTGTTTTTGTAGAAGATATTTTAAAATATGCGACCGCAACTGAATCTAAAATTGAGTTAGAAAAGGTTAATTGCAATGAAGTATTAAAACAAATAAAACTGAATTTAGAATTTCAATTAAAGGAATCAGAGGGACAGTTATTATTTGAAACTTTACCTAATTTGGATGCTCATCGATCGTTGATGCTTCAAATTTTTCAAAATATTATTTCGAATGGGTTGAAATTTAGAAGAGAGGACATAGCTCCTATCGTCAGAGTGAGTGGAGAAGAAAGGGAGGATAAATATTACTTTGAGATCGCAGATAATGGCATTGGAATCAGAGAAGAAAATCAAGCTAGCGTTTTTAAAATTTTTAAACAACTGAACAACAAAAGTGAATTTGAAGGATCAGGAATTGGTTTGAATACCGTTTTAAAAATCTTAAAAAAATACAATGGTTCGATTGATTTAGAATCAACTTTTGGAAAAGGGACTACTTTTAAAATTACGATTCCAAAAATTAAAGTTATCTCAGAAAACTAATTCTCTTTTACAATTTCTAACAATAAATCTAAATACCGTTTTTCAATTCCAGTCCATGACTCAAAAACAGGAATCCAACTTTTTTGTATTCCTATAAAAAATTCTTTTTTATCTGCTTCACTTGGATTTTGATTGGTAGCTCCAATCATATAATATGGACTTAAAATATTTACCTCCGACATTCGATCTCCAGCATTGATTTGTATACCCATCAAGAAATCATGCATTTGGTATGCCGCAGCCAACTTTCGATAAATATCTTTATTGACATTTTCTTTAAAAACATTATTCTCTGCTAACTTCCAAGCGAAATTTGTCACCATCGATGGGTTTAAAGATAGATTCGTTTCGGTTGGTTTCATCTCTAAACCTTCCAATATACTTTGGTGATAGACCAATCCTTTTTCCAAAATTTTGATATTCAAATCTATCTCTTCGTAAATACCGTTGAGATAATTTTGAGCTTGAATTTTCTCTTGACGTTTTTCATTCCATGAGTTGAGTAACATCGCAATGAGAACGCCAAAAAACACAATAAGAAGTTCTCTAAGAATACTTTGATAATTAATTTTTGAAGACATCTTTTAATTTTCTTTTTAAGTTATCTTATTTTTCTAATTCAACAATTGTATCCCGTCGAAACTTCAGCACTCGCAAGAAGTTGTCAATCTCCTTTCCCCAATTAGTCCAGTAACCTTCATCATTAGCCCAACTCCTATTTAATATTTCATACAATTCGGTATCACTTCCGTAAGCAGCTCGATCGAGCATATTGCGATAGTGAATCATATTCCAACCGTAGTTGATATTTTGGGAAATCAGGTACCGCAAATTCTTCATCAATAGTAGCGTCAGGTTTTTGTCCCAATGACTTTCATTCAATTGTAAAAGATGAACGAGGGGATTATTATTCTCCAAAATGGTTTTAACATCCTTTAATTCTTGAATGGAAAACTGGTTAAACAGATGCTCTGGCAATTTCTCTAACAATACTTTTACATCCAACCCTTCCCATCTATTTTTGTCATAATTTTTAAAATAAAAATGACAGATTGCTTCCATCCAATTTTCATCTCGATGCCGAGTGGCCGCAACGATTGATGCTTGCACCAACAACTCTGCCCATTCACTTCGAACAAATATCTCTAAAACTTCTTTTGCTTTTTTATCAAAAAAAACTTCCCAATTCGAAAGCGGAACGATGATAAACATTTGAGCGAAGTAACTTGCTTTGAGTCCTCCTTTTGACCATTGCTTTCGAGGATCGATTCCGTCTCGAAGCATTTCATTGTCGCAGGTTTCGGGGAGTTCGATTTCGAGTTTATCTTTTTTGAGTTGTCTGCTTTTTAGATTGATACAATTTTGAAGGCGTTGCCACATTCGTTTTTGTAATTCAGAACCTTCTATTTTTTCTAATAAAATTGCTGCCGTTCTTCGAAGATCTTTTCGTTTTTCATCTAAGCACTTTTCCAAAAGAGGTTCGTCTGCCAAAGAGAGATTTTGCTCCAATGTTTTTAAATATTCCACTCGATGTTGCCAATCATCTTCTGCCCAAGTCGATTCAATATTTTCAACCGCTTCGTCGGGTTGCGTATTACGTAGATGGTTTAGCAAATTTAATCGTTCGTCTTTTGTGCCATCTTCCCAGTTGACCTGATTTGTTTTGCCGATCAAAAAATGCCAATCTTCGTTTTGTCCAATAAGCCAATTACCTCGTTCTCCGATAGCGTTTTTTAATTTTTGCCAAAGAGATTTATCGCTCCTACATTTTTCTAAAAGTTCAGGAAGGAGTTCAGGTGGGAGTGATTTTTTATTGAAAATTAATTGTTCGATAAAGTTGTCTAAGGCTGGAGTAAATGTTCCATTGAGAATCATCGTTAAGTGTTCAGATGATTTTTTACTACATATTTTTGATTTGTCTTTCTGAGTCGGAAATGGAATTTCGCCTTCCCATTTTTTTGGTTGGAATCCTGCTTTCCGCATTTGAGCGTAAAGTGTTGCGCCTTCTAACAATATATTTGCAGGAGTGGCTTCGAGGTCAACACCTAACTTTTCGAGCTCTTCCAAAGTAGTTTCGGAGAGGTCGGAACGATCGGTGCCGATGAGGGCGGTTTTGATGATGTTTTTCCAAATCATTGAATAAAATATATTTTGGTGTAAAGATATATATTTTACGAAAAGATGAATTAATTTGAAGCGAAATACATTGTTTGATTAAAATATAAAAGCAAACTATTTTAAACATGGATTATAAAAACAAAGAGAAAATATTATTGGTTTTGGATTTAGATGAAACGTTAATTCATGCTACTGAAACAGAGTTAGATCGAAAAGCTGATTTTAAGATCTTTGATTATCATGTTTATAAAAGACCCTTTTTGAAGGAATTCTTTGATCAAATAAAGGATCATTTTTTATTGGCAGTTTGGTCTTCTGCTTCTGATGATTATGTGGAGGAAATCGTTAAGCATATTTTTCCAAAAGAAATTAAATTAGAATTTGTTTGGGGGAGAAGTCGATGTACTTATAAAAGAAACCTACGGATTGATGAATATGGATATTATGATGACAATGCTTTGAATCATTATAATTATGTCAAGCATTTAAAGAAAGTAAAAAAGCATGGATATGATCAGGGGAAAATTTTAATTGTAGATGATTCTCCACATAAGTGTCAAGATAATTATGGGAATGCGATTTATCCAAAAGAATTTAAAGGAGAACAACAAGATGATGAATTAAAATTACTTGCTCCATATTTGAAAACTTTTATAGGTAAAAAAACAGTCATGAAAATTGAGAAAAGAAATTGGAGACTTAGGTTTGATAAAAAATAATAAAAATGAATTGGTGGCAAACTATTAAAAAAAAGATTTTCAATTTTCCAAAACACAATAATGATATTCAATTCGAAAATAAAGAATGGTTCATCGAATACCAAGGTGAAGTTATTGGAGAATTAATCAAACCAGAATTTGATGATATGTTTTGGGTTTCTTATCAACTCATTCAACTTAGTGAAGAAACAAAAAAAATACTATCTAATACCGATTTGTGGAATCAATGTGAATTTCAATTTCGAAATAAAAAAACAAGAAATTATGCACCCAACGCAATTATTGCATTGGCGCAATAAGATGACTGACAAAAGGATTTCTATGAGAGCCTTGTATCATTTTTAATTAAAAAAACGATGACACGATTTTTAATCGTGCCACCGTAGTTGAGCGAGGGGTAGGCTCTATTTTTTAATTTCAAAAAAGTTACTGCGCGTCTTTTTTGACTGCCGACTAAAGTCGGCAGCTACGTTGTGATTACAGTTTTACAAACTGAATTACTTTTCTAAACTCTCCATGTTGCAAATACACTACATAAGTTCCAGTTGGATATTGAGAAATATCAATTGTAAAACTGTGACTTCCTGCATAAGTGTAAAATTCTCTTCGAAGCAATTCTGAACCTTTTGTATCCATGACAAAAACTTGAAGGTTGTTATCCGTTGGTGTTTCAAAATCTACTGTAATCATATCTTCTGCTGGATTAGGGAATACCTTAGCTTGTAGATTTTCTTGACTAAATGAAGGTTGAGAAACTGTTGGAGTTTCATCTACAAATTCATTATTTATATCAATTAGACCCGATGAAGTACAACCCATAATTTCAACTTCTGCAATAGCTAGATATGCTGTTCCTACCAATTGAACTCGAACATATTGCCCCGTCCGAACTATGCTTAATTCAGTTGGCAAACCTGCTTCTCCTGCTACATAATAATTATCTACACCTGATTGATTAAGTGTTGCATCTAATCCTTGTGAAGTAAAAGGAACATCCGAAACAAATACATAAAAATCTGAAAATTTCTCTGAACAACAATCTGTTCGATTCCATAATTTGATATCATCGATATTATGAATTTCTCCCAAATCAATTTCCCACCAAGCATTTCCAACCCAATCAGTTAGGGTTACAGATTGTCCCGTCCAGAAATTACCATCGGTATCTCCATCAATTGCTCGGTCAGCTTCAGCACCTAATTGAGTTCCTGACTGAGTAGCCGTTTTTCCAATTCCAATATTTGTAGCATTCGTACATAGTGCTGGAGGAGGTGTAGTTACTTCAAAACTTTGATCCACATTTGGAGCAGGGTTGAAAGTACTATTACCACCTTGGCTTGCTCGAACAACTACAGTTCCTTCTGTTCCATTCAATGTAACTGTATTTCCAGAAATTGTCGCTGGCCCTGAAACAATCGTGTAACTTACTGCCAAACCAGAAGTCGCTGTTGCGGTCAAATCGAATGAAGGATCAGTTGTAGATTTATCATCTAAAGGATCAAAAGTAATCGTTTGATCAATCGGCCCACCACCATTATCCACACATCCAATGACTTCAACTTCGGCCATGGCGAGGTATGCAGTTCCAACTAATTGTACTCGAACATATCGTCCTGTTCTACTAATATTAATTGTAGTTGGATAACCGGCAGAACCACTTTCCAAATAACTACTTACACCTGCCTGGTTAAGCGTTGTATTTAAATTTTGTGAAATAAAAGGAACATCAGAAACGAAGACGTAGTAATTCGCAAATAATCCATCACAGCAATCTGTTCGATTCCAAAGGTTAATCGTTTCGATAGTTGCAGGTACTTGTAAGTCAACTTCCCACCATGCATTTGGTGTCCAGTTGGTTAAACTTACAGAGTTTCCATTCCAGAAATTTCCTTCTGTATTTCCATCAACCGCTCTTGCTGCTTCTGCACCAAGTTGGGTGCCTGATTGAGTGGCTGGTTTCCCTAAAGCTAAATTTGAAGTAGTGGTACATGCCCCAACTTGTGGTTCCGTTACTTCAAAACTTTGATCGACATCTTGTGCTGGATTGAACTGAGTATTCCCTGCTTGGCTTGCTCGAACAACTACTGTTCCTTCCGTTCCATTTAATGTAATTGTATTGTTAGAAATAGTCGCTGGGCCTGAGACGATAGCAAAACTTACTGGCAAACCAGAAGTCGCTGCTGCCGAAATATCAAACGGTGCATCTATCGTTAATTTATCTGGAATAGCATCAAAGGCGATCGTTTGATCAAGTGGCGTTCCACCATTATCAATACATCCTATTACTTCAACCTCTGCAATAGCGAGGTAAGCAGTTCCTGTAAGTTGCACTCTAACATATCGCCCAACAGTATTAATCGTTTGAATAGTTGGCAAGCCTGCATCTCCTGAAATTAAATAACTCACTACTCCTGATTGGTTTAAAGTTGTATTTAAATCCGTCGAAGTAAATGGTGCTGGAGAAACGAAAATGTAAAAATCTGAAAATAAATTTTCACAACAATCAGTTCTGTTCCAAAGATTGATCTCGTCAATTTGAGATTGATTTTGTAAATCAATTTCCCACCATGAATTAGTCGTCCAATTAGTCAAGGTTACTGAGTTTCCTCCCCAGAAATTTCCATTCGTATCTCCGTCAACTGCTCGTGACGCTTCTGCTCCAAGTTGAGTTCCTGACTGTGAAGTTGGTTTTCCTAAAGCTAAATTTGAAGTAGAGGTACAACCTGTAGTAGGTTCTTCTTCGATGATAGTCAAAACTTGATTGGAAGAAGGATTTAAAATTTCGTTGACAATTCCTGATGGCCAATTGACTACGACTTTTGTAATTTGCGAAGCGGAACCAATTCCAAAATGTTGGAGGAATGAGTTATGAATTCCATAACCTTCCCCTGATCGAACTTCTCGAATTTGCACGCCCCAACTTCCATGTAATTCTACTCTTGCTCCGATTCCGTTAAGGTTACTAACTGTTCCTTCTAAATCAATTTGAATCCAGTTATTGGAATTTCCTTGATTCATAAATAATTGATCGTCGATCGTACTTGGCGAAGTAAATAGGTTTGCATAACCTGCATAAATATCTAAAAATCCATCGCTATTCAAATCTCCGATTGCTAACGATTCCATCCAATTAGAAGTGAATGGATTAGCTACTTCAGAAAACGTTCCGTCTCCATCATTTTTAAACATTCGATGTTGAGTTCCTGTCACCACTAAATCTACAAAACCATCATTATCAAAATCCCTAAAGATTCCTTGGATTCCGAACAAGTCCATATTTTGATCTAATCCACTTCCTGTGGTTACATCTGAAAAAGTTCCGTTTCCATTATTTATCAATAATAAACTTGGTGTATAGTGATTAAGTAAAAAGGCATCCATATCTCCATCGTTATCAATATCTGCGAAATCTGTACTCCAAGTTTGGTCTCCAATCTTCAAACCAGCAGCTGCTGCTACTTCCGTAAATGTATTGTTACCATCATTTTGAAACAACTGATTAATTCGTCGTGGATCAGTTGGATCATTTACTCCACCTCTACATTTTGAAATGTATAAATCTAAATCTCCATCGTTATCATAGTCTGTCCAGATACTCGCATAGTTTCCAGAATTATCACTCGCAGGATTTGTAATCGTTGGAATTAAATTATTATTCAACGCGAAATTTCCATTTCCATCATTTTCCCATTTCCTTGATTCTGCATCATCATGACAAGCAAAAATATCAAGAGCGCCATCATTATTTATATCTGCAAAATTAGCCCCTTGAATAAAAATATTTGAACTTGGTAAAGTAGATCCATTATAATCACTACCGGTTCCATTCGCTTTAAATAATTTAATATTATCATAAGCTCCACCAGTAAGAACATCATTGAAACCATTTTCATCAGCATCACCGATGCACAAACTCCATTGGTTAGAAGAACTTACGCTTCCAATATTATTATTGGTAAAAGCAGCATTTGGTGCATTTTGATATTCAATATTTAAAATCTTTGCATTGTCCAATCGAACAATATCATCTTTATTATCACCATTCATATCTGCAATCCCGATAGCCACCCCACTATGAAAATCGGTGTTAGGCAATAACGAAGTTTGATCTGTAAAATTGACAAAAGAAACTGGCTGAACGCCACCATCCCATGGCAAAATATATCGCTGAGGAACTGGTCGTTCCAAAGTATTGTCTGGCAATCGCCAACCAACGGCAAGGTTATCTCCTCCTCCTTGTTCTTTCATCAAAGCTTCCACATAATATCTTTGACCAGCAACTAATGCAATGGTCGTAGATTGTTGTTCTGGAAACTTAGTCCATTCTCTCGAAGCAGACCATACCGGTACATTTGCAATCAAAACTTTATTTGCTTCTGTCTCATCTGTACTCAACCAAAGTTCTCCATTGTCATCACTCGCAATCCAAAAAGTATAATTTCCAGAAACCGCAGGACATAAATATCCCCGCATTCGAGTTCCATAATTTTCTAAAACATTTGTTGGTACTTCGAAGAGGTACATTTCATCTTCGATATTTGGAGTAGTCGTTAATGGAATATCTGCCACCGCAGTTCCTGCTACCCCAGTCCAAACCTCTCGACTGATTGATCCTAATCCTGGACAATCACCACTCAAAATATTTACTTGAAAATATTGATCTTCTGCTTGTGCTGGCGCGTAAGTTCCATTTCCGCTTTGAATTGCTCTTAGCCAAACTTCTCCAGGTTCGCCTGTCAATGAAATTGTATTTCCAGAAACTGTCGCTGGTCCTTCGATGACATGAAAAATAATTGGCAAGCCAGAATTTGTCGTTGCCGCTAAATTAAAATCTGCATCTGTCGTTAATTTATCTGAAACTGAATTGAAGGAAATCGTCTGATTCGTTCCACTACAATTTGGATAAATATCTTTTTCAACAATAGAAAACAAACCAGCTGGATCAGTCACAATTAATTTTACTCGATAAAAATAAGTTGCCCCATCACATCCAATTGACGAAAGTTCCGTAGTTGTAGAAGCATTGTTATTAGGTGCTTCTTGATGGAAGTGATTATTGTGATGTAACTCTGTAAACCATTGGTAGGTCAAAGAAGAATTAGAATGTTCTGTGTCATTAACGACAGCATTCAAATTAATAGTTGCTCCATTACTAGCATTAAAAGTATTGGTATTATCAATACTTGTTGATACGATATTTGGGGGCGTATTATTTAGAGAAATCTCTATCGTTTTTTGATCTGACAATGTTCCATCCGAAACGGTTAATGTTGCCGTAAACGAAGTTGGATTTGAATTCGCACTTGTAAATTCATGAATTGGATTAATACTATTACTAGTAGTTCCATCTCCAAAATCCCAAGTGTAAGTCAACTCATCACCATCTGGATCAAAAGATTGACTTCCTTTTAATTCTACTGTTAATGGACTTGCTCCATAATTTACATTCGCACTTAAATTAGCAACTGGCAACAAATTATTATTTCCAGTATAAGTAATTTGACGAACTGCATTGGCAACTGGATTTGAATTTCCTTGTGCACCTGCGATATAAAAAATACCATCTGTAAATTGACTCGCCGCAACAAAAACAATCGCATTTGCTCCTGTTTTAAAACTTTGCGTTTCCGTAGGATTATCGTTAGCATCGAACTTAAAATTCATAATCCAATCTCCACCGTAGTCGGCATGGAAATACGTATTTTGATATTCTACTGGAAAATCTGTCCCTCCATACCAAGTTCCTCCCATCGAACAATTTCCAGAAACATTATCACCTGGTAATTGAGCAGAACCTATATTATAAATTGTTCCATTAATATTTCCTCGTCCAATTCCACCTCTCCAATCTATCTTCGCTAGTTCATGTGTAGAAGGTTCATAAGTTGTATTATTATATCCAGGCTGAGTCGTCATCCCTTCATATTTTGGCCAACCAAAATTTAAAGCTGGACCATCCACCACATTCAATTCTTCTCGTGATCCCCAACCCACATCACCGACATAAAAAACGCCAGGATTTCCATCTGCTGGATCATGACTACCTGTCTCAGGTTTCAAAGTGAATCGACATGGATTTCGCAAACCTCTTGCCCACACTTTTGATCTTCTCGAATTTGGATTGGTCGTTTGGTAATATGGATTACTTGGAATCCCTGCTCCAGTTTGTGGATCAATTCGTATTATTTTTCCAGCGTAATTATTTAAAATTTGAGACCGGTAAGCTCCAACATTATGTGCCGAAGAAATAATTCCATCAGTAATTGCTTGTTGATAATAAGTCTCTGAGGCTGAACCTTGATCTACAGAACTATAACTTGCGCCATCTCCAAGACTTGCCATCAATGTTCCATCTGTTCCAAAAACCAAATGTCCTGTTCCAGGAGATTGATGCGTATTTGGAAAACCATTTGTAGCATTTGTTCCCAACAAAATTTGACGACTTGAATAATCTACTGTCGTATAATTAGTAGAAGCTTCTGCCGTATAGCGAGTAATTCTCCCAATTGTTGCGTCAAAATATTCATCCGTATTTGAATTATAATTGCTCGTTCCAAAATTCATCAAATGATGTCGATCAACAATGTAAAGCAAATAAATATTTCCATTAGATAAAAAATCAGGATCAAGTGCAACACCCAACATTCCGAAATCTCGCCAGTTCCCAACTTCTTCACTAATGTCCAAAAGTGGTGTCGAAGCCTTCACGCCATTTTCGACAATCCAAATTTTACCTTGCTTTTCCCAAACGTACATTCGTCCGTTGGCATCAAAAGTAACTCCGACTGCTTGCTCAAATCCACCAACAAATTCTTGATCGATAAATCCTGTTGGTTGCGCAAAACTTGTTGCGATAGTAAAAAGTAGAAAAAATGAACAAATAAAATTTAAAGTCATTTTTCTAATTGTAAAATTAAACATAGGTTCTGTTTTAAAAATTTTGCTAATTGTTTTTGTTTATTACTTCGATAGTTAGTTTTGTAGTTTTTTTATTTATTCTTTAAGCTGTTCTCAACTTAAATACATTTGAATCTTCCCCAAATTGCTCATCCAAACATCGTTGTAAAATCTTCGCGAAATCCTCCCCATCTTTCCCATTAAATAATTTAACATGATCCCCACCAACTTCATTCACTATAATCTTCCTCGCATATGGACTCCATCCTAAAAATTTAAAGTCCTTCAAATAAAATCTTTTTTCCTTCGCTCGGAACAAATGGATATCTCCATCATAAGGAGTAATTTTATAATTTTCGTAAGCCTTACCATTTGCGCGATCAACTTTTCCAAGCACATCAACTTCTGTATTTTGCACTTGTTTATTTTCATTCTTTTTATACTTCCACCGTTCGATTCTTTTTTTCAAATTGAAAGCTCGATACTCGTAATTTGGTCCAGGGTTTTTAATAAAATTCCCAATATCCCAAGTCGTCTTTTTAAATCGATCTCCAAATTTTTGAGTGAAATTCCGAGTGTCCATATTCTTCGTAATGTAAGGTTGAACGATGGTGTCGAACATTCCCAACAATGCAATTTCTTTTCCTTGTGCCTTGAGTTGTTTGGCCATTTCGAAAGCAATCAAACCTCCAAAAGAATAACCCGCTACTGCATATGGTCCACAAGGATTATGTTTTAAAATTTCTGCAACATAATGTGCAGCGATATCTTCCATGCGATCCAACGGTTCAGATTCTCCATTCAAACCTTTTGCTTGCAAGGCAAAAACAGGTTGTTCTTTATCCATAAAACTTCCCAACACATTAAATAACATCACATGCAATCCTGCTCCATGAACAATGTAAATTGGTGGTTTGCTTCCTGTCGATTTTACAGGAATCAAAGAGTTCCATGTTTTTTCCACCTTCTCATCATCTTCCATCAAACTCGCCAAACTTTTGATCGTCGCATTTTCTAATAAAACAGAAAGTGGCAAACTCTTCCCTGTTGCTTTTTCAATTCTCGCCATCATTCCAACAGCAATTAATGAGTGTCCTCCGAGTTCAAAAAAGTTATCATTGATGCCGATATTTTGAACGCCGATTGTTCCCGTCCAAATCTTCGCCAACGTCTTTTCCATTTCAGTTCGAGGAGCGACAAAACCAGTTTCCAATTCATTCCTCGACAGATCAGGTGCAGGTAATTTTTTGCGATCAATTTTTAGAGTCGCAGTCAAAGGAAATTTTTCCATTCCAACAAAAGCAGTTGGAACCATATAATCTGGCAGTTTATTCTTCAATGATTTTTTGAAAAAATTACTATCTACCTCATTCCCTTTTTTCATTACCACATAAGCCGCAAGAACTTTATTATCTTTTTGATCTTCTCGAACAACGACCACATTTTCTGCTACTCCATCAATTTGAGAAATCGCAGATTCGATTTCTCCTAACTCAATTCGGAAGCCTCGTATTTTTACTTGTCCATCTGCTCTACGCAAATATTCTAAATCACCATTTGATAAATATCTGGCGATGTCTCCTGTTCGGTAAATTTTCGGAGAACGACTCTCCGAGTCATTAACACCAAGCCTCGTATTTGTTAACGGCTCGGAGAGTCGTTTTACGGATGCTGGCAAATCAATAAATTTCTCTTTTGATAATTCTTCTCTTTTAAAATACCCGCCTGGCGCTACTCCTACTCCACCAATAAAAACTTCCCCTGCTGCACCAATCGGAACTGGTTGTAAAAACTCATCCAACAAATATATTTGCACATTATTTATTGGTCGTCCAACAGGTTCGTAAGCTGTTTCATTTTCTCCATGGTCACGAGTCTTTTTAATTTTTTTAGCGGTGGACCAAATGGTTGTTTCCGTTGGCCCATAAATATTCCAAACTACTTTACATTTTTGTAACAATGTATTTGCAAGTTCACTCGTCAATCCTTCCCCACCAGTCAAAACCGTAAAATTCGGATGACCTTTCCAACCTGCAATATTCAACATCCGCCAAGTTGCTGGTGTCGCTTGCAACAAAGTTGCTTTTGATTCTTCCAATCTTTGCTTTAATAAAAAGCCATCTGAAACTGCTTCTTGTTCTGCAACAATTACTTTAGCTCCCATCAAAAGCGGTACGAAAAAATCTTGAACTGATGGATCAAAGGAAACTGTTGCTACACTAAAAATCGCTTCATCTTTTGAAAAACCAATTCGCTCCATCATCGCATAATGATGATCAACCACCGCATAATGTGGAATCACCACACCCTTTGGATTTCCTGATGAACCGGAAGTATAAATTACATAGACAAAATCCTCAGAACTTATTGCGCGTTTTGGATTCTCCTGGGAGGACTGCGATAACTCATATTGGATTTCGTCTAATAAGGTAATTTCTGCATTAGTTTTGGGAAGTTTTCTAATCATCTTTTGATTAGAAATAATCATTTTGGCTTGAGCATCTTCAATGATAACTTGAAGACGATCTTTTGGATTAGAAGGATCTAGCGGAACATATATTCCACCTACTTTCATTATTGCTAATAATCCAATCACCATGTCCAATGAACGTTCGACAAACATTCCGACGAACTCTCCTTTTTGGATATTTTTAGAAATTAAAAAATGCGCTAACTGATTAACTCTTTTGTTAAACTGAGCATAATTTAATTGCTGATTTTTAAATTCTATCGCTACTTTTTCAGGTGTTCGCTCCACTTGATTTTCAATCAATTCATGCAAGCAAATGTTTTTAGGGAAATCACTTTGCGTTGCATTCCACTCTCCTAGCAATTGTTGTTTTTCAAAATCAGGTAAAATCGGCAAATGCGAAATCGCTTGATTTGGATTTTCTACAATACCTTTAAGTAGCGTTTCAAATTCCTTTAATCGTCTTTGGATTGTTTCTTTAAAAAATAAATCGGTGTTGTAAATCAATTCAAAATGACAATTATTTTTTGTCGGTTTGACATTGATAAACATATCGAAGGTTTCATAATTCCTTGGTATCGGTTTGAGCGCTGCTTCCAGATTTTCAAATTGCAAAGGCGCACCTTCTGCATCCATGTTGAACAAAATCGAAATGATCGGCTGTCGACTCATATCTCGTGGTAACTTCAGATTTTTCACCAAAGCACCCAGAGTATAATTCTGATGTTCAAATGCATCCAACACTTTTCCTCGCACATATTTTAAGTGTTGAGAAAATGGCGCTTGCTTTTCTACTTGCATTCTCACGGGCAACAAACTCACTCCATGTGTCACCAAATTTTGATTTCCTGCAATCGTCTGACCTGCTGCTACCAATCCTAAAACCAAATCTTCTTGCCCAGACAAGCGATGTAAAAAAGTATGAAAAGCCGAGTACATCAAAAAGAAAAATGTCGTTCCATTTTTCGCTGCTGTCTTTTTTAAGTCAACAAAAAGTTCTTCATCAAAAGTGATTTTTTCCAAATCACAATTATATGTTTTCGTCAACGGTCGAGAACGATCTGTTGGAAAATCTAAAATTGGAATATCATCCGTAAATTGTTTTTTCCAAAAAACTTCGTTTGCTTTCCCTTGTTCACTATTTTTAAAATTCGCTTGCTCCAAAGCGTAAGCACTCAATTGTTTCGCCTGTGGCAAATCTGCTTTTCGCCCTTGAACATTTGCATTATAAAGTGCTTGCAAGTCAGTCGTTAAAATTCCGCAAGACCAACCATCAGCAATTGCATGATGCACAGTCATAAAAAGTCGGTGTACACTTTCCGAAAATTTGATGATTTTAAATCGACATAACGGACCAGTAAAAATATCCAACGGAATTTCAGATTCATCGAATCTTAGTTTTCCCAGTTGTTTATTTTTCGCTTGCTCCGTTAGGTGAGAAAAATCTAAAACAGGAATTCCTACTTCCAATTTTGGCAAAATAGTTTGCGTCGTATTTTCTTCGTTGAAAAAAGTTCGCAATGACTCATGCCTTTGCACAAGTTGTTGAATCGCATTTCTCAGCGCCTCAATTTTTAAATCTCCTTCAAACAAAAAATCACTCGAAAGATTATAAGCTGCTGCTGCCTCGTTTCCCAATCTTTGTTCAATCCAAACTTCTTGTTGCCCTTCAGTTAACGGTACTGTTTTTTTTTTTTCGTTTACACTTACTTCATTCTTATTTCCATTTAACAGTTGAGGTTGACTTGGCGGATAAATGATTTTATTTTCATCAATAACATCTGCAACGGTAATTTTGAAAAAACCAGCGGTCTGCATCAAGCGAATTGTTTCTTCAATTGCTTGGTAAGTTTTATCCAAATCTTCCTGCGTGTGAGCGACGGTTACTAATGCCGCTTTTTCCGCAATGTGAATTCCTTTGTATTGCAAATAGAAGAAGAACAATTTCGCTAAAGGATTATTATCCGTTGGTTTGAAGGCAAGAATTGAAGCAGTTGAATGAACCTTCATTGGTACTTTTGTTGCCAAAAATAACTCGCTCACTCGCTCTGCAAATCGAGCTGTTTTTTCATTTAACTCATCGTACATTTTTTGTCCCTGCTTTTTGATTTCACTCAAAGCTGCATAGGCCGAAGCCATGCTCAACGGGTGACGAACAAACGTTCCTCCAAAAAATGTTACACCAACTTCAGGTACTGACTCATCTCCAAACTGCCAAGCACCTCCATCAAAAACATCTAAATATTTTGACTTCCCAGCAACGGCTGCCATTGGCAAACCACCTGAAATAATTTTTCCATAACAAAGAATATCTGCTTCGATGTCATACCAACTTTGTGCACCTCGCATTCCAGTTCGGAAGCCCGTAATCATCTCATCAAAAATCAATGCGATGTCATTTTCAGCCGTCACTCGTCGAATCGCTTGAAGCAACTCTTTAGGTTGATGCGTTGGATTATTGGGTTGAATTGGTTCAATTAAAACTGCTGCTAATTCATCAGCATGCGCTTTTATTTTTTCCAAAACATCTGGATCATCATATTTAAAAACGATCACATTTTCTACTAAGAATTTTGGAATCCCTGGAGAAATTGGCAATGAAAAACTTTTGCCATTTCGCTCCACACCTTTCGCTAACATCTCATCAGCGATACCGTGGTAGTCGCCTTCGAAGTAAGCAATCTTATCTTTCATCGTTACCGTCCGAGCTGCCCGAACTGCTGCTGACAATGACTCCGAACCTGTGTTCACAAAAGTAACTCTTTCTGTACCTGACAATTCACAAAGCAAGTCTGCGACCTTCTTCGCCAAAGGAGTCAGCACCCCTAACTCGATTCCTTTTTTCAATTGCTTTTTGATCGCCTCTTGAATAAAATCTGGCGTGTGTCCGAACAATGAAATTCCAAATGAACTTCGATAATCGATATATTCATTTCCATCGATATCCCAAATTTTTGATCCTTTACTTCGCTCCACTACAATCTGATAAATCATGTCTTTCCATAATTTATTAAATCCAGAAATGGATCGAGGGTCGGCCAAATGTTTTCGTTGCGCTTGCGTAAGTGCTTGCGAACCTTTGGTCTTCTTAGTATATTTTTTTATCAAATCTTTTAAATACAACTCTTGTTGCATCGTCAGACCTGATTTATTTTTCTTTTCTATCGGTGCCCAATGATTAAACTTTTGTCCTTTTTTGACTTGTTGTTTTTCATTGGCACTTCCGTTGGATTTAGTTTTGGAAATATTTTTCGCAGCGCTACTGGTCAATGGTTTTGAAATAATTCCATTTTTCTTTGAAGTGATTTGAGGTTGGGAAATATTAGTAGGAATATTTCCGCCTTGCAACATCGCCATTTGCAACTGCATCAATTGCAATTGTTGTTGGATAATTTCTTGAACTGTTCCAGTTGGTGCAGTTGAATTTGGGAAATTCATTTGCTGTAATTGCTGCTGCAAATTTGGAACTTGTAATTGTGTTGTTGGAAGAATTGGATTTTGATTTTGAGAAACTACTTGAACAGATTTTTGAGTATTCAATTTTGTCAATTCAGACTCATAAGCATTTGGAGAAATTTGATTTTCTACCAAATCAGTCAACTCATCAAAGTTCGGCGCTTCTTCAAACAATTGTCGGAAACTCAATTCGACTTGCATCTCCTTTTTTATTTTTCCAACTGCTTGCGTCAAAAATAAGGAATCAAAACCAAGTTCTAAAAACGAGGATTGCTCATCCATTTCTGCCGCATCAATTCCACTTAAGTCTTGAAAAACATTTTTTAAATCTCGAAGAATCAATTCTCGTTTAGTGAAGACCACGTACTCCGAAGTTCCTGCTTCGGAATTATGTTGCTCCGAAGCGGGAGCTTCGAAGTACGTTGACTGCGCTAATTCCGCTTGATATTTATCATCCGAAATTTGAGTTTCAACTAAACTAGTCAACTCATCAAAATTCGGCGCCTCTTCAAATAATTGTCGGAAGCTCAATTCAACTTGTAGTTCTTTTTTAATTTTCCCAACTGCCTGTGTCAGAAACAAGGAATCAAAACCAAGTTCTAAAAACGAGGATTGTTCATCCATTTCTGCTGCATCAATTCCACTCAAGTCTTGGAAAATATTTTTTAAATCTCGAAGGACTAAATCTCTTCTATTAAATTGTGGTGTTGTAGGTTGACTCATAGTATGCCCATTTTCGTTTGAAGGAAAATCGGTTTTGGGGATAACGTAGTCTGACTCTTCTGAGTCAGGAATAAGAATTGGTTTTGCATCAATCCAATGTCTCGTTTTCTCAAACGAATAAGTTGGAAGAGAAATCCGCGTATAATTTTTTCCCGCATTTACATTTTCGAAATCTAGCTCCACTCCTTCCAACCAAAGTTGGCCTAAAGTTTTTTGGAAAAAAGCTAAATCAGGAATCGTCTCTTTTGGATGACGAAGCGATGCGAGGATAGTTTGTTCTTTTTGTTTTGCAGGATGTTGTCTTGCGAAAGTGCTCAAGGTTTGCCCTGGACCAACTTCCAATAAGATGCGATCTTCTTGTTGCAATAAAGTTTCGACGCCTTCGGCAAATCGAACAGTTTGTCTCAAATGATTGACCCAGTATTTTGGGGAAGCAATATTTTCGGCTTTGACCCAAGTTCCAGTCAGGTTTGAAATGATTGGAATTTGAGGCTCGTTATATTTTATATTTTGTAAAAATGCTTCGAACTCTTTTAAGATTGGTTCGACTTCCAAAGAATGCGCAGCTACTCGAATGTGCAATCTTGTCGAGTGAATTTCTTTAGCATTTAATTTTTCTTTGATTAAATCGATGGCTTTTACAGAACCTGAAACAACACAATGATCTGGTTTATTGATTGCTGCAAAACTTAGGTTTTTATCCATAAAAGGTTCGACCTCTTTTGGTGACATCGGAACACTCAACATGCCCCCTTGTGGCAAAGTTTGAAATAATTCCCCTCTTTTCACCACCATTGCCAATGCATCTTCCAAACTAAAAACTCCTGCGACACAAGCTGCTACATATTCTCCCAAACTGTGTCCAATCATTTCCTTCGGACGAATTCCATAAGACATCCACAATTGAGCCGTCGCATATTCAATCGTAAATAACAAGGCGATTGCATGCAATGGATTTTCCATAGGCTCGCTCAAAGTCCCGTTTTTATTAGGTTTTTTTCCAAATAAATTAGGATATAATACTTCTCGCAAATCTAATCCATGATGCTCGATCAAGTTACCAACACAGTTATTAACACTAGTGTGGAAAACTTTTTCCGTTTGATAAAGCCCAATTCCCATGTTCGTGTGCTGAGCACCTCCGCCAGGAAACATAAATGAGATATGCTTTTTCTTTTTTGAAATCGTTTTTGCGAAAACTTTTTTCTTATCTAAGTTTTTTAAAGCATCAGAAGTCTCCGTCTCATTTTCTGCGATCGTGAATAATCTATGTTGAAAATGATTACGACCTATTTGCAAAGTGTAAGCTGCATTAGTCAAATCTACTACATCATTTTTATCTAAAAAGACACCTAAGTTATAGGCATTCCGTCCGAGAGCAGTTTCCGTTTTTGCAGAAAGGAGTAGTAAATTATGACTACGTGTGTTTATTGTTTTTTCCATTAATGGAGCTTCCTCCAAAATGATGTGAGCATTCGTTCCTCCAAGACCAAAGGAACTCACCCCTGCACGTCGAGGGGTGTTTCCTTTTTTCCATTTTCGCAATTTGTCATTGACAAAAAATGGTGTGCGTTTAAAATCAATCTGGGGATTCGGTTGCTTGAAATGGAGAGTTGTGGGGAGCTTTCCATGTTTAAGTGACAGAACGGTTTTAATAATTCCTGCCACACATGCACCTGCATCGAAGTGTCCGATATTTGATTTTACCGAACTAATAGCACAGAATTTTTTCTTATCTGTAAATCTCGAAAATGCCTGAGTGAGTGCTGCAATTTCGATAGGATCACCGATTCGAGTTCCAGTTCCATGAGCTTCAATGTAGTTGATTGTTTCGGGGTTTATATTTGCTTGTTGGTATGCTTTTGCAATTGTTTCTGCTTGACCTCTAACACTTGGTGCGGTGAAGCCAACTTTATCTGAACCATCATTTCCGATGGCCGTAGATTTTATTATCGCATGAATAGAGTCTCCATCGGCGATTGCTTTTTCTAATTTTTTCAAAACAATAAATGCCATGCCGTTTCCTCTAACCATGCCATCTGCGTCTGCATCAAATGAACGGCAATATCCATCAGGTGAAAGTGCGTGACCTTCGGTGTGCAAATGACCTGCTTCGACTGGTGGTTGAATTCGTCCACCTCCTACGAGCATCATATCGTTATCTCCACTCAATAAATTTTGACAAGCTAAGTGTACTGCTACACCTGAACTAGAACAAGCAGTTTGCACATTAATAGCTGCACCTTTTAAATTTAATTTGTAAGCAACTCGCGTTGCTGGAAAATCTTTTTCTTGGGTAATTCCTTTGGTAAAATCCTCTATGGATTTGAAATACTTTGGATGCGTAATTACATTATTAACTAAATAAGTATTACGTGCAACGCCTCCATATATTCCAATCGTACCTTTATATTTTTCAGAAACATAACCTGCACCTTCAAGCGCAGCATAAGCACATTCCAAAAATATTCTATGTTGTGGATCCATAAGTGCCGCCTCTTTTGGCAAATAGCCGAAAAAGGATGCATCGAATTTATCAGCGTCTTGCAAAGGCATTCCTCGTCTGACGTAATTTGGATCGTTGAGTAAGTTTGGATCGATTCCGTTGGCTTGCAACTCTTCAGCTGTAAACTCTACCGAGACGTCTTTCTCATTGATTAAGTTTTCCCAGAATTCATTTAGATTTTTTGCTCCTGGGAATCTTCCACTCATTCCGATTATCGCAACGTCACCTGTTGGAGGGATGATGGATGAATCAGGAGTTATTAATTGTTCTTGTTTTATGTTTGATTTTGGCTTACTTACAAGTTGATTTTGAATTACTTTTTGAATTGAAGCAACTTGTTTCTTTTTACCTTCTAAACTTTCATAGCCAATTTCTTCCGCTAGTTTCCATGTTTCAGCATGAAGGAAGTTATCGTCTTTTACTTTTTTCCATTCCTCTGCTTTTTTAGATTTGATACTTCCATGCTTGAGGAGATTTGGATCGCCCATTGGTTTGGAATTATCGTACAACCCATCAGTCATTTTTTTCTCAATGTCCAAATATGGATTTAGCAAATTGGGATGAAATGGCAAACCGATAGTTTCACACATTGCTTCCATTACTTGCTTTGGTTGCTGCACTAAGTCTTCATAAATAATTCTAAACTGTCGATCGGCAGGAATTCCCTTGAGAAAATTATCAATATTATGATGGCTTTCTGTCCAAATTAATTCGCCCGTGTTTCTACTGTTATAATTATGCTTTTTCAAAAACATCACTTGATCCATATGCATTTTCTCAAATGACTTGATCATCGAATATGGATGCCGTGACAAGTGAATAAAAATCGCATTATCAAAATCTGCTTCTGCTTTTTCTAAAGCCATCTTATCCATCGCATAGCTTGGCGACTTGTCTACGATGATCCGATTACCTACCCAATTTTGCAGAGTATGGTAAAAGTCTTGAGTACTCAGATTCTCTTTCTCAAAAGTTTGCATGATGCTTTTTGCTTCATCGGCATTGCAATTTTTGAGTTCCATAATCGTTCGAATCGTTCCTTCTGACCAAAGACTAAATTTACCAGTATAGGCATCTTTTCGTTCTTGCAAAGTATTGAAATGCAAGAGTTGCAATTCATTGGCTGCAAAAAGTTGAGGATGACCAGCTAGCATAATTCGGAGCAATGTTGTTCCTGAACGTGGTGGCGCTAGGATGAAAATTGCAGGTGGATTTTTGCGGTTTTGTTTTTTTACTTTTTTAATAAAAGTAGGAATGAAATTTTTGAATGCCTTAAAATCGGCCTTGGCTAAAGTAGCCGTAGCCTGACTCTCTTGAGTCAAGTTATTGATAATTGGATCTATTACCGTTTCGTTTTGTTCTTTTTGGAACGTATTTTTTGATTTATTCTTTGGGTCGTGACTCGGAAAAGTTACGCTACGTGTGATTGCTTTTGGATAATTTTTTTCTAGGAATTTTGCATACTCTCGAACCGTTGGTGCTTCGAAAATAGAGACGATGAAAACTGTTTCATTCAACTCCTTTTGCACTTTGGCTACGAAAGCTGCTGCTTGCAATGAGTTGCCACCGAGTTCAAAAAACTTGTCGTCGATTCCTATTTTTTCCAAACCTAATGCTTCTTGCCAAAGTTGAGTTAACCAATCTTCAAGACTAGTTTCAGAACCTACAAATTTTTGCTCAAGTTCTGGTCGAGCATTATTTGGTTCGGGTAAATTAAGTCGGTCAATTTTTCCAGAAGCTGCAAATGGCATTTTTTCCAAAAACATAAACGTCGATGGAATCATATACTCAGGGATTTTCTCTGTTAAAAAATCTCGTAACTGAGTCGCATTTAATTGAGTCCCTTTTTTCAAAGTTAAGTATCCAACTAATTTTTGATCAGCAGATTTTTTTCCGAAAATTTCAACAACAGTTTCCCGTACATTTGGATGTTGTGAGATGGCTGCTTCAACTTCTCCCATTTCGATTCGATAACCACGAAGCTTTACTTGATGATCTGCTCGACCAACAAAATCAATACTTCCATCAGGAAGGAATCTACCTAAGTCACCTGTTTTATAAAGTCGATCTTTATTTTTTTTCTTTAACGGATTTTGAATAAATTTTTCTTTGGTTAATTCCTTTCTATTTAAATATCCTCTTGCTACACCTTTTCCTCCAATATGAATTTCACCAACTTCTCCAGTTCTTACTTTTTCTAATTTTTCATTTAAAATAAAAACTTGAACGTTGTCAATCGGTTTTCCAATTGGCACTTTTTCTCCTTCGAAATTTTCAGGGGCAATATATATTGTTGCTCCGACGGTTGCTTCCGTTGGTCCATATTGATTGAGTAATTTTGTTTTTGGTAAAATTTGCTGATGTTGAATCACTAGATTTGAGGGGCATGCTTCTCCTGCAACACTAACAGATTCCAAGGATAACAATCTATTTACATCTACTTGATCTAATAGAATTGTGTAAACAGAAGGGAAAGTAAGTAAGTGCGAAATTTTATGATCGTCGATAAATTTCCCCAGTAGTTGAACATCCTTTTCCATTCCTTCTTCAGCAATAACCATTGTTGCGCCTTGCAATAATGTCCACCACATCAATAATACTGAACCATCAAAAGCAAAAGAATAAGCATATAAAAATCGCTTCACGGGATGTTGAACAAAATCCATTTGACCTTGAATCAAATTAACCACATTGCGATGTTCAACTTGAACACCTTTTGGTTTGCCTGTAGAGCCAGAAGTATAAATGGTATAAATTAAATTGCCTGGAAGTTTTTTGCAAGTTGGTTTGGTGTTTTTTTCCTTACTGATTTTTTTCCAATCAGAATCCAAACAAATAGTCTCACAACTTTTACTGGTAGGTATATTGTCTTTTAAATGCTCTTGGGTCAATAAGATGGTTGCATCTGTATCTTCCAACATAAATTGAATTCGCTCCTGAGGATAACTTGGATCAATGGGAACGTAGGCTCCACCTGCTTTGAGGACAGCCAAAATTGCTATCATCATTTCTAGGGAACGTTCCACACAAATGGCAACAGCCAACTCCGGCTTGATGCCTTTGCTTTGCAAAAGATGTGCTAATTGGTTCGCTTTCTTATCCAATTCACCATAGGTCATTGACTGATCTCCGAAAACCAAAGCGGTTGCGTTCGGAAGGCGGTCGGCCTGCGATTCGAATAATTCGTGAACACATTTTTTTTCAGGGAAACTGAAATCCGATGTGGTATGTTTGCTCATAGTATCTTGCTCAAATTCTGTGCGTTACGCCACATCCGTGGGGGAAGGGGGTAACTCGTGTGATTAAACTGAGCTAGTTTTTGATTCTCTAATATGTTTGAATATTATAAATTGTAAAACATCTGGAGGGAGTACGAAGATACGATGAGAGGTTGATTTTTTTCTACCCTCAAGTTGGTAATTTTCGCATACCCAATTATAATAATGCGGTAAGTGGAGTTTTTGGAAGTGTCTTCAAATTTACATTCTTTTTTGCAATAATGAAAGGTTTCTTTTTCGATTGAATGAATATTTTGATTTTATATTTGATTTTTCTTTTTATTTCATTTCTGTCAAAAATTATACAAATCAAAATGCAGCATTCTTCTAGGTCAGCCTATCATAGGTTTAAACCCTTCATTTTTGTAAAAATTAAAATCAAAAATTATGAAAATTAAAAATCTTTCTATTTCCGTTTGCGCCATTCTTTTCTTCTCGATGCTAACTTTCAATTCTTGTAAAAAAGACTTCGATGTACTCGCTGATCTTCCTGAGACATTTACCAAAAAAGTTTTGATCGAAGAATTCACCGGTGAATGGTGCGGTGCATGCGCAAGTGCATTTCCAAGAATTCAAACTGTACTTGACGAAAACCCGAATACAGTTTTTGCTGCAGCACTTCATTATAGTGATCCTTTTAGTACAACCAAAACACATCAAATCAAAAGTACTTTTGGTATTTCTAGTTTTCCGTCTGCATTAGTTGATCGGTATTCTTTTGGCACTTCTTCGCCTAGAGTTTCATTATTGACTTCACAATTGAGAAGTAAATCAGAAACTCGGTTGGAAGAAAAAATAACGACTGGTCTTAGAATTGATACTGAATTTGGGGAGGAAGGAAAAGCAACTATTAAAGTTTTTGTAGGACAAAGTGAAATCATGGCTGGTCAACCAAGAGTAACAACTTACCTGATTGAAGATGAAGTACCTGAAGTAAATCAATCAGGTGCATCTGGTAATGATTATAGACATCATGCTGTAGTACGAAAAATTTTGACAGAAGCTGCTGGAAATAAATTAAATAATTTAGATGTACAAGATCGAGATTTCATCACTCTTACATTTGAAGATGTTGATATTTCTGAATTCGATAAAGATCATTTATCGGTGATTGCTTTTGTTCATTATGCTGATGCAAGTGATAAATCTAATCATGAGATCATTAATGTTCAAAAAGTAACACTAGGTGAAAATCAGGATTGGGATTAATTCCTATTTCTAAAAATAAACTCATTAAATATTTCTATAAGTAACAGTTAGAAATTAGATAGTTTTGACAGAGCACTCGTTGATATATTTCTTCGAGTGCTTTTTTTGCATCAGAATTAAAATTGTAAATGTATTGTTATATTAAATCCTACTCTACTATCTTTTTAATATCTTTCCGATATCCTGAAGGACTCTTGCCGGTGATTTGTTTGAAAAATTTATTGAAATTTGACACATTCTTAAAACCACTTTCATAACAAATTTCTGAAATACTTGACTTCTCTTCCGATAATAATTTGCAAGCATGAACGACTCTATATTCATTGACAAATTTCGTAAATGGTTTTCCTGACAATTTTTTAAAATATCGACAGAATGCAGGTACCGTCATCGTCGCAATTTTAGCGACCGTTTCTAATGCAATTGGTTCTTGAAAATTTTCGCGGATATGTTTATAAATACTTCTGATACGATCATTGTCTTGAGCCTGCACTTCAAAACCAAAATCAGACGCATTTAATATTTCATATTCCTCCGAAATCGCCAACGCATGAAAGATGGACAACAACTCAATCAATCGTTCAAAATGATCCAACTCATTTAAAAACTCTAATCGCTTACCAACTTCCTCTCTTGTTTTTCCATAAAAAGATAGTCCTAATCTTGACCGTTCAAAAAGCTGATTGATGGCATGCAGTTCAGGTTTCCCCAAAAATGTTTCTCCCAGAAAATCTCGATTCATTTGTACCACTACTTCACATTCATTTCCAGTCAAACTATCTGTAAATCCTGAATGCGGAACATTCGATCCAATAAAAATCAAATCACCATTATTAAAATAGGACATATGGTTTCCGATATGTCGCTTTCCACCACCACCTTTTATAAACACCATTTCGAGTTCAGGATGATAATGCCAAAACGGAGTCTTGTTCCGATTGGGGTCATCATATTTTCGAACTGAAAATGAGCTTCCAAAAAAAGTAGGTATTTTTTCAAATGTTGCTTTCATATATTTTTTTATTTACCCTTTAGTCAACCTTATTTCCATTGAAAAAGTTGTCTTTATTCCTTTAATATTCCATAAAATTAAACAAGTATAATACAAAGTTAACCCAAACTCTATAACAAAATAGCCCTTATGCTAAAATAGCATCAAATGTTGACAATTTTAGCGTAGTCCAGCCCATTTATTGAGTTTACCTTTGTATTGCAACTTTAAAGAAAGGATGTATTATTCTCAAGACTTTTCAAATACCTATTTAAAATCACATTTTTACACACCGAGAAAAATACTTGTTAAAGTTGCCTTAATTGAAGTTGATTTTTTGTTTCTATATAGTTTTGTTTTGTAAGAGGAGATGAGCATTGTGCTTATCTCCTCTTTTCTTTTGAGGGATAAATAAAAAATTCCCACTCATCAAGATAGCATCAGTAATTGTAAATTTTAATGTAGGGGAGTTTATTTCTCCAATCTATATTTGTATTGTAATTAGGAAATAAATACTTTCCAATTTACGATCTAATTTGAAGTTGATTTTTTGTTTCTATATAGTTTTGATTTGTAAGAGGAGATGAGCATCGTGCTTATCTCCTCTTTTCTTTTTGAGACTAAAGTAATCTTTTTATAAAAAATCCACACTCATCAAAATAGTATCAGTAATTGTAAACTTTAGTGTAGGGGAGTTTATTTTTCCAATCTATATTTGTATTGTAATTAGGAAATAAATACTTTCCAATTTACAATCTAATTTGAAGTTGATTTTTTGTTTCTATATAGTTTTGTTTTGTAAGAGGAGATGAGCATTGTGCTTATCTCCTCTTTTCTTTTGCCGATAAAAAAAGTAATCTTTTTCTTGCCTATTCCATTTTTACCTTAATTCAATTCTAAATTACCCGTCTATTTTTATATTGTAAATTTTAAAGTTAAAATAGTATCAAACATTGCGAATTGTAAAGTAGTGCAAGAGCTATTTCTCCTCTAGTTTTGTATTATCATATTTACTTAAAAATCAAAAACACATTTTATTATGAAAAAGATGACAGAAAACTTTAAAAATATTTCATTTGTAATTGTATTGTTATGTATTACTTCAAACATTTTTGCAAATGATTCAAAACCTAGCTTAAAAATCATTTCAGGAGAAAAAAATGCATTCACTCTCATTTCAAATGATGTTAAAAATTCAGATATAACTATCCGGATTTTTGATGAAGCAGGCCTTAATCTACTCAATGAAAAAATTGAAGTAAATAGAACATTCTCAAAATCATATGATCTATCTAATATGCCAAATGGAATTTACGAAGTAGAAATTGAGGATAACATTTCATTCCGTAAATACTTTGTTATAACTACTTCAGATACAATTGAGATTATGGAAAATGTTGAACAGAAAGTCTTTAAACCTATTGTTGTATTGGAGGAATCTTTACTAAAATTGAACCTTCTGAATTTGGGAAGTGGAAATGTCGAATTGAGTTTAAGTAATAAAATAGGAGAAGAAATTTATACTGAAAAAATCGAAAATACGATCGCTATTCATAAGGGATTTGATTTGTCAAAATTACCTTCTGGAGATTATTCAGTTGAAGTAAAAACGGAGGAGAAATATTTTCATGTTGAAGTACATCTAAAATAAAAGTTGATTTAAGAATTAATTTTTCGTTTCTATATAGTTTTGCAATAGAGGTGAGTAGAAATTACTTACCTCTATTTTTCATAAAAAAAGTTCTTCCAACTCAGATGAGTTAGAAGAACTTTTTTTATAAATATCTAAGCATAAACATTCACATTCATCCTTTTAAAATTCAACCGAACTTCTTCTAGCGGATGATCCAAAACTGTCTCCCATTGGAAAACAAACAAATTTTCACATCTTCCTCCAACTTTCCATGCGCGGATTAATCGGTTAATTAAAGAATGAAATTCCATTGGTTGCTTCACCATTGTTTTCAATAAAACGCCCATGATAATTAAATAACAAATTGGCATTCCCGTTTGTCGAGCAGTAAATGCATTCACCTCAGCTTCCCCATGAAGATCAGTTCCGTAACCTAAGGCTAAATGTAAATAGTCATGAATTTTTCGTCGACGCTCTCGTAAATAAATCGCTGAGGAAGGTTTTTCACTTTCCAACAAAGGATACACATCCAAATTTTGTGAATCCATAAATTCAAAGAGCGCATATCCAAATGAATCTTTTGGCAACTCTTTCAAGGCATTCAAATTCAATTTAGAATAGCCATAATTGAAATTTACTTGCTCCTCAATTGCTGAATTTTCCAACAAATCATCGACCGCTATTTTCGCTAATTTACTTTCTGATAATTTATTTCCAACAAAAAGTAAACTGTGCAAACTTTTACTCGGAATCAATAATAACCTGATCGCGTGATAAAGAAAAACGATACTATTTTTTATACTTATTAACTTTTTCATGTTTTCAATTTTTAGTTTAATAAAAAGTTTTCCGAATAGAAAGAACAAGACTTGAATCTCGTTCTTTCTACTTTTGAAAAAATTTAGCTTTGTAATCCTTGTATATTTTTCGTGTTCAAAAACCAATCTTCCATTTCAATATTCGACACATTCAAATCCATTTTTTCGATAAATTTCAAAAGTGTTGACGCTGGTCCAATGCTTACGAATTTCACTTTTTTATATTTATCCAAAATACTTTTAATCGTATCTGTAAATCGCAACGTTGAATTAATATTCAATTTTGAGTCATTCAAAATCTCTTTTTGCTCTTTTAATTCTTTTGCAAAAACAGTTGAAAAAATTGGATATAATGTTTGATCTACCTTACACGCTTTTTCAATATCATCTGCCAACGCTTTCGAAACTGGATCCATTAATTTACAATGCAATGGAAATGGATACATCAATTTATATTTGATCTGATGTGGTGTTGCAACTTTTCCAATCCAATTTTTAATCTCCTTCATACCTCCTGCAATAAGAAAAAAGTGATCATTTTGCAACACACTTATTTCAAGATCAGAAGCTTCCAATTGTAAAGCCTCTTCCATTTCATGAATCGGTTTTTCCAAAAAAACTTGCATCGTTGCTCCTGGCGCAACCGTCGCACCGAGTTCCGTAAATTTGTATAACAATAAAACTGCATCTTCAAAATTTACTAAATTTGAAACTACAGATCGAGCAATATCACCCAAAGAAAGTCCCATCACTACATCAACTTTATAGCCTGACTTTTTGTAGGAATCAAAAATTGCTACCTGTGTAGCCAATGAACAAAGTACCAATTTTTGGAAGCCTTGAAGCGATCGTTCATTCTCTTGAATCATGTAATCAGGTAAGCTCAACGAACGTCCTGTATGTTTAAAAATAATCTGTTCAGTCAAAGTAATTTTAGCTTTTACAGATTTCATTTGAAATGCCATTTTTCGAATTTCTGCTTTCTCTATGGCATCTGTCCCTGGAAATAATGCAATGGTTTTCATAATTAATAATTTTAAATGTTCAAGCTTTAAGACTCAATGATTGAATTTTAAAACCTATGAAATTTTGATAAATTATATCGACAAGATGCAAGGGAAAGCAATGAAGAGTTTAGTAAAAAAGGATTGAATTAGATATTTTTTTATTTAATATAAAGAAAGATCATCTCAGGCAAAGGATTGCCTGAGTAGTCTATTTTAGGTAAGATTTTTATTAAAAATCCAATGTCCAACGATTCACTAAAGTCTTATCTTGCTACTGTTGGACATTGAATTTCCATTTGCTACAGCCATCCCAATTCATCCATAGCCAAATATGCAGCAGACACATTGCCATTTATTCGCTCATCATTTTTATTTTTGATAAAAGCTCGAAACCCATCTAAGGGCATTTTCAATACCTCAATAAATTCATTTTCATCTAAACTCTGATCTGCTACTTTTTTACAATTAGTTGCCAACAGTATATGCTGTTTTTGAGTAAAATAGGCTTGATGAAATGTTTTTAGAAAAATAATTTTCTCTGCCTGATATCCCGTCTCTTCCAACAACTCTCTTGCTGCACAATCTTCTAATTTTTCACCTTCATCAATTGCTCCTTCTGGAAAACTAATAATTTCTCGCTCCGCCCCTACTCGAAATTGATTAACTAGAATCGCTTCCCGGTTTTCAGTAAAAGCAGCAATCGTAACAAAATCCATATTGCCAATCACATCAAACTCTGCTTCTTTTCCACTTGGCATTAAAAATTTCCTAACAATGACTTTACGCCAACCAGAATAAGCAATACGTTCTGATATTTTTTTCCATTTTTGCATACAAAAGAATTTAAATAGATGATCTTAAATTAAAACTTCAAAGTTAGAAACAGTTTGTTATATTTAATTTCTAAATCGTTTGAAAAAAATAAACAAATGAAATATCGTTTTGCGGATTACTTTGTTCCCTTTTTTATTGCCATATATTTCACCATTGCTTTTTCTCCAATTTTCACTAGAAGAAGTATGGAGATATTTCCATTTTTTTCTTTTAATCTTTTCTCTCAAGTTCCTAATGGATTTGAGCGATATGATTTAGTTTTTGATTTAGGAGAAAAGAATGAGCGATTTTTAATTTATGGAAATCCAAATTTGGCAGATATCGAAAGACAATATTTAAATGGTTTAATTCCAAAAATTGCCAAAAAATATGAATCTACCAAAATATTCGACAATGAAAAAATCACTCGTTTTTTCCCTGAAGATTCATCCGTCACACTCGTAAAGATCAAAGGTGATTTTATCGAAATTTATAAAAACAAAAATTACGAATTAGAACCTCTTGGAAAATTAAACTAATGAATTTTTTACTCCAGATTTTTTGGGAACGACTTTTTACTTTTAGTCCAACTATTTTTAAGGATCGCATTTTGGAAAAATTCCAAAGGGCTCATTTCTTAATTAATATTTTCTATTTCTATATCTTTCTATTTGCCGTTCAAACATTTAGTTCGTTCACCGACCCACTTAGAAACTGGAGTATCCTTATCAAATCTGAAGAATTATTTTCACCCATCTGGTCAGTCCAATGGATGGAGTATTTAGATTGGGAAACGACAGTTCGGTCTATGTATATTTTATTTTTCATCGTCTCTTTGCTAGGACTCTTCTTTTGGAAAAAATCTAGGTTGGTCAGGTTTCTCGTTTTTTTAGGATTGTTTTTCTACATTTCTTTTTTAGCTTCTTTTGGAAAAATCAATCACTATTTTCATCTTTTATTAATCACCTCTTTTATCATTATTTTTCTTCCTCAGAGAAACAAAGTTGATACAACCTTAGAATACAAAATTTCATTTCTAAAAATATTTTGGGGAACTCAATTTTTCATTTTGCTCACTTACTTTTCATCTGGCTTCTTCAAAATAGCTGGAATCATTTCGCAAGAAATGAGAGGAGAATTATCTGCATTGTCTTCGACTGCTATGGCTCAAAATTTTGGAAAAGCTGCTTTCGGTTCAAGCAAAGAATTTTTCTTTGGAGAATACCTCGTCAATCATCCTCATTGGTTTTTTGCCCTTGCAATGATCCTTGGTTACCTCGTCGAATTTCTTTCTGTTTTTATTGCATTTCTTCCTAAGTTGCATCGATTGTGGGGATTTTTTTTGATCTTGTTGCACACCATTATTTTGATGACAATTGGAGCAGATTTTACTTCCCAAATAGTTGTAGTAGGAATTTTTATTCTATTTAGTCCTTTTGATTTAAGAGAAAATTATTTTAGTCTTCCAAAAAAAGATCTTGCTTAACGCTACAATAAAATTATACCGATCCCTTTTTCAATCTCCCTTTTTTAAGATATTTTTTTTTATTTTCACATAAAAAATTCATTATGAAAAACCTGATATTTCTCCTAGTACTCCCCTTATTCTTTTTCCAATGCAAAAATGAAAAAGTGGAACACATCGAAAAAACACCTGAAGCAAATTTAGGAAAAATCGAAATCAACGTAACTGGCTCAGCCGAAGCGTTGCCATATTTCCATGAAGGATTATTGCTTTTGCATAGTTTTGAATTTGATGATGCTGGCGAAAAATTTGCCAAAGCCATCGAACTAGACTCTAGTTTTGCGATGGCAGCTTGGGGCGAAGCGATGTCCTACAATCACCCACTTTGGCGAGAACGATATGCGGAAGATGGAATTGCTGCACTAAAAAAATTAGGCGACACTCCTGAAATTCGATTGCAAAAAGCACCAACAGAATTTGAAAAAGATATGCTTTCTGCCGTAGAAATTTTATACACCGATGGAGAGAAAAAAGAGCAAGATGTTGCCTATAAAAATCAAATGGAAAACCTTTATAAAAAGTACGAAGGTAACCATGAGGTAGCTGCATTTTATACGCTATCACTTTTGGGTTCCGTCAAAGGTGGACGAGATACCGAGACCTACGAAAAAGGCGCAGGCATCGCTCAAAGCATCATCGACGAAAATCCAAATCACCCAGGCGCATTACATTATTTGATTCATTCTTATGATGATCCTGATCATGCACAATTGGCTTTATCTGCTGCAAACAGTTATGCTAAAGTTGCGCCCGATGCAGAACACGCACTGCATATGCCTTCACATATATATGTAGCAATGGGAATGTGGGATGAAGTGATTAGTTCGAATATCGCAAGTTACAATGCAAGTGTTGCACGAATGGAAGATAAAAAATTAGACAATGATGCACGAGGTTACCATGCTTTCAAATGGTTGATGTATGGCTATTTGCAAAAAGGAAATTTCGAAAAAGCTAAAGAGATGGTTTATGATATGAAAAAACATTGTGATGAAAAACCTTCTTCCAAAGCTCGTTCTCATTTCATCATGATGCAAGGTGCTTACTTGACTGAATCTGGAAATTGGGAAGATTCCATTTCAATGAAAACGGTTGACTTAGAAGAATTGAATTTACCAACTAAAGCCGTTCAATCTTTCACGCAAGGCATGTTGGCTTATCATCAAAAAGATAAAACTGGTGTTACCAATGCGATCAAAGAAATAAGTAAACTTCGCATCGACGGCGAAGCTCGCATGGTAGTTGGTCAGCCAAAAACTTGCAGCGGAGTTTCAAGATATAAACAACCTCCAACTAAGAATGGAGTGAATACTGCCAAGGTGATGGAAATGGAATTAAATGCTGTTTTGGCTATGCTTAATGACGATAATGCCACCGCTGAAAAATGGTTAAAAGAAGCAACCACTTTGGAAAGCGAAACTTCTTTCAGTTATGGACCACCAAATATTGTCAAACCGTCACATGAATTTTATGGAGAATGGCTATTGAAAAATAATAAATTAAAAGAAGCTAAATCTCAATTTGAAAATCAATTGGAACGAGCTCCAAAAAGATTACTTGCAGAAAAGGGTTTGAAAAAATCAACGATGTAATTTTTTTAATTAGATAACCGATTAGTTTTACTCCCCGAGGGGTGTTAGTGCTTCGAAGCACTAACACCCCTTTTTATTGATTAATTTTTCAAACCAAAATAAAAAAAAGTATATTGCTAAAAGTTAACAATAATAAAAAATCCCACCACATGTTCTCTTAGAGGTTGTCATAAAATATGAAAACTCAACTTCACTATCTTATTTAGTAAAAAATAAAAACTAAAGCATTTTGAGAAACACTAATTTAATTTTAACAATCATACTATCTCTATTTTTCTCCTTAAATCTTTTTTCCCAAAAAAAAGAAAAGCAAGAAAAAGTACCAATCAAATCCTATAAAAAAATCATCAAGTCCAATGCAGTCACCGATGATGGTTTTTTCAAAATCCATAAAGTCGATGACCTTTATTATTTCGAAATTCCAAATGAACAATTGGATCGAGAAATTTTAGTCGTCAGTCGTTTGTCAGGAACAGGTGAAGGAAGTCGAGGAATTGCAGGCATGAAAGCTCGACCACAACAAGTCATTCGCTGGCATAAGCAAGATGATAAATTATTGCTTCGTTCCGTTTCTTATAATAGTGTCGCAAGTGAAACATCCCCAATTTATGAATCTGTTCGACGAAATAATTTTGAACCCGTTGTCATGTCTTTCCCCATTCGAGCTTTTGGCAAAGACCGTAAAAGCATTCTTATACAAGTCAATGAATTGTTTACTACGCATGTTCCATTGATCAGCGCAGCACCTTCCTATGGCAGTTATAATTCCTTGGATGAGAATCGGAGTTTCATTGTTAGCATGAAAATATTTCCAAACAATATGGAAATCAAACATGTACTAACCTACAATTCTGCTGGCAATAGTTCGGGTGCCGTTTCCTACGAAATGAATCAATCTTTTGTTTTGCTTCCCAAAGAACCGATGCAACCTCGCTTCTATGATGAGCGTGTTGGCTATTTTTCTATCAGTCAAACCGACTACGGATTGGATGAACAAAAAGCGACCAAACGGCAATACATTACTCGTTGGAGACTCGAACCAAAAGATATGGCTGCCTTCAAAAGAGGCGAACTTGTTGAACCTAAAAAACCGATCGTTTACTACATCGATCCATCCACTCCTGAAAAATGGAAACCATATCTTAAAGCAGGTGTCGAAGATTGGGCCATCGCATTCGAGCACGCAGGTTTTAAAAATGCCATCTTCGTCAAAGATGCGCCGACCAAAGAAGAAGATCCAGATTGGACACCCGAAGATGTTCGTAACTCTGTCATTCGATATGTCTCGACACAGCAGCAGAATGCAGTTGGTCCACACGTCCATGATCCGCGTTCAGGAGAAATTATTGAGAGCGATATTTTATGGTATCACAATGTGATGAACATGCTGCGCAATTGGTATTTTGTCCAAACCTCAGCAGTCAACCCAGAAGCTCGAAAAGTGAAATTTGATGATGAGGTAATGGGAAAATTGATTCGCTATGTCGCTGCTCACGAAGTTGGTCACACTCTTGGTCTGACTCACAACATGGGGGCAAGTTCAGCTTATCCAGTTGACTCTTTACGTTCTGCGACCTTTACCAATACCATGAGTTTGTCTCCTTCGATCATGGATTATGCACGATTTAATTATGTCGCTCAACCTGAAGATAAAGGTGTAGCTCTCTTACCTATCGTGAGTGTTTATGACAAATATGCCATTGGGTGGGGCTATCGCCCAATTCCTGAGGCGAACAATTCTGACGAAGAAAATCCTACTTTAAATGAGTGGATTTTAAAACATAATGACGACCCTAAATATCGTTACGGAAAACAAGTTTATTATTCTATCGACCCAAGTTCTCAAACTGAAGACTTAGGAGATAATGCTATGATTGCCTCTACTTATGGAATTGAGAATCTAAAAATCGTCGTTCCTAATTTATTAAAATGGACCAATGAGGATGGGAAAAACTATGCAGATTTAGCAGAGTTATATTCCAATGTTTTGCGCCAATGGGAACGCTACATGTATCATGTCGAAACAAATATTGGAGGCGTTTATGAAAATTTAAAAACTTACGACCAAGAAGGTGAAGTCTATCAATATGTACCAAAAGAAAAACAAAGAGAGGCAGTCGCATTTTTAAATAAGCAACTTTTCCAAACACCTTATTGGTTAGTCGAGGAAGATATTTTACGTCGGATAGAGTCTTCTGGTACAATCAATCGAATTGGAAATTACCAACGAAAAGTCCTCAATAGTATTCTCGAACCAGCTCGTTTAGCTCGTCTCATCGAAGACGAATCAATGAATGGAGAAAAAGCATATTCGATGATTGAGTTGTTTGATGATCTCCGATTGAGTATTTGGTCTGAGTTAATAAATGGAGATGCTATTGACACCTATCGAAGAAATTTACAAAGAACTCACATTGAACGAATCGGTACATTGATGCAAACACGGAGAGGTGGTGAAGCCTCCATTCGATATTTCGATGATGGAAGTTATGGCTACAGCGCAATCAATGTAAGCACGTCTGATGTGCGTCCAATGGCGCGGGCAGATTTGAAAAATTTGAAAAATGAAATCAAAGCAGCGATTCCTCGATTCAAAGATGAGATGTCTATTTTTCATTTGGAGGATGCATTGGAGCAGATTGATTTGATGCTCAATCCGAATAAGTAATCAGATATTTATTTTAAAAAGAAAAAATAGATTATCTCATTATATATTTTTTACATCTTTTACCTCCTGAGGAAAAGCATAACTATGAATATCCATATTTGAGTCTTGAAGAGAAAAAACTTAAAAAAGAAAAGCTTGCAATTATTTTATGGGAAAAATACAAAGATAAAATCGATTTAAACAATTGCCCAAAATGTGGCAAAATAGCTCGAACTCCCAAAGCCAAGCAATGTAGATTTTGTCGTCATGATTGGCATTAAAATCAGAATTAGAGAAAAATAAAATTTATTTTTTCACTAAAATCAAAAACATTTTGACTTTCTCGTAGTTTCTACATTATATTTGCACCACATAAAAAAATACTAATTTTATATTTATGATATTTTCAAATCTACATCATTGCCGCCATCATCACCAGTTCCTACGAACGAATGGCGACGCTATGTATATAGTTGAATGATTTTTTTATCCAATAAAAAAATCAAGAATCGGTTGACCATTTGCTTTGGTCAACCGATTTTTTTTTGCCTAAAACTCACTTTAAAAATTTTAACCTATAAAAAATGCAATCACCAATTTTAAAAATAGCTATTCAGAAATCAGGTCGTCTCAGCGATGATTCCATAAAATTGCTCAAAGAATGTGGCATCAAATTCAATAATGGAAAAAGCCAATTGGTCGCACCTTCCTCCAATTTCCCCATCGAAATATTGTACCTCCGAGTTGCTGACATTCCACAATATGTCGCAGATGGAATTGCAGATATTGGCATCATTGGAGAGAATGTTTTTTTGGAAAAAAACGAAGATATTGAAAACGCCAAAGCACTCGGTTTTTCTAAATGTAGACTTTCTCTCGCCATCCAAAAATCTGAAACTTATACTGATCTTAGTTTTTTTGAAGGAAAAAAAATCGCTACTTCTTACCCCGTTATCCTTTCTAGTTTTTTAGCAAAAAATAATATCAAAGCAGACATTCACCAAATCAGCGGTTCCGTGGAAATCGCACCTAACATTGGTTTGGCAGATGCCGTCTGCGATATTGTGAGTACCGGAAGTACTTTGTTATCAAATGGTTTAAAGGAAGTAACTACCATTCTAAAATCACAAGCAGTCCTTGTCAGAAATAAAAACTTGACTCTTGAAAAGGCACAGACTTTTAAAAAACTGCTCTTCCGAATTGATGCGGTACAAGCTGCCCAAACTTCAAAATATATTTTACTCAATGCTCCCACCGCTGCGATTCCTGAAATTGTAAAGATTCTTCCCGGAGCAAAAAGTCCTACCATTTTGCCATTAGCTTTGGAAGGATGGAGCTCGCTTCATTCTGTGGTTCAAGAAGAAACATTCTGGGATGTTATTGATGAACTTAAACTAAAAGGGGCAGAAGGAATTTTGGTTATCCCTATTGAAAAAATAATTGCGTAAAATAAATTCTGATGAAAATTTATAACAATCCAAATTCACAAACATGGTCTTCTATCCTCGCTCGACCGACGATGGATACTCAAAGTTTGAATTCTACAGTTTCCGAAATTTTACAAAAAGTAAAAAATGAAGGAGATGCTGCTCTGAAATTTTTTAATAAAAAATTCGATCAAGTTGAGTTAGAATATATCGAAGTAACCGAAGAAGAGATTGCAGCTGCCGAAAATCAATTAGATGAAAAATTAAAAAAAGCGATTCAAACAGCTTATCAAAATATCACTAAGTTTCACGCTGCGCAAAAAACAGAAACACTCGAAGTCGAAACGATGCCAGGAGTAAAGTGCTGGCAAAAAAGTGTTCCAATCGAAAAAGTAGGTCTTTACATTCCAGGCGGAACAGCACCACTTTTTTCAACAATCTTAATGTTAGGCATTCCTGCAAAAGTGGCTGGCTGTCAAGAAATCGTGATGTGCTCCCCTCCTCAAAAAGATGGAAAAATTAATGCCGCCATGTTGTACACCGCACAACTAGTTGGTATCGAAAAAATATATAAAGTCGGTGGAGCACAAGCCATCGGCGCGATGACTTATGGAACAGAAACCATTCCTCAAGTTTATAAAATCTTCGGACCAGGCAATCAATTTGTGACGACCGCCAAGCAACTCGTCAGTCAGGAAGGCATGGCAATTGATATGCCTGCTGGGCCTTCTGAAGTTTTGGTTGTCGCTGATGAAACTTGCGAACCGAGTTTTGTCGCAGCCGATTTATTGTCGCAAGCAGAACACGGGATTGACAGTCAAGTCGTCTTGGTCACTTTCTCCGAAGAAACGGCAGAAGCAATTTTAACGGAAGGAGAACAGCAACTAAAACAACTTCCTCGAAGAAAGATTGCAGGTGAAGCCTTGGAAAATAGTCCAGTAATTATTTTTGACAATAAGGCTTCTGCCTTAAAATTTATCAATGAATATGCACCCGAACATTTAATTATCGCCACCAAAGATGCAGATGAATTTGCTGAAAAGATTATTAATGCAGGTTCTATTTTTATTGGAAATTTAACTCCTGAATCAGTTGGTGATTATGCCTCAGGAACGAATCACACTTTGCCGACTAATGGTTTTGCCAAAAGTTATAGTGGTGTCAATCTAGATGCCTTTTCCAAAAAAATAACTTATCAAAAATTGACCGAAGAAGGTTTGAAAAACTTAGGCCCAACAGTAGAATTAATGGCGAAAGCAGAACAACTTGAAGGTCATAAAAATGCAGTAACTATAAGACTTAACAATATAAACACGGGGTCTAATAAATCATCAAATGAAACTTTTCAAAAAAGAAAAATTCAAAATTTAGTTCGCCCCAATATTTTAAAAATGTCTGCTTACTCTTCTGCTCGAAATGAGTTTGAAGGAACAGCAGAAGTCTTCTTGGATGCCAACGAAAATCCATATAACAATGGAATGAACCGTTATCCTGATCCTTTGCAAAGTGAGTTAAAAAGTAAAATTGGAGAGTGGCGAAATGTTCCTAAAGAGAATATTTTCTTGGGAAATGGGAGCGATGAAATTATTGGATTATTGCTGCAAACTTTTTGTCAGCCCAATAAAGATAGTGTGATTATTTTGCCTCCGACTTTTGGTGTTTATGAAGTAGCTGCAGCAATCGGAGAAGTGGAAGTGAAGAAAATTAATTTGGATAAAAATTTTCAGCCGAAGGTAAATGCCATTTTAAAAGCAGCAGATTCAAATGACAAAATTCTTTTTATCTGTTCACCCAACAATCCAACTGGGAATAGTTTTGATTTTGAAAAGATAGAAAAATTGATTTTAGCGTTTGATGGAATTGTGGTCGTTGATGAAGCCTATATCGATTTTTCCAAAAACGATTCGTGCCTTTCTCTTTTGGAAAAAAATAAGAACTTAGTCATTCTACAAACTTTTTCCAAAGCACTTGGAATGGCTGGAGCAAGATTAGGAATGGCATTCGCTTCCGAAGAGATCATCGACTTTTTGAACAAAGTAAAAATGCCTTACAACATTAATGAACTCACTCAAAAAGCTGCATTCCAAGCATTGAAACAAAAAAACATTTTTAATCAACAGATCAAAACAATTTTGGAGCAACGCATTTATTTAGAAACAGCATTGTCCAAATTCGATTTTATTGAAAAAATATTTCCTTCTGATGCTAATTTTTTATTGATAAAAGTTAGTGAACCGAATGAACTTTATCATTTTCTAGTATCCCGTAAAATCATTGTTAGGAATCGTTCTAAGCAAATTGGCTGCGAAGGTTGTATACGATTGACAATAGGTTTAGAAAAAGAAAATTTACGCTTAATTGAAACCCTAAAAGTTTATAGTCCTCAAATTATTTTAAAATGAAAAAAGTACTTTTTATAGATAGAGATGGCACACTCGTCATCGAACCACCTGTTGATTATCAACTCGATGCTTTGGAGAAATTAGAATTTTATCCGAAGGTTTTCCAATATCTTTCGCGCATTGTGGCAGAGCTTGATTTTGAATTAGTGATGGTTACTAATCAAGATGGACTGGGAACGGAATCTTTTCCAGAAGAAACTTTTCACCCTCCACATAATATGATGATGAAGGCATTTTCTAATGAAGGCATTGAATTTAAAGAAGTCATCATCGACAAAACTTTCCCTCACGAAAATGCTCCAACTCGAAAACCTCAAACTGGATTACTCACTCATTATGTGACTAGCGAGTATGATTTAGAAAGTTCATTCGTCATCGGCGACCGATTATCGGACATGCAGTTAGCCGTTAATTTAGGCGCAAAAGGAATTTATATCAATGATGCTCAACCACATACTGATGCAGATGCACAAAATAATATTGACTCTAAAAAAGTAACCGAAGCTATTGCCTTGACCACAACTGAGTGGCGTGACATTTATTTTTTATTAAAAATTCCACCACGTAAAAGTACTGTTATAAGAACGACCAAAGAGACAGATATTCTAATAAATCTCAATCTAGATGGCGAAGGAAAATCTAAAAACGAAACCGGTATTGGCTTTTTCGACCACATGTTAGATCAGTTGGCGCGGCATTCAGGTTGCGATTTGGAAGTGACGGTAAAAGGTGATTTACACATTGACGAACACCACACGATTGAAGATACGGCATTGGCATTGGGTGAAGCTTTCGCGAAAGCATTGGGTAATAAAATGGGTATCGAACGTTACGGTTTTTGTTTACCGATGGATGATTGTTTGGCGCAAGTGGCGATTGATTTTGGAGGAAGGAGTTGGTTGGTTTGGGAGGCAGAATTTAAACGAGAGATGATTGGTCAGATGCCAACGGAAATGTTTTATCACTTTTTTAAATCATTTACGGATACAGCAAAATGTAATTTAAATATCAAAGTGGAAGGTACCAATGAGCATCACAAAATCGAAGCGATTTTTAAAGCTTGGGCGAAGTCGATAAAAATGGCGAAGCAACGAGATATGAATAATCAACAATTACCCAGTACAAAAGGAATCTTATAAAATGAAAGTAGCGATCATAGATTACAATGCAGGGAATGTTCAGTCGGTCAAATTTGCTTTGGAGCGATTGGGCTTGAACGGAATTTTGACAAATAACTCGGAAGAAATTTTGAGTGCAGACAAAGTTATTTTCCCTGGTGTTGGTGAAGCGAATTCGACGATGAAGCATTTGCGAAAATTAGGTTTGGAAAAAGTGATTCCCAATTTAAAGCAACCCGTTTTGGGCGTTTGTCTTGGCATGCAATTGATGTGTAGTCACTCCGAAGAAAACGATACAGATTGCTTGAATATCATCCCACAAAAGGTAATTCGATTTCGTCCAAATTCACAAGAAATCAAAGTTCCGCATGTTGGTTGGAATAAAATATTGGTTAAAAATGATTCGTGGATTTCGGAAAACATTTCGGAAGAGTATGTTTATTTCGTTCACAGTTATTTTGTGGAGGTGGGAGATTTCACCATTGCTACTACAGATTATGTACAACCATTTTCGGCAGCTTTGCAAAAAGATAATTTTTACGCAACTCAATTTCATCCTGAAAAATCAGGAAGTGTTGGCGAGCAAATTTTAAAAAATTTTTTAAACATAAAACAAATCAAAACAACATGAAAATAATTCCAGCAATCGATATCATAGATGGAAAATGTGTGCGTCTCACGCAAGGCGATTACGCTCAAAAAAAAGTGTACAACGAAAACCCACTTGAAGTGGCAAAAGAATTTGAAGCTGCAGGAATCACGAATTTGCACTTGGTAGATTTGGACGGAGCGAAAGCGAGTCGAATTATTAATTATAAGGTTTTAGAAGAAATCGCTTCGCAAACAAATTTAAAAATTGACTTCGGTGGTGGTTTAAAATCCAATGAAGATTTGAAAATCGCTTTCGATTCAGGAGCCAATCAAATTACTGGAGGAACGATTGCGGTGAAAAATCCTGAACTATTTTTGGGTTGGTTACAAGAATATGGTAGCGAAAAAATCATCCTCGGCGCTGATGTTAAGAATGGAAAAATCGCTACGAATGGTTGGCAAGAAGAAAGCGATATTGAGTTAATGGACTTTTTAGAAATCTATTTGGAAGGAGGAATCAAATATGTGATCTGCACCGATATTTCCAAAGATGGATTGCTGCAAGGAAGTGCGATAGATCTGTACACAAAAATCAAAGATGAATTTCCAAACATAAAATTAATTGCAAGTGGCGGAGTCGTGAGTATGGAAGAATTAGAAAAACTGAAAGAATTAAATATACACGGAGCAATTGTTGGGAAAGCGATTTATGAACAAAAAATTAAATTGACTGAACTCACTAATTTTATTTAAAATGCTAGCAAAAAGAATCATTCCTTGCCTCGACATCAAAGATGGGCGTACTGTCAAAGGTGTAAATTTCGTCGGACTCCGAGATGCAGGTGACCCTGTCGAACTAGGCAAACTTTACAGCCAACAAGGGGCTGACGAACTCGTTTTTCTCGACATTACCGCAACGGTTGACAAAAGGAAAACACTTTCAGACCTAGTGAAAAAGATTGCAAAAAACATCAACATTCCTTTTACCGTAGGTGGTGGAATTCGTTCTGTCGAAGATGCAAATGTATTGTTACAATCTGGAGCAGATAAAATTTCTGTCAATTCAGCAGCTGTTCGAGATCCACAATTAATAAATGGTTTAGCAGAAAACTTCGGAAGTCAATTTGTGGTCGTAGCAATTGATGCCAAGTTATTTGAAGGGGAATGGAAAGTACATTTGAATGGTGGACGAATTCCAACAGAACTCAATTTATTGGACTGGGCAAAGGAATGTGAAAGTCGTGGTGCTGGTGAAATATTATTTACTTCGATGAATAACGATGGAACAAAAAAAGGTTTTGAAAATGAGATGCTCGCCAAATTGTCCAATCAACTTTCTATTCCAATTATTGCTTCGGGCGGTGCAGGTTCTATGGAACATTTCTATGACGTATTTACCGAAGGAAAAGCGGACGCAGGATTAGCTGCTAGTATTTTTCATTTTAAAGAAATAGAAATTTTGGATTTAAAAAGATATTTAAATAAAAAAGGAATTCCAGTCAGGGTTTAATTAAAAAACGTAAATGTAATGTTAGAAAACTTAGATTTTGAAAAAGTAAATGGTTTGATGCCTTGCATTATTCAAGACCATGTGACTCAAAAAGTACTTATGCTTGGGTATATGAACGAGGAAGCTTTGAAAAAAACACAAATTGAAAATCGAGTTACTTTTTTTTCCAGAACAAAAAATAGATTGTGGACAAAAGGGGAAACTTCGGGTAATTTTTTAAATGTAAAAAGCATCACCTCCGATTGCGACAACGATACTCTTTTGATAAAAGTTAACCCTGTAGGAGAAGTTTGCCATACTGGTTCTGATACTTGTTTTGATGAAAAAAATGAAGGAGATGCATTCTTGTTTCACCTTGAAAAAGTAATTCAAGATCGAAAAAACAATCCTTCAGAAAAATCATACACCTCTGAGCTTTTCCAAAAAGGAATTAATAAAATCGCTCAAAAAGTAGGTGAAGAAGCTGTCGAAATTGTCATCGAAGCGAAAGACGATAATGATGATTTATTCCTAGGTGAAGCTGCTGATTTGATGTACCACTATTTAGTTTTATTGGCTGCAAAAAATAAAGATTTGGAAGATGTAATTAATGTTCTCCGAAGCCGTCACACGTAATTTATTCCAAAAAAAATAACCGTTCTCTAATCAAGGAAAACGTTAAGATTAACTGGATTTGAGAAAAATAAAAAGACTTTTGAACTCAAATAATCACCTCAAAAACCTATGTCACAAAAACACCTTGCATTTTTTTAAATTTTGCAAGGCATTTTTTATTTAAAAAATAGTCAACCATTCTCAAAAACATACGTAAACATTGACTTCTTAAGTGTTTTGCAAAAAGGAAAAAATAAGCTATTATTGTGATTAACAAATAGTTAATTTCGCCATATCATTGGCTTTATTTTTGTAAATATTTTACAATCAAACCGGATAAACATCCTTAAGGAAACATTATGACATTAGGAGATTTTTTTACTTTACTAGGCGAGAACTCATTTTACGTTGTTTTATATTTTACTTTAATTCCAATAACTGCCTTTATTTCAGGTCTTATGGGGAAGAATGAAGGACATCTTTCTCCTTGGAAATATTTGTATTCAACGTTGATTTATTTGGTTTGTATTCCAGGAATTTTTGCCATTACGCTCAATGTTTATAAATTTTTATTTGAGCGAGGAAGTATTTTAGCACTCAATATTTTTACGCAAATTCTTCCCATCATTTCCATGATTGCCACTTTATTAATTATCCGTAGCTCCGTAAGTTTGGATCGAGTTCCTGGTTTTGGAAAACTCTCAGGGATGGCTACGATGATTTTAGTATTATTTACTCTCATGTGGTTTTTAGAAAAAACACGAATCATTGTTTTTTCTTACATGCCGATTGGGTATTTCTTTTTACTCTTAATTGTCCTCCTAGTTATTTTCCGATTTGGTTGGTCAAAAATGATGAGAGCTTAAAAAATTCTTTTGACTTAATTTATTTTTGAAAAAAGTAAACACGCACTAACTATGATATTTTAAATGTCATTTTTTCACATAAGATTTTTTATAATTTAAAAAATCGCAAAGAATTTCTTTAAAAGAAATTCAAAGACCGAGCTTTTGCCTAGAAAACTTATTATAATTTCCACATCACTTTTAATCTTGATGGTAAATACCATTCATGGACAAGACCGCTCTATCTCTCCTCTAAAAATTTCTACTTCAATTCAACTAGATGGAATTCTTGATGAAGCAACTTGGGCAAGCGCATCAACCGCTTCTGACTTTCAAATGCATTATCCTTACGATTCTCTCAAAGCATCTTCTTCGACGGAAGTAAAAATACTTTTTGATGAAAATAATTTATACATCGGAGCGATTTGCAAAAATGCTTTGCCTACTAAATATGTCATTCAATCTTTAAAACGAGATTTTGATTTTAGAGAAAATGATGCGTTCATTGTCTTTCTAGATTTATTTAATGATGCTGCTGGCGGAATGACTTTTGGTGTAAATCCAAAAGGAGTGCAGCGAGATGGAATCATTCCACGTGGAGGAACGAAGGGGGTGCAACTCAATTGGGATGGACTATGGAAAGCAGAAGTTTTCCAAAATCCTGATGGAAAATTTTGGTCAGTCGAAATGGAAATTCCACTCAAGACTTTGAGGTTTTCTAATAATAACTTCACTTGGGGTGTCAATTTTGCACGCAATGATTTGAGTAAAAATGAAGTCTCCACCTGGTCACCAGTCACTCGTGGGTTTGAAGTGGCCACCTTATCTCAAGCTGGAAAAATCAATTGGACGACTTTGCCAACTCCTCAAAATTCTAAAATTACCTTCATCCCATATTCTGCAATTAGCTCTGAGAAAGATTATCATAACAATACTCCTACAAATTTAAAACCCAAAATTGGATTAGATGCGAAAGTCGCATTAACCTCTTCTTTGAGTTTTGACTTTACGATCAATCCTGATTTTTCGCAGGTCGAAGTAGATCAACAAGTAATTGATTTAAATCGGTTTGAATTATTCTTCCCAGAAAAAAGGTTATTGTTTTTGGAAAATAGCGACTTGTTTTCAGGTTTGGGAAATAGTCGAGTTCGACCTTATTTTTCAAGACGCATCGGAAGTGCTGGAGCAAACCCTGTCCCTATTTATTTTGGTGCAAGACTGAGTGGAAAACTAAATAAAGATTGGCAAATTGGATTGATGACGGTGCAAACAGGAGGCGTAGAATCAGTCGGCAAAGAATCTCAAAACTATTCTATCGCAGCAATCCAAAAAACAATTTGGGGTGGTTCTAGTGTCACCGCTTTTTTAGCAAATAGACAAGGCATTGATGGATATTATATCAATAAAAATAATTTCAATCGAGTAGGAGGATTGGAATTTGATTTTCGTTCTAGAAATTCACTTTGGACTGGAAAGGCATTTTTACATTATTCTAATTCGGATGGAGAAAATTCAAACGACCTTGCCTACGACGGAAAAATAAGATATAGATCAAAAAAAGCTTCGCTCTTTTTTGGAATTGATGGTGTAGGAAAAAATTATTTGACAGACATGGGATATGTGCCTCGCCTCTTCCATGAATACCAAGATACTATCCACCAAATTGCTTACAATCAAATTAGAAGTAATGGCTACTATCGCTTTTTCTCAAAAAATAAAAAAAGTAAAATTGATTTTTGGAGCGTAAAATTTGATGTCAATATTTTTACGGACAAGGCTAGTTTTGCCTACCAAGAACATGATACTGATTTAGGTTTGACTTTAAGATTTTTAAATTCGAGCGAATTAGCCTTAATAGCTTATCATTATTCACCAAGATTATTTTTTCCTTTTGTCCTAAATGGTTTAGACTTCCCATTCGCGGCAGGTAATTATCCTAATCGAAAACTTTCTTTGTCTTTCGACTCTGGAAAATTAAATCGATTTCATTGGTCTAGCCAAATTGGGTTTGGTGGAGAGTATGAAGGCAAGCGTTTTGACTTTAGGGGTGAATTAAATTATCGTTTTAAAAATTTCATTACCGCTGGTTTTAATTTTTCCCAACAAAATCTTTCTGGCTTTTCAGAAAACTATGGCGATGCTAATTTTTCATTGGTCGGTTCAAAGTTCGAAATATCCTTTAATCGAAATTTATTTTTCACCACCTTTCTACAATACAACACTCAGACCGACAACTTTAATATCAACAGTCGATTCAATTGGCGATTTAAACCAATGTCGGATTTGTACTTAGTTTATACTGAAAATTATTTGACAGGAAATTTGAATGTGAAAAATAGAGCTTTAGTTTTGAAAGTCAATTATTGGTTGAACTTGTAATATTAGACTTTAACTCAACCACCAATCAAAATCGATAATTCCGATACTCCCCTATCCTTATACTAGTCCAATTTTCCACCTTTTTCAACAACCAATTTTTCCAACTCATTTTCTTTTTCGTCGGATCAAACGAAAAATCCCAATTCACTTTTTCAATTCTTTCTTCCATCACTATCGGGTGTGTTCCTTCATATTTTTTTAACGCATCAATTTGCGAATAATCAAAAGCATCGACATCTGGAATCTTTTCTGCCACCCAATCATCAGAATGCCACAACTTATTAAAATTCTTTTGTTTCAATTGTTGATGTTTTGGATGCTTTACCCAACCGTAATGAAAAATTGCTGCATCTATTAATTTCACTTTTAACTTCTTCCCATTTTTTCTAAAACCTTGCGCATCTTTCCATGAGTGAATATTTTTATCATTGCGAATAATTCGTACTTCACGACGATACCATTTTCGAGAATCTCCTACATAATCATATGAGCCATAAAAATGTTGGTAATTAAATAACAATGCTTCTACATTTTTATTATCTATATGAAACTGCATTTGCTTTTTGATTTCATCGTGGTATTTTTCATGAACAACTTCATCTCCTTGAATATAAAAACACCAATCAAATTCTTTCCCAATTGCAGCAAAAGCTTTATTCGTTTCCTCAGCCAACACAGCTCCTCCTTCTCGTAAACTTTCATCCCAAATAGTTTCGATAATTTTTATTTTATCCGAATCAATTGTTTGAAGTAATTTCAATGTATCATCCTCCGATTTCCCAACCGCAACAACTACTTGATCACAAACGGGTAAAATAGACTGAATCGCCTCCACAATTGGGTAGTCATACTTTATCGCATTTTTAACAAAAGAAAAACCGCAAACCTTCATTTTGGAATGATTTTTTTATTAGAACTATTTATATGTGTTTTTTACAAAAAAATAAGCTTGAATCATTTTGATTTAAATTACTTTTGCAAAAAAACGAAACACTTTCTAAAAACTAAAAATGAGAAAACTTAAAAAGTTATTACGCCTCCTTTTCCTTTCTGTACTTTTGATAATTCTTGCCATCATCATTATCAATACAGTTAGTTACTCTTCCAAGCAAATCTCAGTTTCTGCAGTTGACAAAATCGAAGTAAGCAACGATGTGGTTCAACGACTTTCTGAGGTTACGAAAATTGCAACGACTTCTTATTCCACGCATGTCGATACTGCTGCCTTCATTAAATATCATACTTATGTTGATTCTATTTTTCCATTGGTCGACTCTCTCTTGGAAAAAACGACGGTCAATCAATTTAGCCGAATTTACAAATGGCAAGGTCGGAACCCAAATTTAAAACCATACCTTTTGATGGCTCACTTAGATATTGTTCCTGTGGAAAAAGAAAGTCAAGCTAGATGGACAGAACCACCTTATAGCGGCAAGGTCAAAGATAATTTTATTTGGGGAAGAGGCACACTCGATGACAAAGTAAGTGCGATGGGAATTCTCGAAACTGCAGAAATTTTACTGAAAGAGAATTACGAACCTCAGCGAACAATTTATTTTGCTTTTGGCCATGACGAAGAAGTTGGAGGAAAAAATGGAGCGCAAGCTATCGTTGAATATTTTTTACAGAAAAAAATAAATTTTGAATACGTGTTGGATGAAGGATCTTTAATTGTAGAAAATGCCATTCCAGGATTAACTCAACCTTTAGCTTTGATTGGAACTGCGGAGAAAGGATATTGCACTTTGAGATTGGAGGTTAATTTAGAGCATGGTGGTCACTCTTCGATGCCTCCTCCTGAAACTGCGATTGGAATTTTGAGTCATGCTTTGGCGACTCTGCAAGACAATCCTTTCCCTGCTACTATTTCTCAAAATGCGCAAGAATTATTTGATCATATTGGCCCTGAAATGACTTTACCGAGCAAAGCCATTTTTGCCAACCTTTGGTTATTTGAGGGTGTTTTAAAATCTCAATTTGAAAAATCTGCGCCTTCGAATGCGATGATTCGAACAACCATTGCACCAACAATTATAGAAGGAGGTGTAAAAGATAATGTGTTGCCAACCAATGTTTCGGCAACTATTAATTTTAGAATTATTCCTGGGCAAACGAGTGAAACAGTCATTGATTATTTGAATGAAACAATTGACGATGAGCGGGTAAATGTATCTCGAATAGGTGCTTCCTTTTCAAGTGAACCTTCAAAAATTTCTAGTTCGTCTTCTTTTGGATTTAATGCTTTGCAAAAAACAACGAAGGAGATTTTTCCTCAAAGTGTGGTGACTCCAAGTTTAGTCATTGCAGGAACGGATAGTCGATTCTATGAACCGGTGAGTGAAAGTATTTATCGTTTTATGCCGGTGCAATTAACGAATGATGACTTAAAAAGAATCCATGGAATTGATGAACGCATCAGCGTGGAAAATTATAAAACGATGATTGCTTTTTATTATCAATTGATTTTAAATAGTAGTATTTGATTTTTAGTAAAAAAGAAAAGAGCTTCCAGATTTTGAAAATCTGGAAGCTCTAAATTTTGCTTTAAAGAAAATTACTCCGACCGAATACTTTCCACAGGATCAGACATCGCAGCTCTTGCCGATTGAAAAACTACAGTTACTAAAGCAATTCCAATCGCCATCAAACCAGCCATTGCAAAAACCCACCAATCTAAATCGACATGAAAGGCAAAATTATTCAACCAGCTTTTCATGAAATACCAAGCAAGCGGAATCGCAATAATTAAAGCTATAAAAACTAGTTTTAAAAAATCTTTGGAAAGTAAATTAATGATGCTAAAAGCAGATGCTCCGAGTACTTTTCGAATGCCAATTTCTTTAAATCTTTTCTCCGCAGTATAAGTTGCTAGTCCAAAAATTCCTAAGCAAGAAATGATAATTGCGATGAGAGAAAAAAGAAAAAACATACTTCCCGTTTTCGTTTCAGATTTATACAATTCGTTAAAAGTCTCATCTAAAAATTCATATTGAAAAACATCATTGGGAGAATGTTGCTTAAATACTTTCTCCGCAGCAGCGATAGATTGAGCTACATCTTCGCCCGAAGTTTTGACATACATAGTTGGAAAATAGTCTGTGCGTTGATTAAAAATTAACGGCTTAATCTCCGAATGAAGTGATTGAAAATGAAAGTCTTTAACCACTCCTACAATGGTTCCTCTTTCGCCCCAGAAGTCGATCCATTTTCCAATTGGGTTTTCAAAGTTCATTGCCTTAGCTGCTGCCTCATTGATAATAAATGAAGTAGAGTCTAACCTTGCTGACGCATTAAACCACCTACCGTCTTTCAATTTCAAATCAAAAAATTTATTGAAATTATCGCCAGCATACATATTAAAAAGTTGTAAATCTTGTTCCCCCTCTACCCCTTCCCACGTCAACCCACTAAAACTATTCGTAATAGAAACGATTGATTGATTGCTGATCGTAATATCTTTAATCGCAGATTCATTCTGTAAAGCCGTTTTTAAAATCCTTGTATTTTCATTATTATGATTGAATTTAAAAATGTGCTCTTTATCGTAACCTAATTTTTTTGATTGGATAAATTCCATTTGGCGAAGCATAAAAACAGTACAAATTATTAATGCTGCTGAACTAACAAATTGAGTGACAACTAAAAGTTTCCGTATTCCACTCTTACCATCTACCCCTTTAAAAACGCCTCCTTTTAAAACTTGAATTGGCCGAAAAGCAGAGAGTTGCAAAGCTGGCTGAATACCACTCAATAAAATAGTTATAAAAGTCAGCACACTAATAAGTCCAATAGTTTGTAGAGAAAAAACAGTTTGTGTAGAAAATTCTTTTCCTGAAATTTCTTTAAAATAAGGTAATCCAACTTGGGCTAACAACAGAGCACCCAAACTACAAAGGCCAACTAAACATATTGTCTCCATAACATGTTGACCTATTAAATGAGATCGGGAAGCGCCTACTATTTTTTTAATTCCTGTAGCTTTTGCTCGATGTGCAGCTCTTGCTGTAGTAAGGTTTATATAATTGATGGAAGCAATAAGTATTATGATAAATGCGATCCAACCAAATAAGCGAATCGTTTTGGGATCTCCTTTTTCAAAACCATATTTCATTTTTCCAAGTCCTAAATAAATATCTTGAACAGGATGTAACTCTGCAAAACTTCTAGCTTCCACTTCTTCATTTTCTTGAATGGGAAATAATGCGGTTATTTTTTTTCCAATTTTCTCAGCATCACTATTGGGTCTCAATGTGAGATAGGTCGAGAAATTAAATGATCTCCAATGCAAACTTCCTTCGCTATAAAACTGCGTAACATTTTTTTCAAAAGGAAGAAAACAATCTACAGGGAGATGAGTATTGGGAGGTGACTTTTTGATAATCCCAGTAATTTTAAGATCTAGTTTGTCATCTAACCTGATCGTCTTTCCCATTGGGTTTTCTTTGCCAAAAATTTTATAGGCTTTTTCATCTGTAAGGATTACACTATTTGGGTTTGATAAAGCAGTCGCAGGATCACCTTGAATAAATTCGAAATCCAAAATTTGAAATAATTCAGGATCAATAAGAAAAGTATTATCAACATTCAAAAGGAAATTTTCATACTTCAAAACGGGCTTCCACAAACCAGATGTTCTTGCAACATTTTGCACCTCTGGAATTTGTTCTTTGATCGCAGCTTGCAAAGGTGCAGGGGTTCGGATGCCCCAATTTCTTTCTCCTCCAAAAGAGTTATTGGTTAAGACTAAATAGTTTTGTCCATTTTCAGAATGGTAATTATCGTAAGATGTTTCGTCCTGAATCCACATAAAAATAAGTAAGGCAACTGTCATCCCGATAGTTAAACCGATACAATTGAGCAAAGTGTAAAACTTGTCTCTTTTGAGATTACGAAAAGCGTATTTTATATTTTTAAAAAACATAGGTTTCTTATTTTATTCGTTTTTCAAAATGTCCGAAGGATTCATTTGTGCTGCTAATCGAGTTTGGGAAAGTATTGTTATAAATGCGAGTAGTAATATAATTCCAACTCCAGTTAGGATCATTCCAAAACTAATATTAGTTCGAATTAAGAAATTTTGTAACCAAAAATTGGAAAGAAAAATAGTCAAAGGAACAGCAATTACAATGGCAATACTTAAAAGAAAAAGAAACCCTTTGGCTAATTGCCAATTCAAATTCCTTTCACTTGCGCCGAGTACTTTTCGAATACCTACTTCTTTTAATCTTCCTTCAATCGTATAAATCACCATCCCGAGTAATCCTAAACAAGAAATTAGAATAGTCAAGAATCCAACGAATCCAATAATTTTAGAACCCATTTTGAAGAACTTCGATAAATGATAAACTCGCTCATCTATATAAAATGAATGAATCCCCTTTTGCGGAGAAAGCTCATCCCAAATTTTATGAATCGCTAAAACTGTTTCAGAAGTATTCGTTTCATTTAGTCGAATATTGGCAACACCCATTTCATTTCCTAATCGCAAGCCATAGGGTTCTATTTTTTCAAACCAAATATTATCATGATGAAAATCTTGAGTTACTCCTATCACAGTCAAGGCAATTGTATCAATCATAATTGATTTCCCAAGCGCTTCATTTGGCGATTGGAAACCCATTCGTTTTGTCGCTTTTTCATTAAGCAAAATAAATTGTTCGCCTTTTGAATTATTATTTTTTGGAAAATTCTTCCCTGCGATAAGTTTGATTTCCATGTTGTCTATAAAATTTGGGCTCACTAAATTATAAGCCAATTTCATTGAATCTGATTGGTTATTGAAGGTAGTTTTTGTATCCGCCAAACCTCCTACAAGAATCGCACTCCATGATGCGGAAATAGATTCGACACCTTTTATTTGTTTTACCTTTTGAGCAAAAACATCATAGTTCACTTCATTACCAATCCTCACATTCATCATGTTATCAATGCGAAGACCAAGATCTGCAGTCATCACCTTTTTCTGTTGTTGCATCACAATGATGACAGTTAAAATAAAAACCAAAGACAAAGCAAATTGAAATGTAACAAGACTTTTACGGAAACCAACTCGTGAAAATATTTTCACATTCGATAGTTTTTGAATCGACTGAATTGGTTGAAATCTAGAAATATTAAAGGCTGGGAAAATACCTGCGAATAACCCAACGAAGAGACTAAACCCTAAAAATATTAAATATAGTTTTGGAGATTTTGTTAAATAAAAAACATCTACTACAAATGGATCTAATCTATAAAATGCTGGAATCAAAAATTCTAATAAACCAATTGCCACTAAAAATGAAAGTAATGAAATCAAAACAGCCTCACTCAAAAACTGGATGACAATATCTTTTTTTCCTGCTCCAGCTACTTTTCTAATTCCAATTTCTTTTGCTCGTTTTAATGACCTCGCTACTGACAAATTCATATAATTAAAACAAGCAGCCAACATGATGACAATACCTAAAACAATCAAAAAATATAAAACAACCATCGGTGTTCCTATACCAATATCATTTCCTAAGTCTTGACTTGGCATGACTTCAGCAAGTGCTTGAGACTTGAACAGATATTGATGATTTCCATCTCTCTGACTATAATCTTCCCCTATTTTAGCTAAGGCATAATCAAGAGAAACTTGACTTTCTTTTTTATCCAAAAGTAAATACACCAGACCTCTCCAAACATTATCATAGCCATATAGATTAATTGCTTCTTGTTGCTCTTTGGTCATTGCATCAATCGTTGCAAATGACATCAAAAATTCAAATTGAATATGAGATCGAATGGGTGGCGTCGGAATGATTCCAGTTATTTTAAAACTTCCAACATCTTTTATTTCGATAAAAGTACCGATTGGATTTTTTCCAAAAAAGTTTACATCAGCAAATTTTTCAGTTAGAACAATTGAGTTAGGTGCTTGGAGTGCAGTTGCTTGATCTCCTTTAGTCCAACCAAAACTGAAGACACTTAAAAAATCTTCATCTACGGCAAAACCACTTTTGTCATTTGTCAATATTTTTTCTTCTTGCAAAAATGTTCCGTTCATATCCATTAATCGAACGGCACTCTTTATAAAGGGATATTTGTCTTTTAATTCCTCTCTTATTTGAATTGACGTCGTTGCCAAATCTGGTTGGAGTGAAGCTTGTCCGTTTTCTTTTTTAGAAGAAATAACGCGATAAATATCATCGCCATGCTCATGAAATTTATCATAAGAATATTGATCATTCAATATCGTAATCAAAAGCAAACAAACAGCTAAACTAATTGCAAACCCAAAAATATTGAGTGCAGAAAATAGTTTATTTTTAAACAATTGCCGAATGGCTATTTTAAAATAATTATTAATCATGACTTTAATTTTTATTCGTTTTTCAAAGATTCCACAGGATTTGTCAATGCCGCTTTTAGACTTTGCGAGCTTACTGTCAAAAATGCAATCATCAATGCACCGGCTCCTGCCACAGCAAAAACCCACCATTCAATATTGACCCGATAAGCAAAATCTTGCAACCAATTATCCATGATATACCAAGCAAGTGGCGTCGCAAAAATGAAGGCAATGAATACTAATTTCAAAAAGTCTTTGGACAACAAACTGATGATACCAAATACTGATGCGCCCAATATTTTTCGAATCCCAATTTCTTTCGTGCGCTGCTGAATAATAAAAGTGGACAACGCCAACAATCCCAAACAAGCAATCAAAATCGATAAAAAAGTAGCCATCAAAAGTATTTGTCCTAAGCGACTTTCGGTACTATATAATTCTGCAAAACGCATATCCATAAATCGATAATCGAACGGACGATCTTTGATATTTGCATTCCAAACTTGCTCGACTTGAGGCAAGACATTTTTCATATTGGAGGCATCAATCTTTAGCGCAAGGATTGGAGTGTTCTTCGACGCTTGAAAACAAATCGCACTAATTGGATTGTGTAAAGTATTGTGATGAATATCTTTGATGACGCCAACTACTCTTCCTGGTTCGCTACCCTGGGAATTCCGCATGACTTCTTGTCCAACTGGATCGCCTTTCCAACCGACTCTTTTGATAAACGATTCGTTGACCACATATTCTCTTTCAGTAGTCATCCCTTCTTCCGTTGGTGCTCTTCCTGCGATAAATTCCATTTCATATAAATCGAAAAAATCGCTAGCCACTTGATTAATTGTCATCGGAAAAGTTTCCCATTGCTTTGTTTCTTCATTACGTGCATTTACACCATTTTGCCCTTCGATAGTTCCTAATGAACCATCGCTACTACTCACATCAATCACTCCCGAAATAGCAGCTATTTGTTTTTTTATAGGATCGGCTTTCATATAATTCCCCCAACCTAAATCTAATTCTACGACTTGATCATATTTAAAACCTAATTCTTTGTTTTGTAAAAACTCCAATTGTTGGTAACAAATCAATGAACCAATAATCAACATTCCGGAAAGCATAAATTGCAAAACGACTAATCGTTGAATAAATGGCCGCTTAACTGAGACAGCAGTTCCTAATCGTTGAAAGGCTTCCACCGCTGAAAATCGTGCCGCTTGGATAGCAGGAAATAAACCTGCCAATAATCCTAACAATATAATTACAAAAGCATAAATCAACATCGCTGGCAAACTAAAAACCAAGTCAATATCTCTACCTAATATGGATAGAAATGGTTTTCGCAAAAGTGTCACCCATAATAAAGCTAACGTTCCTCCGATTGTAGACATCAACATTGTTTCGCCTAGGAATTGAAATAAAACATCGGAGTTGTTCGCACCTAAAGATTTCCGAACACCAATTTCTCGTACTCGTCGCATTCCCAAAACGGTTGATAGATTTGCAAAATTGATACTACTAATCAGCAAAATAAATAATGCAATCAATCCTAAAATTTGAAGATATTTCCGATTAGTTTTTTGAAAATTATTAGAATCATAACTTAAGCCATTCGAACCTAAATGGATGTCTGCAAAAGATTGCAATGACACTCCCACCATTTCATGACTAGGCATTTCTTTTTCCAAAAAAGATGGGAAAGTAGCTGCTACTTCAAGAGCATCACCTGCCGATGAACGCAATCGAAGATAAGTAGAAGTGCTCGCACCATGCCATAAATTACCGGCATTCCGGTTAGTAAATTCGCGTCCATCTATCGGAGTTAAAGACTCAAATTGGAGATGACTATTTTTTGGAAGGTGATCAAAAACAGCAGAAACTATATATTGAATCGTCGTATCATTTCCAGAATTAAGCGTGGAAGTATATTCTAAACTTTCTCCAACTGGATTTTCATCGCCAAATAATTGTTCGCTGACGGAACGAGTAATCAAGATGTTTTCCAATTTATCAAAAGCAGTTTTAGCATCTCCATGCAATAATTTAAAATTAAAAAAAGAAAAGAAGCTAGTATCCACTTGGAGACTTTTTCTTACCGTTGTTTCCTTGCCATTTGCTTGACAAAGAAAATTTTCATTGTCAGTTATCACTCTTAAGAAATCTTCCACGTCGCCACTTTCTCTTTGCAAATAAGGCCCCATCATAGGCGAAGCCAACGCAGTTGGATTCTCTGGCGAATTAGGATATTTGAAAGTTGTGGTCAATCGATATAAATCTGCTTGGTCAGGATTCGTTTTATCGAAACTATATTCAAATTGTAAAAAAAGAATGATCAATGTACTCACCGCTACGCTTACCGATAAGCCAAAAATATTAATGGAAGTGATGCTGGCATTTTTTAAAAGATTTCGCCAGATGAGTTTGAGGTTTGTTAAGTTCATTTTCTTTTGAATTAAAAAATTCATAATAATAAATTCGCCATTAGGAGTTTTCCTTAATCGAGTTTATTCATTTTTTAGACTTTCCACAGGATTCGTCATCGCTGCTACTAATGATTTAGAACCTACGGTCAGGAATGCAATTCCAATTGCCATGATACCTGCAAACGCAAACATCCACCACTCCAAAGAAATTCGATATTCAAAATTATTGAGCCATTCGCCCATTTGAATCCAAGCGATTGGAGTAGCGATGAGTAAGCCGATGAGGACGTAGATTAGAAATGATTTTGATAATGTAAATACAATGTTAGGAACACTTGCACCAAGTACTTTACGAATCCCAATTTCTTTCATGCGCTGCTCTGTCATAAATGTGGCCAACGCCAAGAGTCCAAGACAAGCAATGAAAATTGCCAGTAATGAAAATATGCCAAACAACTTACTCACCCGATCTTCAGCTTTATACATTTTGGCAAAACGATCATCTAAAAAATCATATCGAAAAGGTTGGGAGGGAGCAAATGACTTCCAAATGGCTTCAGATTTTGCAATAAGTTTATCCATTTCGGCAGCTGTCGTTTTTACTGAAACAACCGAACTACTCATACCCATAAATAAAGCAAGCTCTCCTATCTTTCCTTTTAGTGATTCGAAATTAAAATCTTCAACAATTCCTACGACTGTATATTGTCGAGTTCCACCAGGAATAGTAATGACTTGCCCAATTGGATTCCCTTCAAACCCAAATCGTTCAACAGCAGTTTCATTCAAAATCACACTTGCAGAATCAGCTAATCTCTCTCCATTAAAATTTCTTCCATCGACTAAATTCATACTCAATGTATTCAAATAATCATCATCTATATTCCAACATTGGGCTACGATGAGGTTATTAGGTTTTCCTTTTGCGATGAGACCAAATGAATTTCTTCGACCACCATCAAGTGGAAGAAAGGAGCTGATGGCTACGTTTTTTACTTCTGGTAATTTTTTGATCGCATCTTTAAATGCAGGTAATTGATCAATAATGGTATAAGTATCTTCTATCAACAATACTTGGTTTTTGTCAAAGCCTAAATTTTTATTTTGGATAAATGACATCTGTTGATACACGACCACCGTACCTACAATCAAACCAATTGAAATGGCAAATTGAAAAACAACTAACCCACTTCGTAACCAACCACTTTTACTTCCTAGACTTAATTTTCCTTTCAAAACTTTGACTGGTTCAAATGCCGAAAGATAAAATGAAGGATACAAACCTGCTAAAATCCCAGTAACAATTGCGCCTCCCAAAATGAGTGAAATAAAACTAATTTTTGAAAAAGGAATACTCAAACTTTTGCCCGAAAGTTCATTAAACATCGGCATTAATAAAATGGCAAAAACTACCCCCAACGAAAATGATAGCAAACTCATTAAAACTGATTCGGTCAAAAACTGATTGATTAATTGTTGTTGAAATGAACCTAATACTTTCCGCAGACCAACTTCTTTCGCTCGATTGGCAGAACGTGCTGTCGATAAATTAATAAAATTTACCAAGGCAATTAATAAGATAAACAAGGCGATTACACCAAACATTTTGACCTGAGCAATGTCGCCTTGAGTCTCAAAAGGATGAGTAAGATCTTTTGACTTTAAATGAATATCGGTAACGGGATGTAAAATAAGCTCAATTCCTTTTCCTTCTTTTGCTAATTCTTTTAAGTCTGCTTTCGCAAACTCTTGAAACTCTGAACTAAAATTTTTTACTACAAAATCTTGAAGTTTTTGTTTTAATTGTTGAGGAGTTGTACCATCTGCGAGGGAAACATAAGTGTAATAATTATTCCAAACCCAAGCATTTGCATTTTGGTCCTGCAAAGTATTCATCGACATAAAAAAATCATAATGAAAATGATTTTGTTCTTTGATATTTTCCATTACCCCTGTAATCTTGTAGGTCTGATCTTCTGCATTATTAAAATTTAAAGTCTTTCCAATTGGATCTTCATTTTGGAAATACTTTTCTGCTATTCGTTTTGTAATTACAATGTTATAAGGTTCTTTTAAAAGATTCCCTTTGTCTCCTTTAATTAGTGGAAGATCGAATAATTCAAATAATTCCTGATCTGCATAAACGAAACCATCTTCATAAAATCCTTCTTCTTGATTTTCTTTTCGAATAATATTATTTCCTGCATTAAAAAAATGTGGATTAATTCGAGCTACTTTTTTGACCTCTGGAATTTCGTCTACCATCGTTTGAGCCAGAATAGCAGGTACCGCAGAATAGATTCCTTTAAAATCATTGATATCTGTATTTCGAGCGACGAGATATAAATTTTCAACATTCGGATGATGTTGATCATAGCTTAATTCATCTTTGATAAACAAAGCGATGAGCAAACAACAAGTCACTCCAATTGCCAAACCTACAATATTTACAGAGCTGTAAAACTTCTGTTTTTTAATTTGGCGGAAAGCTATTTTTAAATGATTTTTTAACATGGCATTTATTATTTTTTGAAAACTTTATTCTTTTAAATTATTAGCTGGATTTACATTAGCAGCTTTGGCTGTCTGTAAACTGACCGTCAACCATGCGATGAATAACAATAAACTTCCGGCGATCGCAAATGACCAAATCGACAATTCAATTCTAAAAGCAAAACTGTCTAACCATTGTCGAGCAACGAAATAACTGATCGGCAAACCAATCGCCAATGCCACTAAAACCATTTTGATAAAATCAGAGGACAACAAACTGATGATGGAGAAAACACTTGCACCCAACACTTTCCGAATCGAAATTTCTTTCATTCGTCGCTGTGCAGTAAATGCTGCCAAACCAAATAACCCAAGGCATGAAATTAAAATCGCCATCAAAGCAAAATATTTTGAAAGAGTCGCAACTCGATGCTCTGCGGCATAAAGTGCTTGATAGTTTTCATCTAAGAATTTAAATTCAAAAGGTAATTCAGGATTGAACTTTTTATAAACCGTTTCCAATTGAGCTAAAGTTTTTTGCTCTTCGCCTGCTTGAATTTTCACTAAAATATTATTCCCGTAATTTCCCAATCGAAGAACACAAGGTTTGATTTTTTCATAAAGTGATTCAAAATGAAAATCCTTTACGACTCCAATTATTTCTCGATCTCGTCGATTCCGTTGCACTTTTTTTCCAATAGGATTTTTCATCCCCATAGCTTTTATGGCTGCTTCGTTGAAAATATATTTCCCTAAATCACTTCCAAATTCCGTGGAGAATCCTCTACCTTCTTTGATTTCCAAACCAAGTGTTTCAACGATATCAACTCCCGCAATCATCACACTAAATCGAATTGGGTTCTCTAAATTTTCTCCTTCAAAATGAATTCCTGAAGTGTACCCATAGTCATCCATCATGTCTCCATCAATCGTAGAAGCATTCACAACTGAAGGGATTTTTTTCATCTCTGATAAAAAAGTAGAAGTTTGAGTTTGCTCTTGGAGCGATCCTTCTTTTTGGATGACGACGATATTATCTTTTTTATATCCTAAGTTTTTAGATTGGATAAATTGGATTTGTTGATAAACAACCATGACCGCTACAATCAAAATTAAGGACATGGTAAACTGGAAAACAACGAGTCCCTTTCTCGCCCAAATTTCACCAAACGATTGATTGAGTTTTCCTTTTAAAATATTCACAGGCTTAAACCCTGAAAGGTAAAGTGCAGGGTAACTTCCTGCAATAATTCCAGTTCCAAGCGTTATCACCAAAATTGATAACAATACATTTACATCAAAAGTTAAACTTAATTCTTTGCCTGTAATTTCATTGAATTGAGGTAAAATAAGATTGACAAAAAGCAAGGCTACCAAAACTGAAATGCAAGTAATTAAAATTGACTCACTCAAATATTGAGCAACGAGTGTTTTTCGATCTGCACCGATTGTTTTTTTGACGCCCACTTCTTTCATTCGTCGAGTTGCCTTCGCTGTCGATAAATTCATAAAGTTAATGCAGGCAATCAGCAGAATAAAAAGTGCAATTAAGGAGAACAATCTCACGTACAAAATTCGTCCACCAACTAAAACACCATTTTCATATTTCCCAAAAAGATACTTGTCTGTATATTTCTGAGTGAACAAAGTCCCCTCTGGCTCTTCTGTTTTTTGAGCAAGGAAATTTTTTATTTTTTTATCAAATGCTGAAATATTTGTTCCTTCCTTTAAAACTACGAAAGTGTACGGCTCGCTATTTCCCCAATCCAAAATTTCAGGTTTCATATCGAAATATCGAGGGTAGGAAAATAAAAGATCGAATTGCATAGTCGATTCCTTCGGGCAATTTTTCACAATCCCTGTAATCAAATATTCGCCGTCTAAAGTTTCTTCATTTCGTTGCCATGCAATAGTTTTTCCAACTACATTATCTGTCGTATTAAATAGTTTCAAAGCAAGGTCTTCAGAAAGAACAACTGAATTTTTATTTTTTAAAACTTCATCCTTATCTCCATGCAAAAGAGGAAAAGTAAAAACATCAAAGAAACCTTCACTTACAAATTGATCATTCGCTTTAAAATTACTTTCACCATTTGAGATAATCCCAGTTCCTCCTAAAGGAATTGCTGAAGCAGACATTTCAACTTCAGGCATTTCATCTTTTAATGCTTTTGCCAAAAGTCCTTGCGTCCATTCCCAAATCAAAATATCATTATCATTGATTTTGATATTTTGCAAAACTTGGTAAAGTTCCCCACTATTTTCATGAAATTGATCTACACTTTTTTCACTCATCACCCACAAATAAATTAACATCGTACATGCCAATCCTGTAGACAAACCAATTAGATTGATCAAAAAAGTTCCTTTGTCTTTTTTGATATTTCGGAAGGCGATTTTAAGGTTGTGTTTAAGCATGATTTATTCTTTTAAATTATTCACAGGGTTAACTCTAGCCGCTTTCATAGTTTGCAAACTTACTGTCAGCCAAGCAATCGCAAGTGTCAGCAAACCTGCCATAATGAAAAACCAAATCGACAAGTCAATGCTAAATGCAAAATCATTCAACCAACTCCTAGCAATAAAATAACTAATCGGAATCCCGATTAAAATGGCCACTACAACCATCTTAGTAAAATCCAATGTGAGTAAACGAATGATGGAAAATGGATTTGCACCTAGCACTTTTCGAATCGAAATTTCTTTAATCCGTCGCTGCGCTATGAAGGCTGCCAAACCAAATAGTCCAAGACATGAAATGATAATCGCAAAACCTGCGAAGTATTTTGACAAAGTAGAAACTCGTTTTTCCGACTCATATAACTCTTGATAATCAGTATCTAAAAATTGATATTCGAAAGGAAGATTTGGGTGATTTCTTTTATATAAATTTTCTAACTGAGCTAATGCTGTTTGTTCCTCACCTGCTCTAATCTTCACCATAATCTTATCTGAATTATTCTTTTGAACTAAGCGGAAAAAGAATGGTTGAATATTTTCATACAAAGATTCAAAGTGAAAATTCTTAGCAACTCCAACGATTTCAAAATCATCTCCCCAAAGATTAAATGTTTTTCCAACAGGATCTTTTAAGCCCATTAATTTAATCCCAGCTTCATTGAAAATTATTTTCCTATTTTCATTATTAAATTTTCTATCAAAACTTCTTCCTTCTATCATGTCCACATCCATCATTTCCATCATGTCATAATTGATTCGAAAATAGTGAAACACAGGATCAGAATTAGGGTCTTTGCCTTCCCAATTAAATGAACCATTCGTATCGTTGACATCATTGACAAAATTGCCCTCCATACTCGAAGCATTGATAACGCTAGGAATCTTTTTTACTTCCGAAATAAAAATATCTTGACTAACTAAATCACTTTCATTGAATTGAAAATGAACGACATTATCTCTATTGAATCCCAATTTTTTATTTTGAATAAATTCAATCTGCTTGTAAACGACGACAACCGAAACAATCAAGATTAGCGAGATGGCAAACTGAAAAACCACCAATCCTTTTCTCGCCCAAAGTTCGCCCCAAGTGTTTTTGATATTGCCTTTAAAAATTGTCGCAGGTTTAAAACCCGATAAATAGAAAGCAGGATAGCTACCAGAAATAAAACCAGTCACTAACGTAATTCCAAGAATCGTTGCCAATCCTGAGACTGTAATTTCAAAAGATAATTCCTTACCTGTAATCGAATTAAAACTAGGGAGGAAAGAATAAATTAATCCAACCGCAATGAACAAAGAGAAAAAACTCAACATCATCGACTCACTCAAATATTGAAAGATTAAAGTTCGACGGTCTGCTCCAATCGTTTTCTTAACCCCAATCTCTTTGAATTTTTTAGTCGCATTAGCAGTAGAAAGATTCATGAAGTTGATGCACGCAATCAATAAAATAAATAAAGCAATCAGCGAAAATAATCGAACGTAAGTAATTCTTCCGCCGGTGATTAGGCCTTCTTTATATTCGCCATTAAGATAACCATCGGTAAATTGTTGCGCCCATAAAATCTCATCAGTACTCTCATGTTTCGTTTTTAAAAATTTGCGAATTTTATTATTGAGATTACTTAATTCAACATCTTTATGAACCAGAACAAAAGTTTCTGCGAGATAATTATTCCACATAATATCCTTGTTCAGTCGGTCGACATAAAGGTCCATCGAGAGCAAGTAGTCAAATTGAAACGTAGAATTTTTCGGTAAATCTTTAAACACTCCAGAAATAAAAATTTCAATTGTTTTGCTGCCTATTTCGTACGTCACTATTTTCCCCAATACATTTTCTGTCGTTGGATAAAACTTTTTAGCCAAACTTTCCGAGATCACAATTCCACTTTTGTTTGGAAAAATTTGATGTCGATTTCCTTCTAACATCTCAAATGAAAAAAGTTGGAAAAAATTATCGGTCACATAACGCCCTTTTGCACTTAGATAAATATCGTTCGAGGTTAAGCCATTCGTACTAAACGGTTTGGTTGAACACGCCCCGTGTTTTACTTCAGGTAATTCGTCTTCCAATGCTTTTGCCAAAGGTACAGGCAATACTTTCTCTGTAGAAATTTGTCCGTTTTCATCATAATTCGAAAAGACTCTGAAAAGTTGATTATCATTTTTATGAAATTTGTCCACACTAACTTCATCATTGACCCACATAAAAATCATGATCGCGCAAGCTAATCCTGTCGACAATCCAATCAAGTTGATCAAAAAAGTACTCTTGTCTTTTTTGAAATTCCGGAACGCAATCTTAAGGTTGTGTTTCAACATTTTTTTATTCTTTTAAATTATTAACAGGATTAACTCTTGTCACTTTCATCATTTGTAAATTTACTTTCATCCATGCAAGAAGCGCAAGAGTCAGCAATCCTACCATAACAATACAATCACTTCTTTATTCATTCCTCAAGCTATCCACAGGATTCGAAAAGGTCAACTTCAAAGCTTGCCGACTCACCGTAAGCAGCGCAATTCCAGCAACGAGAACACCTGCTACAATAAAGAACCACCAAACAATATCTATTCTGTACTCAAAGTATTGCAACCATTTTTTCATCAAGTACCAAGCGATCGGTGCACCAATTATCATTGAAATAAAAACCAACTTGAGATAGTCGTATGTGAGTAGTTGAAATAAATTAGAAGACGATGCACCTAGTATTTTTCGTACACCTATTTCTTTGGTTCGTTGCTCTGCCATAAAAGTTGACAAACCAAAAAGACCAAGGCAAGCAATCAAAATCGCTAAAAAAGCACACGCTGCAAATACATTCCCAGTACGTTCTGTTTCTGCATACATCTCTGCATAAGACTCATCCAAAAGAGAATAACGGATAGGTTGATTAGGCATGAATTTATTCCAAACTCCTGTAATTGAAGCCATCGTTTTTGAAAAATCTTCTGATTGGATTCTTGCTGCAATGATAGCTGAATTGCCTCTTGTCTTAAAAAATACTAATGGTCGAATTTCTCTTTTCATATTTTCAAAATGAAAATCTTCGACTACACCAATGATGTCCCAAGCTCCTCCATTCCATATTTGTTCCCCAATTGGATTTTCCAAACCTAACTTTTCTGCCATAGTCTGATTGATGATTGTCGCAAAAGAATCTCTGTTAGTTTCTTCAGCGAAAAATCTTCCTTTCAGTAAGTTCATCTTCATACTTGAATGGTAGTTACCTGCAACACGCCAAGCTTGTGCACTTACTCCTTTGTCAATTTTTTGTTGTCCATTGATCCAAAATTGATTATTATTCCGAAGAGTACCATCTACAGGAAAGGAACTACTATTAGTTACATCTTCTATCATCGGTAGTCTTCCAAGTTCTTCCTTAAAAGCTTTTGTTTTATCACCGAGTGTGCTAGCGCCATGAAGAAGTACTAGATTTTCTTTATCAAAACCTACCTTTGATTTTAAAATAAATTGCATTTGATTATAAACCACCAAAGCACTTACTACCAAAACAATTGATGTGGTAAATTGAAAAACAACCATCGAACTTCGCAGTCTAGAATTCTTAATCCCTTTGCTTATATTTCCTTTCAAAACATCAATAGGTTGGAATTTGGAAAGGTAAAATGAAGGATACATTCCTGCCAACAAACCTATCACCAATGTCAATAAAACAAGAGAAGGAAAAAACCAATAAGTATCCATTGGAATATGGATATTCTTACCTGCTAATTGATTGAAAAAAGGTAAAGACAAATAAGCGAGTGTCGTTCCCAATGCTATCGAAATACCGCTATATAAAATAGACTCTGTCAAAAACTGACGAACCAATTCTCCTTTAAATGATCCTGCGACTTTTCTGATCCCTACTTCTTTAGCTCGATTGGCAGACTTAGCCGTGAATAAATTAATGAAATTTATACAGGCCAACAAAAGAATAAAAATAGCAATCGCTCCAAAAAGTTGAACTACTCGAAGGTCACCATGTTTAAAATTATCCCCGATTACCCCTGATTGTAAATGAATATTTTCAATCGGTTGAAGTCTAAATGATCGATGATTCTTGACTACCTCAGCAAAAGCATTTTCTGTATCAATTAATTCTTTTAGAAGATAATCCTCTTTGATCGCAAGTAACTTTTCCTCTAGTTGTTGAATATTGGTTCCCGGTTTTACACGCAAGTATGGTTCATAATTTTGGCAGCACCAATCGGTTTGCTCACCATCCCAAAATTCAACACCAACAAAAGTTAATAAAAAATCAAATTCAAGATGAGTATTGGAAGGAAGATTTTGCATTACTCCCCCAATGGTATATGGTTCTTCAGAATTGTCATTTAAAATTATCGTCTCTCCTACTGGATTTTGATTGGGGAAATATTTATCCGCCACTTTTTTTGAAATGACCATCGTAAAAGGTTTCGATAAAGATTCTTCTCGAGTTCCATAAATCATTTTGATTTCAAAAATATCCAAAAGTGAAGGGTCAACATAAGCAAATCCTTCTTCGTAATTATTTTGATTTTCTGTTGATTTTCTAAATTGATTTTCACCTGCCAAAAACCAATCTCTCACGATTAAGCGACCTGCCGTCTCTATTTCTGGATAATCAGTATTTAATAAATTAGCTATAGGTGCGGAAAAAGAAGGCCATTCATTTACTTGAAAATCTGGATTAGTGGAAACATTTAACACTCTATAAATTCGATCCTGCTGACTATAGAATTGATCATAGCTTAACTCTTCCTTTACAAATAAAGTAATCAATAAGAATGCAGCAATCCCAATCGAAAACCCACCAATCTTTATAGCAGAATAAGTTTTGTTTTTTAATAGATTCCGATACCCGATTTTGATGTGATGTCTAAACATAATTCTTTGTTTTTAAGAGTAAGATTCACAATTATTGATTTATCAATAAGTATCCAATGGGTGTGCCAGTATCTTAACTATCTGATTTTCAATAATTTACGGAATCAAAAAAAGTAAAATTAAAGTTTTAGTGTCCATATTTGAACAGTCAATGTTCAAATATGGACGAAGAAAAACCAGTAACTTTTTTTATTCATCTTTCAAAGACTGCACAGGATTGACACTTGCTGCTTTGACGGTTTGTAAACCAACAGTTAACCATGCGATAATCAAAACCAAAATTGCAGGAATAAAAAACAACCACCATGTAAGAGTAATGTTATAAGCAAAGTTTTCCAACCATTTTTGAGCGATGAGGTAACTTATTGGAATGGAAATGCAAATCGCTAAAATGACTGTTTTGGTAAAATCACTTGTCAACATTCGTACGATTCCAAAAACACTTGAACCTAGAACTTTTCGAATGCCGATTTCTTTTTTTCTACGTTCAGTCGTAAACATCGCTAATCCAAAAAGACCTAAACAAGAAATCAAAATGGCAAGTCCGCTAAAATATTTTGAAAGGTCGGCGACTCTAGTTTCTGATTCATAAATCGCTTGATAATCCTCATCCATGAAAGAGAATTCAAAAGGATGCATCTGATGAAATTTTTGATAGAGCTGATCTATTTTTCCAATAGTAGCCAGTTCTGTTCCTTTTTGAATTTTCACTAAAACATGTCCGCTATTAGGATCGAACCTAAAAATCAAAGGCTCTATATTATTATACAATGAACCATAATGGAAATCTTTGACGACTCCGATTATTTCATCATTTCCATTCATTCTTATTTTTTGACCAACAGGATTTTCAAAACCCATCATTTTTGCAGCGGATTCATTAATGATGAGTTTGGAATAATCATCTTGATATTCTTTAGAAAAGGTTCGACCATTTATTAATTCTATTCCCAAGGTTTTCATAAAATCAAACCCGACAATTGGCGATTTGACATTAGCACTCTCTTGAGATTCATCATCACTCCATCGTACTCCACCTTGACCATAAACATTTGTCAAAATATTTCCTTTCATATTAGTCGCATGAACTACCCCTTGCACTTTTTTCAATTCATCCAAAAAAGTAAAAAACAAATCATTATTATTGACTTCTGACAATCCACTCCATGCATCATATAATTTTTCTTTCCATTGAAAACTAATGATATTATCTCGATCGTACCCCATGTTTTTAGTTTGGGTCAATTTGATCTGTTGGTCAATAACCAATAATCCAACAATAAAAATCAAAGATAAGGTAAATTGAAAAACGACTAACCCTTTCCTTATCCATTTCTCACCAAAAGAAATATTAAGTTTCCCTTTTAGGACAGATGATGGTTTAAAACCTGACAGATAAAATGCAGGATAAATCCCTGCAATGAATCCTGTAACAAAAGTGATTATTAAAAATGAACTGATTAAATATGTGTTAACAGATAGATTCAATTGTTTACCTGTGATGTCATTAAATTGAGGAAGGAAGAAAAGGACAATTACAACTGCAATTATTAATGCTAAAAAAGACAACAAGATTGATTCTCCTAAAAGTCGAATCATCAAATTGCTTCGAGATGCTCCGATGGTTCTCTTTATTCCAATTTCTTTCATCCTTAAGGATGCCCTTGCTGTTGACAAATTCATAAAATTGACAGAAGCAATTAGTAAAATAAAAAGTGCAATCAAAGAAAACAAACGAACATAAGTTATTCGTCCGCCAGCAATTTCACCATTCTCAAATTTATTGTTAAGATATTTGGAAGAGTATTGCTGAATAAATAATTGATGATAGGTAAGGTTCTCATTTTTTGCAGCTAAAAAGTTATCAATCTTCTGATTGACTTGATTAACATCAGCATTTTTATTTAAGATCAAATATGTTTGCGCATAATTTCCAGTCCAATTTCCTGCCCATTGATCATTGTCTTTTAATAGTTGCAAATGAAAAACAACATCGAATTGAATAGTTGAATTTTTTGGAGGATCTTGAAAAACACCTGCAACTTGGAAAGTTCCCTCGTACCCTCGATGTGTCCAATCTAATTTTTTCCCAACTACATTTTCAGTTGTTTTAAAAAAATTAATTGCCAGACTTTCGGAAATGACAATTCCATTTTTATTATTCAACACATTATCTTTTGTCCCTTCAATTAATGGAAAAGTAAACACTTTAAAAAAATCTTCACTTGAGTGAATCCCATCCACTTTAACTTGTTGATCATTATGTGATAAAATTCCACCGTCGCTTCTCCAATTAAAAAAATCATTAACAGAAATTGCCGTTTCCACTTCAGGAATTTCTTTAACTAATGCTTCAGCTAAAGGTACTGGTGTCCGATCAGACGTTTTCATTCCTTCTTTGAAATCAAGGTTTAACATCACTTGATACAATTGATTATCTCGGTCATGAAACTTGTCCATCCCCATCTCATCATTAACCCACAAATAAATCAAAAGTGCACAAGCTAAACCAGTTGACAAACCAATTAGATTTATCAAAAAAGAAGTTTTATTTCTTTGGAAATTTCTAAGTGTAAGTTTAATGTTATGTTTCCACATGATAATTAGATTTTAGAGTTATTCATCTTTCAACGAGTGTACAGGATTGACACTTGCCGCTTTTACCGTTTGCATTCCAACCGTAATCCATGCTACAAGAAGTACCACCAAACTTGGCACTAAAAATAACCACCAACTCAACTTAATCCCGTAAGCGAAATTTGCCATCCAACTTTTTGCAATGAAAAAACTGATCGGTATAGAAATTAAAATAGCAATGAAAACTGTTTTAGTAAAATCACTTGTCAGCATTCGAACAATTCCAAAAACACTTGAACCTAATACTTTACGAATTCCAATTTCTTTTCTTCTCCGCTCTGTTGTAAACATCGCCAAGCCAAATAATCCTAGGCAGGAAACCATGATTGCAACACCTGCAGCATAATTTGCGAGAGCAGCTACTTTGGTTTCTGACTCATACATATTTTGATATTCATCATCTAAAAAGGTAAATTCAAATGGAAATCCTGCATGAAATTCTTCATAAGTTTTTTTTAACTTTTGAATGGTTGCAACTTCTTGACCTGGTTTTATTTTTACCATTATATCTTTTCCTGTAGGTTGAAATCGAATGAATGTTGGTTTTATTTTTTTATGCAATGACTCATTGTGAAAATCTTTGACCACTCCTATAATTTGTATTTTATAATCAGAACCTCTGTACAAAAATCTACCAACTGGATTTTCATATCCAATCAATTTCGCAGCAGATTCATTAATGATCACATTGTCTTCCTCATTCGAAAATTCTTTTGAAAAAGAACGTCCCTCAATTAATTCGACTCCAAGTGTTTTTAAATAATCATATCCAACATGAGGTCTCGGTACCATCATTTGTTGAGTAACAGGAACACCTTCCCAGGTCGGAGCTGTTCCATTATTTTTATTTCCCATAAATCCTCCTCCCTCAATATTAGTGGCACTTTCGACTGCTGGAATTCTTTTTATTTGATTCAAAAAGGATTCTAATTTATTACTCGCCTGCCCTTTGCTAGTAAAGCAAACGATATTACTTTTATCATAACCCAATTGCTTTTTCTGGATAAAATTGATTTGCTGATTGATAATCAAAAAACTAACTATAAAAATAACTGACATGGAAAACTGAAAAACAACCAACCCTTTTCGTATCCATTTTTCTCCAAAAAGATTATTTAACTTTCCTTTTAAAACATTGACAGGTTTAAATCCAGAAAGATAGAATGCAGGATAACTGCCTGCGAGAAGTCCAGTTAGAATTACAATGGAAAGAATAGAAAATAAAGTTTGACTACTAATATTTAAATCTAATTGCTTGTTAGTGATTTCATTAAATTGAGGAAGAAACATCGAGATCAATACAAGTGAAAAAACAAATGAAAGTCCTACCATCAAAATTGACTCGGTTAAAAATTGCGCAATCAAATTCCAGCGAGATGCACCAGTTGTTTTTTTGACACCTACTTCTTTCATTCTCGTCGAAGCTCTTGCGGTAGACAAATTCATAAAATTGACACAAGCAATAATTAAAAGAAAAATTGCAATAAGAGAAAATAAATTGACATAGGAGATTCGTCCTCCAGAGATTTCTCCATTTTCATATTGTCCATGCAAATACCTTGTGGAAAATTGCTGAGCAAACATCGAGCAGTTTTCTCGATAGGGTTTAGATCTTAAAATCGTTGTGAGTTTTTTATTAAACTGTTGAAGGTCTGTTCCTTTTTTTAAAATAAAGAAAGTTCTTGCAGCATCACTCCACCAATTTCTAGATTCTTCAAAAGGATCAAGTGCATGCTCATAATTTAAAACTACATCAAATTGTTCTGTTGAACTTTCAGGTAATTTTTTAAAGATCCCTGAGATTAAAAACTCTCCATCAAAGACATCATGTTCCCAGCGAATCATTTTCCCAACAACATTTTCAGTCGAATTAAAAACCTTTGTCGCCAACTCTTCGGAAATGACGACAGCATTTTTATCCACCAATACTTGATCTTTATCGCCTTGCAAAAGTGGAAATGAAAAAACATTGAAATAATCTTTCCCTGCGAAAAGTGGCCTTGCTTTCACATCCTTTTCTCCAAGAGAAATTATTCCCGGTTCAGTAAAATTATATTCATTATTAGTTGGTGTAGCGTAGATGACTTCGGGCAATGCATCCTTCATTTCTTTTGAAAAATATGCTGGAGTTATTGCACGAGATCTGATGCCTTCGGTTCTTTCATAGTTTTGAACAACTTGAAATAACTGGTCATCTTGCGCATGGAATTTATCAATATTCATTTCATCATTTACCCAGAGGTAAATCAAAAGTGCACAAGCTAAACCAGTTGACAAACCAATTAGATTTATCAGAAAAGAAGTTTTATTTCTTTTGAAATTTCGAAATGTAAGTTTAATGTTATGTTTCCACATGGTTTAGTTTTTTTGATTTGACATTTTAGATATTCCATTTTTTTAAAGATCTGGCATATCTGTTTTATTCATTTCGCAAACTTTCAATAGGATTACCGAATGCTGCTTTCAACGACTGGAAACTGATGGTAAAAAATGCGATCCCCAATGCAATTCCTCCTGAAAAAATAAAAACAGTTGCCTCCATCGGAATTCGATATTCATAAGCTTGCAACCATTGCTGCGAACAATACCAAGCAATCGGCATTGCTAACAATACTGCTACAAAAACTAATTTTAGAAAATCAAAGGAAAGTAATTTTACGATTTGTGAAACGGAACTTCCTAATACTTTCCGAATTCCAATCTCCTTGGTTCGCAAATGTGCGGTGTACGATGCCAAACCAAACAAACCTAAGCAGGCCACGAAAATGGCAAGGAAAGTAAAGAACAAAAGTATTTGTCCAAAATTTTTATCTGCTTGATATAGTCGTGCAAATTGGTCATCTAAGAAGGTATACTCAAATGCATTATTTGGAAAAAACGATTCGTAGCTAGTTTTCACTTGAGCGATCGTTTGGTCAATATTGGTCGTCGCCATTTTTACAGACACAGGATTGAATGTCGCATAATAAGGGACGATAACTAGGGGCTCAATTGCATGATGAATTGATCGTTGATGATAGTCATTAAAAACGCCTACCACATTATAATCATTTCCAAAAAAATTAAACACTTGACCTATCGCAGCTTCGTTGGATTCAATGCCTACCATTTTTCTAGCTGCCTCATTGATGACAATATTTTTTACTAAGCTTCCATCAGTATTAGAATCATCTGGTCGGAAAAATCGTCCTGCTAAAGTTTTTAAATCATAAGTGTCATCATATTTCGAATCGGCATTGATGAAGTTACTCATAAAGGAAGTGTTGTCTTCATCGCCTTTAACTTTTAAACTAAAAATCCTACCTGTTCTTTGCCCTGGTACTCGACTAGAGGTATTGGCACTTTGGATATTTGGAAACTGACTTAACGATGCTGTAAACGCATTCATTTTTTCAATAAATAAACTATCCCAACCAGTCAACTCTGGCCCATTAAAAACCATCACTTGGTCAATCTTTACACCTAGATCTTTTTGGTTTAAAAATTTTATTTGCCGATAAACAAACATTGTAATGATGATCAAACTGATGGACATGGTAAATTGAGACACCACCAAACCTTTTCGCAAAAATCGACTGCTAGTTGTATTTTGAAATTTTCCTTTCAGTACCTCTGGTGTATTTTTACTAGAAAGTAAATACGATGGATACAATCCTGAAATCAAAATTCCTAAAAAAATCAACAACCCAAACCCTCCATACATCAAATATGAAAGTGAATCCAAATGAGGAATAATCGCCGCAGATTGATCAACACCCATCACATCATAAAACCAAGGTTGAAATAAAAATGTCAACGGAATAGCCAGTACAACTGCCAATACATTAACAAAAAATGCTTCTTGCAAAAACTGAAAAGTCAATTGTCTCTTCCCTGCTCCTATCACTCTTCGCAAGCCAACTTCCTTCGCTCGTTCGATAGCTTTAACGGAAGATAAGTTGATATAATTGACCCAAGCAATAACTAAAATCATAATCGCAATCGCCAATAATGACCATACCGCCCGAGCACTTCCTGTCTTCATTATTTTATATTCTAAATCAGAAGAATGAAGATAGGCATCGGCAAGTGGTTGCAAAAAGAATTTTTCTTCGCTTTGCGTAAGTCCTTCATCAACAAAATATTTTTTGGAAAAAGCAGGAAATTTAGCTTCCAAAGCAGCAACATCTGCATTGGCATCTAATTCCAAATAATGATAAAAATCAGACCAGTCCCAACTGTTGTCAGCCCCTTCACCAGAGTAACGAATGAAAGTTGCATAACTTCCTAAAACAGTTGGCTGAAAAATAGAATTGGAAGGGAAATCTTTGAGCACACCTACAACTTTGGAAGGGTGTTCATCTCTATCCATAACAATAAATTCACCAATTATGGACTCATAATCTTCATTGCGAATATCAAATAATTGCTTGGCAATTTCTTGTGTCAACACTACTTGATTAGTTTCCGAAAGCGCCGTTTTTCTATCCCCTGCCAATAACTCAAAATCAAACATTTCGAAAAAATGTTGATCTGTAAATTGCGCTTCATCAATGCGTATAATTTTATCATCCTTGGCAATATTCATCGTCCCTTGATAAGAAATACGAGTATTGTTAATTACTTCAGGATAATCTTTAAACATAGTTGGACCAATCGTAGGATAAGTGATTGCCCCCTTTTGAACCATTTCTCCATTTTGAAATCGCTCATTAATTACTCGATAAATCTGATCAGATTTTGTGTGAAATTTATCATAACTCAATTCAACAATCCCCCAGCCAAAAATGGTTAATGCTACAACAAAACCTACAGACAAACCAATCAAGTTTATCAAAAACGTACTTTTATCTTTTTTGAATTTTCGAAATACAAGACGAAGATTATGTTTTAACATGGCGTTGTTTTTTTGAGTTTACCATTTGCTGGCAGGAAATAAGAAAAAGAACTTTCGAAATCTTAATTTTTTTCTAACAATTCATTTACATTTTTATCTTCTCGAACATAACCATCTTCGAGATAGATAATTCGATCTCCATACTCCGCATTTTTTTCGGAGTGAGTTACTTGAATGATAGTCATTCCTTCCGCATGTAATTCTTTGAAAAGTTTCATAATCTCTTCGCCTTGTTTGGTATGTAGATTCCCAGTAGGTTCATCTGCGAGGAGTAGTTTTGGTTTTCCAATAATCGCTCTTGCTAGTCCTACTAATTGTTGTTGTCCACCTGAAAGTTGATCTGGAAAAAGATCTTTTTTTGCTACGATATTAAATCTGTCGAGGAGTTCAGCGACCAAAGGTTTTCGCTCTTTACTTTTGATACCTCGATAAATTAAAGGGGTTTCGATATTTTCATAAACCGTTAAATCATCAATCAAATGATAGGCTTGAAAAACAAAACCGATGTAATGTTTATAAAGCTCTGTTCGTTTTTTTTCATTGAAGCGATGTACTTCTTCGTCGAAGAAATTATACTCGCCTTTGTTCGCGGCATCAAGCATCCCGATGATTTGGAGAAGGGTTGATTTACCTGCGCCGCTGTCGCCCATGATGGTTATAAATTCACCTTGTTTGACATCAAGGTTGATGCCTTTGAGTACCCAGCTTTTTTGGAAACCGCTTTTATAATATCGTTCTAAATTTTTTAGTTGAATCATGTTTTTTGATTTTTAACCTTAGGGGCAATCCCTTGTAGTTGCCCTCCACCATGGAAATTATTACCGCAATTTATATTTTCAAATTTATTGTTCCCAGCATGCAGGGCAACCACAAGGGATTGCCCCTACCGTTATAAAAATTGACGTACTACATTTTCCGTCACCACTTGCCCATCTAATAATCGAATAATCCTATTGCCAAATTCTGCACAATATTGCGAGTGAGTAACCATGACGATGGTAGTTCCTTTTGAATTTAAATCTGCCAGAATTTTCATCACATCATCTCCATTTGCACTATCCAGGTTTCCAGTAGGTTCATCCGCCAAAATCAATTTTGGATTATTGACGATCGCTCTTGCTACTGCAACTCGTTGTTGTTGTCCACCCGAAAGTTGTTGTGGAAAATGATTTCGACGATGCATCATATTCATTTCTTCGAGGAGTGCTTCTGTTCTTTTTTTACGCTCAGCAGAAGGAACCTTCGTGTACATCATCGGTAGTTCAACATTTTCAAAAACAGTCAACTCATCAATCAAATTGAAACTTTGAAAAACAAATCCCAAGTTATTTTTTCTGACGTCGGATCGCTTTCGTTCGGAAAGTCCACCAACTTCATTCTCCATGAAAAAATACTCACCTGAAGATGGGCTATCAATCATTCCCAAAATGTTCATCAAGGTAGATTTGCCACAACCGGACGGTCCCATGATGGAAACAAATTCGCCTTGATTAATTTCAATAGAAAGATCATTGAGTGCAGTCGTTTGCACTTCGTCTGTTCGGTAAACTTTGTTTAAACTTTTGGTACGTATTATCATTGTTAGAATTGTTTTAGATTTTCTATAAGTTTTAAAAATGGAAAATTATTATTGGTTTTTCAAAATCAACTCATCTTTATCTCCAAAGTTTTCATAGCTTGACGTGATGATAACTTCCCCCGGTTGGAGTCCATCTACGACTTCATAAAAATTTGGATTTAGTCTTCCTATTCTAATTTCTCTTTTGATCGCTTTCGATCCATCTTGACTTAAAATATAAACCCAGTTGCCACCAGTCGATTGATAAAATCCACCTCGCTTAACTAAAAGAGCTTCTTGCTCTGCGGATAGTTGTAATTTGACCGTAACAGTTTGACCACGACGAATGCCTTCAGGAATTTTATTAATAAATTTCATATCAACTTCAAAACCTCCGTTGACCACTTGTGGGTAAATTTTAGTGATACGCAATTGATAATCTTCATTTGCAAAAGTGAACGAACCTTCTTGTTCTGGAAATACTCTTGAAATATAAAATTCATCAATCCGAACTCTAATTTTAAAATTACTCAAATCATCAATTTGTGCAATCTGTGAACCTTCAGGAATCAATTCTCCTACTTCAACATTTAGTCCTGAGAGTTGCCCTTTGATCGGTGCTTTGACGATTAAGTTTTCTAAATTCTTTTTTGAAATTTCTAAATTCCGTTTCATCAAATCCAACGAATTTTCCATTTGCTCCTTTTGAATAATTCCCGAAAGAGAATCTTTTTCAATGCTTCTTTTGAGCAAGGCATTTCTTCTTACTAAACTTTTGTGCTCCGATTCAGTATCCTCATATTGAACTTTTGAAATGGCACTTCCTGCATATAATTCTTTTTCTCTAGCCAATCTTCTATTCAAAATATCTAATCGATATTCTGCATCCAAGTACGTTTCTTGCAAGTTCAATCGTTGCTGTTCTTGCAATAAGTTCATATTTCTAATCTGATTAATTTGAGCGATGAGGTTACCTTCTTGATTCAAATAACTCAATTGCAAATCCGAATTACTCAATCTCAAGATTGGAGTTCCCGCTGCTACTGCTGCTCCGTCTTCTACCAATTTCTCTTCAATTCGTCCACCTTCTACAGCTGCGATGATGACCGATTTGATCGGTTGTACATTTCCAGTCACAGGAATAAACTCTTGGAAAACATCTTTGCGAACAGTATCTACCAAAATTCGACTTTGATTGACATTGAGTTTACTTGCTCCAGAAGATTTGTAAAAGGAAAAAGATATCCATGAAATAAAACTTAAAACCAAAACGCCGATGATTGCTTTTTGCCAGACTCTGTTCTTTTTTTCAATTTGTACATCCATAGTTAAATGTTAGTTTTGATTGATTATGTTCGATTTTGATAATATATGTGCCAAGTAAATGCCAATAACTTAACTCATTGATTTTGAGAGAGTTACGGATTTATTAAAAAAAAAAAAAAAAAAAATGTTCACGAGTGTACAATGAGTGTTCATTTATGGACATATTTATTGAACTAATCTCTCACCGTTGTAATTAAATAAGAATCTAAAACTAAATAAAATGAATCCATATATTCATTCTGAAATATCTGTAAAGAAGAGAGGAGGCTCTATTGATGATTACTATCCAATTCATTTTTTTATGGATAGTACAAAAGAATTATGTAGTGATAATCGCCATAGAATTTTACATAATTTATGGGGAGTTAGAAGAGTAATAATTCCAATTTTCGGGAATACCATTATCAACGAAAAGGGGAAAAAGATAAATGTAAAAGACCTATGTGAGCAAGATCATATTTTACCTGATTTTAGCAATAGATTTATTCCTACTCTGAGTGATTTTGTCAACGAATTTGAAGAATTAAGTGCAGATGAAATAATTCAAATTAATCGAGTCTATTTTTTTTTTGAAAATCATAAAGAAATTCAATCCCTTTTAATTTCTCCATTAAATGTAACTGGAGAAATCAAGTCATTAAGACTCACACATAATACATGGTTTTGCAATGAGATTATTCCACGTATTTTTTCAACAGATTACCATTTAAGAGAAATTGGAAAAATCAACATTTTTGAAAAAATGAATTTTGCGCCATGGATGGATAATGGAAATGGATTACCTCTCTCTTGCCAAAAAATTAAAAATATAATATGAAAAAATATTTTGTCAGAAATATTGGTTGGGTTTTCAATGATTCAATGTATGATAATGATGGAACTCATCAAATGGTCAAAGCTTTCGATTCAAAAGAGGAAGCAATAGAATTTAAGCAAAAAATTGATAGAGAGTATTTTACCTATGTATTTGATTGGATTCACAAATATGTAACATGGAGTGATAATAAAGATTATCAAGAGATTAAAGATTCAGTAAATGATTATTTAATTAATGAATTAGGTTGTAATCCAACTATCAGACTTTATCCAGATAATACAGAGTATTCACATTTTAGGTTTTTACAAAAACCTACTAATGCTCAACTTGATGAATTAATTAAAAGGTTTAGAGTCTCTTTTTTCAAAATTTCAGAATTTGATAAAGCTAATAACCTCACCTTTATAAATGCCATTTTTAGTGGTGATTATAATTATTCGAGCGAGTACTTAACTGATTGTGATGGAAATATAAACCTATTGTTTACTTCCAAATACGAAGCAATGGATAGGTTCAAAAAAGAAAAGATTGATGAATATGTTTTTGAAGACAAAATCTTCTTTCTTATACATAAACATGCCTTATTAAAAGAAAAATTGGAAAACCTTTCTTCTTTTCCAGATATTATAAAAGATTTTATTTCTAATAATAAACAAATATCATACTTAGATGAGCAGATAATAATTCAACCTGGAATAACTACCGAATCTTTATTGCAATTGAATTCTCTTCTAAAAAAACCATTCCTTATTTTTGAAGAAAAAGGAATCACTCATTCGGATTTTGTAAAAGATGATTTTGTTAATACAATTCTTAAAGAGAGTGAAGGAGAATGGGAATATATCCAAGAAAGAAATGATAGATTTAATTCTATTGACGAATTAAAAAACAGTAAAGATTATTTACTAAGTTGTAGCTTTCCATTAATAGATCGTTATCATCGTCTTAATTATCTTCATATTTTAAAAAAATATTTATTTAAATATTTTAGTGAGAAAGAGATAATTGAATATGGTAGAACTCAAGAAAAAACAATTGAATTTTCAGGAGTAATAAAAGAATTAGAAATTATTGATGGAAATTATTTTTTAAAATCTATCTTTTGGATGAATAACTATACAAACTTTAATATGGACAAAATTGGATTAGGTTCAGGTAATACAATTCTTTTAGCTTTTGAAAATAGTCTAGAAGATTGGTTGAAGAAATATCTAGAAGATTGCCTTCAAACAATAAAAGAAGAATCTTAGCCAAAGCACAAATTTACATTCATTTTTCTCAATCTTATTTTAGACTTTGATTACTATGAAAAAAGACGCCACCATTCTGATCATTGATGACGAAGAGGACATTTTGTTTTCCTTAAAAATGTTGTTGAAGCAACACTTCACACACGTCTATACCGAAAATAATCCTTATCACATTCCTAGACTTTTGAGCCAATACGATCCTAAAATTGTATTGCTCGATATGAATTTTAAAATCAGTCAAACTAAAGGCGAAGAAGGAATTTTATGGTTAAAAAAAATCAAAGAACTCAAACCTGATTTACCTGTAATTATGATGACGGCTTTTAGTGATTTGGAGATGGCAATTGGTTCCATCAAAACTGGTGCAACTGATTTTATTGAAAAACCATGGCGTAACGAAAAACTTTTAGCAACGGTTAATGCTGCACTCGAACTAAGCCAATCCAATCTTGCTTTGAAAAAAGCCGCTTCGCAAAAAAGTTTTTTACAGCAAGATATGAGTCAATCATTTGGAGAGATCTTAGGTAAATCACAATCGATTTTAGACTTAAAAAAAATGATTCAAAAGGTCGCACCAACCGATGCAAATGTATTGTTATTAGGAGAGAATGGAGTTGGGAAAGAATTGATTGCTCGTACGATTCATAAACTGTCGAGGCGTGAAAATCAAATTTTCATGGGTGTAGATTTGGGAGCGATTACGGAGACTCTTTTTGAAAGTGAATTATTTGGTCATGTCAAAGGTGCATTTACTGGAGCAGATAAAGATAAAACAGGTCGGTTTCCAGCAGCTTCAGGTGGAACATTATTTCTGGATGAAATTGGAAATTTGCCGATTAGCTCCCAACCGAAACTTTTGCAAGCGTTAGAAAATAAAAGCGTTTTTCCAGTTGGTTCTGCTTCGCCAATTCCTGTTGATGTAAGAATTGTTTCTGCTACTAATATGCCTTTGGCAAAAATGATTCAAGAACATACTTTCCGTCAAGATTTGCTTTACAGAATTAATACCGTCGAAATTTCGATTCCACCTTTGCGAGAACGAGGGGAAGATATCATCATCTTGGCAGAACATTTCCTTCAACTTTATCGAAAAAAATATTTTAAAGAAGCGCTCACTTTTCACAAAGACACTTTGAAAAAAATGCTGGGTTATCCTTGGCCAGGAAATATTCGCGAACTACGACACAGCGTCGAGCGAGCAATTATTTTATCTGAAAATTCAAAACTAATGCCTGCTGATTTTAATTTACAAAGCAACAAGTCTTCAGAGGAACAAGAATTGGAAACGTTGAATCTAGATGAAATGGAATCTATTTTAGTACGCAAGGCTTTGGTCAAACATCAAGGAAATATTTCAAAAGCAGCTGAAGAATTAGGATTGACTCGACCTGCGCTTTATCGTCGAATGGATAAATATGGACTTTAGATTATAGATGTAAAATTATGGATTATGAATTTCGCTCGCTTACGTAAATCCATAATCATGCATCCTTAATACTTAATCGAAACAGTATGAATTTTTTTAAAACATTTCAGACAAAAGTATTATTGAACTTGACCATCATCACTTTATTGTTGATGGGAATCGCTTCTGTTTTTGTACATCAAGAATATATTTTTGCTTTAATGATTTTGATTCCTACATTAATTGGAGTGCTTTGGCGTGTCTTTAATTTGGTGAATAAAACGAATACAGACTTATCGCAATTTTTGCTGGGGATTCAATACAATGATTTTGAGCAAGGCTTTGCGACTGAGCAAATGGGTGCCTCTCACAAAGAATTGTACAGCGCATTTAATTTGATTACCGATAAATTTCGACACTTGCGTTCAGAACAAGAAATCCAAAATCAACTAATGCAAACTATCATCAGCAATGTGGATACGGGTATTTTTTGTACCGATAAAAATGGGAAATGCTTAATGATGAATACGGCGCTCAAACAACTTTTGCATAAATCTTACATCCCTACTTTTGAATCACTTCGACAAATTACACCTAACGTTTTTGAGGTTTTGGAAAAAATAAAACCAGGTGAGCGAACAATGGTTAAGGAAACCATTCAAAATGAAATTTCCCAAATTGCGGTTCAAGTTTATATTTTAAAAATCAAAGATGAAGAAATTAAGGTCTATACATTTTATAATATTCATAATGAGTTGTCAGATCAAGAAGTAAAGTCTTGGCAAAAACTGATTCGATTTTTAGCCCATGAAATTATGAATTCGATTGCACCAATTGCTTCGTTAAGTTCCTCGGCAGTTGAGTTGATTCCTACCGATGGAAAAATTGAAGATGAAGATGCAGAACAATTACGAGGTGCATTTCGCATCATCCAAAAACGAAGTGAGAGCTTGATGACTTTTACTGAGACCTATCGAAAGTTGACTCGGATTCCGCCGCCACAGTTGAAGTCTATTAATATGAATGAGTTTTTTGAAGAAGCAAAAGAATTATTTGATCAAGATTTGAAGCAAAAAGGAATTAAGTGGCATATAAAATTTCTTTATCATGAAATTCGCTTGATGGCAGATTCGATTTTGTTAGAACAAGTTTTTATCAACATTTTTAAAAATGCGATTGAAGCTTTAGAGGGTGTGGATAATCCTGAGATTTCAGTTTTGGTGGACAAAACGCCACAAGGGAAAGTAACCATTCAAGTGGTCGACAATGGTCAAGGGATTCCGCAAGATGCGGTGGATCAAATTTTTGTTCCGTTTTTTACGACGAAACAAAATGGGTCAGGAATTGGGTTGAGTTTGTCGCAACAGATCATTCGATTGCATGGCGGGAATATTTATTTGCAAAGTAAGGAGGGAGAAGGAACTGTGGTGACGTTGAGCATTTGACAAAAAAAGGGGTGGAAAATAAATTCCACCCTTTTTTGATTCGCACTTATAATGCAACGCAGGAACTTGCATTTTTCCAATAACAAGTACTTGTGCTCTGCTCATCTTGCCTTTTTTTGACTTCGACTTTCCAACGATTATGTTCTGTTCTCAAGTATTCTGAATTCTTTGTGTCACAAGGAATACATGATTCATTTGGCATCAATACACTAATTTCTTCTTGTGTTTTATGATTACTTTTCATAATAAATTTTAGATTTTATAATTTTAAAAAATGTGATTTTAGGTTTTGTAAAAATATTGTTATGGTTTTTTCAGTCTAGATAACTTTATAAAATCCGTTATTGATTTTCGTTATTACGATTGAATTTTCAATCATCATAACAATGTTGAATTCTAAAAACTTGATGCGCCATTTGCTGGCATCCTTTTTAAGGATTTTGATTTTATGACAATCTAGATTCATAATATTTTATATTTTTGATTTAAGAAATAAAACGGTTTCCATCTATCTTTTAACGAACTTCTTTTCATCCCATTTTCCCAGCAATGCAACTTCTTCTCGTTGATTTAAATATTTGGAATAGGCATGCATCACTGCTGTTTTTGTTCTTCGAGAAATCATAATGAAATTGCTGTAACTCATTTTTATATTGAAAAAATACTTTCCGATTGCTTTGCTAAAATGCTTCTTTCTAGCCATGATCATTATTCTTTAATAATGAACAAATAAGTTAAATACGATGAGATACTTCATCGAAGGAATAAAATCAATAAAATTCTAATGCTAGAAAAAAACTAATAGAAAAGGATTAGGTATATACTTAATGGGAGAATTTTCAACATTTTAAATGACTTATCAGTATTATAACGATACAAACTACAAAATAGTTCCTACAGAAACTATTTATAGTGATAAAACATCTTTTATTCAAAAAAATTGCTATAAAAGTGCATTAAAGATGCCCATTACTACTGAGTTAAGTAAATATAATTTCTAGAGAAAACAATAAAAGAAATTTAAGTTTATTTATTAGGGAAGTTCGATTCTGCCGTAATTATTGGTGCAGCATCAACATTTTCGATATTTAAAAAATCAATTATCGTTTCGAAAGAAGTTTGCAACTTCATTAGTGCTTGAGGTGAAAGTGTTTTTAGTTTGGTCGACAACTGCTGATGAAGTGGTTCGGGAGTATCATCAAGCATTTTTACTCCGTTTGCTGTAATGGCAATTAAACCTACTCTCTTGTCATCTCGTTTAGGCAAACGAGCAACTAACCCTTTAGATTCAAGACGTGATATGATGCCTGTGACGGTACTAGCATTTAATTTTAAAAAAAATTTGATCTCTTTATGGCTAGCTTGGAAGGTTTCTTTTTCACTTAAAAAATTTAGACATAGAAGTTGTGGAATACTAATTCCATGTTCTTTTTCGATACGTTTACTTTCTAGATTTACAGAACGAACTATTTGACGAATTTGAACTAAGATGTCTGTATATTTCATTGTTGATTTTTTTTTACAAAGATAGGTTTTGATTTCGAGATGAATGGTTTCTATAGAAATCAATTATTGTGGTTTTAAGGTTTTCTGTTATCAGATAGGTCTATTTAATTACAAGGTAAGGAGGGGAAACAAACTGTATTGATAGCGTTGAGTATTTAATTTTACATCTGAAATAATAAAAATTCTTCCGGATGCAAAATTCTTATTATTTTAAAATCGATAATTCAAATTCAAACTCACATTAATTCCATTCTCATCTGCAAAATATCGCAACCGATTTAAGTAATCTCGATAAGTCGAATTCAATAAATTTTCCGCTCGCAACGAAATTTTCAAACTAGATTCATGCCATTCATAATTCGTTCCAACTTGCAAACCCAATAAAAAATAATCATCAGGTGGAAATAAGAAATCTTGTGATGGAACAATGATTCTTTTTTGCTGAAAAACATATCGACCATTGATCGTAAAAAAATTATTCTTCCATTTCTCTTGATCCTTAAAGGTGTAGGTCATTGAAGAAAAAATATTGTCGGAGGGGATATTGACCAAGCCAATATCATCCGTCAAATCATAGCCACGAACCAAGGCATACTTTGCAATAAAATTTAGATTCTGTTGTGGTTCGTATTTTAACAATAAATCTACACCTGCAATATTTGCATCTGTTTGCTTATATATATACACAGGAAATGCTCCTCGAATTGTCAAACGAAATTCTTCTTGTGGCTCAAGAAAGATATAATCTTGAATGTTTTGAAAATATCCCAAAGCTTGTACAAAGAATTTATTTCGAATTCTAAAATCTAATGACCATAGGGCTTTTAAAGATTTCTCGACATCCATATTTTGATTTCCTTCTTCAATTCCACTCACCCCTTGATGTAATCCAAAACTATATAATTCATTCACTTCAGGTGCTCGCAATAAATATCCAATGTTAAAATTAGTTTTAAAAAAATCATTTTTCCTCCATCGAAAACCTGTAGATAAAGCATAATTTTGAAATAGATGATCTAATACTTCGACTTCTCTTGGTATGGTTTGAGTTAACCTTTTTACTGTCAATTGTTTTAAACTAAATCTTCCTCCGAACTCAAATAACCACTCTTCCGCTTGGTCATTTTGGACTATCCAGTATGTAGAGGTTTGATAGCTTCGATAGTTTGGAATCAGAGGCGAAACTCCCGTTCCTGGAATATTTCCATTATCTATCATATCGAATTGAACTCCCGCTTTTAAAAAAATTTTCTCACCAACTAATCCATTATAAGCTGCTTCACCATGATGAGAAAAAAGAGACAGATTTAAGGAAGGGCGATCACTACTACTTCCTCTTCGTATATCAAATTCTTTTCGATTATTGAGTTGCCCGCCATATTTGAATTTGATAATTTTTTCATCATCCATCAAATATTTAGTTTCTACTTTCACCAAATGATGCGTCACTTCTTGTCTTGGAGATCCGATATCATAAGAAAAATTATCTTCTATCGAGAAAGGCTCACTCCTTCCAATTGCTTCTTGTAGATCTGTCAAATTACCAATATGCGACCCTAGTAAAATTCCAATTTTTGTATTAAAAAGACTATAGTAAAAGTCTGTCTTCCATTTCGGATGAAATTGTTTTTCAATCTGTAATGCTATATTATTTTCCTGCTTACCTGTATTAGTCAAAAAGTAATTGGGAGCACGATTATCACCTTGTCGCTTGAGTGTACCGGTGAGTCGCCATGCAGCTAATTTTCCATTTTTTTCTACAGCTGTGTTTAGAGTATGCCCCCAGCCATTAGATTGCAATGTGTAATTAACCTCTCCATGTAGATGTGGATCTTCTTGAATATTATCCGTTTCGACTAGTACCACACTTCCTAACGAATTACCTCCATAAGCCAAAGCACTTGCCCCTTTAACTACTGAAAGATGATCTGCTACAAAAGGGTCTATTTCGGGTGCATGATCATTTCCCCATTGTTGCCCAGTCTGAGTAATACCATTATTCATTACGGCGACTCGATTTCCAAAAAGTCCATGAACCACCGGTTTTGAAATACCTGACCCATTTTTTAAAACACTTACTCCTGAGATGTTTTCCAAAATATCCGAAAGATTCTTATTGCTTTCACTTGCAATATCAGCTCGACTAACCGTTTGACTTGATTCAGTAGAGTTATCTTCATGGCTTCCATGAATCACTACTTCGTCCAACAATTCAGAATGATGGCTTAAATAAATTTTTAGCAAAGTATCTTTTTCTATTTTGATAAAATATTCTTCACTATGACAACCGATATGACTTATTTTGACATGATATTCAGCAGGACATATATTTTTTATTTCAAAAAAACCACGCTCATCTGAGACGGTTCCTTCTCCTATGTTCTCTATATAAATAGTCGAATACTCCAATGGAATATTCGTCCCCTTATCCAAAATCACTCCCGTGAATGTAATGTTACAATCTTGTGCGAGAAGATTTTTGGGAAAAAATAAAACCGACAGAAATAAGAATATTATTTTCTTCATCGAGTTTTGGTTTATATTTTTAATTAAATGCAAAGGCAGGAAGATATAGAGTTTCCTATATTCTCCCTGTCTTCACATTTTAAATTAAAAACTATTGAATATCAATATCAAAGGTAACTTCAATATCCGTTTCTCCTCCTGCATTGGTAATGTCTCCTGTAGAAACACCACTCTCTGCTTTTTCAGGTTTGTGCCGAAGAATTACTTTTAACGTTCCAGTAGAAGGTGCACCTGCCACTAAGTTTGTTGCTAGACCTAAAGGGTTTCCTTGAGAATCCTGATCATTGTATGCAACAGTTAAATCGATTCCTCCAGCAGTTGAAAAAAAGAATTGATGATCCAAGTCTTCTTCTTCAATTTCTTCCGTAATGCTTTCTCCAGGCTCAACCGCATCATTTCTTAAATCAAGCGTTCCTGTGTAATTCATATTAGCCTGAAGTGTACCTCCTGTAACAATTGGATCATCTCCGCCATCGCCATCTACATCAGAAAATGAAAGGGTAACAACATCTCCGGAAGTCGGAGTAAGAGTATAAGTAACCGTTGTAATTAATTCTTCAACATCATCATCGATGACATCATCATCTTTACAAGAGTTTAAAAATAGAACTGAGAATAAGATATTTATGATGAAAATATATTTAAGATTTTTCATGATTTAATTTTTTTAAAAATTTGAAAGATAAGGTAGTAAATACACGCAAGTAGTCATCTTTCGCTTGATTGGAAAGATGATATTTTCGTTTTACTATAATTTAAAATTTGATTGGAAAATTAAATCTGACTCGGTGGGCCTCGCAGCATTGGGAGAGGGTCTCCTGTTCGATATGAAATATTTTCATGATAAAAATATTGCATTTCAGTTGTTGGAAGTACAAGTGAGTTCAAGAGAACAGCAACTATTTTTTCCGAAGGAGAAAAATGAAAATCACAAATAGAACAATCCAACGCCACATGTTCAATCTCATGCATATGAGTCGAATGATTACATATCTCATTATGTTCCACTTCTTGTTCATGATGATGGTCATGCAAAAAGAAAGTATGTATTTCTTTAAACACAGACGCATTCAATAGCAAGATGGCTATGAATATTGATGCAATGGTTCGATATGTGGTTGAAGTATTAATCTTGATTTTTCTTCATTAAAAAAACGAATATGCGAAATTAACGAAAAAAGGAGAAAGGATGGTGTCGGATAGGAGGTATTTTTTGAGATTAATTAGTAAGCAAAAAAAAAGGGATGAAAATAAATTTTCATCCTTTTTTTGATTGGTACTTTTAATGATTTTAGATAGGATTTTTAATTTTTTCAATAACTTAGTTCCTATACTCTTATCATATTACCTATTTTGAATATTGCTCTAATTTAAGAGGCAATTTTCCATTCTGTTTCAACAAATTTCTTCCCATCCCATTTCCCTAACCATTCAGCATCTTTTTTCTGACTTAGATAGTTGGAAAACGCATATTCTGCTGCCTCTTTTGTTTTTCGAGAAATTGTAATGGTATTGTTATGTCCCATTTTGATATTAAAAAAATATAGCCCTGGTGTTTTAGTAAAATGTTTCTTTCTAGCCATGATTAATTTTTATTTAAAGTGAAGAAATAAATCAAATGCAATATGATGCATCATCAAAGGTATAAAATCAGTAAAATTCTATGCTAAACAAGCTAATAGAAGTGGAATAGATTGATAATTGGTGAGGAGATTTTTGACATAAATGAAATGACTTTCAATATTTATAACGCCGTAAGTTACGAAATAGTTCCTAGAGTAACTATTTTTTTAGTCAAATCACCTTGATATTTCAATAAATAATATGTAAAATCAATAAATTATTCATTTTAGGGTATATTTTACAACAAAGAATAGATGATTATACACCTACCTCTACTTCTTCTCTTATCTTATCCAAAACCATCCGCGCCTGTTTTAACGTCTTTATTCCATCCCTCACTACAATCATATGCTTCTGTGATTTTTTCATATGCAAACCATACTTCACCCCGTCTTTCGCCAAAAAAGCCAACAATTGATTAAACAAATCTGACTCATAAAATCGCGATTGCGGATCTTCAATAAAATAGCAACGCAATTTTTTATTTTTTAAAATCACTCTTTCAAAACCCAGTTTTTTACAAGCCCAACGCAAACGCAAACCATCTGACAACTCTCGCACTTGTCGAGGGATTTTTCCAAAACGATCTTTTAACTCTCGACCAAATTTTTGTAACTCCAATTCATCTTTCAATGAATCCATCTGCGTATAAAGACTCAGTCGTTCTTGCGTGTTTTTGACATACCCATCTGGAATCAACATTTCGATGTCGGTGTCAATCTGCACATCCCGAACGTATATTTTTTCTTTATCCAAATCTTCTTTGAATAAATCTTTAAAGTCTGTCTCTTTCAATTCTTGAATCGCTTCTTCCAAAATTTTCTGATAAGTCTCGTAACCAATGTCCGTTATAAAACCACTTTGCTCTCCACCTAATAAATTTCCAGCACCTCGAATATCCAAATCTTTCATCGCGATATTAAAACCACTTCCAAGATCTGAAAACTCTTCGATGGTTCGTAATCGTTTTCGAGCATCAGGTGTCAAAGTTGACATCGGAGGACTAAACAAATAACAAAATGCTCGCTTGTTGCTTCGCCCAACTCGTCCACGTAATTGATGCAAATCACTCATCCCAAATTGATTGGCGTTATTGATGATGATCGTATTTGCATTCGGAATATCCAATCCTGTTTCAATAATATTTGTAGAAACTAAAACATCATATCGTCGGTCGATAAAATCTAACAAAGTCTTTTCGAGTTGTTTGGATTCCATTTGACCATGTGCAGAAGCGATGTCGATGTCTGGCAAAATTTTGCGCATCATCGCTGTAATTTCTGGTAATGATTTCACTCGATTATGCACAAAGAAAACTTGTCCTCCCCGATTGATCTCATATTCAATCGCATCTCGAATCAACTCCAAATTAAAAACTCGAATCTCTGTGTGTATCGGTTGACGATTCAGCGGTGCAGTTCTAATCACACTCAAATCACGAGCTGCCATCAAGGAGAATTGCATCGTTCGAGGAATCGGAGTTGCGGTCAAAGTCAAGGTATCTACATTGACTTTTAGATTTCGTAATCTTTCTTTTGCAGCTACACCAAACTTTTGTTCCTCATCAATGACGAGTAATCCTAAATCTTTAAAACCAATATCTTTACTCAAGATTCCATGCGTCCCAATGACTATATCAATTTTCCCCTGCTTCAATTTTTCGAAAATTGCTTTCTTTTCTTTCGTCGTTCGGAAACGATTAATATAATCTACCGTCACTCCAAACTCTTTAAGTCGATTGCCAAAAGTCTTAAAATGTTGCAATGCTAAAATAGTTGTCGGAACTAAGATTGCCACTTGCCTTCCTCCCAAAACACATTTAAATGCAGCACGAACTGCAACCTCCGTTTTTCCAAAACCAACATCTCCACAGATCAACCGATCCATTGGATAAGCTTTTTGCATATCTTCTTTTACCGCTTGAACCGCCTTCGCTTGATCGGGCGTATCCTCAAACATAAAGTTCGATTCTAACTCAATTTGCAAATAATCATCCTCCGGATGTTCGATTCCTTTGGCAGCTTTTCGTTTCGCATAAAGTTTGATGAGTTCCTTAGCGATGTCTTTGACTTTTCGCTTAGTGGTATTTTTTAATCGCTTCCAAGTATCGGAACCAATCTTACTCAACTTTGGCGGTTTGCCTTCCTTGCCGACGAATTTTGTAATCTTGTGTAGCGAGTTGATGCTCACATAAAGTACATCATCATTCTTATAAAACAGTCGAACAGACTCTTGCGTCTGCCCATTGATATTTAATTTTTCCAAACCTGAATATCGTCCAACTCCGTGATCGATATGCGTAACAAAATCCCCAGGCACCAACTCTCGCAACATTCGTAAATTGATCGCTTTGTCTTTGGTAAAACCTCGACGCAATTTATATTTATGAAAACGATGGAAAATTTGATGATCGGTATAGCACGCAACATTTAAATCCAAATCTAAAAAGCCTGCACTCAACGCTTTCGTCACAGGATGAAATTGAACGTCTGCTTTAAGGTCTTCAAAGATGGCATAGAAACGATCAATCTGTTTTGGATTTTCTGTAAAAATATAATTCTCCAATTTCGCCTCTTGATTCTCATGGAGATTTTCGATAAGTAATTTGAAATTTTTATTGAAGTTGGGTTGTGGTTTACTGTTGAAAATTATTTTCTCATTCGGCTTGAAATGCAAATTTTTATTGAGGAAAAACAATGCGAATTTTTCTACATCTTGAATCACTTCTTCTGGCTTGATAAAAGCTCTGTCTCGAAAAATTTCTGCCAAGTCTCCTTCATCTAAAGACGAAACTGTTTTACCAAATTTCTCCGCTTCCTCCAAACACATTTCCAATCTACCGATCAACATGTCTAAGTCTTTTATCCAAATCGCCGTGTTCTCTGGCAAGACATTGAAGAGAGATGTTTTTTGTTTTTGAGAAAATTTTGTGTTGATATTTGGAATGATCGAAACCCTTGCAATCTTCTTGACACTCAATTGAGTCAACGGATCAAAGGTTCGAATACTTTCAATTTCATCATCAAATAATTCCACTCGATATGGATATTCATTTCCATAAGAAAAGATATCAACGATGCCTCCACGAATAGAAAACTGTCCTGGCTCATAAACAAAATCTACTCGCTCAAAACCATATTCAACGAATAGCTCCACTAAAAAATCGACATCTAATTTTTCATCTTTGACAATCGAAATTTGTTTTTCGTTCAACACTTTTGGCGAAACGACTTTTTCAAAAAGTGCTTCAGGATAAGTAACAATAATTTCTCCTATGGATTTTGCATTGGAAATTTTATTGATGGTTTCCGTTCGTTGCAAAACGTTGGCAGAGTTCAGATGCTCAAAATCCATTGGACGTTTGAAAGAATCGGGAAAAAAGTGAATTCCCTTTTTCTCTAACAATGCGGCAATATTGTTTTGCAAATAAGCAGCTTCTTCTTTGTCGGCTGCAATGTAAAGATGATGTTGAGGATTGGCGAGGTAGGTTCCAGACAGGACAAAGGAATCCTGCGCTCCAGTCATACCTACCATTTGTAAGCGTGTCGGAGTCGGAGTTTGCAGCGCATTCACAATTTGTTGTGTCCGCGCACTATCTCGATACAAGTCTAATAGACGCTGCAAGTTGGACATGGGGCAAAAGTAATGAAAAATGAATAATTAAGTTGAATTTATTTTCTTTGTTTTTGAATAACAAATTAGGAGGAGAAAGGTTATGACTTTTTCATCACATCCATTTAGATAAACATTGGGAATAATAGGTTTTTCAGGGAAAATAAAAAAAGCGACTAGAATAATTTCTAGTCGCTTTTGGTATTTTTTATAGGTCAGCTAAAGCGGACCGCTACGTATTAATTTAATGAGAATCGAACCGTGATTCCACCAGCAGTATTTGTAATTGGATAAGCTGCTGAAGTTTTTGGAACTGTTTTTCTGTAATCAAAAAACAATCGAAGATTCAATCTTTTATTGACTTGATAATCTATCGATGGATTGATCGAAATATCTCGAGTTCCTCTAGTCGGTTCAGCAAGATCTTGATCCAAATAATGATTAATAGTGATGTTATCTCGGAAAGAGAAATCAAATTTTATATTCAAATCATTTCCTTTTGGAACATTGGAATTTGCACCACCAGCTCCTCTTCCTCCTGGATTAGCAGGAGTGTTTTTTGTACTTTTTTTAGCCCCTTTCTTTTTCTTCTTTTTACCTGTCAAGAATGGAATGATTACATCTTTTAATCTGTAACCAAATCCTGCGACATATTCCGTAGTTCTATTTTCAGTCAATACATTAGTCTGGAAATCAGCATCCAAGTTTCTTGATTTTTTGAAATCAGCTCGGAAGGTCATATCATTGGTTGTCTTGATATCGATTCCGATAAGTGGTGAAAACTGCTCGGTAATTGTCAATGCTGGAATATCAAATCGAGTATAATAATTTCCAAAATTATTTAAGTTTTGACTTCCAAAAGGATCTTCATCTACATACTGTTGATTGGTTTCAAATGAATTAACTGTCAAGGTAGATTTGTATCCGTGAGTGATACTTACACTTTTGAAAATATCTTTGAACCAAGGTAATTTTGATAAACCGTTATAAGTTAATCGCCAATTTGGTCGAGGGATCGTTTTAAAAATATTCCCCTCTCTACTATTCAAGAACTCTATTGGATCTCGATTAGTGTAAGCCGAAAGAAATGCAGGAATAAGTACCTCTCTTTGTGCTTCTCCAAAACCGTTGGTATATTCAGAACCATCTTCGGTGTGAATTCCTGTTCCTAATTCTTTCGAAATGAGGGAACGATTATCTTCGTACCGATCAAACAATGCCACCATATTATTAAACCCATCTTGAAAAAGTGTTTGCATCGCAAAATATGAAACGGTGTACGATCCTATTTGTCGCTGATTGGCTAATCCATAATTGATATGATTATCTCGATCCAAAGGATCAGCTGTAGCATAAAGCGTATCTAAATTTTTGAATATGGCAGATTCATTTTCAGTAAATGAATAATTAGCTTCAACATCAACTTTAAAATCAGCAAAAGGCTCCAAGGTCAAACGAGCATCATAATTCTTAGTATATGTCCTGATCGTTTCTTGATTTAAAAAGAAACTTTTTGTAATCCAACGATCATTAGGATCAGCTACAGCTTTATCAAACCATGCGTCATTAGGTTGAAAACCTGCTACAAAATCCCAACCAGGTCGAGAGAAATTAGTGGACTGACCAAAGAAATCTACGGTAGGAGTATATCCAGGAATTACAGTAGAAAAATCTTCCGTATAATCAAACCTTGCTTTCCTTATTAACATCAACGGTCGGATTAACGCTTTAGTAATCTTACTTGGCTCCTTATCCTTTTTATCTTTTTTCTTCTTTTTATCTTTAGGATCATCTTTGGTAGAAGCCTTAGTTTGTTTTTTCCTAGAGCTCCCAGCATTTCTTCTTGAAGTAGATTTTTTCTTATTGATTTTTTTCAAAAACTTAGACTTGTCATAGAGTTTGTCAAAATTCAAAACTCCCTTGATTGAACGGGACTGTCCATTTTGGATAATATTACCTAAGTGTATCGTATCGTTTAGATTCCAATTATTTTGTGCTCCTGCATCCCAATTAAAACTACCTCGATATTTTACATCAGCGCTCACCCAATCTAAAACTGGAATAGACTTAAATGGTACTTTATAGGTTACATTAACAGATTGTTGGAACTTCTTATCTCGGCCTAAATTTCTGACATTTTCTTTAATAAATGCATTTAACTCTGCTTCACTTCTTCGCAGTTGTGTATTATCATCGAACTCAGCCAACTCATCAATTACCGATTGACTAGAAGCGGAATAATCCACCTTAAGACCTTTCGTCAAATCCCATCTCATATCGTAATTTCGCATCCACACAAATTGCTTATTGACATAAGTATTGTAATATGGATTCTCACTCGCAAACCGATATTTCGTTTCCGTCTTTTGCCGATTAGCAATAGTGTTAAATGAAAAAGTATTTGGAATCGGGTTAAAATTAAACCCAGTAATTAATCCAAGATGTTTTTTCAGTTTCGGTTTTTTAGTCACCTTTTTAAACGGAGTAATGTAATTTGCTTTTCGAGAATAGGTATAATCAATTTGCCCTCGTTTTTGATCAATGACATCTGACTCAATGATTGGGTCACTATGCTTAGTTTGAGTTTGGGCATAGGTAAAGGTGAAATTTGAAATATCCCAAGGCATCGGAGTTTTGTCTTTATTCGTTCGCTCTTTCCTGACATTCGTAAAGTTGAAACCTTTAATCGTTGTTTTATCAAGAGCCTGACTTCGAATAGAATCTCTATCTGCTTGAGAATCTTGACTGTCCAATTTTTCCTTAAGTGTAATATCTAAATCGTACGGATCAAATTCTGGAATTCGATCAATGTTGGAATATTGAGCGAAGGCAGGAATTTTGATTCCCCATTTTTCTGGAAAAAATTTACCTAACTCAAAATCAACATCAACTGCATACTCTTGAACTCTTTCTCGTTGTCGATCTGCTAATTTTTGATCCAAAGCTCCCCAACCAATGGAACTAAAAGCTCCTGAGGCAGCAACATTTCCAAAATCAGCTAACTGTATATCAAGTCTTGCCAAACCTGCTACACCACCTCTCTCATCAAATCCGCTTACTCGTAACTCATTGACCCAAACTTCCCCACAGATATCTCGTGTATTATTTTCAAGCGCAGCTTTTGGATTTCGAATCCCAATCATCACACCTTTTATATTACCAAGATTTGGATTTCCTTTTACTCTGACGGTATTTTGTATTCTATCAGGATCTTGAATCGCAAATGCTTTTCCAACAATTTCTGGAGTGGTTCCTGCTTCGTTACGTTTTACTTTTACATCTTTCAATAATTCTAATGGAAAATTAAAATCATTTTCTTCTCTCCATACTTCGAGTTTATATTCATTAGCGGTACTGTTAAATTCTGCGGTGACAGTAGAATCAGAAAATGTTAATGGTATTTCGTATTCGTAATAATTTTTTTCAAAGTCACTTCCGAGTCGCATAAAAATACTCATATCTCCATTCTCCACAGCTTCAGGTGCTTCGGCATGGACATACATCCTCATCCGTTCATAGACCCTTAAATCTAGTTTGATATTTTTAAAGACCGCCTTGGATTCTCCATCACTTAATCCACAAACATTCATCGCAAGGGATTGCTCATTTTGTAATGCATTGGGAAATGCTCCAAGGGATTGCTCTCTTTCGATACCTAATGGCAGTACATAGTTGAATGGTTGACGACTACTATTTTCTTCTACGTTTACAGCGTTAACATCAAATAGTGCCTCGGAAGGAATTCCTGATGTAATAATATTTCCATCTACAATATCTCTTCGGTATCTTCTCCATTGATTTCTTACCAACTCTAATCTTGCAAAACGTAAAATGGTTTTTTCGTCAAACCCTTGCATATACATTCTGATAAATCGAATAGATCTGAAATCTTGAATACTACCTATCTTACTAGTGTATTGGTCAATTGGAATTTTAAATCGGTACCAAGTTCTTTCTGAAGCAACATCATAAATAGAATCCGTGATGTAAGGAGTATTCCCATCCAAATCATCTCCGTCAGGTACTAATGGAATTTTATATTGGAAATATGCCTCTGTCTCACTTAAGGTATTATCATTATTAAGATCCTCTGAGTCTGGCTGATTAGTTCCGATAATTTCACTCACACTTCCTATCGTTCGAGCATTTCCTTGTGAGTTATTAAATTTTGCATATCGGTCTGCGACACTAAAAGTATTAGGTTCTAGAGAAGCATCACTTGGTGTTACAAAATCATCATTTGATACATCATCCAAATTAACCCCGATAGCGCTGATTGAAGTAACGTAATCACTAAAAAGTAATTTCTCCCCTTCATTATTCAACCCATCATAACCAACATCTTGTAAATCTCTATTGTCAGTATTATTATCAAATGCCGTAGTTACCAATGGGCCTAAAGGAACTCTTGCCAAATTTGTTTCTGTGGTTGGTCGATTACTATTATTAGTTGCACCAGGTAATCCATTTTCAAAAAACAATCGAGAATCCTTTAATATATCCTCTGAAATATTTCCCAAATTGATATATAAATTTCCATCACCAGAAGTAGCCGAACCATCTGCTTTATCCATAAAAGGATTCAACATCCAAAATTCAATAAACTCGATATTGGCAGCTTGGAAATCATTTGTATTTAATGATCGCATAATTCCTGCCCATCGAGTTTCTGGACTATTTAATTTCAAATTACCTCCAACATTAGACACCCCTTCTGAATAGGTTGTTCCATTCGGTTCATCAAAATTATATGGTCCTCTTTCATCTGGACAGTAGGCCAAGTCAAAAGTAAAAATCGTAGGATTGTCAGAAGGAGTCAATTGTCTATTTCTAAAAACTTCTTCTTGCGGAATTGCCGCTGCGTAATTATCCGCACCATCATTATCATCTCTCACACTTGGATCTATTCGATACCAACTCAACCCTGCTCGATTGACTCCTGAAAGTCTACTATCAATCTCTGTTGCTTCAGGGAAAAGTGGATTATTATTTTGTGCATCATTTTGAGGTACACTTGCTGGAACCCATGCGGTATAAGGTGTTCTCAAATCATAACTACTCGTACTTCCTTCAAAGTCATCTATGTAAACTGATCCACCTTTATCCTTAATCGAATTACCTGCCGAATCTACTTCTACCTGATTAATTGCTTTAGAGTGACCTGGTCGAAGCGCTGCCATCTCTGCTACCAAACTTATCTTAGAAGGAGCTTTAGTATCAATCAATGGAATACGATCTACTGCCTTAGTCAACCATGCTGACTCCGAACTATAATTAAAATCTAAACCATAAATTTTATTATTGATCGGATCATCTCCGATATTTACTTTTTGGGTAAATGGTCTTTCAAATAGATTTAAGAAAGTACCTCCAACAGAAAGATTATCATTCACTTCATAATCTGCTCTCAGACCAACTAGTGTTTTTGTCTGAAAACCAAAAAGTGTGTTATCCTCAAAAGAAACTTTAATCGGACTACCTGATGCTAAAATGGCATCATTCAAAATCTTGATTCGACCAATGTTATAATCAATTTCATAGTCTTGTCCTTCGATCAAAACTTGTGCTCCAGAAGTTACCGTTACCGATCCTTGAGGCAAGTTAAATGCACCTAAAGAAATTTCATTGGAAATCGCAGACTTGTAAGAACCTTTAATCGTAAATCGATTGAATTCTGGAAACTCTCTCGCCCGTACAATTGTCGAATCATATAACATTTGAAAAGAGAACTTTTCTTTATCCGCCGCTCCATCAATTTGATCAACTAACGATGAACCAAATGGTTCTAGGACTGGAAACATGATTCGACCATTACGAGTATTGATAGTTACATTTTCGACAAAATCAAAAACGCCATCGGGGACTGGATCACCTTGAACATTTAAATTATCTAAATTAAAAATTCGTAGTAAAGGAATATTTACCAAATTCGTTTCTGGTAAAAAACGCTTCAACCCTGCTCCTGGATCATCATAATAAATGTCTAATCTAAAATCATCTCGATTCACTTGATATGCTCCAATCGAATAAACATTTTTCATCATCAAATCCCATGACGGAAGATCAGTTCGCTGTGTCGTACTTTTCAACATTTTTGTGAAAATTACATTTTGCGTAATCGAATCTTCTGTTGGCGGAACATCTTCGGCCAATTCTCCTACCTTATATACTTGATCTTTTCCAGCATAATTATATTCATATGAAACTGCCAAAACTTGATCAGCTCTAAGGTTTACGTTAACCGATACAAATCCTAATTCTGCATTATAAGTGTACTCACTTGGATTCAATAATCGAGCTCTTACTTTTTCAAAATCTCTGGTCTGTTGAAAATTAAATTGTCCTGTTAACAATCCAACTGTTTTGTCTGCAAAACGAGCTTCTGAAATTTGAGTTAAATCTCGATAAATATCATTCGAACTATTTTCAGGCAACTCATCTACCCCAAATACATCTCTGTTCCGAGGAGTTGTTGGTTGACCATAAAACATATTACTATTGGTAATTCGATCATACTCTCCCAAATCGGCTAATGCTACGATATCTCGAATTCCTTCCGTTTCATTTCGATCATTAGTTACCCAAACTTCAAGCTTAGTAATTCGACTCAAACTATTAATCGTTGGCATATTTGCCAATGCCTCTTCAAAGTGGTCTCGGTAATAATGAGAAAGGAAGAAGTGTCGATTTTCATCATACTGCTCACCTGTTACTTCAAATTCTTGTACTTGTGCTCCACCTTTAATTTCAATCGCCTCTCGTTTCGATTTTTGTTGTGACGCAATCGCAGTCACTCTCAAATGTCCAAATTGTAATTCGGTTTTTAATCCAAACAAACTTTGCGCTCCTTGAATTAAATTACTTCGAAGTGGTAAACTTACATTCCCGGCTTCGATCTTTTTAATAATTTCATCCTCACTAAATGCATCCGCATCGTATTCTAACTTCAATTGATTATCAAAATCAAAAGTCGCTTGAGTATTATAATTGGTAGATAGTTTTAATTTTTCCCCAATCGACCCTTGTACGTTCAATTGAATATTCATATCAAAATCAAACCCACCTTGCTTCTGTTGTCTTTTAGTCAAAATTGGATTTTCGATATTTTGAAAATCTACTCCAAAAGTCAAATCAATATTTCCTTGAGGCTGAATGTCCACATCTGTTCCTCCAAATAATCGATTAATTAAATCTTTGTCTAAATCCATTTTAGACAACGGATCTACTTTTCCATTGACACTTGTATTGCTACTCAGTCCGGAGAGTTGCCTAAAATATTCTTGCTCTTCTTTTTTCGCTCTCCAATCCATGTATTCATTAAACGTCATGTAAGAAGGCATTCTGAAATAATCATCCCCAATTTTCTCGGAAATAACATACATTCCAGTAGCTGGATCATACTCGACAGTTTGTTCGATGACACTTGGATCAGCAAGATCAAAAGGATTGGAATTTGGATTATTAATGAAGTCATCATATCGCTCGTTGAACGGTATGGTATCATTATTAATTATAATCTCTGGAGCAAATGGATCGTCCATATTTGAACCTCCTCCAAAGTTAGCAAGTGAGGCAGAAAAGAATCCAAGTACGAATAAAAAACTAAGTAGTAAGTTTACGTTTTTCATAATTTCTTCATGGGAGATTTTTGGCCTATTCCAAAGTGCTGCCCATGTGCAGCCAAGATGGAAGGAAAGGAAAAAATTGAAAATGTAATTGTTTCGATTATTTCAAAATGACGATTCAATTACAAAGAGACAATAATTACCTCGTTAGGTTGTCAGAATATATTTTCGAATTTCCGTTGTTAAATCTATTTTTCCATTTTATAAAAACTAGATTTTTTGAAACAACTTATTGATAACGCAACTTTATTGCGTTGCTGTTTTATTATAGTTTTTTTAACAATAAGTAGATTTTAAATCCTTTTTGGATTTTTCTGCTTATCGTACAAAATATTTACGTTGTGAATGCGACTAAGTTTACTTTTTTCTAATATGTTTTTTAGGAAAAAAGAAACTCATAGAATGTCAAATTTAATCGAAAAATCAAATTCAGCTAATTGACATTGATTTTGATCTTTTGATTGACATTTTGTTTGTCAGGATAGGTTTTTTAATGCTAGTTTAATCATCTCTTCTACGTTACCAATATTTGGTTGTTGCTGAAGAATTTTATTAAGCACTTTTTGAACCTTGATTTTTGGGAATTGTAAAGCTACCAATGCAGATAACGCTTCTTCTCTTATTGTATTGTTGATTGGAGAAATTGACATTGGAGTATCCCCCGATTCTTTAATCACTTTATCTTTCAAATCTAAAATAATTCGTTTCGCAGTTTTTGGCCCGATCCCTTTCACTTTATTAAATGCTGCGACATTTTCGCTCACTATTGCCATTCTTGCTTCATCTACTTTCATAGATGATAATAAAACTCTAGCAGTATTGGGTCCGATGCCCGAAACTGAAATCAATAAAACAAACATACTTCGTTCCGCTTCTTCAGCAAAACCATAAAGCGTGTGGCTATCTTCTTTGACTTGCAAATGAGTCAAAATTTGGACTTTCTCCAATTTCTCAATCTGAGCATAAGTATTCAAACTAATGTTCACGTGATAACCGATTCCACCAGTTTCTACGAGTATGTAAGTTGGACTTTTGTAGGTGATCTCACCTTTGATATATGCAATCATTTTTTTATTTGAAAATTGGTCGTGAAGGTACAAAAAAATTGTTTTTACCAAATTTTTTTAATCAGGCGTCAGGTTTGAGGTTGGTCGCTGTGCTCTCCGTCAGGAAGTCAGCGATTTCTTGTTATCCCCAAGGGACTGTAATTGCATTTTCAATAATCTGGGAGTAGCACCAAGCCTCTGACTTCCTGACCGAGAGCACAGCGACCAACCTCAAACCTGACTCCTATTTTTCCTCTGATATTCCTATCTTTGTCTAAAATTTGAATAAAAAATGAAAGTAAAAGTTATCAACCGTTCCGTCAATGCCTTACCTCAATATGAAACTTCAGGTAGTGCAGGAATGGACCTAAGAGCAAATATCGAAATACCAATTCAATTAGAATCACTCGAAAGAATAATTATTCCAACAGGACTTTTTATTGAATTACCTGAAGGTTATGAAGCTCAAATTCGCCCACGAAGCGGATTGTCTATCAAAAAAGGATTGAGCTTAGTTAATTCTCCAGGGACTATTGATAGTGACTATCGAGGTGAAATTGGGGTTATAATGATCAACCTTTCTAAGGAGACCCAAACCATTGAACCCTCTGAACGCGTTGCTCAAATGGTAATCGCTCGTTACGAACAAGCCACTTGGGATGAAGTTGTTGAACTTTCAGATTCAGAAAGAGGTGCAGGAGGATTCGGTAGTACAGGCAAAAAATAATGGTTAATTTATAACGGTGAATGATTAATATTTCCGTTTGATAAAACTTAATTAAACATTAATTTAAGATACTCGTTTGATAAGGTTAAACGTTAAATTAGATGCAGGTTGCTAGATTACATAGTCAGATTTATCGTTAACCATTAAGCATTCACCATTAATTTTTAGATATGAAATTGGTTTTTAAAACATACACTATTTTTCTTTTGCTATTTAGCGGAATGTTTTTTTCATTCGACGCTCAAGCGCAGAAATTTTATACTGAAGAAGAAGTGAATACTGAAAAAATATTCATCGAAGCTAGCCGAGAGAAGATTTTGGGAAATTATGAAAATGCGGTCGTCCTCTACAAAGAAGTTCTCAAAAGAGATAAAAATAATCATGCGGCGGCTTACGAACTGGCTAGAATGTATGATGTACTAGACAAAGATGACAAAGCTGAAAAGGCCATAAAAATGGCAATCAAATTAGATAAATCAAATGAATGGTACCAATCTTTTTTAGCTGACCATTATCAAAAAATGAAAAAAGATGAAGCGGCGGCGGAAGTTTTTGGCAGCTTAGTGAAGCAATATCCGAACAATGAATATTTTTATCAAAAGCAAGCTTACTTTTTAGTACGTTCTAAAAATAATGTGGCTGCAATTAAAGTCTATGATAAAATTGAATCTAAATTTGGATTGACCGAAGAGTTAATCGGAAAAAAACATAGCCTATATTTAGGTTTGGGAAAACAGAAAAAAGCAACGCAAGAATTACAAAAATTGACTAACGCTTTCCCTTCTAATCTCGAATACAAACACATGTTGGCTAGCCATCTTCAAAGAGTTGGCGAAAAAGAAAAAGCTAAAGAAATTTTCCAAAAAATATTACAAATAGATCCTTCTGATGCTCAAGCAAATATCGCTGTAGCTAATTCTAACAAAGGTGGTGGAAACCAAGCAAATTTTTTAAGTGCACTAAAACCTATTTTTCTACAAGAAGATGTTGACATCGATTTGAAAATAAAAGAGATGATTCCTCACATTCAGAAAGTGGCGAATACTGGCGATAAAGAATTAGCAGATGCGGCCATTGAGTTAGCTCAAATATTAACAGAGATTCATCCAAATAATGCCAAAAGTTTTTCCGTCTATGGTGATTTACTTAATCATTCAGAACGACCAAAAGAGGCTTTAGAAAAATATATGCAAACTTTAAAATTGGATAATTCTGTTTTTACTGTTTGGGAACAAGTAATGTATTTGAATTTTGAATTACATGATTTTGATGCACTTCTCAAAACTTCTAACGATGCACTTGACCTTTTTCCCAACAAAGCAAAAGCATATTATCTCAATGGAATTGCCAATTCTGAAAAAGGAAATTATGACGATGCTATTGATGGTTTTCAGCAAGCATTAATGATGAGTGCAAAAAATGAAAGGATGCAAGCTGATATTCATGGACGACTCGGAGAGGTATATCACAACTCTAAAAAATATGAAAAGTCAGATAAAAGTTTTGAAAAAGCATTGAAGTTAAATCCAGATGCATTCACGATTTTGGATAGTTACAGTTTTCATTTAGCATTGCGTGGAGAACAATTAGATAAGGCTCAAAAAATGTCAAAACGTTCTATCGAACTCAAACCAAATGAACCTCGACTACAAGATACTTATGGTTGGGTTTTATATAAAATGAAAAATTACGATGGTGCCAAAGAGTGGTTAGAGAAAGCTTTGCAAAATGGAGGAGAATCAATGCCTACTGTTTTAGAGCATTATGGAGATGTTTTATTTCAATTGAATGATAAAGAACAAGCATTATTATATTGGCAAAAAGCACAAGAGAAAGGTTCTTCTTCAGAATTGTTGGAGAAAAAAATAACTAATAAACAGTTATATGAGTAACGTGGTGGTCTGCTTTAGCAGACCTAAAAAAATATAAATCTTCTAAAAAGGGATTAAGAAATATGTATTTCTTAATCCCTTTTTTTAGGTCTGCTAAAGCAGACCGCTACGTTACTATATACAATCAAAATAAAAATCGCCGCCCAAGTCATCAATCGAATATCAATATAAAAAGTTCGAAACTCTCCCAGAAATAATTCTGCACTCATCATCAAATAACTCACTCCAAGTATTCCCAATAAAATTTTATCCTTCAGATTTAACAATCGAAAACTTCCTCGCATTTTTATTTTTTCATAAAAAACATACATCAAATATACCACCGCAGGAAAAACAAAAAAGTAAGCATAATTTTGTTGGTGAGGAAAAAGAAAAGGAATCACTAAAAAAAGATACCCTACTTCCCAAAATCGATGCAAGTTAGATTTCGCTTTTTGAAAAGGAGGAGTCCGCAAAAAATACAACGTAAAAATAGCCAAAAACAACCTTAACCCATTTGTGATAAAAACAATAGTTTCTATTGAGAATTGAGTTACAAAAATCGGTCGTATCTCGCCAGTTTGACTATGGAAAAGTGCCGTCACCAACGACCCAAAACCAGCTCTTGAAAAATCCAACACATTTTCTTTTTGGCTCGGATTAATTCCACTCCACCACTCGTTCAACAAAAATGAATTATATTCCCAACCAATAAATACCGAAGGTAAAAACAATAAAAATATCCAAAACAAACCGACACTCAATGCTCCTTTCCAATATCCTCGATAAAGCAAATACGGAAAAAAGACAATTGGCAAAATCTTAATATTTATTCCTAGAGCAATCAAAGCACCACCTTTCCATTCCTTTTTTTTCAAAATCAAATCCAGACCTTGCAAAGTCAAATAAATCATCATTATCGTAATCTGATGATAATGAATGTTATCTCGAATTCCTTGCACACATAAAATCACACTTCCCCAAAAGAACCATCGTTGAGTTGAAACCGGCAACAAATTCAACTCCAACCAATCACTTAATATCTCCCAAATTCGATAGAAGAAGTATACATTCAACACCAACCATAACAATGTAATTACATACTCAGAAAAAAACGTAAAAGGAGAAAGTAGTAAAGCAAAAAGCGGACTATAATAATAATGTAACCACCCCTGATAAATCTTAGTGTACAGATTTTCGCCAACCAAAATATCTTTTCCTGCTGTAAAAAAAATATTAAAATCACATTGCCGAAAAGCTTCGATAATCAAAAAAACAGAAAGTGCAGTCATAGCAACAATCTGAAAATGACGATAAGTAATGCGTTTTGAAAAGTTCATAAAAAACCAAGCTTTTTTACAAAGCTAAAATAAAGTTTAGATTTTCTATTTTTGTGTAGAAAATATCATTTTACCACTTCGCTAAAATTCCCCTTTAGGGGTTAGAGGTTATGTTAATCAAAACCAAAGGCATTATTTTTCGTTCCATCAAATACTCCGAAACGAGTATCATCACCGATATTTTCACAGAGAAAAAAGGTTTGCGAACTTATATCATCAGCGGAGTTCGTAAAAAAAATGCTCGAGTGAGTGCAAGTCTTTTACAAGTAATGTCATTGGTAGACTTGGTCGTTTATCATCGAGATGATAAAGACATGACTCGAATTAAAGAAATCAAAGCAGCTCACATTTATCAATCTTTGCCTTTTGAAATTGCTAAAAGTTCGGTCGGACAATTTATGTTAGAATTGACTCGAAAAGCAATTCGAGAACCAGAGGAGAATCTTCCAATGTTCGAATTTGTTTATGAAATTTTTCAATTCCTAGACGAAACTCAACTTTCATTTTCCAATTTGCATCTATACTTTATGTTGCGACTGTCTGGTTATTTAGGATTTATGCCCGAAGATAACTTTTCCAAAAATCATTCTTTTTTTGACTTGCGAGAAGGAATGTTTGTCGCGGAAAAAGAATTGCATGGATATTTTTTACAGGAAGAACAAAGTCAATTGGTACACGAACTTTTAACTACTAATTTACAAGAAATTCATCACATAAAGATGTCTCGCGATACTCGAAAAGAGCTCCTTCGGCAATTAATTATTTTCTATCGTTTGCAAATTGAAAATTTCCCAGATTTAAATTCTCATCAGATCTTAGAAGAAGTTTTGGAGTAAAAATCTTAATTTGCGAATAATCACCCACCCGTTGCAAATACTCAAAACTGCTAGAAAAGATTACTCAATTCTACTATTTTTGAATAACTAAAAAGGTGACCATTCAACGTCCATCATAAAACGTCCAACGAATAAAATTTATTTATACTTTATCAATATTCAAATTCGTTTCACCTTTTGGTAATTTTAGATTATAAAAAGAAAACCCTTAATGGATAACGAAAATCAAGATTCCAATACTTCAAGTACATCGTCAGAACCAAATCAACCATCTAAAGGCCAACAATTTTTCCAAAAATATTTTGTGAAAAATGCGCAAGCTGTACGAGATCGATTTATGGCTTGGGTGGCTGCAAACCCTGGTGGACGATGGGCTTTCAAATTGGCAGGTGGCTTTTTTGCCGCAGGCCTTTCCGCTATACTTTTATTAGTTTTTCTTGTTTGGGTAGGTGCTTTTGGCAAATTACCTACGATTATAGATTTAAAAAACATTGAAAATGCAACCGCTTCTGAGGTCTATTCTTCAGATAACGTTTTATTAGGAAAGTACTTTAAAGAAAATCGAGTCAATGTCGGTTTAAATGAAATTTCTGATCATTTTAAAAATGCTTTGGTGGCAACAGAAGATGCTCGTTTTTTTGAACATCGAGGAATTGATATGAGAGCGTGGGTTCGAGTTTTTTTTAAAACAATACTTTTACAAGATCAATCAGGTGGAGGAGGAAGTACGATTAGCCAGCAATTAGCTAAGAATCTTTTTAAAAGAAAACGACATCGATTTCTTGAAATCCCGATTAATAAAATTCGAGAAATGATGGTCGCTCGTCGTTTAGAAAATGTGTATTCCAAAGATGAATTGCTTGCCCTTTATTTGAATACCGTTCCTTTTTCAAGAAATATTTATGGCGTTCAAGTCGCTTCCCAACAGTTTTTTAACAATACTCCTACGGATATAAAAATCGAGCAAGCTGCTACAATTATTGGAACACTCAAAGCGAACACCTACTACGATCCAGTTAGAAATCCGGAGAATGCTTTGACTCGTAGAAATACAGTTTTGGCGCAAATGAAGAAATACAATTACATTTCTTCGACTGAATTTGACTCACTCAAAATGCTTCCGCTAGAGGTAGATTATCATAGTGAAAATCAAAATCAAGGACTAGCGACTCACTTCCGAGAGTACGTGCGAAGAGTTGCCGAAAAGGATTTAGGTTTTTATCAAAAAGAAGATGGAAGCAAATATAATTTGTACACCGATGGTTTGAAAATTTTCACAACCGTAGATTCTCGAATGCAAAAATATGCAGAAGAGGCGATGACTTCGCACCTCGCCAAATTGCAAAAAGATTTTGATAAACATTGGAAAGGGAAAAAACCGTGGGGCGATGATAAAACATTACAAACCGAAATCAAAAAAACTCGTCGCTACCAACGACTTAAAAAAAATGGAAAAACGGAGGAAGAAATCAAAACTAACTTTGACGAAAAAGTCAACATGACTATTTTTTCATGGGAAGGAGAAAAGGAGGCAAAAATGACTCCGTTGGATTCTATCAAATATTATTTCTGCATGCTCAACGCAGGATTTATGGCAATGGAACCTCAATCTGGAAATATCAAAGCTTGGATTGGTGGAACTAATTTTAAATACTTTCAGTATGATCATGTCATTCAAGCGAAGCGACAAGTTGGCTCTACTTTCAAACCAATTGTTTACTCCGCAGCTTTGCGAAGCGGAATTCATCCTTGCGATTATGTCAATAATCGCTTAGTTGTTTACTCAGATTATGAAGATTGGAAACCTGAAAATTCAGATGGAAAATATGGTGGCGCATACTCTTTACGGGGCGCTTTGACCAATTCTGTCAACTCAGTTGCCGTTGATTTAATCATGCGAACAGGAATCGATACCGTTCGACAATTAGCCAAAGACATGGGCATCACAAGTCATATTCCTAAAGCTCCCGCAATTGCCTTGGGTACAGTTGATGTATCATTATATGACATGATAAAAGTTTATGGAACTTTAGCCAACAAAGGCTTACGTCCTGAACCACAGTTTTTATTACGCATCGAAGACAGCAAAGGAAATATAATTATTGATTATGAAAACGAAGAGAAAGAACCTTTCAAAAGAGTTTTGGATCAAGATTATGCAACGGTCATGACTAACATGATGCAATCAGTTGTGGATAGTGGAACAGCTCGACGACTCCGTGCAGTTTATAATCTAGATAATGATATTGCTGGAAAAACAGGAACAACTCAATCTCATGCAGATGGTTGGTTTCTAGGTTTTACACCAAATTTAGTGGCTGGTGCTTGGGTTGGTGGGGAATCTCCAAAGGTGCGTTTTCGAAGTATTCGTTTAGGGCAAGGGGCTAATACTGCTTTACCTATTTTTGGAAAATTTATGCAGAAGACATATAAAGATCCGAAATTTAAACATATGAAAAACGCAAAATTCGATGAATTGGATTTTGGAAAAATATTAGAAATGGATTGTCCACCTTACCTCGAAGAAGAACCTGAGATTGTAGAAATCCTTGAGGAAGAATTTGAAGAAGGTGAATATGAAGATGAACCGCTTGATCGAATTTTAGATATTTTTAAAAATAGAAAAAGTAAACAGAACGGCGAAACTAATCAAAAAGGAAACGCTCAAAATCGACAAAGAGAAGAAGCCAAACGTAAACGAGAAAATTCTGACCGCATCAAAAAACGTAACGAAGAGATTCGAAATAAACGAGAACGAAATCAGAAAAAAGCAGAACGTAAAAAGAAACGGCAAAAAAAATGGCGAGATTTATTTGGAAATAAAAATTAACTCAATCAAAAAAATGCAACTCCAACGAGTTGCATTTTTTGTTTAGATAGAGAACTTGTTTAAAAATATCTTGTTGATATAAAAGTAACCAGTCAAAGATGTTTACGTTCAAATACTTACTTTTACAATTTTAACCATAAAACGACCTCCGAGTCATTGACAATTAACACTTATGTTGAACTGGCTAAAAAACCTATTTGATTTTTCACAAAAAAAAGAAGAACCTGATCCGATGAAATATTTGATTGTAGGCCTAGGAAATATGGGCGCAGATTATGACAATACTCGACACAATATTGGCTTTGATGTAGTCGATGCTTTAGCGAAAGAATTTGATGTAAGTTTCAAAAATGATTCTTTGGGCGACTTAGCAGAATTTAAACACAAGGGAAGAACCTTCGTCTTACTCAAACCTTCCACGTATATGAATCTGAGTGGAAAAGCAGTTCGAGCATGGCTAACCAAAAAGAAAATTGAAAAGAAAAATTTACTCGTCATCGTTGATGATATGAATTTAGACTTGGGTGTTTTGCGATTGCGAGGAAAAGGATCTGACGGAGGACACAATGGCTTGAAAAGTATCGACCAAATGACTGGTGGAAATAATTATGCTCGTATTCGTTTTGGTATCGGAAATGATTTTTCAAAAGGAAGACAAGTTGATTTTGTATTAGGAAATTGGAATTCAGAGGAACAAAGTAAGTTGCCTGAAATTATTAAAAGAGCAGCTGATGGCGTCAAGAATTTTGGAACTATCGGTTTGTCTCATACAATGACAGAATTGAATAAAAAAGCGAAAAAGGAGTAGAACACATCTGTCAAAAATTATCTTTTCCTTAAGAAATACAACTCACTCGAAAAACGTTTTTTATAAAAAAAATAAATGCAAGTTTTTTTCAAAATCTCCTTTTACCTTTTTCTATTTGGATTGTTCATAGCAAGCTGCAAAAGCAAAAAAGTCATTCCAACCGATTCAGGTATTTCAGAAAAGTCAACTACTTTTTTGCTAAAAGCATTAGGCAAAAATAAAATCGAAGCAGAATGGTTAACCGCCAAAGCGAAAATAAATTACGAAGATGATAATGAGAAAATAAAATTCACCTCTTACATCCGTATGCGAAAAGATAGTGTCATTTGGTTTGTAGCAAAAAAAGCAGGAGTCGAGGCTGTTCGCGCTCAAATCACAACTGATTCCGTTTACATCATTAATCGACAAGCCAAAGAATATACTATCAAAGATTTAAACTTTTTTGAGGAAAAATATAACATGCCTTCGAGTTTCGAAGCGATCCAAACAATGCTCTTGGGCAATGTACTTTACCTTTCCAATCTTAAACCTGACTCAGAAATCAAAAACAATCAGCACCATCTTTACGTAGAAAAAGATAATGTGCGAGCAGAATATTGGATGGACGGAACAAACCATCGATTGAATGAAATGCAATTTTCAGATATCCGAAACGACCAGACTTTCCGAATGACTTTTGATGATTATGAGGAACTGGAAGATGAACAGATTTTTTCGTATTTTCGTAACCTTAATGTGTCTGGAAAAAACACGAACAATATCGACATGGACATAAAAATGTCTGATGTGAAAATTAATGAACCCAAGAGCATAAAATTTGAAATTCCAAAAAGATATAAAAAAGTGGATTAATCATCCTTCGAACCTTATCGGTTTTTGGAGTAAACGGTTTTTTGTAATTATATTGTTAGGGATTTTTTGCATTAATTTTTCCAACGCACAAATCAGAAAAGATTTAGAAGATCGTCGCCGAAAATTAATTAAAGATATCCAACTAACTTCTAAACTTTTAAATAAAACCACCAAGACAAAAGCGGCAGCACTAGACCGTTACATAGCTCTTCGAAAACAAATTCAACAACGAGAATTATTAGTCTCAACTCTTAGAAAAGAAATCGAGATTACTGACCTAAGTATGAATCGAGCTTCTGATGTAGTAGAATCGCTGACCGATGATATTGGTCGATTGGAAAAAGAATATGGCGAGCTTTTGAGACAAGCCTATCGAAGAAAAAAAAATAGTAGTGACCTCGGATTTATTTTCTCAGCAGAAAGTATCAATCAAGGTTTTCATCGTTGGCAATATTTAAAACAATATGATGAGTATCGAAAAAAACAAGCTCATCTCATTCTTGAAACTAAAGAAACGCTAACCATAAAGAAAACACAACTACAAGAAACTAAAATAGAAAAAGAAGGGTTAATTGTTTCAGTTGAAACACAAGCTAATATTTTGAGTGCAGAACTGGGAGATAAATCTAAGTTACTCCGAACACTTCGAAAAGATGAAAAACATCTCAAAAGTCAGTTACGAAAAAAACGGACTGATCATGAAGGCCTCAACAAAGCCATCGAAAAAGCTATCAGGAAAGATATGGCTGCTCGTCGAAAAAATGAACGAGATAATAAAATCAACAAAAGGGATGTAAATAAAAAACCTCAAAAAGATAATGTCAATGCACTAAAAAGGTTGACCGGTGACTTTAGAAATAACCGCGGTCGATTACCTCAACCAGTAAAAGATGGAGTAGTCACTAGGCGTTTTGGAAAGCAACAACACCCTACACTTCCCAAAGTGCAAATCACCAATAATGGAATAGATATTCGAACGGAGCGAAATGCAAAAGTCTTTGCTGTTTTTGAAGGAAAAGTAGTAAGTAAACAATTCATTCCAGGTTATCAAAATATGTTGATTATTCAACATGGAGAATACTACACCGTTTATTCTAATTTAGGAGAAGTGTTTGTTAAAAAAGGAGATCAAGTAGGTACTATGGAAAATATCGGAACTGTCGCAATAGATCGAAAAACAAATGTTTCAGAAGTTCATTTTGAAGTCTGGCGAGATAAGGCTAGATTGAACCCTGAGGATTGGGTGAGGTAAAATGGCTCCCCTCAAGAAGTTCATTTTTCCTCAAAAAAATAAAAATTACGTAGAAGTAAATAAATCGAATAGATGAGAAATAAAAGCAACTTACCAAGAAAAGGTAACACTACACAAACTAACAACGAATGGAATTTAGGTGAAAAACCTAAAACGGGTCTAAGGAAAGAAACCGAGTACGCTGTCATTGTTGGGGTAATAACTCAAGATCAAACAGAGGATCAAGTCAAAGAATATTTGGATGAATTAGAATTTTTAGCCCTTACCGCAGGTGCTGTGACTAAAAAAAGATTTACCCAAAAAATGCAAACTCCTGATCGTCGAACTTTTGTTGGTTCTGGAAAAATCGAAGAAATCCGACAGTATGTTGAGAACAATGAAGATATCGGCTTAGTTATTTTTGATGATGATCTATCAGGAAAACAAGCAAGTATTTTAGAAGAAATACTCAAAGTGAAATTAGTAGATCGAAGTACTTTAATTCTTGATATCTTCGCTAGTCGAGCACAAACTGCTCAAGCTAAAACTCAAGTCGAATTGGCCCAAATGCAATACATGCTTCCACGACTTCGAGGACTTTGGACTCACTTGGAAAGACAGCGTGGAGGTATCGGAATGCGTGGACCGGGGGAAAAAGAAATTGAAACAGATAGACGGATTGTACGAGACAAAATTTCTTTGTTAAAAAAACAATTAGAAAAAATAGATCAACAAAATACCACTCAACGGAAGCAACGAAGCAGACAAGTTCGTGTCTCTTTAGTTGGTTATACCAATGTTGGAAAATCAACTTTGATGAATGTGTTGAGTAAATCTGACGTCTTTGCAGAAGACAAATTATTTGCAACATTAGATACGACCGTTCGAAAAGTTGTGTTAAACCGAATGCCGTTTTTGTTATCCGACACAGTTGGATTTATCCGAAAGTTACCGCATCATTTGGTCGAGAGTTTTAAATCAACATTGGACGAAGTTCGAGAAAGTGATATTTTGATTCATGTAGTGGACATTGCACATCCATATTTTGAAGATCAATTACGTACGGTAAATAATACGCTAAAAGAATTAGGTGCCTTGGAAAAACCAACCATTCTAGTTTTTAATAAAATAGATTTGTACCGCGAACGATATTTTGATGATCTCGTAGATGATGCAACCAAAGTTGAAATTGTTACAGAATTAAAATCTCGATTGAAAAATGAATTCGATCATGTGAACATTTTTATCTCTGCAAAGACAAAAGAAAATGTGAATGACTTTCGAGATCTCCTAGAGATAAAAGTAAAAGAATTTTATGCAGTTCGTTATCCACACCAAGTGAAACATTGGTAAGTGAAATTTCGTCTAACTAAAGTTCATTTTACATTTTGTTTTTTATACATTTAACAAAGAATTGAAACCCCAAAGGATAGGAAAACGACAAACGGATCATTTATTATTATTTTAATTTTAATTTTAGTGAATCGTTTTTTCCTCATTAATAACATATACATTTTCTATGGACACTATCCTTAGCAAATATGCTAACTTGTTGGTCAAGTATTGCTTAGAATTAAAAAGAGGAGATCAACTCTTTGTGCAAACTACAACATTAGCCGAACCTTTAGTTCGAGAAGTATACAGAGCTGCCACTCGTGCAGGTGCTCACATGGAAGTCAATATGGAATTCCGAGAGCAAAGTCGAATTTTTTTCGAAGAAGCTAAAGGAGAACAACTTAAACGAGTTTCTCCTTTTTATAAAAGAGCTGTAGAAAAATTTGATGCCTACCTTTATATCCGCGCTCCATTTAATTTAATGGAAAATCAAAATGTGGATTCCAAAAAAGTCAAGATTAAAAAAGATGCTCACGCAAGTGTTTCCAAAACTTATTTTAAAAGAACGGGAACTCGTGATCTTCGGCGCAACTTGTGTCAGTATCCTACCATGGCTGCTGCTCAAAATGCTGGCATGTCATTAGAAGAATATGAAAATTTTGTTTTTGGCGCTTGTCATTTATTTAAAGATGATCCAAAAGCAGAGTGGTTGAAAGTTCGAAAATTTCAAAAAAAGATTGTCGACGTTTTAAACAAGAGAGAAAAAGTACAATACAAGGGAGATGGAATTGATATTAGTTTTTCTACAAAAGGAAGAACCTGGATCAACTCAGATGGACAAACTAATATGCCATCAGGTGAAGTATATACTTCACCAGTAGAAAATTCAGTTAATGGAGTAGTTAATTTTTCTTACCCAGCAGTTTACATGGGACATGAAGTTGAAGGCGTTACACTTTGGGTAAAAGATGGACTTATCGAAAAATGGGAAGCTAAACGAGGCCAAGCATTTTTGAATAAAATATTTAAAATGAAAGGTACCCGAAACTTTGGCGAAGCAGCCATCGGGACAAATTATAATATCAATAAATTTACTAAGAATATCTTATTTGATGAAAAAATAGGAGGCACCATCCATATGGCTATCGGACAATCTTATGGTCAATGTGGTGGAAAAAATGTTTCTCCAATTCATTGGGATATGATTGGAAATATGAAGAATGGAGGAGAGATTTTTGCTGATGATGAAAAAATTTATGATAGCGGAAAATTTTTATTTATGTAAAAATGATTTAAAATGCGTGAATAAATATAAAACAAGCGTAGTTAAATCAACGAATACTAATTTTACTCATATTATTTTGATACATTTTCACGATTAAACCGAATAAAACCGAAAGAAAAAAGAAAAAACCACTTGAAAGTATTATTTTTGCACCACTTATTATTAAATAGAAAACCGTGAATCAGAACATCGCATTTTTAGAATTAAAATTTGGAAATATCTACGGAGGACCTCCAAATTTTTACGCCATCCATGAAGTGGCATTGTTGGTATTTGAACCACAAACAAAAAGAATCTTTTTAGAAAGTATGACTGTTGCTGTCGATGTAGACATAGTAACGGTTACTGCCAAAACAAACGAATTGGGTAATACCATTGACCGTGTCAAAGACGTAGTCAATATGAAGACCAAAAGAATTCGAGAGTTTGACGAAACTTACCAAATCTTTGATCGCCAATTGGACGATGCATTTGGTCAATTGCGTCCTGCTCAACGATGGATTAGAGCGTTCTTTGGCAAGTGCTTCCAGAAATATAGAATCACAGATATCGTTACTTTTGATGGTCGAAGAGATTTATTCCTTTGTGAAAAATCGCGTGTACGGTTTGATCGAATTAATATCATTGATTTGCAAAAAGATATCATCAAAGAAACTAACTATTTATTCTCATTGAATAAATTGGCAGTTGTGATTGGATTTGATATTGCAAGTAGTATGCTTCGATCAAATAACGAAGAATATTGGATGCACCCAATTGCAGCTCGACAAGTTATACCTCGATCAGCTTCATTTGATGCAGCAAGATTATTGATGGTATTCCAAGAGTTCCACAATCACAGAGATGACTTCTTAATGAAAGCAGCTTTGTTGTTGAATAAAATTGAAATGCAAAAAGCAAAAGAAGCAGAATCTAAAGAAAGCTAGTTTTGTTTCTTCGAAAAATATAAAAGGACTTGTTGGTTATAACTGACAAGTCCTTTTTAGTTTGTATGTATTTAAATTTCAGATTACAAGCGAATATTCACCAGTAACCTCTTTCTATAAAAAAAAAGAGGTTCTAAATTATTTACAAAAGGAAGAAATTGAAACAACTAGAGGAGACAATGCAGCGTTTGTCGAGTTTTAATAATGATAATTTGTAAACTCTAAATAAAAATCTCATCTTCGTTTCATAAAACAAGTTTAATAGATGAAAAAAATTGAATTCTTTAAAGAGAGTATAAAAAATATAAAATCTATTGGAACCATCACTAGAAGTTCCAAATATCTCTGTAAAGGGATGATAAAACCTGTAGATTTTGATAAAGCGGATGTTATAGTAGAACTTGGAGCAGGCGACGGAGTAATTACGGAACATATTCTCAGACACATGAAAAAGGATGCTAAATTGCTTTCTTTTGAAGTCAATGAAAAATTCTGTGAGCAGATGCGAAAAATAAAAGATGATCGCTTAATTATCGTAGAAGATTCTGCAGAGAAATTAGGAGAATATTTAGCGAAAAATAATTTAGGCAAAGCCGATTATGTCATTTCTGCTTTACCTTATGTTTCTTTTCCAGAAGAATTAGCGTTGAGTATTATCCGAACAAGTAAAGAACACATGAAAGATAATGCACTTTATATTCAAGTTCATTATTCCTTGTTGACAAAGAAATTTTACCAAACTATTTTTGGAAATGTTGACGTAAGTTTTGTTCCATTGAACATTCCGCCAGCATTTGTTTTGGTGAGTGAGAAAGTGTCTTGAAGATAACCTACCACTTCTAAAAACAATCATTTAATTGTTTTCACTTTTAAAATGAGGTACATTAATAATATTATTAATGTACCTCATTTTTATTTTATGAAAAAAAAAATACCTTTTCTCCATATCATTCTTTTAGCTATTTGTATTCTTCTGACTGGAAATATCAATGCTCAAGTTGATAAAAAGCAACCCGAAAATGTTTCTCCAGATGGAATGAATAATAAAAAAATGGAAGCCATTTTCAAATCAGAAACTGACGAGTTAGAAGGTCAATTGGGTAATTGGCAAATGATGTATGGTGGTTCATTGATTTTAGTTTTGACTGATGAAAAAAATAATCGGATGAGAATTTTTACACCAGTTGTAGATAAAACAAAATTAAAAGAAGGGCAATTGGAAAAAATGTTAGAAGCTAATTTCCATTCAGCTTTGGATTCAAAGTATAGTTTATACAATGGTTATGTGGTTAGTATTTTTACGCATCCTTTGAAAGAATTAGGAAAAGATCAATTGATTGATGCAATGCGTCAAGTCGTAGTTTTGTCCCGAACTTTTGGAGATTCTTATTCGAGTACAGAATTAATTTTTGGAGGAGGAACAGAGAAAGAAGGTGAGGAAAAAGAAAAACCGAAGAAGAAGTTAAAGAAGATGTGAGGTGAATCACAAGTTTAAGTTAAACTCATTATTCCCGATCAATCCTATAATTTTAGTAGATTTTTTTTCCAAATGATTTAAAAATTGGTTGACAAAATTATTGTTGATCTCCTTATTCTTTATATTACAACAAATGCCAAGATTAAAAATCGGTTGATTGAAATTCAGAAATTTCGGTTCTATTTTTTCAATAATAAAATCATCAATCATTTCGTCTAAATCTGCTTTCTTGATACTAATTGTAAATGGCGCCTCATTAAAATATACTTCCCAATGATTTCCTTTTCTAGTTCGAGTTAAATTTCCATTCGTAATCTCATCAAGAATTAAATCAACATCTATTGATAACAACAGATTATTTTCCTTCGGAATATAGCAAGTCAAGCAAGGTCCCATAATTTTCTATTTTAAAATGCAATCAACCTCCCTTCACTCTCCGCACTCAAAGGAATAAAAATATCCCCCGTCCATTCTCCAAAAATCTTAATAGGATAACCGCCACTCATCGCTAATAATTTCCACCCATTTTGATCTTGATTTAAAACTTCCAGCTGATGATTGTTTTTATCTAAAATAAATAATTGATTTTTCTTTTTGACAGGCGTGACATTTTCGAAGCAAGCTGGAAAATCTAAAAGCCAAGGATTGGCAAAAAGAGCTTTCGAATAAGCTGCAGTAAATTTTTTAAAATCAGTAAATCCACTTAAAGGTTGCGATTCATTAATTATATCAAAAGGCAATCTCACAATTGCTCGAAGAGGAAAAGACGAAGGGTAAAAACAAAGTATACCTTTTAATATACTTCCAGTTGGAAAGTGATTTGGAAATCCTCCTTCACCAAATACATAATCTAAAATTAAAGCATGCTGTTTCGTCTTTTGTCCTTGCAACCAAACTCGTCGAAAATTTAATCGATCTTCCACTCCTTCGATTTGTCCCATGACCATCCATTCATCAAGAATGCCATCTTGTTCTAAAACTTCATCCTTTTTAATATTGATTCCAGCAACAGAAAGTAACTCTTGTTGAAGTAGAGGAGGTAATTTTTCTAAATTTTTAAAACCTTTGGCGACCAAATACAAATCAGTCATTTGTGAAAGCATCTTGTCCACCCAATTGATATTCCCTCCTTGAAGGAGCTGCATCGCTTCGATTTTTTTTCCCAAGCCACCTAACTTAGCATCAACCATTCGAGCAGAGATATCATGCCAGAAATCATAACCTTGTCGCTCCGTCGAAGCCAGTCCTTGGCGAATAGTATCAGTCAACCAAATTTCCATATCTGCCAAACCAGCTTCCATTTGAAGCAATCTTTTGTTTCTATTTTTTTGTTTCGCAACTTCTCGTTCATGCTGAATCATCTCTTCCTCTTCAGAAGTTACTTCTTCCGTTTTGCTTGACGTTTTTTTATTGATCCATTCATCAACCCATTCTGGATACTCAGATGTAACCTGAACTGAATCTGAATTATTTGATAGAAGTAACATCAAACCGATAGCATGCTTACAAGGTTTTTTGCTCGGACAATTGCATTTAAAGGTAGGTCCCTTAACATCAATCGCCACCAAATAGTAAGAAGCACCACTACTTTTACATTCTCCCCAAACGGCATTTTCATTGCCTTGGAGGTTCCGCCATTTTCGAATAATCGCCAATTCTTGCCCACGTTGCGCAATGCCAGCATCAGGTGAAAAAGAAAGTATTTGTTGAGTTGTCCACAAAGTGATTTTGTTTTTTTACAAAAATAAAAAGAGCGCAACGAATTTAATCCATTGCGCTCTTTTTATTTGAAATATAATTCAAAGCGTATTGCTACGCATTGGCATTTTCAGGTTTGACTACTTTAATCAAACCAAGTGTTAACATTGCTTTTTCAGAAGCAGTTTGTTCCGCACTCTTCTTATTAAAATCATCAGCCGTAGCTAATTTTTTTCCGTCAATCATTACCGCTACTTTGAAGCGATCACGTTTGTCGAATTTGTACTTCGCCAACATTTTGTAGGTAACCACTTGCCCATTTTTTTGGCAATGTTCCAACAATTGACTTTTGTAATTATCATCGTATTCTTCTAATTCGTGAATGTCAAGATACGATCTCAATATTTTATTGATCACATATCGTTTCGTTCCATTGTATCCACATTCGAGGTACACCGCACCTACCAATGCTTCGAGTGCATTTCCCAACATTGAACGACTCAAGCGAGTTTGGTTGTATTCATTAAGAATAACATCCAATCCCATTTTGTCAGCAATTTTGTTGAGAGACTGGCGCTTCACAATTTTGGAGCGCATTTTAGTAAGAAAGCCTTCGTTTTTGTTCGGGTATTTTTTGAAAAGATACTCCGCCACAATTGTTCCCAATACAGCATCTCCCAGATACTCTAGTCGTTCATTACTAGTGATCGCATTCATTTTATCATTGGAAGCAGACTTGTGGTAAAAGGCTAATTTAAAGATGGAAAGTTTGGCCGGTGTGAAACCGATCAAGCTTCTCATTTTCCTGGCCAAACCTTTATCATCAGATAGATAAAAGTTGTAAAACCTAAATAAAAAATTCAAAGGTTAATTAATTTTTGAAGTACTAGATATTCCATAGTACTTATTTACAAATCTCTGGTTACCAGGTTATTATGTAGATTGTCGAATTGTAAATTCAGAAATCCGACTATAATTGTACCGTTTTTTTGAAAAGGAAAACATATAAACCTATTAAAAATAAACACTTCGTGCAGCTAAAATAAGATGTCAAAAAATAACAACCTAATAACCAAAATTTAATTGCACATCAAAAAATAAATACCTGAACGAAGTGCTATTGTAAATTATATCTCTTATTTGAATTGATGAGATTTTCTCAAAAATTCAAATTGGTTTCTTTTGTGGTTTTTCTTTTTGCAAAAATACAAATAAGAAAAAACAATCATATGAACTTTTAGTCTTTTAACTTCTTAAAGATCACAGAAGAATTATGTCCTCCAAATCCAAAAGTGTTACTTAAAACGGCATTCACTTCTTTCTCTTGCGCTTCATTGAATGTCAAATTCAATTTATTATCAAGATCCGGATCATCTGTAAAATGATTAATCGTAGGTGGAATAAAGTTATGGTTAATTGCTAAAATTCCAGCTATTGACTCAATTGCTCCAGCTGCACCTAGCAAATGACCAGTCATAGACTTGGTAGAACTAATATTCATATTATAGGCATGCTCTCCAAAAACCTGTCGGATTGCTTTAGTTTCAGCAATATCGCCCAACGGAGTTGAAGTTCCATGTACGTTTACGTAATCTATATCTTCAGGGTTCATCTTTGCATCATTTAATGCCATTTTCATCACATTTCTTGCGCCCAACCCTTCAGGATGTGGAGCGGTAATATGATGTGCATCAGCTGTTGCCCCTGCGCCAACTATTTCAGCGTATATTTTTGCACCACGCTTTTTAGCATGTTCATATTCTTCTAATACTAAACCACCTGCACCTTCTCCTAAAACAAATCCATCTCTGTCTTTATCAAATGGTCTTGAGGCCGTTTTAAAGTCATCATTTCGAGTCGAAAGTGCTTTCATTGAATTAAATCCACCAATGCAAAGTTTAGCAACAGTTGCTTCTGAACCTCCAGTAATCACCACATCTGCTCTACCCAATCGGATATAATCCATAGCATTACTGATGGCATGTGAAGAAGAGGAACAAGCAGAAACTGTCGAATAATTCACTCCTCGGAATCCAAATTTGATAGAAATATGGCCAGCAGCAATGTCTCCAATAATTTTTGGAATGATAAAAGGATTATATCGAGGTGTTCCGTCTCCTTTCAAAAACGATTCAACTTCTTCCTCCAAAGAATGTAATCCTCCTATTCCAGATGCCCAAATGACACCTGCTTTATCAAGGTCAATTTTCTCTAAATCTAACCCCGAATCTTTCATCGCTTCAGCTGCTACGACTAATGCGAATTGTGAAAAACGATCAATTCGTCGGGATTCTCTTCGATGCATATGCTCACCCACCTCAAAACCTTTTACCTCACAGGCAAATTGAGTTTTAAATAAACTTGCATCAAATTGAGTAATCAATCCAGCACCGCTGACACCATTTTGCAATCCTTCCAAGTACTCTTGAACGGTATTTCCAATTGGGGTCATTGCCCCTAATCCAGTTACAACAACCCTTCTCATATTTTAAGTATTATTGGTTTCAACATGTAGATTAATAAATTTTAAAAACTTATCAACGAGATGTTTTAGGAATAATTAATTGATTTTTTCGAAAAACGAGAGTCGTTCTTTACCATTTTCCTAAGAATGTATGGTCGAAAAATATTTTGGGAAAAGAATAATTTGTAGAAAAAACCACAAACCAGAAAGTTATCCTTCTGATTTGTGGAATGGTTAAATAACTCAATCGTTATTTGAATTTTGAAGAAAAGTGGAATTAAGCTTCAACTTTGCTCTCCAAATAAGTGATAGCATCTCCTACTGTTGCAATATTCTCAGCTTGTTCATCTGGAATATTTACATTGAATTCTTTCTCGAATTCCATGATTAATTCAACAGTATCTAATGAATCTGCACCTAAATCATTTGTGAAACTAGCTGTAGGCACAACTTCTGAATCATCAACTCCTAATTTGTCAATGATAATTTTGTTTACTCTGTCTGCAATACTTGACATATTTAATACGCTTTTGAGCTTGTTTTTTTTTACTTCTAAAAATTCCCTCTTAATTTTTATTTCTTTTGCTTTTGTAGCAACTTTGATCTGAGAAAATTCAAAATCAAAAAAGTAAAAAAGAACAAGCATTGTTAATAAAATGCTGTGCAAAATAAACCATAAGTCTAGTGATAACCAAAGTTTTTATGTATTTTTTTACATTTCAACTTTTGATAAAACAATTAGTAAATGTACATTTACAGTCTCTAATTGTATAACTTACACTAAGTTTAATCTTACACACATTTATTTGACTGTTAGCTTTTTTAAAAGTAACAATCCAAATCACCTTCTTAAAATTCCAAAAATATGGATATAGTTAATCACCAAAGTACGAAAATTGTAGCAACCGTAGGGCCAGCATGTAGCTCTTATGAAAAACTATTGGAACTTGTTCAGGCAGGAGTTAATGTTTTTCGTTTGAATTTTTCACATGGAACTCATGAAGATCACTTGAAGGTAATTAATCATATCAATTATATTAATGAAAAATATAATTTGCATGTGAGCACATTAGCTGACTTGCAAGGGCCTAAATTAAGAGTTGGGAAAATTAAAGACAATGCCCTCATTCTTAAACCAGGAGATAAAATCACTTTTGTTAACGAAGAATGTATCGGTACGATGGAAAGTATTTATATGTCTTACCCTCAATTTGCAAGTGATGTAAAGGTGGGGGAAAAAGTTTTAGTCGATGATGGAAAGTTAATGTTTGAAGTGGTTAATACTAATGGAACAAATAAAGTAGATATGAAAGTTTTGTTCGGAGGTACTTTATCTTCCAACAAAGGGGTCAACCTTCCAAACACAAAAATATCCTTACCTTCTTTGACTGAAAAAGATCGAAAAGATTTAGCGTACATGTTGACAATTCCTTCCATCAATTGGATTGCGCTTTCTTTTGTTCGGTCTGCCAAAGATGTAAAAGAATTAGAAGCTATTATTCAAGCTGCTGGACATAAAGCAAAAGTCATGTCCAAGATTGAAAAACCTGAAGCCATCGAACGAATTGATAAAATTATCAAAGCATCGAATGGAATTATGGTGGCTCGTGGCGATTTAGGAATTGAAGTGCCGATTGAACAACTTCCAAATTTGCAGAAAAGTATCATCATGAAATGCCGTCAGCGAGCTAGACCAGTTATCGTAGCGACTCACATGATGGATAGTATGATTACGAATCCAATTCCAAGTCGAGCTGAAGTTACTGATGTTGCGAACGCTGTTTTGGATGGTGCTGATGCTGTGATGTTAAGTGGTGAAACTTCTGTTGGATTGCATCCTGAAAAAGTAGTCGAAGCAATGAATAAAATTATTGCTGAAGCAGAAAAAGGATATAAATTAACCAGAGAGAGACGACCAAAACTTTCTCCGAATTCTAGAACATTTTTGTCAGATGCTATTTGTAGACATGCGGCAAAAACGGCTGAAGAAGTTAATGCAAAAGCAATTTTAGGAGTAACGAGTTCTGGATATACTGCTTTCAAAGTTTCAAGTTACAGACCTGAGGCGAAGATGTATGTCTTCTCCGATAGTAACCACATGTTGAATACCTTGAGTTTAGTTTGGGGAGTGAATTGTTTTTATTATGATAAATTCACCACAACTGATGAAACGATTTATGACCTTGCTGAGATTTTGAAAAAAAGTAAAGTCGTAGAAGAGGGAGATGTGATTATCAACACAGGAAGCATGCCGCTCAAAGCAAGACATCGAACGAATATGATGAAGATTACTGTAGTCGATTAAACTCCTACGAAGATTTATTTGGCTTTAGCCGAATTAATAAAAGGTGTTCGTCATTTTCTGACGAACACCTTTTTTATTTTATTTTTTCCAAAAATAAATATCTCGCAATCCAACTAAATTCAGCTGCAACATTATCTTTGCAAAAAATTCAAAATACAAACATATGAATATTTTACTACTCGGAAGCGGTGGAAGAGAACACGCATTTTCTTGGAAATTTTCTCAAAGTTCTCTTTGTGAAAAACTATTTATTGCTCCAGGAAATGCAGGAACCGCAACTTGTGGAACCAACGTTGCACTCAATATCAAAGACTTCGAACAGATCAAATCATTCGTTTTGGAAAATGAAATCAACATGGTTGTCGTTGGTCCAGAAGAACCTTTAGTATTAGGTATTTATGATTTTTTCAAAAATGATTTGGACTTAAAAAATGTGCCTGTCATCGGACCTTCAGAGGAAGGAGCAAAGCTCGAAGGAAGTAAAGCTTTTGGAAAAGTATTCATGGCTGAGCAAAATATTCCAACCGCAGCTTACGAAGAATTTGATGGAACAAAAATCGAAGAAGGATTAAAATATATTGCAACACAAACTCCTCCAATAGTTTTGAAGGCAGATGGATTAGCAGCAGGGAAAGGTGTTTTGATTTTACCAACTATCGAAGAAGCACAAAAAGAATTTAAAGAAATGCTCGGTGGGAAATTTGGAAATGCAGGCTCAAGAGTCGTCATCGAAGAATTTTTAGATGGTATCGAGTTCTCCGTTTTTGTTTTGACTGACGGAAAAAGTTATAAAATTTTACCCATCGCAAAAGACTATAAACGCATCGGTGAAAATGACGAAGGATTAAATACTGGTGGAATGGGCGCAGTTTCTCCAGTCCCATTTGTGGATAAAGTGTTGATGGATAAAGTCGAAGAAAGAGTGATCAAACCAACTATTAAAGGAATTCAAGAAAGAGGATTTGACTATAAAGGTTTTATTTTCATCGGACTCATTAGAGTAAATAATGAACCATACGTAATCGAATATAATTGCCGAATGGGCGACCCGGAAACGGAAGTTGTTTTCCCAAGGTTAAAAAATGATTTAGCGCAATTAATGAAAGCGGTTGGAGATGGAACTTTGGAGAATAAACAAATCGAAATTGACGAAAGAGCTGCGACGACCATGTTTTTAGTTTCTGGTGGTTACCCTGAGGCTTACGAAAAAGGAAAAGAAATTAAAGGAATAGAAGCGATTGAAGACAGCATCATTTTCCATGGCGGAACTAAAAATGTGGATGGGAAACTTCTAACCAACGGAGGTAGAGTCATCGCGGTAACTTCATTTGGTAAAGACTTTAAAGCAGCCTTAGAGGTTTCCAAAAAGAATGCAGAGCAAATTGATTTCGAAGGAAAATATTTCCGAAGAGATATCGGTTTTGATTTGTAAGTCAGCTTTCCCAAATTGATTATAACCAATCATCATCTTTTTTTACTAGAACCTAGAAATTTCACCACAATCAAGTAACCTTGAGTGTGGTGAAATATTTAAGTTTGGGTTTTTAAAAAACTATTTCTCCAAAATGTATTTTTCTCCTATCTTCGGAAAAAAAACATTTCATCATGAGAACCAATTTCGCCTTAATTCTAATCCTATCCTTTTTAGGAAGCATCGAATCTTTCGCACAAACTAATTTTGACATTTTCCAATATCGTTACGTCGGACCTACTCGCGGAGGTAGAGTAACCGCTGTCACAGGAGTCACTTCTCAACCCAACACATTTTATATGGGTGCAACAGGTGGAGGTGTTTGGAAAACAGAAGACTATGGAACTTCTTGGCAAAATGTCTCTGACGGTTTTTTCGCAACTCCTTCCATCGGCGCAATTCAAGTCGCCCAAAATGATCCAAATATAGTTTACGTCGGAACAGGTTCTGATGGTTTGCGAAGTAATGTCATTACTGGCAAGGGAGTTTACAAATCCATCAACGCTGGCAAAACTTGGAAGCATATCGGCCTTAAAAAAGTAGGTCAAATCGGTGCAGTAGAAATTCATCCACAAGATCATAATACCGTTTTTGTCGCGGCAATCGGGCAAGCATTTTATCCAAATAAAGAACGAGGAGTTTTTCGAACTAAAGATGGTGGAGTAACTTGGAAAAATGTGCTTCATATTTCTGACACGACTGGAATTGTCGATGTTGAATTTATGCCATCCAATCCAAATATTATTTATGCAGCAGCTTGGCGAGGAGAACGAAAACCTTGGACGATTATTAGCGGAGGAAAACAAAGTGGAATTTACCGCTCCATCGATGGAGGTGATACTTGGAATAAAATGGGAAAAGGGTTACCTAAATTGATGGGAAAAATTGACCTCGCAGTTTCTGCTGCCGACTCCAAAGTTTTATATGCGTTGGTAGAAGCATCTCCTTTTAAAGTTGCAGGACTTTATCGAAGTGATGATCAAGGGGAAAACTTTGTTCATGTTTCTGATGAGTTTGGTTTGACTGATCGTCCATTTTATTATTGCAATGTGGAAGCAGATCCGAATGATGTAGAAACCGTTTATGTTAACTCAACTCGTTTTTATAAATCAACCAATGGTGGAAAAAAATGGAATAGAATGCGAACACCACATGGCGATAATCATGACATGTGGATCAATCCAAACAACTCAAAACTTTTCGTCCAAGGCAATGACGGTGGCGCAAATGTAACACACAATGGAGGCAAAACTTGGAGCACACAATTTAATCAACCAACTGCCGAACTCTACCAAGTTGAAGTTGACAATCAAACACCTTATTGGTTATACGCAGGACAACAAGATAATTATTCGACAGTCTCCGTTCCAAGTGTTCCACCAACTTCGCATCAAGCAGGAGGCATCGGATACGTGATGAACACTGGTGGTTGCGAGACTGGCCCAGCAGTTCCAAATCCAGATAATTCAAATATCGTTTACTCCAATTGCAAAGGTCGTTTTAGTGTTTTTAATAAAAAATCTGGGCAAGAAAAACGTTACGATGTAGGCGCTCGAAATATGTATGGACACAATCCAAAAGATTTGAAATTCCGATTTCAAAGAGTCTCTCCTATTCATGTTTCACCGCATGATTCGAAAGTGATCTATCATACTTCTCAGTTTGTTCACAAGACAACTGATGAAGGAAAAACTTGGGAAATTATTTCTCCAGACTTGACTGCTTTTGAAGCTGATAAACAAATGCGTTCAGGTTCGCCAATTACAAATGACATTACGGGCGAAGAATTTTACAGCACCATTTATTCAATTCAAGAATCAAAAATTAAACAAGGTGTAATTTGGGTGGGCGCAAATGATGGCCCAGTTCACGTCACTCAAGATGGAGGCAAAAATTGGGAAAAAGTAACACCTAAATCTTTGGGTAAAGGTGGTCGAGTAGATTCTGTGGAACCTTCAAAACATGATCCTGCCAAAGCGTATTTCTCCGTGCTCCGCTATCAATTGGGCGATTGGAAACCCTATATTTTCAGAACAAATAATTATGGAAAAAGCTGGGAACTTTTGACCAATGGAAAAAATGGTATTCCAAATGATTACCCTGTTCGTGTAGTTCGAGAAGATCCGAAACAAGCAGGATTATTATATGCAGGAACAGAATTCGGAATGTATATTTCTTTTGATGATGGAAAAAATTGGGAGTCATTTCAACAAAATTTACCCGTCACTCCAATTACTGATATTAAAGTTCACCGAGGTGATTTAGTTCTTTCGACGATGGGAAGAGGTTTTCAAATTCTAGATGACATCAGTTCGCTTCGTCAAAATTTTGACAGACTAGATAAAAAAACAGCGCACCTTTTTCAACCGGAAAATACTTATCGTTATCGCTATCGACCTTCAGGCGTTGATTCGAAAATCGACCATAATTATCCAGCGCCATCAGTTAACATCGATTATTTTTTATCCGCAAAAATAGATTCCACTTTCTTACTTCATATCGAAAATGCGGCAGGGAAAACTATCCGTACTTTTTCTCCAAAAGACTTGGCAAAAAAAGAAGAAACGAAACGAGATATGTCTACCGAAGAATTCACTTATTCAATTAATACAAAATTGAAAAACGAAAAAGGAACACATCGTTTCCGTTGGGATATGAAACATACTGGTGCATGGGATAAAAATAAAAAGCGAGCTTATCGAAATGGTCCACTCGCCGCTCCAGGGAAATATACGGTCGTTTTACAAATGGGAAAAGAGGAACTTCGACATTCATTTGAATTGATGGCTGACCCAAGAATTTTGGAAGAAGGTGTAACTTATGAAGATATGAAAAAGCAAGAAACGCTAGCACTCCAAATTGTAGATTTATATTCTAAAGCAAAAAAAGAGGCGAATGAAATAGAGAAAAAAATGAAAAAATTAAAAGGAGATTCCGATGAGAAAAAGGCGTTGAAAAAATTAGAAGATGCTTTGGTCCAATCAAAAGGTAGGTACACTCAGCCAAAATTACTTTCACAAATTAGCTATTTGTATGGCGTAGTAAATCGCGCGGATCAGATACCGGGGAAGAATGTGTTTGAGAGGTATGAAGAATTGATGAAAGAGTTGAATGTATTGGTAGATTAGAAAATTCATAGATTCAATATCAATAAAAAGAGGTAGCGCTAAAACGCTACCTTCTTTTTTTGTAAGACAAAATCCCAATTCATTCATTTAGTTTTTTTATTTTTTAGATATTAAGTACTTTTAGTAAAATCTATTGAGTTAAACATTTATAGCTCTTCAACAAGAAAATAAAAATCATGAAAAAAAAATCCATAATTCCATTTTTCTATTTTATCCTTTTTTTCTTAATTTCTACCTCCCTCTTCTCTCAACAAAATGTAGAGATTTATTCCGAAGTAAAAATCGAATTAACCTCTCCTGATGACCTACTTAAACAATTAGCTTCTGAAGGCTTCCCAGTTGACCATTTCCATAAATCAGAAGAAGACCACAACCATATTGAAGTAGTTTTTAGTCAAAAAGAATTACAAAAATTAGAATTATTAAATGTTGATTTTGAAATCATTATTCCAAATGTAGCTGAGCATTTTTTACAAGAAAATTCTGAAAACACAACTGAAACGACTACTGCTGCATGTGGCCTTGAACATTTCGACATAGGTGATATGGGAGGTTATCATACCTATGATAATATGATCGATCATATTCAAATGATGGAAACTGAATTTCCTGATTTAGTGAAAATAAATACTATCGGCACGACCATAGAAGGACGATCAATCTATAGCGTAAAAATTTCTGACAATGTACTCTTAGATGAATCTAATGAGGAAGGCGTCGTATATTACGATGGTTTAACGCATGCTCGAGAGCCTATGTCGTTAGAAGCTATCTTATATTATATGTGGTGGTTATTAGAAAATCATGATGTGGATACAGAGGCGACTTACTTAGTTGATCATCGTGAGATTTACTTTGTTCCAATTGTTAACCCTGATGGTTATGTTTATAATCAAACGACTAATCCAAATGGTGGAGGCTTGTGGAGAAAAAACCGACGAGATAATGGCGGTGGTTGTTATGGCGTAGACTTGAATAGAAATTATAGTTACCAATGGGGATTAGATTCAGGTTCTAGTTCTGATGGATGTACAAATATTTATAGAGGAACTGCTCCTTTTTCTGAAGCAGAATCCGAAGCTGTCAAAAATATTACCACTCAGATTCAACCCTCTATTGCCTTCTCAGTTCACACTTATGGAGATGTTTTTTTAAGTCCATTTGGTTATGCTGATACTTTAGCAGAATATGAAACCTATGCAGAATTCACTTCTGAATTTGTACCTAAATATTATGCAGGGTATGGAACAACTTCTCAAATGTTAGGCTATACTTCTAGTGGAACAACTCGAGATTATTTACACTCTCAAGGCATTTATGGATGGACTCCAGAAATAGGACATGCATTTTGGGAGTCTTCTACTGTCATCTGCGATAGAATTCAAGAATTTTTAAAACCTATGAAATACCTGAGTTGGGTAAGTGGTAATTATGCTTGTTACCATGATTTCAAATTAATTAATCCTGGAGAAACACTTCTCGGAGACACGATACAACTTGAAGTAAGAATTAAAAATAGAGGTTTATCTAAGGATGCCGAAAATGTAGAAGTATTGTTAGAAAGCTTACATCCGTCTTTAACTCCATTAGAAGATTCAAAAAATATAGGAACAGTTTCTCCTAGAACATTTGCCAATAATTCCCTTTCTCCATTTTTATTTAAGGTTAATGATGAAATTCCTTTTGAAGAAGTTTTATACTTTAAAGTTATCGTCAGACAGAATAATAATATTTCTTATCAAGATACATTTTATATCAACTCAGGAACAAGAGAAGTTTTGTTTTCTGATGATGCGGAACTCAATTCATCCAATTGGTCAGGAAATGGAAATCAAATTTGGGATACCTGCTATATGGATGCTGTAAGCGGAGGATATTCTTTTGCCGATTCTCGATCTGGTAACTATATCCAAAATAGTCTATCCTATTTTACCCTAAATCAAGTTTTCGATTTTACCACTATGGAAAATCCTTGGGCTGAATTTAACGCTAAGTGGTCACTAGAAAGGCTATCTGATTATTGTTATTTTGAAGCAAGTACTGATGGAGGATCCAATTGGTTTTCGCTAGAAGGAAATTACACTATCCCAAATAATAATGATCATCGATATAATTATAATCAACATTGGATTCAAGAAAGAATAGATTTAAGTAGTTTGTCTGGAATGTCTAATGTTCAATTTAGATTTAAATTAACTACTGATTTTTCAATCAATTGCGATGGATTTTATTTTGATGATTTTCGTATTTTGAATTTGACAGAGTCGCCAATGGTGAGTATAGCAAATCCAATAAGCTTAACCAATTCTTTTAAAGTTTTTCCTAATCCTTCGTTTGGAGAAATCAATTTAAGTTGGAAGTCACTTGAATCACAAACTAATCAAATACAGATTTTTGATGTTTTTGGAAAAATCATTTTGGAGGAAAAAATTAATTCTACTCTTGGAGAAAATTTGAAACGAGTAGAACTTAAAGAATATCCAACAGGAATTTATTTTTTAAAATTTTATTCTGGAAAAGATTTCTATGTTGAAAAGATAATCGTTGAATAATCATTATTTGATCTAAATCAAAAAAAGGCTCAAGGGAAAATTTCTTTGAGCCTTTTTTGATTTGAAAAAGATTACACTTTCGATTGTTCATTATAAAATTCCAATGCTTCAATAATTTCTTTTTCCTCACAAGTCTGATTAATCAACATCTCCCCTATTCCTTTTAACATCGTAAAATTAATCGCATCATTTTCATTCTTTTTATCCTTCCTCATCCAGTTAATTAAAATTGGAAAATCTTCTTTAGGCAAATGAACTTGTGGGTATTTTTTTTGAAAAAAATCAAAAATGATTTGGAATTCATCTTCAGCTAATCCAGCTTTTTTAATAGACAAAAATGCTTCGCACATCATCCCAATCGCAATCGCTTCTCCATGTCGAAGTGGCGTCTCCGATTCCAAAAATAAAGTCTCCACCGCATGCCCAATCGTATGTCCAAAATTTAACGCCTTCCGAATATTCATTTCAAAAGGATCTTCTTCGACAATATGCTGTTTGACTTTTAGAGATGTCGGAATGTATTTTTCCCAATCGACTTTTTCTAAATTTTCAATTTCCAAAAGTTCTTCCCAATGTGCTGCATTTTGAATCAAACCATGCTTTAGCATTTCCGCCATACCACTTCTAATTTCTTCCAGCGGCAAAGTGTCAAAAAAAATCGGATCAATAAAAACAGCTTGCGGATTTTGGAAAACACCAATACTATTTTTCACATTATCAAAATCAATTCCGAGCTTCCCACCAATCGAAGAATCAACTTGCGAAAGTAGCGTCGTAGGAATTTGGATAAAGTCAATTCCACGTTTAAAAGTTGAGGCACAAAAACCGCCCATGTCGCCAATCACTCCGCCACCCAAATTAATGAGTAATGATTTCCGATCACAATTCATTCGCATGAGTTCGCTCCAAATATGTTGGCAAGTGTCGAGGGTTTTAAAAATTTCGCCAGGTGGAATGATGATGATTTCCGAGTCGGTGCTTTTTATTTTTTCAAAAAAAATCGGAAGACAACATTCCATCGTATTTTCATCAACGAGGATAAAAGTGTGGGAGTAATTTTTTTCTGATAAAAATTGTTGCAGATTCTCCCAAATGTCTCCGACAAAAATGGAATAGGTGTCTAGATTTAAAATTTGCATGATGGAATTTTTGCTTTGTCTTCTTTGCCGCAGAAGGCGCAGATTTATCTGATTTTTTATGATCTTCTTTTGCATGTATTTTTTCTATACATATATACATTTAAGAGGCATCATAAAATTCATAATAATCTGCGCCTTCTGTGGCAAAAAATCACTTCTGTTTTTTTAACCAATTTAAAATTTCATTGCTGGTTTTATTTTTGACTTGGTCGGGCAAAGCTACATTTTTTTGAGTTTCCATGTCAACTGCAAAAACGTTTTTATCCTTCATTTTTAAAACGATAAAACGATTGCCTTGTTCTTTTTTTGGAATAGAAATATTGACATCTTTTGGCGTTTCAAAAAGTGGATTAATTTGAAATTTGAAATTGTCATAATCGTAACTTGGAGCAATTGCTTGATAGGTATTTTTTTCATTTTGAGATTTTAAAAAAAACAAAGAAGCAAAGTCTTCTCCCTCTCCTTCACTCAAATCAAACTCCGCAGCAGGCAAAAGATTTTTTGGCTGAGCGGTGTCTATCAAGTCAAAAACAAAAGCACCAATATCCTCCGCATAACCAATCAAATAATTTTCCCAAACTTCCAAATGTTTTATTTTCCCAGAAGAAGCATCGGCTGCAATTCGTTCATTTAAAAAATCAGGAATCAACGCATCCATCAATTTCTGATTTTCAACATCGTAGCAATAAACTGCACCATAGCCTTTGATCGCAACCAAATGACTATTTTTATTATAAATAATATCGGCGATCAAGTAAGGAAAATCAGCGCTGATATTGACTGGAAGGTTTTCGCTTTTCATTAACTCGCAAGTCGAAGTATTATAAATTTCTAATTTCCGATGACTTCCTTTTTTATCTGCGACGATACAAACTAAAGCATTCTTCCCATCGACTACTTTTCGATTACCATCCAATATATTGCCTTTGATCTCGCACTCCTTTTTGGGGGCAACTTTTGGAATTGGTTGAGAAGTTGGAGGTGTTTTTACTTCCGGAGGATTCTTTGTAGAAGTATTAGCGCTAGCGTTATTAGAAGATTCTTTGCAGGATGAAATGCAAAAAAATAAGAAACTAATGAAGGCGATTTTTTTCAAAAATCCAGACATAAATATTGTTGTTTGATTGGATTTTGAAGGTAAGAATTTTATTTGAAATTTGGTTTTAATTATAAAAAATGCATTTTTAATACTTAAATTTTATTGATATGAAAGCTATGTTTACTTTTCTCTTCCTCTTCTTTCCAATAATATTACTAAGTCAAAATTTTGAAAAAACTATTTTCAAAGGTGATACTTGTTTTATTTTACCGAGCGAAATAAGTTATAGACTTTATTCTGGTTTAACAGGAATTAATACAAACGAAATACTTTTAATTTCAAATGGTGAATGGATTGAAATAAAAAACTGGAAAGAGCGAGCTAAAATTTTAAGAAAACCTCAAGTCAAAATTTCCGAAGAACTTTTGACAGAGATAGAAAAATTAGGTGTGATAATAACTAGGTTCTCGATTAAGAATCAAAAGTTGCATGGGAAATTTAAAGTATTTTATGAAGATGGTTCAATTTCTCAAAAAGGTGAATATAAAAATGGATTCCCTTTTGGCTCATTCGAATATTTCAGGAAAAACGGAAATTATAAATTAATAAAAAACTATGGAAATGATTTTGATTTACTTGAAGAAACCTCTTTTTCTGAAAATGGCAAGAAGAAAAATCAAATAATAAACCTTGACTATAAATTTAAAAAACTGATTACATCGTGGTATGAGAATGGTAATTTAAAAGAAAGAGGAATATATCTAAATATGTTTATTGAAAAAGATGGCGAGTGGAAATATTGGAATGAGAACGGAACAAATAAAAAAGTAGAACATTACAGTAAAGGAAAAAAGGTTGGAGATACTATCATTTATGATTCTATTGGCAACCTCATAAGATATGAATATTATAAAAGAGGAAAGCTAAAACGCATCACTAAAATTCTTCTTCCAGAACGAGATAACGTTAAGTTTTATACTGAAGTTATTTTAAAACCAAATGGAAAAGAGAAACGAAGATATGAGTCTAAATAAAAAAGGTGATTACAACTAATTGTAATCACCTTCTTTCCGAGATTAAACTTTTCTAAAAATCCATCCCCATTGCAAAATGCCATCTCGGATCTTGTACCACTCTCGTCTCTATCCCCCAACCATAATCCAATCGAATAAAATATCCGAACAACATACTCCGCACTCCAAAACCATAACCTGCCACAACTGGATCCCTAAAGTAATTTACTTTAATCTGAACAGGTGCATTGTCTCCTGTGATAAAAGTCGTATTCAAAGGATTCTCATCACTAAACGGAGTCAGCCCTTGCCAAGCAGTTCCAACATCGAAGAAGCCTGTTAATTGTAAATTTCTAAAAAAGGAAGAACGAATCGAATTAGAAAAATAAGTTACGATTGGAATTCTTAATTCAGCATTGAACAAAGCGTAAGAACTTCCATTTCGAATATTACTTTTAAATCCTCGGACATTATTTGCTAAAGTTTGGTAGGCAAATTTTTCATCAGAAGGATAATCAATTTCTGTATTGAACGATGGAAATAACCATCCATCCACTCCACCCAAAGTATATAAAATCTTTTCTGAACCAAAAGAAGTTGCTGCTGCAAAGCGTAATGCTAAAATAGACCTTTTATCCAATCGTTGATAATGTCGAGCATCAACTCCTAGCACCGTCATAAAACCTGTTCCCAAATCCACTTTGAAATCATCGATCAACTCCACATCAAATCTTTTGATGAGTTCCGCAGAAAATTTGTAGCGAGTTCCATTTTTGATATTAATGGCAACATCTAAAGTGTTATCAAATACATATTCTACTTTAAGTCCTAATCGCTGCTCAGGGTTGACGGGAGTACTCAATGTAATCGCATCTGTCGAAAGCAAAATCTGATTATCCAATCTCAAAGTCGAAGATGCTCGGATACTTCTAAAAATATCCAAAGGATATCGAGCTTCGAAATATCCGATAACACTAGTCTCCCGTAATTTTGGATTTGGAGAATTAGCAACTGGTTGCAAATTATATCGAGCTGATTTTCGATACACCGCGAAACGTTTATCTATTCTACCTTTTTTATTATCAAATAATAAAAAGAATTCTGTTCCATTAAATGTAGTCGGCAATCGAACTCCAGCTTCCACGATATAGTCTTCAAATAAATCTTTGAAATTCGCTTTCAACAAAATTCCTGGAGGTGGATAAGAAAATTCTTGCCGCTCTCCTGCATAACTATCCAACCCACCAAACAATAAACTATTGTCCAAAGTGGTCGTGATATAATCAGTTTTAAACTTTAACCGATAAGGAACAATTCTCGCCGGGCGGAAAGCCACCAATTTATTTTTATCTTCAGGAACTGCTACCACAGAAGTTGGATCAGTTGGAACCTTTTGTAATTTCAACTCTCCTTTATCTTTTTCTACTACTACAATTTCTGAAGGCGTTTCCTCTTCATCAAACTCACTTTGAAACATATAATTGTCAATGTCAATTTTATTAGTGTCTTGTTTTTCAATTGGAATATCTGCGACTTCGATAGGTTCCTGTGTTTCCGATTCTTCTAAAATCTGAATACCAACATTGCTTTCTTTGATTTCAGGAGTTGGTTCACTATTCAGACTTTCTAACTGTTTTAATTTCTGTCGATGGAAACGAGTCGTTCGAGGTTCTATCGTTTTTTCAGGATTCATCTCACGGATATAAATTTTATAAACGTCATCTGCGAAAACAGTTTCCACTAATTTACCAGAACGAGGAGCAGTATGTTGACCTAAAATATTTCGATTGTAGTTCGTATTATTTTGAACGAGTGCTCGAGTTTTTACTATTGGTTGAAAAGTGGTAGAATCAATCATCGTGCTATCCAAACTGGTTAAAGTAGAATCTTGATGCAACACGATTTTTGATCCATCATTTAAGTGATGAGTTTTTTCGTAATAAGCCACAAAGTCTTCTAGATAACCTGACTGCCGATTGAATACGCCACTCTCGTCGCTGATGTAAGTGAACCAAGTGCTATCCACTTGAGTAGCTTTCCATTCATTCGCCAAAGGCGTATTAGTCACTCGAACTAACTCATTAGATTTTTTATCAAAACTATAATAGAATAGATCGAAAGAATTGGTTGGAAGAATCGAATCCAAATTACTTCTCTCCAACATCACATCTTGTCGATTAGAAGAAAATAGAATTCCTTTTTCTCCATGAATTTTTACAAACGATGCATTTAAGTCATCCCAAAAATCATTGGTGATTCTTGCAGTTTGTCGAGTAGAAAAAGTGTAGGTGAAAATATCTGAATAACCATTTACTTGTCCGGACAAAACTAACTTTCCAGTATTGACATAATCAACACTATAAATTCGATCGTACTGCGGATCCAAAAAGTCAGTAACTTTTTTCTTCGTCATCAAATCGTATTGAACGGTTTTGATGACATCTCTTCTTTCTAAAATAATTCCGAGTTCCACATTATTTGGGTTCCAAGCGAGCAAAGGATAATTATAATCGGTTGCTTGGAAGGCATTTCTAAATCCACCTTTGATCACTAATTCTCTTTCACCAGTTTGTAGATCTTGAATGTAAACTTTATACTTTCCGATTTCATTTGCCACGTACGCAATTTTTTTTCCGTCAGGACTAATTTTGACTTGGCTTAAAGGAAGTTTACGTTTGTTTTTTATCTTGATATTTTCACCTTCGATTTCTGCTAGGCCTTTTGCTTCAGCTTTGTATCGTTGTCGAAAATACATCATCCAACTATCCAACGTTCGGTTATATGAACTTCCGAGTACGTACAAAAACCCACTTTCCACACTTCGATTAATTCGGGTCAAATACAACAAATTACTTACTGTGCTTTTTCCATAATTTTGACCAATGTAATACCACAAAGCATGACCTGCGAGTTTTGGATATTTCTCAGCAATGTCTTCAAAGTCCTCAAAATCTTCATGCAAGATCACATCACGTAATCGATTATCTAATTCTGTATTCCACTCTTCACCAACATACGAAATCAAACCATCTTTAAACCACATCGGCAAATTCATCATTACCGCATTCTGAACAATCTCTTGTAAGTTGGCACCAAACAGCATTGCATTCAAATAAACAGATGCAATTCCTTCTCGAATTTGGCGACGTAAGTTATTATGGTTTCCATCGAAGTGAACGAAAATTTTATTCCCAACTATTTTAGTCTGTCCTCCAGTATTCACAAATGCTTCTTCACTTCCAATATTACTTTGTTTCAAATCCGTAATATCCGTATAGACGATAATCTCGATTTTATCATTCATTCGATGTTCCAATATATTCTGGATACCATCGTAATCTTGCTCTGCCATCAACACCACAGACTGACCAATATTCCTTCCTTTCCCATACCAATAAGTAATGAAATTATAACTTTCATACATCAACCAATCATCAAAATCATCATGATATTGAACTCGGTTTTTCCCAAATTCCACTTGATTAGTTTGCCCAAAAGATAAAGTGCAAAAGCAGGTAGCAAAGAAGAGAAGTAAATATTTTTGCAGTCGCATAGTTCAGAATTGTGTAGTGATAAAAAAAGGTGCTATTTATACCGACGAAAAAAAGAATGTTAAGGTGAGTAAATCAAAGGAATTTATCTCTTTTTTTTATTCATTTTTAAAGTATTGTTCTTTTTTAGTAAAATCAAATTAGCAATTAAAACATTAATATAAATTTATTGTTTGAGGAATTCACGTAAAATGATTTTATTTGCAGCCTTGAATACAAAATTTCATAGATATTCTAATAGTATAATAAAAACGAAAAAAGATGAGTCTTGTTGCCAAATTTACCTTTAATCCTTTCCAGGAGAACACTTATATTTTGCATGATGAAACAAAGGAATGTATCATCATTGATCCAGGGTGTTTTACTCAAAATGAAAAAGATCAGCTAGTAGAATTTATAGAAAAAAATAAATTAAAACCAGTACGTCTCATCAATACACATTGCCATCTCGATCATATTTTTGGAAATCGATTTGTCGCAGAAAAATATAATTTAGAATTGGAGATTCATCGAGGTGAAATTCCAGTTTTGGAAGCTGCTCCAATGATTAGTCAGAACTACGGAATTCCATTTCCAGAACCTTCGCCAGCTGCTACTAAGTTTCTTGAAGAAGGAGATATCATCAAATTTGGAAATACGGAATTGGAAACACTTTTCACTCCAGGACATTCCCCCGCGAGTATTTCTTTTTTCTGTAAAAAAGATAAATACTTAATTGCTGGAGATGTTTTATTTCGAGAAAGTATTGGGCGAACGGATTTGCCGGGTGGAGATTTTGCTACTTTGATTTCGGTGATAAAAAATAAATTTTTACCGCTAGGCGATGATGTGAAAGTTTATTCTGGACATATGCAAGCGACGACGATTGGGCATGAGAGGCAATTTAATTCCTTCTTACAGTAACTTTTTGCCGCAGAGGGAAACTACCCTTCCTCCGCCAATAGCCGAAAAGTCATTCGATGATGCTTCGTCGCGCCATGAATTTTAATCGCAGTTCGATGTGCTTTGGTAGGATAACCTTTATTTGAAATCCAGCCATAATCAGGAAATTGCTTCGCTAAATTTTTCATAAAGTCATCTCGATAAGTTTTTGCCAAAACAGAAGCTGCAGCAATCGAACGAAATTTGCTATCCCCTTTTATGATACATTCATGCGAAATATTTGGATATGCGTTAAACCTATTTCCATCAATTAATAATAACGTGGGAGTTGTCTCTAATTGATCTACCGCTCTATGCATCGCCAAAAAAGAAGCATTCAAAATATTGACCTCATCAATTTCCATGGGATCAACTTGTGCTACTGCCCAAGCAATCGCTTTCTCTTCGATAATTGGTCGGAGTAACTCTCGATGCTTTTCTGACATCAACTTTGAATCATTTAAAAGAGGATGCTTAAAGCGCTTCGGTAAAATTACTGCAGCAGCAAAAACAGGTCCAGCCAAACAGCCTCTGCCTGCTTCATCGCATCCCGCTTCAATTTCGTTTTTTCTAAAATAAGATTTCAACATATGTCTAAAATAAATTGACCTGATGAAAAAAAATCATCAGGTCAATATTAAGAAATAGTTCGAAATAAAAGAGTCTCTTATTTCTTTTTCTTTGCAGCTGGCTTTTTCTTTGCCTTTGCTTTAGCAACTGGCTTTGCTTTTTTCGGCTCATCTATAGTAATATGTCCCCAGTTCTCTCCTTTTTCAATTCGTCTTACCTGTGTTTCTGTGATACCAAAACTCTTTGCCAAAACTTTTCGCTTGGTCTTGCCTTCTTGCAATCTTTTCTTGAGTAATCGAACTTTAGTCTCATTCATTTTTGCGTGAGAAGGCATTTTCCGATTTTCATGCAAATAGACACCTTGAGTAATTTGATGTTGAGTCATACCTGCACGGTCTACTCTTTGCAAATTTTCCCAATAATTGTTCAATTTGTTACCGTCGATATGAATCAACATTGGCTTTTTTCTATCTTTTTTAACAAATTTACTTGCAACTAATTGGTGAACATAGAAGCCTTGCCGAACGCCGTCTTCTAGTTTTAAATTTAACTGCATAAATCCTTGTTTCATCAAGGAACCTTTGAGCAATTTTTCATTGCCAGACATTTTGTCGACACTTTTTAGTCGACCATAATCAGAGAAATAATAGTTGCATTTTTTAGTATCAGCTTTCGCTTTTACCTTTGACCAACGCTCATTCCAATGACTTTTGATTTTGTTTACACTCATATTCGATGTATTAAAATGAAGAATTTGTTGAAAAACTAGGCGCGCTTTTCAATCCAATAATAATATGTTGGATAAAGAAGAGTAGACGTTTATTTAGGTTAATTAATTTTTATTTCACCGCAAATATAACGTATATAACGTATATTTTCATTTTTTTAAAATTAAAAATTCAACACGTCGATTTAGTTGTTTTCCAAGAGCAGTATTATTCTCCGCAATCGGCCTAGAACTCCCGTATCCATTATAAAGTGTTCGATGTGGAGATATGCCTTCCGCAATTAAATATTCAACAACTGCTTTTGCTCTTCGAGTAGATAGTTGCAAATTGTACTCATCATTCCCATCAATATCCGTATGTCCACTAATTTCGATAATCATATTTGGATAAGTTTGGAGCAGTTGTAAAAGCTTTTGTAATTCGATATGGGAGTGCGGCAAAAGTTCTGATTCATCAATATCAAAGAAGATATTTTTTAACCGAATAATTTTTCCTTCTTCGATAGGTTCCCAAGTTGAAATTTTGTTTTCTTCAGGAATATCTAAAAAGGGTGGTTCTTTTTTTACTAAAATATCATCAATATAATAGTAACCATATTTTAAAGAATTAGGGCTAGCGATTTCTGTAGTGGTCAAACTATCAGGAAAAAAATTTCCAATAATTAAGAATGCGGCATCTGTCTCTGCTTGAAATTCTCCATTCATTTTGACCCATTGTCCATGATCCGCTTTTAATATATTTTTTGAAAAAAACTGAGGCGATTCTTCAATCGGAATATCCAAAATCTCTTCATACTTTTTTTTGGAAAAAAACATCCCTAGATTGTTTACTTGGATAGATCGAGGAAGGTGGCTAGTAAAAAGTTCCACAGAATAATTCTGACCGATGACCAAAGGTTCTCTCAATTGAATTTGAATATATTCTCTACAATGAGGTTTTCCTTCTTCACATCCATAAAGTGTAACACCTACCATCGATTCTCCCGTTCTCGGATTTTGTTGACCAAAACCTTTGGCCGCCCAATGTGCAGGAACTCGAATATTAGTGCCAAAAACATCAGGCGAAGAACCAGTTGCAGAACTCCAATATTTCATCACATCAGTAAAATGTTGACCTTTATAAAACCATCCAATTGGAGTGCTAGCGTATTTTTCAAAACTTGGATTTGGAACAATATTCTCATTCTTTTTCACCACAGGAGTTTGCGCAAAAAAAGTTGCGGTCGAAATAATAAAAAAGAATACAAGTGAAAAAAATCTCATTTTTTGATATTGCATTTTTGTAAAAAAAGAATGCTACAGTTTTTTAAACGAGAAAGAGAGGAGAGAAGTTTTAGTTTAACTAAATGAAAATTAAAACGGTGTTAGCACTTTGTAGCACTAACACCGTTAAACGTGAATATTATCCAACAGCACCTTCCTCAGAATTTGAATTTAATTCTTCGAAGGAAATATCTTGATTTGGGTCATCTACGTTGACATGAAATTTGTACAAATTATCAATCCCTTTATCTGCTTCCACTTGTTCTGCGATGACTTCCAAAAGAGGTGAAGTAATTCCAATTGAATCTGAAATTTCTCGAAGCGCCACTCTTGATTTATTTCCTTTTTTAAAATCAAAAATAGAACGAATTCCTACACTTCGTAATTTTTCAATATCATTTTTTGCATAGCAAACCAATTTCGCCTGACCGATCCAATCTAAAATTTGACGAGCTTCGTAAGGTGTTTCAATCAGTAATTTTGTCAAACTTGCAGTCGCTAAGTTTTGAGCATTATCAATTCCTACTTCTTCCAATCTTTCTTTGTGCCCCAAACTCATTCCTTCTATTTTATATAATGATAACGTGTCAGTATTAAGTTCATCAGGATTCAACCAATCTTTGTAAAAATTAACCATTGAACTCAAAATCCGCTGAGGAAACATTCCTGTCAAAAATGCAATTACTGCAATCGAAGTATCCAATTCAAACATGCTTGTTTTTCCCAACAAAAATGAAAATACCAAAGCGACCAAGCAAGCTAAAATAATTCGAACTCCTGCACTATAATAAACACTCGGTGACAAATCATACGCAATCAATCGTCGAATAATTTGTTGGGCAGACCAAATAAAAGATCCAAAAAATGCAAATCCTAAAACAACCAAACTTTGATTGATGATTAAAGAATTATCTTCCCCACCGTAAGCATTTCCAGTCAATAATAAACTATCTTTTAAATTAGCTGCAAAGTCATCTGTAAAAACAAAAAATGCACTTGCCAACAAACAAATCAAAAATGCGAAACCAACGGGTAAAAAATAATTGGAAAAAGAATAAGTGTCTTGCACTCTTCGACTGGAGGAGATTCCCATCTCACGAAGATTTTTTTCAAAATCTTGTTGTTTCTTTTGGCGCATGAACCAGAAAAAACTCATCGCAGTCAATGGCATAAAACCACTCACAATCGCGACAATTAAAAATCGACTCAAAAAAGATAAATCAGTAAAATTAGAAAGTATGTTAAGTATCATGATAATGTTAGTTTGTCGTTGATAATCAGGGGGTTAAGGTACAAAATAGTATTGAAAATTTTAATATCAGGCTTTACACTTATTTTAAGATCGCTGATTAAATATCAATTGCAATTTATAATTGTTCTTTTTAATGAAAAAAGGTGTTTTAGTAAAACTATTCCTTCTATTTTTTATTAGATATTTGACTCAACGAATTTAAACAACGAACGTGAATTCTTTTTTATGAATACGACAACTCGACGAACGATTTTACTTGTTTTTTCAGGACTTATTTTAGCCAGTCTTTATTTTACGACACAGTTAAAATTCACTTTTTATCTGGAGCAATTTTTTCCAGAAGGAGATGAAGATTTAGCATTCTTTCAAGACTTTATCAAAGACTTTGAAACGGATGTCAATTTCCTTCTCGTAGCAGTCGAAAGAAAGGAAGGTGTTTTTGAAAAAAAATTTTTAGAGGATGTTCATGACTTAACTTTTAAAGCAAAAGATTTAAAATATATTGATGAAAGTTTTTCACTCACCAAAGTTTCCTATCCTCTCAAGACACCTTTTGGAATTACCTCCTCACCTGCTATTCATATCGACCAACCTGATTATTATGAGCGGGATAAAAAAAGAATTTTAGAGGATGAGCGCTTTGTCAATTCTTTGATTTCGAAAGATGCAAGATCATTAGTCATTTCTTTGAAAACTCAACCGACCGTTTCTGTTGATGAATCTAAAGAATTAATGCCTGCCTTGGACAGTCTAGTTCGTTCCTATAATTTTGAAAATTATCATTTTCTAGGTGCTGCCAATTTCCAAAAAGAAATGGCAGAAATGCAGCAAAGGGAGATTGTCGTTTCAACAATTATTTCAGCATTTTTAGTGGCGTTCGTGATGCTTTGGATTTTCAGAAAAGTACCAGGTGTTTTAATTTCCTTGACTTCGATTGGTGCAGGATTGATTTTATTTTTTGGTTTGTTGGGCGCACTTGGTAGACCGTTGAATGCGATGGCAGCGCTTTATCCAGTCTTGATGGTCATCGTTGGGACTTCCGATGTCGTGCATATTATGTCCAAATATATTGACGAACTCAAAAAAGGTTTTTCCAAAAAAGATGCCCTTCGAGTAACGGTTAAAGAAATTGGATTAGCGACTTTGTTGACCTCAATTACAACTGCCATTGGGTTTGCAGCTTTGTCTACGAGTAAAGTAATTCCGATCAAAGAATTTGGATGGAATGCAGCGATGGGAGTGATGGTCGCCTACGTTACAGTTATCTTTTTCACGACTGCTTTGCTCTCAATGTATGATGAAAAGCAATTAATTAAGTTAGGAAAAGGAGAAGCTTTTTGGGGAAAACTGATGAATAGATCATATCTTTTTACAAAAAACAATGGCAGTAAAATAGCTATCGGGGCATTTGTAAGTATATTGTTATGCGCTTGGGGAATTAGCATGATTACGACCGATTATAAAATAGAAACCAATCTTCCGCTTCGAAAAAAATTAACAGAAGATTTCTTGTTTTTTGAAAACAACTATGCTGGATTTCGTCCTGTAGAATTTGCTGTTTTTGCTCAAGGAGATTATTTAGCTTCTGATTATGAAGTGTTGTTAGAGATAGACAAAATAGAAAAAAAAATTAATACTGTTCCAGAACTTCGAGCAACAACTTCATTGACTTCGATCTATAAAAGCATCAATCGAATGTATAAAGGCAATAAGAAAGAAGCCTATAAAATTCCAGAAACGAAAGCGCAGTTTTTAAAATATCAAAAGGCTGCAGAGAAAATCCCGCAAGCATCTACAAAAGTTTTTGTAAGCAGAGATAATAAGAAAGCTAGAATTGCTACGAATATGCTAGACGTAGGCCGAGACAAAATTGCTAAGATAACTGATGATTTAGATGATTGGATTGAAAAAAATATAGACTCCACAATTGTACAAGTAAAACAAACTGGAACAGGTTTGATTTTGGATAAAAATTCAGAATATGTTCGAACGAGTTTGTTGCAAGGATTAGGTGGAGCGATTTTAATGGTGAGTTTATTGATGGCCATTTTATTTCAAAACTGGCGGATGTTAATAATTTCTTTGATTCCAAATATGGTTCCGTTACTTCTTGCAGGAGCATTGTTAGGATTTTTGGGAATAGAATTGGAAGCGGGGATTTCGATAATTTTTGCAGTTGTTTTTGGAATTGCCGTAGACGATACGATTCACTTTTTAAGTAAATTTAAGTTAGCCAAGAATAAAGGTTTGAGTACGGAAGAATCCTTGCACATTACTTTTCTGGAAACTGGGAAAGCGATTTGTTTGACGACCTTGATTTTGTTTTTTGGTTTTTTGGTATTGCTTTTTTCTATCCATCCTCCGAGTGTAGTGGTGGGGTTACTAATTAGTGTAACCTTGGTTAGTGCGCTAGTGGGAGATTTATTATTAATTCCGATTTTGATCAGATGGTTGTATCCGAAGGATGAAAAGGTAGTTTCAGAAAACGAGAATTAAATTTTACCAAATGCCAAAAATCCAAATTTCAACAAAAATAAAAGCATCCAAAGAAATTTGTTTTGACCTTTCTCGAAGCATCGACCTGCACCAAGTTTCGATGAAACAGACGAATGAAAAAGCTATTGCAGGAAGAACAGAAGGGCTAATCGAAATGGGAGAAGAAGTGACTTGGCAAGCCACTCATTTTGGCATCAAACAAAAGTTAACTTCTAAAATTACACGCTTCGATTTCCCCAATTCTTTTCGAGATGAAATGGTCAAAGGAGCTTTTAAAAAATTCACGCATGATCATATCTTTTTTGAGAAAAATGGAGAAACCGAAATGCAAGATATCTTCGATTTTGAATCACCTTTTGGTTGGTTTGGAAAAATTTTCAACGAATTGATTTTGGAAAAATACATGACTCAACTTTTGACTCAAAGGAATCAAACAATCAAAGAAATTGCAGAGAACGGAAAATGGAAAGAAATATTAAAAAAATCGTAATTTTGCCCCTTCTTAAAAACATCCTACGAGAATTTCCCCTATAAAAATCAACATAGTTGGTATTCTAGCAACTGCCAAAATGACTTAAAACCTCCAATGGCAGAGGTTTTGATGTTACTATGCCAAAATCACGTGTATTAATTATTTTAAAATAAATGATAAATAAAATCAGAGACATAATGAGTAATAAAGGAAAATCTTCTGAAAAAGAGAACATTGAAGAAATGGAAGACCAGATCCTTGAGAATCAGGAAGAACAAACTGAAAATGAAGCAGAAAACGGGGAGTTGAAGGAAGAATCAACTAATGGTGATGACAAAGATTCTCAAATCGCAGAACTAAAAGATAAGTATTTGCGTCTTGCTGCTGAGTTCGAAAATTACAAACGTCGAACCGTTAAAGAAAAATTGAATATGATGGGAACTGCCAACAGGGACACCTTGTCAGCTTTGTTGCCAGTTATGGACGATTTTGACAGAGCGAAAAAAATGGCAGAAGACGAAAGTAGTACCGAACCTTTTAGCGAAGGAGTGATGATGGTTTATAATAAACTATTCAACACTTTACAACAAAAAGGAATCAAAGCGATGGAATCAAATGGAGAAGAGTTTGATCCAGAATTGCACGAAGCAATTACTGAAATTCCAGCTCCGACAGAAGAAATGAAAGGAAAAGTGATCGATACGGTGGAGAAAGGATATTATTTGAAAGAAGCAATTTTGCGTTATGCTAAAGTTGTGGTTGGTAAATAAATCCAATCAATTAAAAATGAATTGTTTTTCAATAAAAATGATTCAGAAATTTAAACAAAAATCATTGTTGATTATTTTTTTCTAAACAATTAAAATAGCAGCAGAAAATGGTAAACATGGCAAAAAGAGATTATTACGAAGTTTTAGGTGTGTCGAAATCGGCAGATGAAAAGACCATCAAAAAGGCTTATCGAAAGATCGCAATGCAATATCATCCGGATAGAAATCCAGATAATAAAGAGGCGGAAGATAAGTTTAAAGAAGCTGCTGAGGCGTACGAAGTGTTGAGTGATGAAAATAAGAAAGCGAAGTACGATCGATTCGGACATGCTGGAATGGGACAACAAGGTGGCTTTGGCGGCGGTGGACGAGGCGGTATGACGATGGAAGATATTTTCTCTCAATTTGGTGATATTTTTGGTGATGGCGGTAGTCCTTTTGAATCCTTCTTTGGAGGAAGTGGAGGCGGAGGCGGTGGTCGACGTGCGCAAGGTCAACGAGGAAGTAATCTTCGAATCAAAGTAAAATTGACTTTGGAAGATATCGCGAATGGTGTCACTAAAAAAATCAAAGTCAAAAAACAACTTACTTGTAAAACTTGTAGCGGTAGTGGTGCAAAAGATGCTCGTTCAGTTACTACTTGTGGAACTTGTCGAGGATCAGGTTATGTGCGTCAAGTGAAGAGTACTTTTTTAGGGCAAATGCAAACAACCGTTGCTTGTCCAACTTGTGCAGGCTCAGGTCAACAGATTACTGCCAAATGTGGAACTTGTAGTGGTGTAGGAAAAACGAGTGGCGAAGAAACTATCGAAATCGAAATCCCAGCAGGAGTTGGGGAAGGCATGCAATTGTCGATGAGAGGAAAAGGAAATGCAGGAGCCAAAGGAGGAGCGAATGGTGACTTATTGGTAAGTATTGAAGAAATTCCACATGAAAATTTACAGCGAGATGGTCAAAATGTGATCTACGAAATGTATTTAAATTTTGCAGATGCAGCTTTGGGAACTTCGATTGAAGTACCAACTATCGAAACTGGAAAAAATGCAAAAATCAAAATTCCAGCGGGAACGCAAGCAGGTAAAATGTTTAGATTAAGAGGAAAAGGGTTACCTGGTGTGCAAACTTACGGAGTCGGCGATCAATTGATTCATGTGAATATTTGGACACCAAAAGAACTTTCTGATGATGATAAAAAATTATTAGAAAAAATGCGCGAGAGTAAAAACTTCGATCCTCTTCCAGGAAAATCTGAAAAAGGATTTTTCGATAGAATGAAAGATTATTTTAATTAATCTAGAATTAGGATTTTAGATTTTTTATAAAAAACATTCTTATACTCATTTTGCGGTCAAGTGAAAGTTAGAATCAAAAACGACCGTAGAAAGTGTTGCTTCTAACTTTCACTTGACTTAAAACGCAAAATTTGTTTAAGAACTCAAAAAAGGCGAGCTAACGAAAGTAATTAATACATTCGTTGGCTCGTTTTTATTTTGGTAAAAATGATTTTTTATTTCAATAAACTTGAATCAACTTTTATGAAAAAATATTTCTTCTTCGCCTTCGCACTTTTCCTTTTTTCATGTGGCCCCAATTATATTTTGGATGAGAAAAAAGAAATTGCCAACGACCAATGGACTTACTCTGATTCACTTTCTTTCACGGTTGACATTCCTGATACCAATAGGTTTTACAATTTATATTTAGATATCGAGCACTTAACTGAGTACTCTTATAAAAATATGTACATCCGCTTGCATTCTATTTTCCCAGGAGGAAAAAGAGTGACGGAACGTATTTCTGTAGAATTAATTGGACATGGCGGCCGATGGAATGGAGACTGCAATAGTGATGAATGTGATTTTAGGATGTCGATTCATGAGAACGCATTTTTTAATCAGACAGGCGCACATACTTTTGTCATCGAACAATTTATGCGGAAAGATCCCTTGGAAGGAATCCAAAGTATTGCTTTTCGAATAGAGGATACGGGGAAGTCGAGAGAATCTGAAGATTGAACGCAGACACGGGGAGACACAGAGGATTTTTCACCGAAAAATTTAAAACTATGCGCCTCCCCGTCTCTGCATTCAAAAAAAAAACATGAAACGAAAATCATATCAACTCAAAGCAGGTAGTGTCAAAAACATCCAACTCGTAGGAAGCGAACTACCCGCTCCTGCTTCAGGAGAAATTACTATTCAAGTCAAAAGCATCGGTTTTAATTTTGCAGATATATTTGCGATTTGGGGATTGTATGGAGCAACTCCGGAAGGTGTTTTTATTCCAGGGCTAGAATATGCAGGTGTTGTGGCGAAGGTTGGAGAAGGTGTGACGAACGCAAAAGTTGGTGATAAAATAATGGGTGTCACTCGCTTCGGAGCATACACGACTCATTTAAATATTGACTCAAGATATGTAATCCCTTTGCCAGTAGATTGGAGTTTTGAAGAAGGAGCAGCTTACCTTGTTCAAGTTTTGACGGCATATTATGGCTTGTTGTATTTGGGAAATTTGCAAAAAGGAAATACCGTTTTGGTTCATTCGGCAGCAGGCGGAGTTGGAATTTGGGCAAATCGAATTGCTAAAAGATATGACGCATTTACCATCGGTTCTATTGGCAATGATTCGAAAATTGATTTTTGTAAAAAGGAAGGTTATGATCGAGTGATTGTTCGAAGTGATCGTTTTGCTAAAAATTTAAAATCGAATTTGGAAGGGAGAGAATTGAACATCATCATGGAATGTATCGGTGGAAAAATTTTCCAAGAAGGATTTGATATTTTAGCTCCACAAGGTCGAGCGATAGTTTATGGAGCAGCTCGATATGCTTCCGTGGGGAATCGTCCGAACTATTTTAAATTGCTCTACCAGTTTTTGACAAGACCTAAAATTGATCCTCAAAAATTACCTGAGATGAATAAATCATTAATGGGGTTTAATTTGATTTGGTTGTACGAGAGAGCAGAATTGATGCATGAATTATTAAGTGATTTAGAAAAATTAGATTTGGGAAAACCTCATGTTGGACATACCTTTCCTTTTGAAAAAATTAAAGAGGCGATTCATTTATTTCAAAGCGGGAAGACAATAGGAAAAGTAGTTTTAACTATTTCAGAATAATCTAAACCTTTCCCCAAAAACCAAGTTTCACCTTTATCAAAAATTCACAATACGATTAAAAAATAAATGGATTCACTTACACAAGTTATTTTAGGAGCTGCGACAGGCGAAGCTGCGAAAGGAAAAAAATTAGGCAACAAAGCGATGTTCTGGGGAGCAGTCGGAGGAACGATTCCAGACCTCGATGTCCTCATCGGATCAAGTTTACAGAAGTTAGGATTTGTGGATGAGATGTGGGCATTGGCTTTTCATCGACATATTACTCACTCCTTATTTTTTGCCTGCACGATGCCTTTTTTGCTCGCGGTGATTGTGAATTGGCACTATAAAAATCCGAATCGTAAGTACGTTTCATTTGTTGGGAGTTTGTTGGTTTTTGCTTTGATTGGATTTGCGGTGAATTTTGTTGCTTATACTTTGGGAAGCGAAAATATAAATTATAACGTGCTCGGCGGAACAGGTTTGGTAGGAGCATTGTTAAGTGTTTTCTTTTACAAACGTTTTTTCACAAGGAAATTAACAGAGGTGGATGCTTCTTGGCAAGACTTTGCTTGGGTTTTCTTTTGGTCCATTTTCACGCATCCACTTTTGGATTGTTGTACAACTTATGGGACACAACTTTTTCAACCATTTTCGGATTATCGAGTCGCATTTAATAATGTGGCGGTAGCTGATTTATTTTATACATTACCATTTTTACTTTGTTTAGTTGGAGCAAGATTATTTTTGAAAAATACTTATTGGCGGAAGCTTTTGTTGTGGGTAGGCATCGGTTGGAGTTGTCTTTATTTACTGTGGACAGTTTATAATAAACATCAAGTGAACCAGGTTTTTGAAAAATCATTACAAGCGCAAGGCATTGAATATCAACGATATATGACGAGTCCAGCATTGTTCAGTAATTTCCTTTGGACTGGAACTGCGGAAGGAAAAGATGCTTATTACCAATCGAGCTATTCTACATTTGACAAAGATCCCCTGATTCCAAAATTTAAAATCCTACCTAAAAATCATGATTGGATCAAACAATATGAAGACGAAAAAACAGTCAAAACCTTAAAGTGGTTTTCCAATAATTACTATTCTATTTTGAAAAGAGAAGATGGGAAACTACAACTCAATGATTTGCGTTTTGGAACATTTACAGATACTGAAACGCCGAAGGAAGATGAATTTGTTTTTAGATTTATTTTGGAAGAAAAAAATGGAAAGTTAGAAGCACATGAAGGAGATCGAAATCGAGAAGATGGAATTTTTAAAATACTTTATGAACGAACGATGGGGAAATAAAATTTAGGGTTAACTGTTTTGGAAAAAATAAACCCGAATCTTCAATTGGAAGATTCGGGTTTATTTTTTGATTTATCTTTTCAAAGAAAACTTATATCAATTCAGTTTTTACCTCAACTAAAGTTTTTTTTAAAACATCTTTAGCACTATCCATTTCTGATTTCAGGTTATCCAAATTATTCGCTGAAAGTTTTACCAAAGGCAATCGCACTTCTCGCTGACAGAAATTAAGTAACTCCATTGCACCTTTTATACCTACTGGGTTTCCTTCGCAATACAACCATTGATGAACATCCAACAATGCTTCATTGATATAGTTAGCTGTTTTTAGATCACCTTCCAAACCTGCATTTACCATCGTAGAAAACTCTCGTGGAAAAGCATTGGCAATTACAGAAATAACTCCATCTCCACCACAAGCAAGCAATGGCAAACAAGTTGGATCGTCACCTGAGAGAACTGAAAAATGAGCAGGCTTATCTTTGATTGTCTTCATGCCTTGTACCAAATCACCAGAAGCATCTTTAACTGCAGCAAATTTTTCACTTGCATTGGCCAGTCGAACAATGGTTTCAGCATTAACATTCGAAGCAGTTCGTCCAGGCACATTATAAATAATAATTGGAACAGGAGAAACTTTCGCTATTTCCATATAGTGTTGGAAAATTCCTTCTTGACTTGGTTTATTATAAGCGGGGCTGCTAGAAAGTATTCCAGCAAAGCCTTCAAAATTGAAAGATTTTATTCTTTCAACCAGCGCACGAGTATCATTTCTTCCAAAAAGTCCAGCAACGATTGGTACTCGCTTTCGTACTATTTTTTTGGTAAAATTTAAAACTGATAAGCACTCATCTGAACTTAAAGTAATTGCTTCACCAGTCGTCCCAAGAGATACTAAATAGTCCACTCCTCCCAAAATTTGAAACTCTAGAATTTTTTCTAATGCATCAAAATCAACTTTTCCATCTGATAAAAATGGCGTAACAACTGCGACACCTGTACCTCTAAACTGCTGCTTCATAAACTGGACTATTTATTCTATTGAGGAAAAAATCTACTTGTTTGATTAAATGATCGATGCCTTTATTATTTGGGATATCAATCATCAAATCGAAGCAATTAGAATTTTCGGAAAAAGGACCTACGCGTAAATTTGCTTTTGATAAAGCCGAAATATATTCGATCTGATTATTTTTTCCTAAGTAAAGATTAATTAAGATGTCAAATTTTTTATTCATGAATTGATTAATCTCAGGACTCTCTGGAATCATTTTCCAATTGACTTCATTCAAGGTGAAATATTTAAATGAAAAGCTTAAGTCCTTTTGTTTGTTTCTTGCAAAACCTAAGAGACTTACTTTCTTGCCATTCTTAATCATACTTTGCGCATAAGCCATCACTTTATTTCGATTAGATGCATCGGTTGCATCAAACAAAATTCCGATGGATTCTGCCATGTCAAATTCGACAGAAGCTCTATTTACTTTTATTTGGGAAAGTTTTTGGTTTAGATGAGTTTCAAAAAAATAAGATCGAATTTTTGAAATAATACTCATAGTGCTTTAATTTAGTTAACGGAAATCTAGGATTCATTTAAAAAAAACAACACATCTTAAAAACGAATGAAGGCCCAATTAGTTGTAACTCCTTTGTCATAAAAAAATTATAACTAGCTTCCAGTTATTCTAAGTTCTAGGTTGTTTTTTAAAATTCTATTTTGCTTTAGCGGTTACCTTTTTTTTCACGGTATCATACTCGCCCATTTTGCTATATTTTTCAATACGTAACTTGATTCGCTTTTCAGGAGTCATTTCCATCAATTCAGCTACTTCTTTTTTCAAATGCTTCTTTAACGTTTTTGCCATTTCTTCTGGAGAATTATGAGCGCCTCCAAGAGGTTCTTTAATAATCCCATCAATCAACTTAAAGTCAAGCATATGATCAGCAGTCAATTTGAGTGCTTCTGCTGCTTGCTCTTTGTAATCCCAACTTCTCCATAAAATAGAAGAACAAGATTCAGGAGAAATTACAGAGTACCAAGTATTTTCCAACATAAAAACTCGATCGCCTAAACCAATTCCAATTGCTCCACCTGATGCACCTTCTCCTATTACAACACAAACAATCGGCACTCTTAATCGAGCCATCTCAAATAAATTACGAGCAATTGCTTCGGCTTGTCCTCTTTCTTCTGCTTCCAGCCCAGGAAATGCTCCTGGAGTGTCAATCAGACAAATAACAGGGTAACCAAATCGTTCTGCCATTTTCATCAACCGAAGCGCTTTTCGATAACCTTCAGGATTAGCCATCCCAAAATTTCGATATTGCCTCATTTTCGTATTGACTCCTTTTTGGTGACCGATCACGACGACCGTTTGTCCATCTAAGTTTGCCAATCCGCCTACGATTGCTTTATCATCTTTAAAATATCGATCACCATGAAGTTCAGTAAACTTTTTGAACATTTCACGGATATAAAAAAGAGAGTAAGGCCGTTCAGGATGACGGGAAAGTTGGACTTTTTGCCAACCAGTCAAACTGCTATAAATTTCTTTTCTCTCACTTTTAATCTTATTCTCTAACTCCTTAATCTTATCAGAAACGTCTATATCTCCTTTTTCTCCAACCTCTTTAAGGTTTTCAAGTTGTTCGTAGAGACTTTCCAACGGTTTTTCAAATTCTAAAAAAACCATAATTATTCTTTTTTTGGGTTAAAAACATAGCAATATAGCTAATTAGTCAGGTGCTCCGTGTCAATATAATTAACCAAGGGTCACAAAATTAGTAATATGACCGATTGAAAGGTAAGATTTGAATTTTTTTTTTAAAAAAACACGAAAGGTATTGCATAAGTCGAAAAGGAATTATACTTTTGCAATCGCTAAATAACAAATGAGTTATTTATTGTTTTATGGTCTGGTAGTTCAGTTGGTTAGAATACCTGCCTGTCACGCAGGGGGTCGCGGGTTCGAGTCCCGTCCAGACCGCATAAAAGCTCAACACGAAAGTGTTGGGCTTTTTGTATTTATATCCCTATTTTAAAACATTAACCTGATCGCTAGTATTTCTTTTCCCCTCTCTTTGTAATAAACGCAGCTCCACACCTTTCTCAAATCCTTACTAGCAGGCAGTAACTGAAAAAAAATCTTTGAAGGTATTGAGAATTAATTACCTAGTTCAACTCTAATCTTAGGACGGTCTTTCAAAAACTCCTCTACATACTCTTTAGTCAATCCAGTATTTCTAGCATTTACTTTTATATGTTGATGATCTTTAAGTGGTTCGAGATCTGTAATCTGAGTATTTCTACAAACGATTTTAGAAAGGTTCATCAAATTTTTAGTAGGCTTCAAATCTGTAATTTGAGTATTGTCGCAAAAAATTTGTTTTAGATTTTCCATTTTTTCAATTCCTTCTAGAGACGTTAATGGGGTATTTTCACAAACCAACTTTTCCATGGAAGTCATTTTTTTCAATGGTTTTAAAGATTCAATTGACGTGTAACGAAGGTCGATAGTTTTCAACGCGGTGAATTTTTCTAATTCCGAAAAATCAGTCATTTTATTTCCCTTAATATCTAGATCAATTATGTTAGCTACATTTTCGAGAGAATCGAAGTTGGTAACTTTAGTATTTCCAATATAAAGACGAATTAAATTCGGAAGGTTTTTAAGTTGGTGAAGTGTATCAATTTGGTTATTGCTTACTAATAATTGTTGAAGAGAAGTGAGGCTATCTAAACCATCCAACGAAGTCAAATGATTACTACTTACATTGAGCTGTTCTAAATATTTCATTTCCTTGAGTGGCTCTAATGACTGTATTCGATTATTATTTAAAATCAAAATCTTGAGATTTTTTAAATGTTTAAGAGGGCCGATAGATTTGATTCTATTTCGATTGAGGGTTACTCTTTGAAGTTTGGGCAATCCTGCTAAAGCATTTACATTGTCGATGCTATTTTGAGAAACCATAATGGATTCTAAATTTTTGAATCTTAAAAGTGGGTCTAAGTTAGATAGTCTAGTTTTGGCAATAGTTATTCTATCGATTTCAAAAAGTCTTTCTAAATGAATAGGAGTGATCTCTTTTTTGATAAATGCTTCTTCTGAAAATACTTTTTTCCACTCAGGTAATAAACTATTCCACCAGTCCATATCTTCTTGACTAATATCTGTGAATTTCATTGCGTTGGGATCAACCTTTGGGGAATTTCCACAGGAGAAAAGGAAGAATAAAGAAAGGAAAAAGAAAATGTATGTAATATTTTTTTTCATAAAAATTGTAGTATTGAAGGTTATCATGAATAATATTTTTTATAATAAAAGGTTTCTATGAAATTATATGAATATTTTTTACGAAAAAAAATGAATAACTCAAGTTACGCACTTTTGAAAAAAAGTAATGAAAGCCTAGCTTTGTGAGATGCAAGATAAATTAGATTTATACACAGATTATTTACTATCAAGTTTTGGACAAACATCAGCAACAGGATTATCACGACTAGTAGAT
>CALJOK010000005.1 GCA_937981555.1 uncultured Saprospiraceae bacterium
AATTATTCGCTAACCCAATCGCAGGAGCCAATTACGAATGGAGAATTGCTGGAAATACGGCTATCGTGTCTACGGAGCAAAATCCAACGATCATCGGTATGACGACCACGACGACTTATGAATTGACGGTGATTGCCAATGATTGTGTTTCTAATCCATTATCAACGACAACGATTATGGTCAACCCTGCACCAGCAGTTGGCCCAACATTTACTTACACGCCAAGTAGCGATTGTTCTGCCAACGATGTCAACTTATTGGCCAACGCCTCAGCAGGAACTGCACCTTATAGTTTCGCATGGACAGGACCCAACGGATTTACGTCTACCTTAGAAAATCCAATTGTCCAAAATGCCACAACTGCAGCCAACGGAACTTATGATGTAACGATCACCGACGATAACGGATGTACTTCAACAGGTAATGTAGAAGTGAGTGGAGTAGTGGATGCACTTCCACAACCACTAGTAACTTCAAGCGGTCAAGTATGCGACGGAGAATCCGTAACGATCTCCGTTCCAGAATATACAGGCAGTTCAGTAGACTATGTTTGGACAATGCCAAGTACGACCAATGTTTCAGGCATCAATTCTCATGAGTTGACCATCGACCCAGCGTCAGAAGTTTTACATGAAGGAAATTACTCCGTCGTAGTGACCATCGATGGTTGTACGATTATGTCCGACACCTTTAATTTAGAATTATTCCCTACGCCAAGCGCAGCACCAACTGCGACAGCGACCCCACTTTGTGAAGGCGATATTCTAAACTTGACGGCAAACGGAACAGGAGTAACTCAATATAGTTGGACAGGGCCAAACGGATTTATGTCCAATGCCGAAAACCCAACGATCGAAAATATTACCGTAGTGAATAACGGAACATATGTGTTAATCGTAACCAATATCACAGGTTGCCAAAGCACCTCAAGTATCGATGTAAGTAACATTGCACCGACCCCAATTACACCAACCATCACCACGAACTCACCAGTTTGTATAGATGGAAATATTGAGTTGGCCGTTCAAGAAAACTATGTTGGAACCACAATAGTTTACAATTGGACGAATGGTGCAGGTCAAGCAATCGGCACAGGCATCTCAACGGTAACGATTGCCGCAAATAATGCTTTAGCGATTTCACCATACCGAGTAAGTGTAACCGTAGATGGTTGTACGTCAGATTTGGCGACCCCAACGCAAGTGATCGTGAATGATTTACCAGCAGCAATTGCAACCAATGGCGGAGCGATTTGTCCAAACGAAAATGGACAATTATTCGCTAACCCAATCGCAGGAGCCAATTACGAATGGAGAATTGCTGGAAATACGGCTATCGTGTCTACGGAGCAAAATCCAACGATCATCGGTATGACGACGACGACTTATGAGTTGACGGTGATTGCCAATGGTTGTGTTTCTAATCCATTGTCGACCACGACGATAGAAGTATCTCCTTCTCCGACCGTGATGCCAACCTTTAGTTATAGCTTAAATGCAGATTGTTCCCCATCTGATTTGACTTTGATGGCTAATCCAACTGTAGGTTCCGCACCATATACTTTTGCATGGAGTGGACCAAATGGATTTACGTCCTCTTTGGAAAATCCGATTATCACCAATGTGACAGAAGCGGCCAATGGAACTTACGATGTGACGATTACCAATGCAAACGGTTGTATTTCCCAAGGAAATTTACAAGTAACAGGAATCACGAATGCTATTCCGCAACCGGTCATCAGTACCAATGGAGTAATCTGCGATGGTGGATTGATTGAAATTTCAATTCCGCAATATATTGGTTCTAGTGTTACTTACGATTGGACGATACCAAATACCATAAATGTATCAGGATTGAATACGAATATTTTGACGATCAATCCGGTAGATTCTGTTTTGCATGAAGGAGATTATACCGTACAAGTAACCGTAGATGGTTGTATAGTGACTTCGGATATTTTCAATTTAGAATTACATCCAACTCCAACAGCAACGCCAATTGCTACTCCTACACCAATGTGTGCAGGGGATGAATTAATGTTGACGGCGAATGCGAATGGGGCAACGAATTTCTTATGGACTGGACCGAATGGATTTAGTTCTAATGCAGAAAATCCGGTATTGACAAATATTACGATTGCGAACAATGGAACTTATACTTTGACCGTAACTAATATCACAGGTTGTTCTACAACTGCTGATTTGTTCGTCAATAATATTTCTGGAACACCAGTAACTCCGGTCATTACTGCTCCTACTTCAGTTTGTGCGGATGACCAGTTTACCCTTGCGATTCAGCAACAGTATAATGGTACAACGATCAATTACAATTGGACAAATGGTTTAGGAATCACGATTGGAACTTCTCCAACCGTTACGCTTTCTCCAAATGATGTTGCGGCAGTTAGTCCTTATCGAGTCACCGTCACCGTAGATAATTGTCCATCTGACTTGTCAGATGAAGTAGAAATAATAGAAGAAGATTTACCAACAGCAGTTGCCACGAATGGTGGAGCGATTTGTCCAAATGAAGCAGGACAACTTTTCGCTAATCCAATTGCAGGAGCCAGTTACGAATGGAGAATTACTGGAAGTACTGATATTATTTCCACAGAACAAAATCCGACCATTGCTGATTTAGCAACGACAACGATTTTTGAATTAACGGTAATTAGTACCAACGGTTGTACTTCCAACCCAACTAGCTCGACGGAGATAGAAGTATTTACGGCGCCTACGGCAAATCCAAATGCATCTTATACGGTGAATTCAGATTGTACGCCAGCAGACTTAACGTTGACGGCAAATGCAACGGGAACAGGTTTACAATTCACTTGGACTGGACCAAATGGATATTTTTCTAATGCAGAAAATCCAGTTATTCCTAATGCCACTACCGCAAACAATGGTGCTTATACGTTGAATATTACAGATGCAAATGGTTGTTCCGTAACTGGGGTAACTAATGTTATTATTGATATTACGAATCAAGTAGCACAACCCATTATTGTAGGAACGGGCCCGGCTTGTGAAGGTGAATCAATCGTCTTGACGGTAGCAGAATATAGTGGTTCTAATGTGAGTTACACTTGGATTACTCCTACAGGATCTTACGATGGAATCTCTGGTTTCAACTCTAATCAAATTATCATCAGTCCAGTTTCGACTGCTCAGCATGAAGGAAATTATGCCATCACCGTTTTTGTAGATGGATGTGCATTATTGTCCAGTAATTATTATTTGGATGTTTATGATGTTCCTACTGCGGCACCTACGGCAACCAACGGAGCAATTTGCGATGGCGAAATATTAGAACTAGTTGCTGCTGGAAATGGCGTGGGTAATTTGACTTACGCATGGGTTGGACCAAATGGATTTACGTCTACTTTGGCAAATCCAAATATCAATACGACGACTACCGCCAACAATGGTCAATATACGGTAACCGTTACCAGTATCAGCGGATGTAGCGTGGTCGAAAGCATTTTGGTAAATAATATACTACCTACTCCAGACCAACCAACTATTTATACAGATGCATCCATTTGCGAAGGCGATGATTTGATTTTGACGACTAGTGCAAGTGGTGTAACCTTCGAATGGATTGGACCATTGGGAGGAAGTCCAGGTACTTTAGCTTTACCAGGTTTAACGACAAATACTAGTGCGACAAGTTTAACAATGACCAATCAATCATACCTAGCAGGGGAGTGGCAAGTACAAGTAACTGATGCAAATGGTTGTACCGTAATTTCGGCAGCAACATCGATTAGTATCAATGAAATCCCTGTTGCCTTCGCTACCAATAGTGGAACGATTTGTCAAGAGGAATCAGCTCAATTATTTGCTGGAACAGTTCAAGGGGCGCAATATCAATGGTATAATGGAGACCCTGCGGCATCACCTGCACCAAGTTTGATTTCTACGGAACAAAATCCTGTGATCAATAACTTGCCTGCTGGAACACACGACTTTTATTTACATGTAGTGAAAGATGGTTGTGAATCGGCAGTAGCTTCTCTGACAACGATAACTGTAAACGAACAACCAGTTATTGATGCCATTGCTGGGACAGGTTCTTACTGTCAAGGGTCAGATATTATTTTGACTGCAACGAATAGTTCTAATATTTCTGGAAATATAAATTACACCTGGACTGGACCAAACGGATTTAATTATACTTCTACGATTGCAGCCAATGGCTCATTCGAAGTAACTTTATCTAATGCGGGGCCTAATATGGAAGGTACTTATACTTTAAGTTTAGCAAGTAGTTCAGGTTGTATCTCAGATGTTCAATCTGTTAATATTGACCTTGATGCCACTCCTGCTACTCCATTGTTACAAGTAGAAGATGACAACCTTTGTGAAGGACAAGATTTAGAATTAAATACCACTCTTTATACGGGGACACCAGTTTCTTATGAATGGTTTTTTGATAATGGTTCGGGAGCTACTTCAATTGGTGTGACTGATGTTCCAACTTTATTTGTCAATGGGGTAACACCTGCGAACGATGGAGTGTATTATGTTCAAACTACCGTAGATGGTTGTACTTCCAATCCTTCTAATGTGATGGATGTCCAAATCTTTGGAGCATTTGCTGCACCAGATGCAGGCAATAGTACAAGTGCTGCATCACCAGCATGTGAAGGAGAATTTGTACAATTAACGGTGCCATTCTTTATCGGTGCAACGTACGAATGGTATGGCCCGAATGGATTTAATTCATCTATGGCTAATCCAGTTATCAATCCTGTTACAAGTGATGATATTGGCGATTATTATGCCGTTATTACTTTAGATAATAACTGTACGGTTATGGTGACAGCACCAACTTATGTCTATGTCCAACCTCAACCAATTGCTCCAACGATTACTAACAATAGTTCAGTTTGTGAAGGTGGAGATGTTGTATTGAGTGTTTCAAGTCCATTAAATTATCCTGCAGGGACAGTCTTTAATTTCGATTGGTTCTTTGCTCCAACGAATACTTTAATTGGTTCATCTACCGATCCTAATTTTACCATGACGAATGTCTTGGCGACGAATAGTGGTAATTATTATGTGATTATGACGGTCGGAGATTGTGCTGCGGAGTCTTCAGAAGTAACTACCGTTCAAGTTGATTTTGTTCCACCTAATGCAGCGGATGCAGGAGAAGATATAGAATTGTGTGCCACAACTACTTATATTTTAGATGGAGAGATTCCTACGATTGGAACAGGGTTCTGGACTTCAACTACAGGGGCTACCATCTCTAATCCGGAATTGCACAATTCAGAAGTGATTGATTTGATCGAAGGAGAAAACATCTTTGTTTGGACCTTATCAAATGGTGCTTGTGAAAATTATGATGCTGATACGATTATTGTCAATGTCAATTTAATTCCAACAGATATAGCCTATGCAGGGGAGGATTTTAGTATCTGTGGAAATAGTGGTTCTAACTTAAATGCGAATGTTCCAGTTAACTCTACTGGAATGTGGACGCAGCCAATCATCCAAACAAGTCTTGGTGTAGTGATTGAGAATCCAACTTCCCCTACTTCCCCTGTTTCGGGATTAGTACCTGGGAATGTGTATGAATTTACTTGGTCTTTATCTCAAGGCGTGTGTGAAGAGTTTGCTTCCGACGAAGTTTTAGTTACCATCTTTGAAGCACCTACCGTAAGCGCATTTATCGCTGATAATTACGTATACACTTGTGGCGATGATTATTTAACCATCTCTGCCAGTACTCCTTCTGTAGGTACAGGAACTTGGACGACTAACTCTGGATCAACGATTGTAGAACCTGATTTTGCTTCAACGATTGTCGCTGATTTGCAAGATGGGGAAAACATGTTTGTCTGGACTTTATCAAATGGTGCTTGTGAAGGGTATTCTTCTGATACTTTATACATTTATTTGGAAGATGCAGGAATCGAAGCCAATACGGACGATTACACCTTACAGTTTGAGGAGATCATTGAGAACGAAGATTTGATGAGTAATGACTTCTTAGGAAATATTAATGAATGGGACATCTCAGTCATCGAAGCTCCTGCAAATGGTTCGATCACTTTCTTCGAGGATGGATTATTCTCTTACGAACCAGATGAGTCATTCTTCGGAGTAGATGTTTTTACTTATCAAATCTGTAACGTCAACTGTCCGAACATTTGTGATACGGCTTCCGTAACCATTAGAGTAGTTGGCTTAGAATCATCAGGCGAATGTTGGGTGCCGAATGTCATTAGTCCAAATAATGATAATTTGAACGACAATTTTGTCATCCCTTGTTTGGATGTTTACCCAAATGCAAGACTATGTATTTTCAATCGTTGGGGAGATCGAGTATTGGAAGAGTTACCCTATAAAAATGATTGGAGTGGAACCTACAAAGGAAAAGATTTACCACCAGGAACGTATTTCTATATCCTGCAACCTGACCCTGATAGCAATGAAATGTTACAAGGATACTTTAACATTGTAAGATAAAATAACTTGCTATGAGAGGTATCGGATACCTTTAAGGTTTCCGATACCTAAAAAATTTAAAATAATATTTTTAGTAAAAAATAGTCCGATGAAAAAAATTACATTGACTTTACTTTTAGCAGTTTTTGCAACCGCAATCTTTGCACAATATGATATGCATCATACACAATTCATGCACAACAAATTATCGATCAATCCCGGTTACACAGGTGATAGAGAGGTTTTTTCGATGACCGCATTATATCGAAACCAATGGTTTGGAATTGATGGTGCACCAAAAACCTTTACCATGCACGCTCATTCCCCTTTTATTAATAAAAGAAATGCCATTGGATTAACCATTATTAATGATGCGATTGGAAATGTAAATACGAGCTATGTCGGAGCATCTTACGCCTACCGATTACCGCTTTCAGACGAAACGACTTTGAGTATTGGATTGCAGGGTAGGGTAGAGCACTCAAGAATTGATTGGTCAAAAGCGGAAGCTTTGGATCAAGGGGACAATACGATTCCTACAAATAACCGAAACAATACGAATCCTAACTTCGGTATGGGAGCTTACCTCTCCAATGATAAATTTTATGTAGGATTATCAATTCCAACTTTATTGAAAACAACCGTTTATGATGAAAATAATTTGGTGGGAGTGAGTATCAATTCACAGCGAAGTTATTATTTAATGGGAGGTGGAATAATTAGAATAAATCAAAATGTAAAATTTGCGCCTTCTGCTTTACTTACCTACAATCCAAGTGCTCCATTTGAAGTAGATCTTAATGCAAGTTTTATTTTAATGAATACTTTTTGGGTAGGTGCAAGTTATCGATTAGGTGATTCGGTGGATGGACTGGTTAATTTTCAAGTTAATCCTCAAATCAGAATTGGAGTGGCATTCGATTATACGTTGACCAAACTACAAGAGTTTTCTCCAGGAAGTGTAGAGATCTTATTGGATTATAATTTTAAAATGAAAGGCCAGAAAATCAACAATATTCGATTTTTCTAAAATAGTTGTCGCAATATTATTGTTATTAATAATACTTGCACGGTTTTTGACATACCTTATTTACTAGGTTTTTACAAAAAATCAAAAACTAATAAAAACCTAATGAATAGTTCAATAATAAATTACACTTTATTATTCTCTGAAACGAATCTAAATGTTAAAATATCCAAAACTTACAATTCGGACTTTTTAAACAAATAAACAGTAGTTTCATGAGATTATTCTATTTTAGTATTATAGTAAATATTCTATTTTCTTTTTCTGCACATAGTCAAACTATCGTTCAGGGAAAACAAATTATGAACCTTTATCCAAAAGGGGAAATGGAAATAGACACCTCTAGACAATCTTCAGAGGAAGCCTTCGACGGCGTTCGTACCGAAATCAAATCCAAAAATACTGGTGCTAAAAAAGCAGATCAGGCCTATCGAAATCTAGGTTTCAAGGCTTCCGTTGGGGAATATCTTAAAGATATTGATTCGGAAAAAATGGACAAGGAATCCATCCTGAGAGTTGCCAATAGTTTTCGATTAAATAGTCAAACCGAAGAAGCTGAATATTGGTATAGTAACGTCATCAATGAAGAAAGTGAGGCTAAAGATATACTGAGATATGCTCAAGTTTTGCAAAGCAATGGGAAATGTGAAGATGCCACTAGATGGTATAAACAATTCAACAAAACAGCTTCCCGAAAAGAAAGAAAAAATCGAGAAGTAATCATTGATTGCGAAGATTTAAAAAATATTAAAAATCACGAAAAGGTTAAATTGGAAAATGTTAGGGCATTAAATACAGGACATTTAGATTTTAGTCCTATCCCATATCAAAATGGAATTATCTTCTCTTCTACTCGAAAAAATAGTAAACCTAACGAGATCATCGATAGTTGGACTAATGATAATTTTTCAGATTTATACTATGCTGAATTTGATGAAAAACTTAATCGGTTTAAAAAACCAAAAGCACTTAAAGGTGATTTGAATAAAAAGTTTCATGAAGGGGTGGCTACGTTCGATCAATCAGGGACGGTGATGTTTTTTACCAGAAATAATAATAATGGAAAAAGTCAAAGTAAAGATGGACTAATTGATTTAAAAGTATATTCAGCTGTTTTGAATGAGGAAGGATATTGGGAAGAGGTGACCGAATTACCTTTTAATAGCAATGAATTTACTTCTTGTCATCCGACCCTTTCTCCTGATGGACGAAGGTTATATTTTGCCAGTAATCGACCTGGAGGATATGGTGGTTTGGATATTTATGTTTCAGAAAAGGAAGGAGGAATTTGGGAGACGCCTCAAAATTTAGGTTCCATCGTCAATAGTGCGGGCAATGAATTATTTCCTGTTTTGCAAAATGATGAAACGCTTTATTATTCTTCGAATGGACATCGAGGGCTTGGCGGGTTAGATATTTTTTATGCTAAAAAAACAAATCTTGATGATGAATATTCTTGGGGCGTTCGAGAAAATTTAGGAACTCCTTTTAATTCGTTAAAAGATGACTTTGGTTTTGTTATGATGGATGATGAAAATCAAACAGGTTTTCTAACTTCCAACCGAGAAGGTGGTAAAGGGAAAGATGATATTTATACTTGGTCAATGAATGGGATGTTGATGGAAGATGGCCCTTTGCGAAAAGTAATTTGTGTTTTTGATGAAAAAACAGGCGCAAAAATTAGCAATGCCTCCGTTACCATGAGTGAAAATACTGATGGTGACGACGAGCATGATGATCAGATGATGTTGACTCTTGAACCGCTGGACGAGAAAGCAGATAAATTTATTTTGGGGATTTCGGGAAAAAATAAAAAAGAGAAAAAATCACCGGTGGCAAATTTTGAAACAGATGAAACAGGAATTTTTACCTACACCGTAATGCCTAATAAAAATTATAAAATCACCGTAGAAAGAGATGGTTACGACAATCAGGAGATAGAAGTGAGTTATCACGATTTGAAAAAAGAAGAAGAATTTTGCTTGCCAATGATCAAGCGAAATTGTAAAATGATTACAACAACTGTTGTCAATAAAAAATACAATTCAGTCATGCCTTTAGCGGAAGTGGAAGTTTGGAATAAATGTACCAATCAAAAAGATAAATATACTACCGATGAAACTGGCGCTTTCGAAATTTGTGTGCCCTGTGGTTGCGAATTTAGAATGTATGCTACCAAATCAGGCTTTGATAGCGATACCGAATTTTTATCAACTCTTGAAAATATTTGTGAGTCGGAAGAAAATGTAGAAGTGAAATTGGAACTAGGTCTAAGGAACACTCAAACCGTAACGACGACGACTTCTGCTTCAATTTCAACTGGAACAATTACAAATCCAACCTCTGTCCCAACTGTTCCTGTGACGACTTATGAAGAGGTGATTACTTATGTTCCAAAAACAGAATTAATTCCCGTAACGACCTATGTTCCGATTACGGACCTCATCAATAATGCGAATGCAAATATTTCCGAAGGACAAGTGATCAGCCTAAAAGACATTTATTATAACTTTGATCAATTCGATATTCGAACAGATGCTAGCATCGATTTAAATCATGTATTGACCTTGTTACAAAAATATCCTTCCATGGAAATCGAATTAATGTCACATACCGATAGTCGTGGAACTCAAAAATATAATGTGTGGTTGTCTAGCGAGCGAGCAAAATCTGCACGACAATTTTTGATCAAAAAAGGCATCGCTGCACATCGAGTAACTGCTGCCGGTTATGGTGAATTACAACTTAGAAATAGATGTGCCGATGGTGTAACATGTACAGAAATGGAGCATCAACAAAATAGAAGAACAGAAGTAAAAGTAACCAAGTTTGAAGCACAGAATGTGAGAATAGATTAATGTAGTATATTATCATAAAGTTCTGATTCAGGTGTTTTCTGAATCAGAACTTATTCAATACCCTTACCCAAATAAATAATGCAATGATGCAGAATGAAAACAAATCAAACCTAACGACAAATGTCCCATTAAAAAAGCAGCGGATAATTTTGACTACCGATGCTTTTATCGAGAAAAGTTGTGATACTTTATTTTCGACTCAAAAATTTCTAAACAAATCGGCCACGTTTTGGTCGCCTTTTTTAGAAAGTATTTTCCACGAATTTTTAGCCAACCAACCTATTTATAAATCATCAATTTTTAGAGGCGTAACGACCAGTCATCAATTTTTGACAGGTGTTTATGATTTTTGTTTTACTAAAATAAAAAGAGGAAATGAAATTTGTATTGAATGGTTAATCTATGATTTTACAGAATTCTATCAGATCCAAATTAATTATCAGCAACTTTTTCAAATTCAAGAAATAGAGAAACATAATCTATTGGTATAATCCAATAAGGATAAGAAGTATCTTCTTCGTAAAATGAACTACTTAAAAAGCGGATTAACAATTTTAAATCGTTAATCCGCTTTTGTTATTTTTAATAAAATGGAGTTTTATTCTTTCGTAATCACCACTTTCTCAGAAATACTCAAACCACCATTCGAAATTTTTACAAAATAAATTCCATCATATACCGCCTGTACATCAAAGTAGGCAATCGTACTTCCTTTACTAATTTTGGACGTACTTACGATTTTTCCTGACAAATCAACTAACTCAATTTTCAAATTTTCCTCTACTAATCCTGCTACTTGAATCGCAATTAAATCAGTTGCTGGGTTGGGGAAAATAGAGATATTTAGATTCTTAAATTCAGTTTCGGAAAGACTTGAGGTGCCATCATAAATAGTTGTTGTTTCATCAACGGTTGTTACTTTTCGGTTTGCTGAATTGCCATAAAAGGTTGGCCCAACTACATATGGATAAGCAGAATTCCAATTTTCATCTACCGTCGCAAAATAGGCATAAGTGCCATCTGGATATTCTGGTGTAATACAAAAACGACCATTGTGCTCATCTAAATAATCTTCTCCTGTTTGCGATACAAATTCATAGTCTTCTCTAAAATAACCCAAAAAATAAGTAGCATTGACATCTGGTCCTAGATCAGAAGCTGTTCCATCTGGTGCAGTATTTCGTTGGGTAATATTTCTTAATTGGTAACCTGATTTGATTCTAACAATCCCTCCTGTTCCATCTGTATTTTGAAAACCATAGGCTCCATAAATTGGAAAACCATCATAAGCAAATCCTATCAAAGGAGAGTGCTGAGTTGCATCAATGGCATACAATCCTTCTGCATCGTAAAGATTGCAAATATCAGAAATGACATTTAAGTCCAATTTGAAAGCAGAAGGATTTTGATGATGATGGTAATTACCCATTGCTGGGTGTGCTTTAGAACAATCAAATCCATCCATTTCTGCTGGGATCGCATCTCGATTCCAATCATTTTGTGCCATTGGCCCACCTGGACATGGATCATTGCCTGGCCCTCCACAAGGTGCATTGGTGTTTGGATTCCAGGCTACGCCATCTCGATAATCGAAAAGCGCTACACCATTGATAAATACACCAATATTTCCTCCGGTGGTTGAAATAGCCGCTCCTGTATTCTCCTGAGGATCGCGTGGAATCTTAAAGATCGCATCTTGGTCTGATGCCTGAGATGGATTGCCGTCTAAGAATGGACCAGTTGTATAGGCTGGAATTCCTTTGGTCGTAACGTAAACAAAATCCGCAGAATATTCCACTTTTTGACAATTATATAAAATACCATTATCAATTGCGGTGGAGTTGCCTTGCACATAATAAGTTCCGGTTGCTGTAGTATTTTGTAACCAAGCAGTTACGGTAGGCCCTTGTGCTTGAGCCATTATGGTCAAGCTAAAGAGGTAAAGGAATAGGAGAATTCTTTTCATAATTTTTTTAAATTTTGAATTAATTAATTTCGAATCGGCACTTAGGTGCAATAATGTTTAAAGATAAGTGTGTGTTAGTTAATCATGAAAAATCATAATTTTTTTTGTGGTAGTATTAAAGCCATCCTTGATTACGATGATATATTCTCCATTATAGAGTGTTTGGGTATCCATGTAATTCATCGTTCTTCCAGGCAAAATATAACTTGTTCGGAGTAAATTACCTTTCAAGTCGAATAGATTAATGCTGACCGTATTTTTTACTAAACCTAATATTTGGACAGCAATAAATTCGGAACTAGGATTCGGGAAAACACTAATATTCGCAATGTCTTGATGTGTTGATTCAAGACTAATGATTTTACTATATTCAAATGTCTGATCTAAGTCGGTCTGTTTTAATCGATAATAGATTATACCCGCTGGGAAATAGTAATCTTGATAGTTATACATCTTTAATGCAGTAGAGTTACCTGCTCCATTAACTTTCGTAATTTTTTCAAAATTAATTCCATCAGAAGATCGCTCTAATGTGAAAAAGTCATTATTAATTTCTACTTCGGTAATCCAACTTAAAGCAATATGATCTTCTTCCTGTGTTGCTCGGAAACTAATCAATTCGATAGGGAGAGGACTAGTAGGTTCATATACGGTAGTAGCTTCATTAATACTAGTAACTAATCTATTAGCGTATTCTCCATAAAAGGTTGGACCAACTACATAAGGGTACACGGAATTCCAATCTTCATCTACCGTTGCAAAATAGGCGTAAGTTCCTCCAGGATATTCAGGAGTTACGCAGAATCGTCCGTTATGTTCATCTAGATAATCTTCTCCTACATTAGAAACCCATTCATAATCTTCTCTAAAGTAACCTAAAAAATAAGTAGCATCTACATCTGGACCGTCATCAACATTTGTTCCATTGGCATGGTGTGTACGAGTTGTAATATTTCTTAATTGATAACCTGATTTCATTCTTACAACGCCGCCTGATCCATCTTCATTTTGATAACCATAAGCGCCATAAATTGGAAAACCATCATAGGCAAAACCAATCAAAGGAGAGTGGGTAGCATTATCAATGGCATATAAACCATCTGCATCGTATAAATTGCAAATAGTAGATAAGACGACTAAGTCCCATTTGAAAGCAGATGGATTTTGATGGTGATGGTAGTTACCATTTGCAGGATGAGCTTTAGAACAATCAAATCCATCCATCTCGGCCCAAACAGCATCTCGATTCCAATCTTGTGTTGCCGCTGGACCTTCAGGGCAAGGATTGTTACCTGGTCCACCACATATGGCATTGGTATTAGTATTCCATGCTACTCCGTCTCGGTAGTCAAATAGTGCTACTCCGTTTATAAAAACGCCAATATTCCCTGGAGTAGATTCAGTTGGAGTTCCCGTTTCCTGTTGAGGAAATAAAGGGAATTGAAAAATCGCATTTTGATTTTCTGCATTAGAAGGATTCCCATCTAAAAATGGACCAGTCGGATAAGAGGGAACACCAGTAGCGGTAACATATACATAGTCATTAGAGTATTCGACTTGTTGACAATTGACCAAAATATTATTATCAATTGCGGTGGAGTTACCTGATACATAATAAGTTCCGGTTTCAGTTGTGTTCTGTAGCCAGGAAGTGACTGCTGGACCTTGAGCCTGACAGAAGACAATTAAACTAATAGCAAAAAAAGATAGGATAATTTTTTTCATGTTAGAATTGCTTTCTATAAAGACAGTCTACTTTATAGAAGACCTACTTTTTTAGAATTAGAAAAGTAGATAAAGTATGCTTACCTCGAGATTGGCGCTGACATAAACCTAATTGGCCTCTAGTGTATGGCTTCTTAAAATTAAGGCGTAGGAATTATTTTAAAAGTTCTCGTGGGAATTGATGCTTTTGATCGAAGATAAATTTTTTGTCATTGAGCGTGAGCAAGAAGGCGATCAAATCTGTTTTTTCATTGGAGGTCAATTCAATGGAGTTGGTTAGTTCCAATGCTAAAGTTGGACTTTGGGAGATTCCTTTGGTATAGTGATGTAAGACTTGGTTTAATTTTCGAAATCTCCCATCGTGCATGTATGGATGCGTAAAATTTAAATTTCGTAAGGTGGGTATTTTAAATTTTAAACTATCGCCACTTTGTTTCGTCACCATCCATTTCCCAAAATCATTTAAAGTAGTATCGACCGAAAGGCCATTATTGGCAAATGCTTGATTGGAAAAGAGTGGCTCGGAATGGCAGGAGTTACAGTTCTTTTGAAAAAGAGAATACCCGTTTTTTTCTTGTGGAGAAAATTCAGCTAATCCTTTTTGAACTTCATCATATTTTGACGTGGCGGAAACTAATGTTAATTGAAATTGAGAAAGCGCTTTTAATATATGCTCTCCCGTAATTATACTATCTTGGAACGCTTGATAAAAAAGGGAAGGGTAGATTTTCTTGTGCTGTAATTTATCGACAACATTCTTCAAACTTTCGTTCATCTCTTTCGGATGACTAATCGGAGCTAGTGCTTGCATGTCGAGGTGATTGATGGCGCCATCCCACATAAATGTTTTTTGCCAGGCAAGATTGAAAAGGGGAGGAGCGTTGCGAGTGCCCATTTCATCATTGATTCCATGACTCAAGTCGTGGTCGGTATGCGCAAATGCATTATAAGGGGAATGACAGGATGCACATGAAATGGTGTTGTCGCTGGATAAAATTGGATCGTAAAAAAGGGCCCTACCGAGTGCTACTTTTTCTTTTGTAAGTGTATTGTTAGAAAAGTCATAAACTGGTTTTGGAAAATGTTCAGGAGGATGGAAATAGGAAATTTGCTCCGCACAAAATGCGACGCAACTGAAAACAATAAGGATTAAATATAAAATAGAACGAGATGAATATGCTCCCCGAACTTGCGGAGGAGCAATTGCTGATGGAGGATAGCATTTCCCTAAAGAAATATTACTATCGTTTTCCTCCGCTGGCGGGGGAGGGGGGTGGACTCCTTGAGTTTTATTTTTTAAATTCATTTTGAAATATAAAATAGGGAAGCGATTAATTTAGCCATGTCAACTGCTGGTTGATTGGGACTCATGATTTCATACGTTTCTGGTATATTAATTTTTTCCAAAAACTGATCTATCGGCAATTCGATGATAATGTTTTTTTTATCAAAAATATCTAATTCCACAGCTTGCACATTGGCAAATGGCGCTTGATATCCACCGAGGTGAAATTGAAAAAAGTTTTTTCGAGCAGGACAACTTGGCGAAACGCCTTCTAATTTGAAATTAATATAGCCACTTTGCCAAGTCCAATACATTCCATTGGTCGGATCCAAATCTCCGCCGAAAGCCCCCGAAACATTAGTCAAACTATCAATCCCTAAATCGAATTTTATTTTATTAAAATCTAGAGATTTATTTTTTTCCAAATTAATTTTCAATGATTCTGGATTGTCTAAATCAACTAAGTGATGTTTTTTTTCTAAAGAAAAAACGAATTCCTCTTCTTGAAAAAACTGAACATTGGAAATATAAAAACGGATAGCATCGATATGGATGCTATCCGATTGGGCATGAGTAAGATACTTTTTACCCACCTTTATAGGATGATGATTGATAGAAAGCTTGAACTCAATTATTTCATTGGTCTGTTGAGCAAATGAAATAATGGGAAATAATAATAAAGCAAAGAGGCTGCATATTTTCATATAAATTAGAAGGTCAGTTAGTTGATCAACTTATAACAGTAACTATATAATTATTTTCTTCTGCTCCTTTCTTAAATAGCTCCTTAATTTTTAAAAAATCCGTGGTCAATAAATTTAAGAAATTATCAGTTTCTAATAGAAAATCATACATCACACCTTTAAATATAAATGATCGTTCGTTAAATAATTTTTTAAATTCTTTTTCACCTATGCTGTCCAGTACTTTTTCAACTTGCTTTACTTTTCCTGGTGGAATATATTTTAGATATTCTTTCATATACTCATTCTCAGATATGATATAATTTTCCTGTGGATTAATTATTTCTGATAATAAGTTATTCTTGATTGGCATACTTGAACCGACTAGAGTGTAAGCCATTATATCCCAATATTTACCAAGGTAAACATTCTCAATTTCAAAGGAATGTGGATATTTTAATTCATCTCTCATCACTTCAAATTTCTCAGCTTTTATTCTAGATATTGTTGCTACAACGCCCATTTTCTGATTTATTTAAGGGGCAATTTCTTTTACAAAGTCACCGTCAAGTCACCTGAAGCCTGAACGACTTCACCGTCCAAATATTCAATCTCTGCCATCCAAATATAAACACCTGAGCTAACCAGTTTTCCATTAAAAAATCCATTCCAACCATAATTGAAATCATTCGGGGGCAAATCTTTTCCTTCAAATACGACTGCTCCCCAACGATTAAAAACGCGCATATTTTTTATTAAAGAAACTGATTTGTTGGCATTGATATAAAAGAAATCGTTCGTCCCATCTGAGTTGGGAGAGAATGCATTAGGGACAAAAATATCTCTAATTTTATTGACCAAAACATTTATCGAATCACTCGTCGAACAATCATCAATAGAGGTTACCGTCAAAAAGTAAGCAGCATCATTGGCTGGCGCAACTGTTGGGCGAAGACAGGTATCACAGTCCATCGTGTTGTCGGTACTCGTCCAAATGATGTCTATTAAATTCGTATTATTCGTCGTAACTGGAATTAAAATATCACAACCCAAAGCTACTTCTAAATCTGGCCCCATAAATAGAACTGGAATATCTGGCGCAGTCAACGTTCCACTATCTGCTGTTTCGCAACCATTGTCATCCATGATGGAAATATCATAAGTACCCGAAGCGAGGTCTTGATAAAGATTCGTTGAATTAAATGGGCCACTTCCCATCGCAGTTTGATAAGGGGATGTTCCTCCCCAGACCGAATCGATTTGAATCAAACCAGTTTCGAATCCATCGCAATTCGGATCTATATAATCGATCAAAAATTCAATAGGGGTAGGTTCCGTCAAAGTAATATTATTGGTTTGCACACAACCATTATCATCCGTGATGCTAACGGTATAAAAACCTGCGGTAAGGTTATTGGCTTGATCGCCTATTTGCATTTGATTATCACTCCACGCAAATGAGTAGGGTAGCACTCCGCCATTTCCAATCGCTAAAGCGGTTCCATCCATTCCGCCATTGCAACTCAAATTAAATCCATCAATGTCAATTCCATCGGTCGTAACGGTCAACTCAGAAGGTTCCGTCACTTCTTGAAATAACACGACATTATTGCCAAAATTATCCATGATATTTATTTCATAAATACCGGCAGGAACAGTAGAGATTTGGTTGTTATCAAATAAGATCGTACTACCTGAACCAAATATCGTTACATCGGTAATGTGCTCCCAAATATAAGTAAAAGGAGGTGTGCCATTTTCTACAGAGAAAATTAAAAAGCCATTTGCTTCGCCTTTACAAATCGGTGAAATAAAATTTGTCGAACCAATAATTTCACATTCCACCATAAATAAATCAAGCGTAACTATACTATCACAAGCGGCAGCCGTCAAAATCGTATCGATAAAAATACCGGTAGTTGAATAAGGATTTGGACCAATAAAAAATTCTTCGCCAACACATAAATTAATGTCAACTGTTTCTTGCGCCTGCGGCAAAACGGTCAGATCCAAAAAGATCAAACTATCACATCCATTCGGAAGGGTGATGACAAAATCATAAATGCCAGAGGCACAAATCGTTTGACCTGCCACATCATAGCAATCATTATCACAAATGTTTTCCACCAAATTTAAAGTGCCTGGAGTGACCACTTCTATTGTCGTACAACTTGGAGGGGCTTCATCACAAACATTCGCTGCCGTCACACATAACTCATAAGTTCCATCGGCAGGGAAAGTAATATCAACGGTTTGAGTTGTTCCGCCGGCAGGCGTTCCATCTACGGTCCAATAAAAAAGGGCTGCCCCAACATCGCCAGTCGTCGAATAAGTCGTCGGCATATCTGGGCAAGTTTGCGCTAATCCGCTGATGTCTCCCGAAGTAGTTAGTTGCCCCACGGCTGTACTTCCACTCAAGACATCAAAGGTCCAATCACAAATAGTTCCGTTCGATCCATCCATCACTAAATAGTAATGTTGACCAACAACTAGAGGAACGGTGTTAGAAAAAATAACGGATGCATTGGATGGAATATCGGTATCACAAAAAGTAATTTGAGTAAAATTTTCACAGTCAAAACTTTCAAAAATGCCAACTTCCAAACCAGAAAAACCGACACAATTAGTGACGGTCACTTGTATTTCTAAATCAACGGTTCCTGCGATAAAAGCAATATATCCCATTCGGTTATATTGTGTCGTGCAAAATTCATCAAAGCCTTGTCCTCCAACCGGAGTATCATTGGTTCCGGTAAATCCATCAATATCACAAATCACACAGGCTTCCAAACAAGTGGAAGTGGTGGCTGGAGTTGGCCCACAAGGTTCCGGTTGAGAAAAAGCAAGATTGCTTGTTAATAGGAATAGAAATAAGTATAATATTCTTTGCATCATTTTGTTCGTTTTTACAAAGATAGAAAAAGTTGTTTTTCTAAATCATTAAGACTTTTAAAACAACTTCTATTTTACAAAGTTATCGTCAAATCGCCCGAAAGCTGTATGACTTCTCCATCCAAATATTCAATTTCTGCCATCCAAATATATACGCCTGAACTGACTAATTGTCCTTTGAAAAATCCATTCCATCCATAACTAGAATCATTGGGAGGCAAATCGTTTCCTTCAAAAACGACTGCTCCCCAACGATTGAAAATGCGCATATTACTGATCAAGGAAACTGATTTATTCGCATTGACATAAAAGAAATCATTCGTACCATCTCCATTTGGAGAAAAAGCATTAGGCACAAAAACATCTCTAATTTTATTGACCAAAACATTTATCGAATCACTCGTCGAACAATCATCTATAGAAGTTACACTCAAAAAATAAGAGGCATTATTAACTGGCGCAACTGTTGGACGAAGACAAGTATCACAATCTATCGTGTTGTCGGTACTCGTCCAAATGATGTCTACCAAATTCGTATTATTCGTCGTAACGGGTATTAAAATATCACAACCCAAAGCCACTTCTAAATCTGGTCCCATAAATAGAACTGGAATATCTGGCGCAGTCAACGTTCCACTATCTGCTGTTTCGCAACCATTGTCATCCATGATGGAAATATCGTAAGTCCCCGAAGCAAGATCTTGATAAAGATTTGTTGTATTAAATGAACCACTTCCCATCGCAGTTTGATAAGGGGGTGTGCCTCCCCAAACAGAATCGATTTGAATCAAACCAGTTTCAAAGCCATCGCAATTCGGATCTATATAATCAATCAAAAATTCAATAGGCGTAGGTTCGGTCAAAGTAATATTATTGGTTTGTACACAACCATTATCATCGGTGATGCTGACGGTGTAAAAACCTGCAGCGAGGTTATTGGCTTGCTCGCCCATTTGCATTTGACTATCATTCCAAGTGAAAGAGTAGGGCAGCACTCCGCCATCTCCAGTTGCCAAAGTTGTTCCATCCATTCCGCCATTGCAACTCAAATTAAATCCATCAATGTCAATAGCATCGGTCGCAACACTCAACACCGTTGGTTCTGTTACCTCTTGAAAGAGTACGACATTATTGCCAAAATTATCCATGATATTTATTTCATAAATTCCTGCAGGAACATTGGAGATCTGATTGTTGTCAAATAAAATCGTGCTACCTGATCCAAATATCGTTACATCGGTGATGTGCTCCCAAACATAGGTAAAAGGGGGCGTTCCATTTTGTACAGAGAAAACTAAAAAGCCATTCGCCTCCCCATTACAAATCGGAGAGATGAATTCTGTCGTACCAATAATTTCACATTCCACCATAAATAAATCAAGGGTAACTATACTATCACAAGCGGCCGCCGTCAAAACGGTATCGACAAAAATACCGGTTGTTGAATATGGATTAGTGCCAATAAAAAATTCTTCCCCAACACATAAATTAATATCGACTACTTCTTGCGCCTGCGGCAAAACGGTTAAATCTAAAAAGATCAAACTATCACATCCATTCGGAAGGGTGATGACAAAATCATAAACGCCAGAGAGACAAATCGTTTGCCCTGCCACATCGTAACAATCATTATCACAAATTTCTTCTACTAAATTTAAAGTGCCTGGAGTGATCACTTCTACCATGGTACAAGTGGGTGGAGCGTTGTCACAAACATTCGCCGCCGTCACACACAACTCATAAGTTCCGTCAGCAGGGAAAGTAATATCAACGGTTTGAGTTGTTCCGCCGGCTGGAGCGCCATCTATTGTCCAATAAAAAAGAGCTGCTCCTACATCGCCAGTCGTCGAATAAGTGGTCGGCATATCTGGGCAAGTTTGCGCTAATCCGCTGATGTCTCCCGAAGTAGTTAATTCTCCCACGGCAGTACTTCCACTCAGTACATCAAAGGTCCAATCACAAATAGTTCCACTCGATCCATCCATCACCAAGTAATAATGTTGACCAACAACTAAGGGTGTTGTATTGGTAAAAATTACCGAAGCATTGGACGGAATATCTGTATCGCAAAGCGTAACTGCAGTAAAATTTTCACAGTCAAAACTTTCAAAAATGCCAACTTCCAAACCAGAAAAACCAACACAATTAGTAACCGTCACCTGTATCTCTAAATCGACCGTTCCAGCGATAAAAGCAATATATGCCATTCGGTCATAATCAATGGTGCAGAATTCTGGGAAACCTTGACCTCCAGATGGCAAGTCATTCCTTCCTGTAAATCCATCTATATCACAAATCACACAGGCATCGAGGCAGGTAGTTGTCATCGCAGGAGGGGTGCCGCAAGGCGCAGGTTGAGAAAAAGCAAAATAACTTGTTAGAGTAAATAGAATTAGGTATAAATTTCTTTGCATCATTTTGTTCGTTTTTGCAGATATAGTAGAACCTACAATCTTTAGTTTAGATAACGGTGAATTTTTGTTTTATTAAGTGATCAAGGAAAAGAAAATTATTGATTATGAGGAGTTATTTAATTAAAAAATAATCCTAAAATCTTACATATACCTATATTTCAATTAGATTTTTTAAAACAACGACTACACTAAAGACACTTGAAAGTTATATTCCCCCCACGTTTTATCTTCTTTTCGGAAAAAAATGAAATGATCTAAATCATTCCTTTAGATATGAAGTATAAAAAAATCCCGATTTTTTGATTGACCAAAAAATCGGGATGCTCATTTTATAAATAATAAGCTAAAAAAAGCTACTCAAACCATCATGCTTTCCTAGAGTCCTATCACTTTTCCATTTGCAATGTTTTTACATCTTTAATTAATTGACTCACCGATGCAGAGTTTAAGCCATTATAAATGCCTCGGATGTATTTGTTTTGATCAATCAAAACAAAATTCTCCGTGTGCAAAAATTCGTCTGCTTCTTTTTCTAAACCTAAGTCTTCCTCCACAAAATAATCTTGACGACCCAATTTGTAAATGTCTTTTTGAGTACCTGTTGCGAGGTGCCATTTTTTAGAAATGACGCCTTTTTCTTCCGCATATTTTTTTAAAACAGCAACCGAATCCATTTCAGGAGTGACCGAGTGAGAAAGCAAAAGCACCTCATCGTCTTCCAAAAATGCTGCTTGCAAAACGCCCATGTTTTTTGTCATCTTTGGACAAATACCAGGACAGATCGTAAAGAAGAAATCCGTGATATAAATTTTTCCTGCAAAAGTTTCTCCTGTAATCTTTTCCCCATCTTGATTGGTTAATTGAAAAGGAGAAATTTTGTGAAACTCATTTAAGGCTGAATCATCTGCACTTAACCAATGCGGTGTAAAGGTGGCTTCTTCGTAATAGGGTAGCGCACTTATGTTACTTTTTTGCTCCGTCGTTTTGGCGCAGCTAAAAAGTAATAGAGAAAAACTGAAGAAGACCAACAGTTTTATCGGGAATATTTTCTTGGTATCATTCATAAGACAAATGGTTTTTTTTTAGGTTTAAGCGTAAGTAAAACATGCTCTAAATTAAAGACAAGTAAACGGGAAAAAGACCTACTTCCTAGTCAATTATTTTTAAAGAAGACTTGGAAAAAAAACCGATTGTCTTAACTTAATGACTCACCACCATTTTCCCATATTCCCCATTTAAGCAACCAAGTATTTGATTACTTCCTGGTTCTCCTGCGTGGTAATGGTAGCCTCTAGTTTTATCCTCGTGTCCACCACAAGCATCTAGGTTAGTTGCTTTATTTCCCTTGCTATCAAAAGTGGCAAAAATTCCAAAACCATCCATCGCATAGCCAACCATCGGAGCATGCCCATCGGGTTGTTCGATTTCTTTAGTGCAACCGTTTACGGCATGATAATGATAACCAACATGAGGATTGACGTGTCCGCCACAATCATCTAATGGGGCCAACGTATGTGCTTTCAAAATAGCAGTTGTCGGTGCTGGAGGATCAAAGTTGACGCCGTTAAATGCTAATCCCACAATACCTCTTCTTAACTTAGAGGGGTAAGTTTGGTAAATAGGCTTGATCGGAATATAATAGGTCGTGAGGTGGTCATGATAGAAGGAAGGCTGACATTCCACACAATGATTTTTATAAATTTCTTCTACATTTGGTTTGGCAGCTCCCTCACATTCTTGTTGTGTTTTGGTTACTTTGATGGAACCATCTTCATGATATAAATCCCATTTTGCATCAGCGTAAAATGCGCCAATATTGGAAATGAAATGACCATCCACATCATATACTTTTCCTCCTTCAAACCAGATCCCTCCTTTTTCTTTGGAGTCTTTGAGATGCGTTGGACACCAAGGCCCCATTTGATGTTCGTGTGGAATGGATTTTACGACTATCTTATAACAGTCCGTTTTGGTCCCATTAGAGAGGGTATATTTTTCTGCTTTGATCGGTTCGATTAAACTTTCTTGAATAAAGTAGGAAAAATTAACCGGAGTAATTTCTTCAACTAATTTTTTGTTTTTTGGACCACAACTAGTGATAATTAAAATAATAACGAGAAGGGAGGATATTTTTTTTAGGTGATTCATATGGCTGTTTTTATAGAGCGCGTTAATAAAAAAAGAGGAAACTACCTTTTTGTAATTTCCTCTTTTAGAATAAAATCTATTGTTAAGGGAGTAATTTACTAGGTCAGTTTAGTTGACGACTATTTTCAAAAAGGAATGATCAACCCTGACGATATACATTCCTGCCGCCCAATCATGGGTATGAATAAATTTATTTTTGGAAATCATATCTTGGTAAACAACTATTCCATTTAAATTATAAACGGAAATATTAAGTTCTTTTCCTTCATTGCCTGCTATCTCCAAAAAGAAATGATCGTCTGCTGGATTCGGAGTTGCTTTTAATTGGTACGCTTCCAACGTTGTATTGGAGATACTAGTGACGCCCATATTTTCAGCATTAAAAGTAGGACTCATGGTCTGGAAATTACCTACCCCGTTTGGAATTCGACCATAAGAAATATCTGCAGTTTGATTAATATAACTGACTTCATCGACAATCGTTCCGTCTGTTTTTGACAAAAAGATAGACTCCGCCGTTGCGGATAATTTAAAACTTGCATGCAATCCTGTTTGTGCTTCATCATTATCTGCCCAGACAATAGCATAGCTATTTCCTTCGATCACCGCTCCTGGAAGAAAAGCCCATTTCTGCAAATCGTTTGCATCATCTGAAAGGTAATATCCTTCCAAATCAATTGTTGTAGAACTATTGTTATAAAATTCTATCCAATCGTCAAACTCGCCATCTTGATCTGCAACGGTCGCATCATTGGAAGCCATAAATTCATTGATCACTAAATCACCAACGGTTGGATTGGTGGTGGTCGCAGTCAATGTAAAATATTCATATTGAGCACGCTGTGGAGAAAATTTTCCTGCATTATTATTTTCGGCATAAATATAATATTGTACAAATGCATTCGTGATCGTTAAGTCTGTTCCATAAACACCATCGCCTGCTGCACCATCATTATGTGCCCCATCGTCAAACATTTCTAATTTGGTAAAAGGGGCTCCCAACTCAGTTCGGTAACCTAATGTTACATCGGCTGCATCTGTAACCGTAGCGGTAATTGAAATCGTTTCATTGATGAGTGGGGTAGCAGTAGAGATGGATATATTTGAAATCGTTGGATCAGTTTGCGTAAAATCTGACAATCCTAACAGGTAATCATTTCTTCCATCCATCAAAGTCGTGATACCTGGCGTTGCTCCACCACCTGGACCACCACCGCTATTAACGTCAGCATTCAAATTGGAAGTAAAATTAGCGTAAGTGAAAAATTTATTATTATCCGCTTGTACATCCGCATCAATCAACGTTTGCAATGCTTCGGCAGTTGCGATATAAGCATCGTTATCAAAGTTTTCCAAAAGCATCGTTTTCATATGCGCGAGGTACATTCTTTTATAAGTGGGTACACTCAATAATTTTTGGATTAATGGAAAGTCTGCATCATTGATATGAAGGAGGTGATCCATTTGTTGTTTAGCTGCGGTGCTATTCAAATTAGCGGAAGAACCTCCTGCCATACTGAATCGTCCGATGGATTCATTCAAATCCCAAACGATAGATAAAAATCGTCCAAAGTCATCTCGATACAAATAATAGTTTTGCTTAAATCCACCAGAGTAACTATCCAAGTTGACCATCACATTATTAAAGGCCAACATCCACAAAGCTTTGTCCACGTCTAAAATTTCTTCGATATCATTGATGTTGTTCGCCAACGTGTCACAAAGATTGATGAGTTCTTCCCAACCATTATCTGACTTTAATTCATAAGCATCGTAATAAGCTGAACTGTCTGATCCGAGATACGCTAAGTTGGGAAAATCATTCGATTGTGGGCCAGCTCCTGCAGGAGGATTACATTTGACAAACGTATTTTTCTTGGAGTAAAAACGACTATTGACAAATTTCTTTGAAATCGCTTCAGAGTTACTATACAATCCAATCAAAGTTCCATTGACATATACATTGGCATAATTAGAAAGGGGCGCATCCATATACTGTCTCAAAATTTGATAAGACAACACCTCTCTTAAAAAAGAAGGATCTTTCGCGACATTACTCAACTTAATGTCGGTGTAGGCTTCGAGTTGATGATCTTTGTAAGTATCCAATTCGATGTGAAATGGATTTTTTACTTGGTTAGATTGGTAGGTACTGTTGCCTTTATATTTGACGCCGACACTATCGAAAACTTCGCCATTGATGGTGACACTTTCAGCTAGGATATAATCGCCAGTCGAAGCATAAGCATTATCAAGTAGTTGATCCCAATTGGTTTGGGCAAAATTGATTTCAATGGTTTGAACAGTATTGAGATCATAAAAGTCTTGACCAAAACTCAGAGTTGCGATCAAAAGGAAAAGGGAAGTTAAAGTATTCTTCATGTTTAAATTTGTGTGAATATTATTTTTTGCAAATTAATAAAAAAGAGGCGATTCAGCATATTGAATCGCCTCTTTTATAAAGACACTTTAAAACAAAAAAGACCTACTTTTATTGTTTAATTTTTTACATTACTGTTATCAGTAGCTTTTCTTCCTAGAGCAAAATATGCTTTTACCCCTCCAAATCCGAAAGAATCATTCTTGTCTGGATTAGCCGCTTGACTTACTCCATCATAATAATCAGAGATAGGTAATCTGTAACCTGCTTCTAAACTTAAAGCAAATCTACTTGAGATATAATACTTTAAACCTAAACCAATTGGTAGCGTAATTGCCACATTGGAAACATCATTTTCATCTTCCGTAATCTCTGTACTTGTAGTAGATTTCCAGTTAACAGTTGGACTATTGAATGCTAATCCTAATCCGCCAAAAATAACAGGAGTTAAAGTCCGTTTGAATTTACCTGCATCGTTAAATCCTCCTTTCTTGCCTAAAATTTCCCAATCAACTAATGCGGTGATTTCTAAGAACTTATTGTTAAATCCCCATCCTCGTTTAGCATGGCCACTTTCATCAGTAAATTGAGTTTCGTCTGCTGTCAATTGGAAATAAGTTGCTTCTGCTCGGAAGCCAAGTATTTCACTTAAAGGTAATCGAATGCCTACTCCTAGAGAAAGGTTGGACTCATCCATCAATTTAATGTTTTCGTCAGAACGACAATGCAAATCTCCTTGATAGCTAGAAAGACCTACTTTGAAGGAGCCATTAATTTGTGATTGAAGTGAAAAAGATAAGAGGATAAGAGCGACAAGGGTGCTTGTTACTTTTTTCATAATAAGTTGTGTTGTGTGTTTTAAAAATTTAATGAGATAATTCTATTGCTTCTTTATGAAGCGGCGCAAGATAGAAAAACATTTCATTCTGAAAAGTTTTAAAAAACGATTTAATCTTTTGTTTACATTTGTTTTTAAAATGAAAACAGTTGGTTTATTTTGTTTATGTTGAATGGATTGGAAAGCGCGACACATTGTTTGGATTAATAAAGGAAGGTCAATATTTGTAATGTTATTGTCGCAGACAGAAGGGTAAATGGCTCAAAAGTTAAAGTTTATAAATCTTCAAAAAAAGTAATCCGATTTCCACTCAAATCAAAGAGGGAAACTTCGGAGGTATTCCAACTTGTTTTGCGAGTTATTTTCCCTGGAGGAATTAAGCCTTGGTTGGTCAATTTGTCAAAAAGTGGTTCAATATGTTGCACCTGGAATTTCAGATCAGTACTCGTCATATCAGCTGGAAACTGGAATTGCATATGAAAAAATAAATCCCCTCTTCCCAAAACGACATAGTCAATTTTTCCTTCGGAATAGGCGGAACTGTCATAGACATTTTTAAAACCTAATTTCGTTTCATACCATTCAATATCTCGAGGCACATCGGAAGAGGCGAGAACGGGGGAGATGCGAAGGAATTTAGTGGTTGAATTATGCTTCATGATTTTTTAGAAATAGTTGGATTTAATTTTTTCATAGATACGATCAATCAGTTCTTCTACAATTTCTCTTTCTTGCAAAAGTTGACTTCGATCATAATTTAAAAGTTCCTGAGGAATGGCTCTTCGATCGCCACTAAAATCTAATTTTATTTTTTTTAATTCCATCTGCTCTTGAAAATATTTCCCTTTTAAATCACAACTCATAGAGGTGGATTGGGGAATAATTTTTACATGCCACCTCGCAACTTGAATATGTGTATTAGTGGTAACGGTTCCTGAAACACGTTCCATGACAGGAACTTCAACCGTTCTGTCACCTCTGGTTTCGTTTCGAGTTCCTGTTTGCACCTCTTTTTGATAATTGCGAGAATCTACTTTCAGATCCTCAATGATAGATAATGGATCAAAAAATATTTCAATTTCACAATCATTAGAAGTTGACTTTGGATTTTCGAAATGTATTTTTTTACAGTTCCGATTTAATCTTTCAAACTCTCTTAATTTATTTTTTACCAAAGATTCATATTTCTGATCCGCGGCCATGGTTACTGTAAGATTATATTCGACGAGAGAAAAATCTGAACTTACTTTTTGAAGAGAATCAAGTAACGGATTATTTAAGCCATATTTTGATGCTTTTTTTAAATGAGCAAATGCTTCTCTTGACTTGGTTTTATCCTGTGTGCTAAGAGCGGAGTCCAGTTTTTCTTGGCCAGAGGTAAAATGAGCTGTTCTCAATTCTTCCCCAAGTTTCCGTTCTGTTTTATTTAATGCCTCTAATTTTTCTGAAAAAGAAGATTCTAAATAGGGTTTAGCATCATTTAGATAACCAATTAATTTTGTTTGGATCGTATGATCTTGTTCTTTTTTTAAAAGCTCGTCAGTAGTGGATATGGTATCCATCCTAAGTGTTTCTTGTTCGATTACTTTTGAAAGAGCGGTGTTTAAACTAGCTTTCATTTTACTATTATTCTTTCCTCTTTTCATTTTTTTTAGAGTAGAGGAAAATTCTTTTTCATAATTACTACTACTCGTTTTTGGAGTACTGGAACAACTAAATATCAAGAGGATAAATAAAAGGAGAAGAGCAAAAGGGGAAATAGTTGAAGTCATAATTTTTATATTTTTCGTTTTGCAATGAATGAGGACAACTTATTTTTTGATAAACAAGTTGTCAGTTTGAATTGTAAGATAGCTTTTTGTTACATCTTCTTTTTTTAAAATCCTTTAAAATTTATTCTAAATGAACCTGTTGGACTTAGGTGACCATAATGCAATATATATCGTTTGATAAAACCATTTTCATCAAAAATGAATTTTCCAAAGTAGGTTCCTGCTGCATTTCCTCCTTTAACATAAAGATAAAACACTTTATTTTTTTCATCATATTTTAGCAAAGGATTAGGGTTGAAATTTATCCATTGCTTATCCAAGTCGCACATCCTTAAATTATAAATATCTGTGAACTTTTCTTCCATTTTTATTTTATTGCCATTCACCCATATTTGTAATTGGTCTGTTTCAGCGTTTGGCCCTCCGTAGTATCCACCCCAAGGTTTTTTCCCATCAATAAATCTAAAATCGTCAGGATTATATTTTTCCCGATCTTCATATTGAATGGTATGATTCTTTTTCTCAAATTTTTTAAGCGATAATTTCAACTCGATTTCCTTACCATCAATTTTGTCTTTGTAATGAATCCTCTTCTTGTCACAACTGACTAACTGAATGGATTTGAGTTGATCCAAATCAGAAATGTATTTTTTCTCATCAGGATGGGTGATGATGTTTTCGCTGATATAGGCTAGGAAAGTACTATCGACATCATTGACTTGTTTTTGATATTTTTCTTTTTGTTGCTTTTGTCTATTTTCATAACTGAGCTCTGGCCAAGGATTTTTTGGTTTAGCCTCTTGGCAGCTGGAGAGGAAGAAGAAAAATAGCGTATATTTAAAAACGTTCATTTTAGTTTTAATTAGGAAGGATGAGATAATTGGAAGAAGAAAAACCCGACAATAGTATATTTTTACCACATAGCAGCGAAAATCTTGAATCTATTTAGTTCGCATTCCATAGGCACATAGAAAACAGAGTATTTCACCTATGTTTTCTATGTGCCTATGTGGTAAAATTCTATTGTGGTATTTATGAAACTATTTTTTTGATTCTCCGTCAGTTTGCTGAGGAGTAGTTCAATATATAAAACTGCCGAAACCTCCCCAAGCCTTTTCACTCCTATTTTCCATGTCACTTATATTATGGTTAAATTTCAAATAGAGGTTTGAGAAAGAAAATTTAAGGGACTGAACATTAGGTTAAGAAACATTTGATTTTTTTTGCCGTAAAGTAAATTGCTTTTTCTTTTTCTAGGAAAAATTTCCCAGTTACACATCATAGTAATAAAGAAAAAACCTAACGAAGTATGCAAACTATGTTAGGCTCTATTTTTTTTAAAAAACCGTCAGACTAACACCAATAACGACTTATACGGAATTAATATGTATATCTCAATATAGTACTAATGGGGGTGAACCACACGTGCATATATACTACGGGTTTTGTTAATCAAAAAAGATAAAACGTCTTTTTCCTCCGCTACGAAAAGCTAGCGGTTTCTATTATCCGACTACTTATATTCAGTCAAAATGGAAAATTTATGATGACTCAATTCTAAGTAAAATATATATATATTATTATTATTATTATGCAAATAAAATTATACATATTAGCATCCTTTATCTTCTTAGGAATAGGGCAACAAGCATTTACTCAAAATGACTTGAGCATACCCGTGAAAGAAACGATAAGGGAGGAATTGTTAAAAAAGTATGAAACTACCTTGCAGTTTCAGGAAAACAAAGGACAATGGAATAACGATGACATTTTATTTCGAGCCAATAACCAACAGGCTTCCTTTCAGTTTACACCGAATGGAGTCAGCATTGGCGTTTTGGAGAAAGAAGCGGAAACTGCGAAGCCAACGAAAAATCCAAAAGATAAACGGGGTAAAAGAGAAAGATTTCAAAGAGATACAGTCGAACAGTCCCGAACGGGCTTCGTCTGGAATCTGAATTTTTTGGATGGCAATTCCAATCCCGAAATATCAGGTAAGCATGCTCATGCTGGTAAAATCAATTACATCATCGGGCAAAGAGAAAAAAACGTTTCCAATACCAAATCCTTTCAGGAAGTTTGGTACGAGTCGGTGTACGATAATATTGACGCTCGATTTTACAGTAATAAGGAGGAGCAATTGGAGTACGATTTTATTGTACACCCAGGCGCTCAGGTGTCGGATATTCATTTGGAAATGGAAGGTATCAAAGACCTCTCACTTAATCAAAATGGTGAAATCGTTTTTCAAACCCCATTGGGCGAACTGAAAAAAGGAAAACCTTATACGTACCAAAAAATAAATGGTCAAGAAGTCGAGATTACCAGTCGATATGTCTTGGAGGCAGATAATAGCATTCGATTTGAGGTTGGAGATTATGACCCCAATCACGAGTTGGTCATAGACCCGATTGTACTCGCTTATTCTACCTATTTAGGGGCATTAAGCGGAAATTCAAATATAACTATAGCCAGTATGACGCTGGACAATGATGGGAATGTAATTGTAGTTGGATGGACAAATGTTTACAATTTACCCGTAACGCCGGGTACGATACAAGTCTCGCCTGGGGCAAGTAGTTGTATTTTCAAATTTGATCCCACCTTGAGTACGGTTATCTGGGGTACCTATTATAGTGGTTCATCTGATTTTGCTTGGTTATATACATTGGACGTAGGAGTAGATGCGATGAATAATGTTTACATTGGAGGTAGGTTACGGGTGAATAACCTAACACCTGCGTCTAATCCTGGCACACCTGGAGCATGGCAGGAAAACCCGCTGTCATACGATGGAGGTTTCGCTGCTAAACTAACACCTGATGGAGCAAGCCTTGCTTATTTCACCTACATCACCGCTGATGATACGGCAGGAAGCCCTTTTACGGATGCATCTGTCATGGAAATAGATGTAGATGCCGCTGGTAATCTGGTCGCAGTAGGGTATGTTGACGGGGAGGATTTTCCAACTTCTCCAGGAGTTGTTCAACCTACTTTTCAAGATGGAGGGGGCGATTGGGTGGTGGTTAGTCTGAATAATACAGGAGGCTTAAATTTTTCTACTTATTTAGGAGGAACAGACTGGGAATATAATGAAAGTGCCAATATTGAAATAGGACCAGGCGGAAATATTTATGTATCGGGAAGTACTTATAGTGGCGATTATCCAACGACTGCTGGTGTTTTTGGAGAAACGGCTACTTCTCCAGAAGCAAGCACGGAACGTGGAGTGCTTAGTGTGCTTAATCCTACGGGTACTGCTTTTGTCTATTCTACTTACATCAATGACCCCAGTCTAATAGCTGATTATGAAGCTTTACAATTGCATGATATGAAGGTAGACCTTTCAGGAAATGCCTATATGACAGGTTTATCTTATCCTGGCGCAGGTGGGTTTTCCTTTACATCGGGTACTTTTTCCCAATTGCAAAATGCAGGGTTTTTAGTAAAAATGGATGCAAGTGGTCAACGGGTCTTTTCTACTGCATTGTCGGATAATCCGTTAGAATATGCAGAAGGACTAAACCTCGATTTAGATGATGAAAACAACATATATATATTCGGGCGAGCACCGGGTGGTGGTGGTTATACCGCCACATCAGATGGCTTGAATCAGTCCAGTCCCCATTCTTGGGATAACTATCTTCTTATGCTTTCAGCAGATGGAAGTACAAAGCTTTATGGTACAGATATAATAACAGACGATAACCTCAATTGGTCTTATAATGACCGCTTAATAGTACAAGATTGTAGGCTATATATGGCGGGAAATACAACCTCCGTATACACGAATGTGACCCCTGGTGCCTTCAAAAAAATAAAAGGGGCTGGGAAGAATGGTTTTATCTCTATTTTTGATTTAGCAGTAAGGTCAGCGGAAGCCAATACGATCTCTCCTGCCAGTCAGGCTGTTTGTTCCAATGGAAGAACCCAGATGATAGCAGGTACAGACCAAACATTTTTGGGAAGTGACCATATTAAAAATGGGGTGACCCATAAACAATTGATAACGGTACCCTGCCAATGGCAAGCCAGTAATGATGGTATTACTTGGGAAGATATTCCTGGTGCGGTCAACAACATTTTTTTACCTTCACCCACGTCCACCGATGTCTATTTTCGAAGGGTTTGTGGCTCGTCCTCTTGTGACCGAGATACTTCCAATATCCATTCCGTTATTGTCGGCTCAGACGTTGCCCCTACGGTAGCGTCAGGTACAGTCAATACTTGTTCGGATATACCGATACAGATTGGAGCTTTGGCGACAGGCGGAACAGGCGGGACTTATACTTACAGTTGGACACCAACTGTTGGTCTGGATGACCCAACTATTGCCCAACCAACAGCAACAACAAGTGCCGGAGGAAATTATAATATAGTGGTAACGGACACCGGCAATGGTTGTGAGTTTGAAAAACAATGGCAAGTCAATGTGGTAACTGCGGATGCCGGACCTGATGTGCAATATTGTGGTGCTACAGCACCTGTCGGAATAGGTACATCAGGTGATCCCAACTTTACCTACTCTTGGTCTGTTATCAGCGGCGACCCGATTACATCTTTGAGCAATCCAAATATTCCTCAGGCTCTTGCTAGCCCGTCTGTTACGACAACTTATGAATTGACGCTCACCATACCAACGTTAGGTTGTAGTACAAAAGATACTGTTGTTGTCAATAATTTTGCTGTCGTGGCAGATGCAGGTTTGGATACTACTTTATGTATGGGAGAAGATTATGTATTGGGTGGAGAAGCCGCAGTTGCGGGTTATTCTTATGGCTGGTCGCCAGGCGTTTATATTAATTCTCAAACATCTGCTCAACCTACTTTCGAACCGATCCTTTGTTTTGATAAAGATATTTATCCTGAAACCAACAATCCTATTGAATTTACTTTGACGAAAATTCATGATGCTTCAGGCTGTAAAAATGTAGATACCGTTAAGATTCATTTACTCCATACAGAAATGAACAATATTTGCGACATACCTGCTACCATTGGTATTCAAGCAGATTCTTGTAGTTTGGACTTATTGGGCGTGAATTTCACGTGGTCTGTAATAAGCGGGGATGCAGCAAGTATAGTTGGACAGGAAAATGACCGCTATCCTTTTGTAAATCCTACAGATACGACCCTCTATCATTTAGAGGTCGAATTAAACGGCAAAACCTGTTCTTCAGAAATAATGGTTAGTCTGGATTGTTCCTGTAGCGTAAATATTGAAGCAATCTCTGATATTAGTTGTCCCGTAGGTGGACAGTATAATACCACGTTAAATGGTACTATTGGAATGGCAGAAGCACCTCTTGGTGGTTTACCACCAGGTTATCATTTTGAATGGTCACCCACTTTTGGTTTGGTGTCCCCAACTAGTTTGGTAACGGAAGTTACTTCTATTCCCCAAGACACCACTTATTATTTAAGCATTATTGACGATAGTAATGGATCTACTGTGTGTTTTGATAGCATTAGGGTATATGCATTTGCGCCAGCCGACCCTTTTCAAGGATTGAATGTATCGGATTATGTTTGTGCTGGGGTAACGACTTCAATTGGTTTACCTAGCGTGGCAGGATGGTCTTATTCTTGGAGTCCCGCCACAGGCTTAAGTGATCCTAATGTATCTAATCCAACAGTAACGACAAACAGTTTAATTTCTTATACTTTAACTGCCTCAGATTCTTTGACAGGTTGTTTTATTTTTTCAGGTGTCGACGTACAGGTTGTAAACCCTATTATTAATGCCGGTCCTGATGGAGTATTTTGTGAAAATGCCATCGTGGAATTGGGGACACCTGCTATACCGGGACTAACCTATAGTTGGGAACCTGCCATAGGTTTATCCCAACCTAATATAGCACAACCTTTGGATACACTTTTTATTAGTACTCAATACACGCTTACGGTAACGGATATTTTATCCGGATGTACAGCAACAGATACCGTCAATTACACCCTGACGACACAACCGACAATAGATGCAGGTTCGGATATCACTATCTGTGCAGGTGGAAATGGTTCTTTAATTGGTCCTACTTCACAAGCCGGTTATACCTATCAATGGTTACCGACAACTGACTTATCCGATCCGAATATAGCCCAACCCATTGCCACTCCGACTTCGACTACTATTTATACCTTATCGGTATCAGAGGGAAATGCTGGTTGTCATACTTCTGATGATGTTGTTGTGACAGTCGGCCCAGCCTATTCCCTGACCGTAGATGATGTAGAAACCTGTGTAACGGACTCCGTAAGCATTGGGGTAGTGGATGCAGGCGGCAGTTACAGTTGGACACCGACCACGGGCTTAGGTAATCCTAATGCCTCACAAACCAATGCGCTTCCTGCTGCTACAACGACTTATACCTTGACCTGGACGACTCCGGATGGTTGTTTGATTTCAGATGAAATGACGGTGACCATATCATCTGTCCCCACGCTAAGTGTTTCTAACCAAACTATTTGTGAAGGGGGATTTACTGCGATTGGCGGCGCTACACAAACAGGGGTGACCTATAATTGGACTTCGATTTCAGGAGACCCTGTTACTACTTTAAGTGCGACGGATATCGCTCAACCCATTGCCACACCGACCCAGACAACTGTTTATAGAGTGACGGCAAGTCGCCCTACAGGTTGTTCTTTTCAGACAGATGTAACGGTGATCGTAGAAGACAATCCCGTAGTAGATTTGGGTGTGGATTATACGATTTGCGGAGTGGATACTTTGGAGGCAGTTATTGCGGGAGTTGCCACACCTGGTACTACGCATGCTGCTGGTTTTGAAGATATAAGTTTAAATGGTTGGACACAAGATGCTACGGATGATTTTGACTGGACTCGCCATACCGGTGCTACACCTACGACTTGGACAGGCCCAGCAGGTGCTTCTGAAGGGGATTATTATATCTACATCGAGGCAAATGGCCCTGCGGTTAATGATACTGCCAGGTTGATAAGTCCTTCTTTTATGATAGATGCGTCACTCACTTCTGTGTCTTTTGACTGGATGATGTATGGTAGTCAAAGCGGTCGACTGAGCGTGGATATTTCAGCCGACGGGGGCAGTACTTGGACAAATTTATGGACTCGTGCAGGATCAGGTTCTGGGACTTGGACGACGCAAGTGGTAGATATATCTGTTTATATGAGCAGTACAGTACAGTTTCGTTTAATAGGCGTTAGAGGCAGCGGAGGTAGGAGTGATTCCGCCTTTGATAATTTTCTTTTGCCCGGTAAGACGCATAGTTATTCATGGAACACTTTAGATGACACTCCCTCTTTACCTATATCGATAACAGAAGAAACAACCTACTCGGTAACGGTAACGAGTTCGGCAGGATGTACTGCTGCTGATAGAATTACAGTATCTCCTACTTACGAGGTAGATGCAGGTTTAAGTCGAGGCGTCTGTCCTGAAGCGTCTATATCTATTGGAATGCCCGATTTAGGGGGAGGCTATACTTATTCATGGACGCCGACTGTGGGTTTGAGTTCAAGCACGGTATCTGACCCAATTGCCACGCCTACTGCCACCACCACTTATGTTTTGACAGTTGATGATGGGGTAGCTTGTGTATTGACAGATTCTATTACCTTGACGCTAAAAGTAGCACCTACTTTGCCAACTTTTAGCCCCCAAACGGTCTGTAATGGTAGTTGTGCAAGCATTGACATTACAACAGAAGCAGGGGTCACTTATTATTGGTCGCCTACAACAGGACTCAATTTAACGACCAGTTCAACGGCAATTGCTTGTCCAACGGTTAACACGACTTATACCATTACCGCTGTAAATGAAGAAGGTTGTGTCAGTACAACAAACGCTACCATTAATGTGGTGCCCACACCTGCCCCAACGGTAGATGCGGGAACAGACCAAGAAATATGTTCTGGCGAAACAGTACAATTAGGAGCAACTGGGACAGCTGGCATTACTTATTATTGGAGTTCCCCGGATATGGAAGGGGTGACGGCATTGAGCAATGCTTATATCAGTAACCCTACTGCCACCTTAATTAACGCTTCTGGTACATCCCTGGTTAGAACATTTATAGTAGAAGCAGTAGACAATACTACTTTCTGCAGCAAAACAGATACCGTGGTTGTTCTTGTTGGTAATTATCCAGCAATTACTGTGAACTCAATACCTACATTATGTACAGGAGGAAATTTAATTTTAGAATCGAGCAATATTACCTATTCAGGCGATAATAATCGCTATGAGTGGTCACCAGCGGTCAATGTAAGTGACTCTGCATTAGCTTATCCTGTTTTGACAGGAACAGATACCACCATTTTAACTTTGATTGTAACGGATACCGTAACAGGCTGTGCGAATTTCATTACCATAGACTTTAATGTTTCAGATGAGCCTGGAATTGCGGATGGAGGTGCTGACTTAACGGTTTGCCGAAATGAATTAATTACAATTGGGACACCTGCTGAGCCTGGGGTATCCTATTCATGGACTTCCAGACATGTTAATAGTACTTACTTTTCAACTTCCGCTTCTTACTATTGGAATGGTACCAGCAGGACTTTTGCACAACCTTATCCCCGAACCAGTTCGACTAATTATGACCGAGTCTATCGACTTCAGGCGACTGGAGCTGGAGGGTGTATTTCTATGGATGAAGTGACCGTCATCGTTGAAAATTCGGCAAGCACTATAGATGCAGGATTCGACCAATTTGCTTGTGGTACTGACCCTGTCAATTTAAATGGCTCCGACCCAGGAGCCGGGGATGGTTTATGGACACAACTTTCAGGGCCTAATACGGCTGTTTTTGCGGATAATACCCTAAATAATACAGAAGTATCGAACTTAACAAATGGTACTTACAAATTCAAATGGGAAGTTGGTGGTGCTATTTGTAATCCGGGGGCAGATTCGGTGATTATGGAAGTGGTCAATGCTACTAATTTAGTAACCAATGCTATTCCTAATTGTGGAGGAGGAGATTTAACGTCGGCAGCTGTCACTTTGGGTAGTTCAAATTTAGGAAATTTAAGCTATTGGGCAGATACTGCGGCGACTATTCAGTTGGCTCGTGCAGATAGTATAGTTGTGGCCGGAACTTATTACATAAAAACATTAACAGCGGAAGGTTGTGAAGCCATTGCGCCTGTTCAAATTATTCCCTGCCCTCCCGAAATATGCAACGATGGTATTGATAATGACCTAGATGGATTAATTGATTGCGCTGATTCGGATTGTAGTCCTATTGCAGATGCAAGTGGAGGGGCAGTTATTTGTAATGGCGATAGCACAAGCCTTAATGCAAGTGGAGGGATAAGTTATGCCTGGAGTCCATCTACTGGGTTAAGTAATGCAAATATTTCAAATCCCTCAGCTAGCCCTACTTCGACGACTATCTATACTGTAATGGTAACTGATGGAAATGGATGTACCGCTACAGATATTGTAAACGTTGTTCTAATCAATAATCTTCCTATAGCTGATGCTAGCCAGTATACGATTCTAAGTTCAGGAAAAACTATAAAATTAAACGCTAATGCCTCAGGAGGAAGTGGAAATTATTCCTTCTATTGGCAGGGAATAGGCAATTCTAATTCCTATATAGTCACTCCGTGGGGAGAGGTGGCATATACTTTAAAGGTTACAGATAATGATAATGGATGTACGAATATAGATACTGTTATTATAAACCTAGGTCTTACTAATTGCAGTTGTAATTAATACACTTTATGCGAATCAGGATTTAAAATAAAAACCCTGACGCAGCGGCAGAGTCCATATATTTGAAAATGGACTTTTACAAACTAATAGCACTCTATTACGATATTGGCAAGTGCTATAATAATGAACTTCGCTGGCATTGCGAAAGATTTAGCAATAACAAATTACCAAACTTTACTGATAAAAATAGAAACCGAAATAACTATTCAATAATGATGTCTTGGAACTTAATTTCAATTGACTGGCTGATATAATGCGTAACCATTTCGAATTGGTTTTTGCTCCGTCCTGAAATAGTATCTAAGATGGCTACTAAATCTTCAACTGGTGGGGGAGGAGTTGGCACTTCTGTAGATTGTGAATTATTGGAACAAAAGAAGCAGCGAAAATTCTGAATCTATTTAGTTCGCATTCCATAGGCACATAGAAAACATAGTATTTTACCTATGTTTTCTATGTGCCTATGTGGTGAAATTCTATTTTCGATTCTCTGTCAGCTTGCTGCAAAGCAGTTCAATAATCACGTTTTCAATAATTGCGTTATCCCATTTACTTTAAGTGATCATAAAATTCTTCCAACAAAACCTTCACTTCCTCCTCCTTATATTTTCTCGAAAAATGAACAGGTATAGCTTTTTGAACATTACATGCTTTCATTATTTTAGCAGACTCCTCCGAATAACTATGATAATTCAGTTGGGCAAATTCCTTATCCTCTGCTTTATAAAAACATTCAATAAAAGCCTGATTACAATCTTGAAAAAGGCTTTTGATTTTTGCATGATTAGCGGGATGAGCCGCATGATCCATAATGACACCGAGCGAATCTCCTTTCTTAGTTTCGAGCATAAAAAACAATTCCTCCGCTTTAAAATCTTGATCTTCAATTTTAATTAAAGAAGATTCATTGCCTTCTTCGTAAGCATTTTTTAATTCCCGTACCCATTGGCCACCTTTAAATTCACTTTTGCTAATATCAATTTTGACTGTATCGTCTTCCTTAAACAGATAAGCAATGGAATCTGTTTTATGATCTAAGATTGCAAAATCGACGGTAAATTTTTCGTTCTTATATAAGGTGTCAGGATGTTTATTTTCTAATGCGATGATTTCCCAATGTGGTGGATTTATTTCAGCGATTTCTACCTGACCATTTTTTTTGATTTCTCTAATTTCGTAAGTGATAGAATTCTCTTCAATCAAATTCCATTGATAGCCTTTAATCTTTGATTGGACTTGTTGCGTAATTCCTTCTGGACCGCAGATGATTATTCGTCGACCAATTCCAATTTGATGTCGAAGGATAAAATCAAAATTTATAAAATGATCGATGTGCGTATGACTGATAAATATCGCTTCTGTATTTTGACATTCTTTGACGGTTAATCCACTTGCGTCGCCACATTCACAGATAAAATTAAAGGAATAATTATCTAGTTTGATTAGAATGGAAATGTCTTCGTTAACTTTGCTTTTTACTTCGGGTAAGAACATGCTTTTTTGTTTAACTACAATCCTAGGGAAAGTTTAGTTTCATTTTGGGGTATTATTTATTAGCGTTAATTTCAATTGCTTGTTTGATATAATGTGTAACCATTTTTTTATTTAACGCTCCCTTTTGAGGTAATACTCTTATCGCCTTTCCTTTTCCAGTCAGTACCTTAAATTCATCATTCATTTTTGCTCCCTTCAAAAAACCAAAATCAATTCCATCAGGCATCGTGCGCATATGACAGATCCCACCTTTTTCATTGGAGTAGGTGGTAATGCGTTCTTTTTTAATTTCTTTGATTCCTTCAAAAGATAATAGCAACGCTCTAGCCTGAAGGAACAAATCTTTATATTCTGATTTTAAATCTTTTTCAAATTGCATGATGTTTTATTTTATTTTTTCTCTTGCGTTCTTTGTTTTTCAAACGCCTCCGTTCGTTTAATCTGCTCTTCCAAATTCCATTCAAAGTCAAAACGATTTTTCAAAAATTCGGCAATTGGCCCAAGTCCAATTGCCGCTCTTCTTTTATCAATATTCACCGGATCTAAAACGGGCCAGACATTAAAGCTTTTTGTTTCGGGATAAAATTTCATTTGTCCTCCATAAATTTGAGGATCACCTCTTTCCGTTGCGATTCTATCTTCGGCTCTGACCAACAATTGAGGATTTAATTGTTGATCCAAGACCGCTTGTTTCATCATGGGCAGATATTTAATTCGAATATCATTTTTGGCATGTTGGATCACATTACAAATCGTCCGATTGCCTCTCTCTCCAATAATTTCTTTATCAGGCCAGCCAGATTTATCGAGAATTGCACGTATCTTTTTTTCATTGATGGCATGATTCCTTTCATAGATTTCTTGTTGCTCTAAAAATTCTTTTGACTGGTCTCCATGAGTTTTCAAAAATGAATCTCTCAAACGAATAGGTTCTTGCTCCGTCCTAAAAATAGTATCTAAAATGGCAACCAAATTTTCTACAGTTGGGGGAGGAGTTGGCACTTCTGTAGATTGTGAATTATTGGAACAAGTAATAAATAGAGAAAAAGCGAAAAGTAGAATTATTTTCATTGTTGTTATTTTATCTTAAGTACCAAGACTCAATAATGAATAAGTTATTTCGAGATTGTTTTTTATTATTCAAGGCAAAAAACGTAAACAACCGTTAGGTTGGTGAGGCTTTTAAACGAAGAAAAAAGAAATCGAAATAGCTATTCAATAATTGAATCTTGGTACTTAAATCGTAAAACTGTTTTTAATTTTTCAGTAGCCACCTTCCTAAAATCACTTAGGTAAATTTCCCGATGATCTTTTGCTAATCTAGTCCAATTATTTTCTTTAGCAAAATCTTCCATGATTTTAAAAGTGGCAGGCTCATGATCAAAACTCCCAAGGTGCATCATTTGAATACATTTTCCATCTTTGATTTTTTCAAATTTTACTTTTTCTAATAAAAGGTTCGGTTTCTTTTTCTTCGCTACTTCCAACATTTTTTTGAAAAAATGACGATCCACAAAATCCGGTTGCCGAATCATTAATTTAAAAATAAAATCTTCTTTGTTGATCGTCCCGTCGAATTTTTTGATGGCTTCCTCATTAAGACTCCATATTCCTTCCAATGGATAAACGGTATAATCAACATAATCTTTAGGTGGATCGGTTTCCTTTTTTAAGGTCATTTTTATCGCATAAGCAACTGCGTACAAAGCTCCAATATGATCTGAAAAAGATTCATTGGCGGGACTGCCTTCTCCTTCGATGGTGAGGAATTTAAATTCGGGGACATGGATGACCTCAGGTTTGTTTTTCGGGAAATAAATTTCCTTTTCTTTTTTTCGCCATTCGTGTTTCATGATTTCTTTTTTTAGGAACAAAAATAAAATAGGGGAGTGACAACCTTATGTCAAGCCTATTTTTTTATTTGTTAATAATAGTCCCATCATTTTTAAAAACATGAATAGACCTATTGGGTAAAATCCCAACGGCTTTGGTAAAAAGAGATTTGGCGGCTTTCATATCAATTTTGCCTTGGTACTTTAAGAGGCAATCTTGTTCAAAACATATATCCTGGTAGATGGGAGGAGATAAAAATCGCTCATTGTTTAAACTGACTTGTTGGAGAAAAATGCCATTTTCTGCGGGGAGGTAAGTAATGACTCTGGCTGAATTATGATTTTTAGGTTTTTCTATAATTTTTAATTTAGGTTGCTCGTCGCTATAATCGGAAAAGTCGAGTAAACATTTTTGTCCAGCTAATTTTGTGATGACGAGTTTGTTACTTTCATCGGAGTAATTCAGATGACTTGGAATACTTCCAAATTTTATCGGAGATATTTCCACTCCTGCTGAATTGTAAATTTCAATTTCCCCCGCTAGATTCGTCCCCAAAATAATATGAGCTCTCAAACAATTAATTTTAAATTTTTTCATCTCCTTCGAAATGACTTCTGCTCCTTTTTTATTGAGCAACATTTTATGGTCATTGCAATTGGTAATAATAAAATAGTCACAAGCTTTCTCAATATTCTTATACTTAAATTCAATGATGTCGACTCCGCCTGAATTTACCACTCCGTAGAGATCACCTTTCTTTTTTATTTGAAGTGTACTGTCATCTTGTGCGAATAAAATGCTTGGAAAACAAAGGAGTAAAATGATAAAGTTTTTCATGTTGATTTATTTGGATGTGTTTAGGTTAATTTTTGCAAAAATATGGAAAATTAATTTTCCTTTTGCAATATTCATCGCAAGCTGTTGGCCAATCTTCAATATTGTTGCCATTGAAAAACTACAAAAAGACGCAAATAGTGGTAAATTAGAGGTTCGTTATTCAGCGGCCCTCTCATTCATGATAGACACCATATATAACATAGGGTAAGTGATGTCTAAAATATTTTAACAAACAAACTTTAAAAAACTGAAATGATTAAATTTAAAAGTATAGTTAGTATATCCTTTCTTTTCTTTTTTTCCTTTTCAACTTTTTCCCAAAAAAAAGATAATACCACCATTCAAGAAATGGTAGAGAAATATAAAAAGGAGGACCGAGGCCCCTTCCTAGGCATCAAATGGTTTTGTGATGATGGGACGATTAATCCATCCAAAGAACCTTGCGGAGATATCGGAGGGGTACAACGGGCACAATTGAAAAAAGAGGTAAGATTGCTGGCAGAAACGAATCATGTTTTTTTAGGTCAAGTACTTAGTACCACTTCTCGTACTGATTTTTGGGATGAACTCAACTCTAATTCTCGATTGAAACAATATCAATTGGAAAAATATTTACGAGCAGTAGATGATGGTTGGGTGCTGCGTAAAGCACAATTTTATCGAGGAGCGATTCAGGTGGAAGATGAGGAAGCTTGGGGGATTAATTTCTTTGATTTGATTTTGACACCAGAGAAAAGGATCAATGAAAATTTCTATTTGCTTCGATCTGCTGCCAAAGATATTCCACATGCTGGTGACAATGACTTAACTCAAAATATCCGTGCTTTATCTAAAGTGGTCTCAGATGAGTATCAACCTTTTTATAACCTTCGAGTAAAAATTCACGGCCAACCTGATGCTTCCGACATTCCATCCTCCAAAGATTTTTTGGAAAAAAATCGAGAAGCGTTAACGGAGAAAAATATTAAGGAGTTGGAAGAAATGATTGAAGCAATGGAAAAGTTGTATCAACCCATCAACCTTTCTACACTCAATAAATATGTCGAAAAAATTGCCTCCAAAGAACCGATCCGTAAAGAGTTGGAAAATTATATTGCTTCCTATTCCTCCGATTTTAGTGCGGAAAAAATGATGGCCACCAGTGCGATGTTGCTCAACTTAAGGAAGAATATTTCGACGGTCAATTCTTCCAAAGCTCGTTTGGCGATGTTGGATATTTCGATTGCACTCGAAGATATTTTATTCAAAGGTGCGGCAGAGTGGGAGACGCCAACTTATAGTAGTTTGATGAAAAAAATATATTCATTAAGTGAAGCTTCCGCAGGTTGTGGTTATATCGAAATTTGGGAATGGGATCAAATCAAATCTCGCATGTCTATCCAGATTTTAGATAAGTTGCCTTTGCCTGAATTATTAACTTGGCATGAAGATGCGCGTCGAGTAGTGGAGTGGGGCGCAGGTATGGCGAGAGGTGTTTATCAAAAGGAAGTGGATTTGTTTGCAGGGTTTGAACCGCTGAGTTATGGATTTTTTGATGATAAAATACGATCCAGTATATTATTACCGTTAGGGAATGCAGTTAGCGAACTAGGGAATGGAGTCGCTTTCGAAGCTAGGTTTTCAAATCAAATTTTAGATCTAGAAAGTCAAAGTAGCTTTCGTGGATTGAATGCCGGATATGCTTTGGGTGAGTTGGTCGTGATTGATGGTTCGGCCGAAGACCTAGAAGTGTCTAAAGATAAAATTTATGTTTTCCAGGTGCCTTCTTCTGACTTAAAACCTGTAGCTGGAATCGCTACGGTGACGGAAGGGAATATGGTTTCGCATGTTCAATTGTTGGCAAGGAATTTAGGGATCCCCAATTCAGTTTTGTCTGATCAAAATTTGGCGGACCTCAAAAAGTATCATGGGAAAAAGATATTCTACGCAGTTTCCAACAAGGGTACCGTTGTGATGAAATTAGAGGAAGACATGAATGAAGAGGAGAAAAAATTATTTACCACCCAAAAAAGAAGCGAGGAAAAAGTAAATGTTCCGATTGAAGATATCGAACTAGATAATACGAGTGTTTTAAATATGCGAGATATTCGCTCTAAAGATTCTGGAAAAATAGCTGGCCCAAAGGCGGCTAATTTAGGTCAACTTAAAGCGATGTTTCCGGATGATGTCGTGGAAGGAATTGTGATTCCTTTTAGTATCTTTCGACAACATATGGATCAGCCGATGCCTCGACAAAATATCACGTATTGGGAATTTCTCAATACTACTTTTGCTAAAGCGGCTGATATTTCCAATGAAGATAAAGCAGAGAAATTTATTTTGGGAGAGTTAACTATTTTTCGAAATGCGATTGCGGAAATTGAATTTAAAGATAGTTTTGTTAAAGATTTAAGAAAGACTTTTCGAGATGCTTTTGGAAAGCCAATAGGAAAGGTGCCGGTGTTTTTACGAAGCGATACGAACATGGAAGATTTAAAAGATTTTACTGGGGCAGGACTTAACTTGACATTGTTTAATGTGTTGGATGATGATAAAATCATGCAAGGGATTCGGAGGGTTTGGGCATCTCCTTACACCGAGAGAAGTTATAAATGGCGACAAAAATTCCTACTGAATCCTGAGAATGTTTTTCCTTCTATCTTAATTATTCCAAGTGTGGATGTGGAATATTCGGGCGTGTTGATTACTAAAGGAATTACTTCGGGACAAGAGGATGATATGACGGTTGCCTTTAGCCGAGGAGCAGGTGGTGCGGTAGATGGACAAGCTGCGGAATCTTATCTGTTGACGGCTGAAGGAAAAGATATGTTGCTTTCTCCAGCTCGAGAACCTTCTTATCGTCGCCTGCCAAAATCAGGTGGAACGTCTAAGAATACGACTACTTTTAATCATAGAATTTTAAATACAAAGAATCTGAGTAGCCTCCGGAAATTGACCGATGAAGTCAATCGGATTTTGCCAACTACCGTAGGAATAGAATCATCTGGGCCATTCGATATTGAGTTGGGTTTTGAAAATGATAAAATGTGGCTCTTCCAAATTCGTCCTTTTGTAGAAAATAAAAATGCCAAAGGATCAGAATTCCTCGCGAGTATCACACCTCAATTACCCGAAAATAAAGTCGTCTCTTTGGATGGAAATATTCCTGACAAAATGGAAATGGAACCATCCGAAACATCAACGGAAACAACCAACGAGAAGTCGTCTAATAATTGGATCTGGCTGATATTATTAATTATTGTAATTGCGCTTGGGGGATTATATTTTTCCCAAAAAAAGAAATCAAATGATGCTTAGAAAACTAAGAACACTTTTATTATTGACTATTTTCTTATGTCCAATCATGGGCTTTTATCCAATTGATGGCTACGAACGAACGGGCATCAAAAGATTAAAAAGACTGGAGTTACTGGAGGAGGATAAGAAAGCAAAGGAACTCGATTCGGGAGCAACACTTTTAACGAAAGATATTAAGTTACATCTGCCAAGGGTTCATCGAGATAGTGTGGCGGGATTGTTTGAAGTGGATAAAGAAATGCAAGAAAAGCTGAGTGCTTTTTTTCCAAGATTAGATGAAAGTTACTCGCTTACGGTAATGGATATTACGCCTGGTAAACCAACTCGCTACGCCACAAGACAAGAGGATCGACAGTTCCAACCTGGAAGTGTTGGCAAGCTTGCAGTAGTAGTAGGGTTTTTTGCAGAGCTCAGTAAAATTTATCCATACTCATTTGAACGAAGAGTAGCGTTGATGAAAAATCGTTCGGTGCGTGGAGGGAAATGGGCGGTGAAAGATTCGCATACCGTTCCAATTTATGATATAGAAAAAAAGAAATTGGTGAAACGAAGAGTAGGAACTTCAGATGTCTTTACGCTTTACGAATGGCTCGATCATATGCTTTCTGTGAGTAATAATGGAGCGGCAGCGGTGGTTTGGCGAGAGGCTATTTTGATGCGCGTTTTTGGAAAAGCATATCCAACTCTTACGGACGAAGAAGCAAATGATTATTTTGATAAAACAAAGAGGTCGGAGTTAACTGAAATTCATTTGCAAGTAGTCAATGATCCTTTGCGAAAATTGGGGATCGGGGAAGAGGAGTGGAGACTCGGTACTTTATTTACAAGAGGTGCTACTGGAATTGTTCCACCCAAAGGAGGAAGTGTTGGTTCGCCATTAGGTTTGATGAAATTTATGGTGGCTTTGGAAAGGGGAGTAGTGGTCGATTATTTGTCTAGCTTAGAAATCAAAAGATTGATGTACTTGACGGATCGTCGGATTCGTTATGCGTCAAACAAAACATTGGATGAGGCAGCCGTTTATTTTAAGTCGGGAAGTTTATATAGTTGTAACCGAACGACGATGCCTGATTGCGGAAAATATCGAGGGAACAGAATGAACTATATGAATTCTGTTTCGATTATCGAACGACCTGATGGGACGGCTTATTTGGTGGCTTTGATGACGAATGTTTTAAAAAGAAATTCGAACTCTGATCATAATCGATTAGCTGGGAAGATTGATGAGATGGTGCGTGGGTTGTAAAAGCGAATTAGATATCGGATACCTTTAAGGTATCCGATATCTTTTAACCAGATTTCCGTATCTTTTTAATCGCCACATTCGCAGATTTTTTGACTTTCTTAATCGGCTGACGCAATAATTTTCTAGCCATCGGTAGATAGGTATTGTTTTTCATTTGCATGATAAGGGAGAAAGCCGCTAACTTGATTTGATTGTCTTTTTGCTTCAGCAACATTCTAAAATAATCTTCTTCCTCCGGAATATTCAGATTCAATCGCTCCACCGTTTTATCAATCGGATGGTCTTCCAAGTTATTTTCTACGAGCGGCATCAAAATATTTTTAGTATTTTTTTCCAACAAATTATCTAAAAATTCTAGTGCACTAGAATTTAAATCAGGGTACTCACTCATGATCCCTTGATAAATATTATAGATATCGTTAGCAGGATATTTTAGTCGAAGCAAACCAAAAATACGTTCTAAATTGATGTCCAATTTTTCCTCCAATAGTTGTTGCAACTCCTCTCTTGCCGCAGTTATTTCGGCATCAATGATGGTCTCTTTATTTTCTTCCATTAGTTTTTGAGTATAGACCATCGCCAACGTTTTTTGGTAAAGGTCCGCTTCTTCTTGCACTCTCAAACTGACGTCTTCCGGATGATAATCGAAATCAGGATATTTACTCCGCAGGATATTTAAGCTTCGCAAAATAGATTTTCGATTATTGACATCTTCTTCATCTAACATTTCAAATAATAAATTGACCGCACTTTGTTTACCTATTTTTTGCAAAACAGCAGGGAGTACCTTCAATGCTTTTTTGTTGATTTCTTTGAAGCGATATTTTTCTCGAAGGATCGGAATTAATTGCTTTTTATAAGAAATCAACGCCTTGCTTGCAGTATTTTTAAAATGCTTACTCTCCAACGCATTCAAAAGTGGCGCAACGAAAGCAGGATGTTCTGTTGACCCTGCGGCCATGATGGCATTTCTTGCGATGGATGGATTGATACTTTTAATCCCATTGTGGAGTAAGGAATAATACGCTTCTAATTGAGCATATCCAATTGCTTTAAGGATAGCAATTTTGGATGCATTGAGTTGTTCTGTTGCTCGAATAAAACGAAGCGATTTAATTTTCTTTCGAAGGAATCTATCAAGCCTAATTTTTAATTCAACATTCCTATTATGTCGAACATTTTTCGCTAGACTCACCATAGCCGCTTCACTTACTTTTGGATTTTTAGATTTTAAATATTTATTGATAAAGGCGATCTCATCATCTACATCGTGATTAAGGATATAACTGAAAGCCGCAATTTTTACTTTTTGTTTCGGATGTTGTAGTAGTTTTTTGACTTGCGAAGTCATGGAATATTTTTCAAAAAAGGGTAAACTTCTAATCGCCGCAACCTTGACTGCATCAGAAGGATGAGCCAGTAATTTTTGAATACTTTCTACAACTTGATCGTTGGGGAATTGTTTTAATTTTTCCAAAACCATCAATATCTCTTTCTCTTTTCCATTTTCCAAAACTGTTTTCCAACCTCCCTCGGGTAATTCTTGAAAAAACTTTTCATCGGCTTCTTCCTTACTAACGGGGGAAAGTGTTTGCAATTTTAAGCGGAAAGAAGAGAGGTATTCTTTTCCCAATCGCCAAGTAAAATAGATCCAACAAAAGACTAAACTCACGATGATCCAACTAACGGCCACCAAGGATAATTGTAATCCTCTAATAACAAATATAAGGAGCAATCCACTAAATCCAGTTGCGACACTATCCACAAAAACATCAATATAAGTTTTGGTTTTAGTTTTTAATTCTTTAGAAATGGGAACGATGACCAATTCCATGGAGGCCTTATTGATACTTTGTTTGATGCTACCATCTGCCATTTTAAGTAGAATAGCAGCAGTCAATAATTCTGGAAAAAAAATCAAAACGCCAGCGGCTAACAATATACTTACGGGCAAAATATAAAGAGAACTTCTCACGCCTAAGTTGGCAATGATCCATCGTGTAAAAAATAATTGCAGCAGTAAGGAAACTACATTTATCGTAGAAAACCAAAATCCAAAAAAGGAAGTCAATAAATCAGTATCAGTTATGGCAGCAGCAGCAATGCCACTAAATTGATAATCTACCAATTTCGCAACCACTACACTTATCCCCACGATACAGGCTACATAGGTAAGGTGTTTAGATTGTTTGATGAGTTGAAAAGGGCGAATCTTTTCACTTTTTTCTTCAGGGGTTTTTTCGTCGTTAGGTAGAGTAGGGTGGTAATAATTTTTCCAAATATAATAAGTGATCGGAATACAAAAGATGAGTAAGGTCGCACAAACAAAAGGTAAATTTCGACTGCCCAATTGTCCTGCTAAAGTAGAGGTCAAATATCCTCCCGCGATTCCGCCCGCAATAGCTCCTGCTCCGATGAATCCAAACAGCCGTTTGGCTTCTCTTGCATCAAAAACCACATTGGCAATTAACCAAAACTGAGAGGTGGTGAATAAAGCAAAAATAGCGACCCAAATATAAAAAAGGTATAAAATGAAATTTTCATATAATTCTAAATTCAACGCAACTCCAAATAATAACAAACAAGTAACCGAAATAAAAAGAGTGGCCAAACTAGTTTTAAATAAAGAGAACTTGGAAATTAGAGTGGTGTAATAGGTAGAAATAATACCCGCTACAATGGCGGTCAAAATAAAAACAATGGGCAACGATTCCACGCCAAACTGTGCTAAAAAAAGAGCATTGATCGTTGGCTTAATAATTAATAAGGTAGCAATGATCAAAAATATATTTAACTGCATCAATAATGCACGTCCGATTTCTCCTTCTCGAATATCGAATAATCGAAAGAAAAAGTATTTGATGGTAGTCTTTATTTTTTTCAACTGTTGACTTAATCTAAAATGACGGAATGGTTAGTATGTTTACAAAGTATAAAGGTTGGATTTGTTTTAATCAATAGCAATTTTTAAAGTTAGTTTTAATTAATATTTTTTTTGTTTAAACATGCTCTTATTAAATCAAAACGCCGATGGCAAATTTTGTCATCGGCGTTTTGATAGTTAGCGCAGTACTTAATTATAAGGTTTTTTTCTTACCCACTAAACGATCTACCGTTTTAGCAATCTGACGAATGATTTGTTCTCCGTCCGCATCTTCTACTAATGCAACTAAAATGTATTGCCGCTTTGGTCCCCACACCATAATACTATCAGAATGAAAAACACTCCACGATCCTGATTTCCTAAATAACTTTGCCTTCGGTGCAATTTTTTCAAGGGTATTGACAAACTTATGGTGCAACTTTGGATTGACCATGATCTGCATCATTTGCTCTGAACGCTTAGGACTAACTAATTTTCCATAAGCCATCATATAATAAAATTTCGCTACTTGACTTGCTGTTGCCGCATGACTTAATCCTTGCAATGGATCTGGATTTTTTTTGCCGCCTGCCGCATATCTTTTACCTACCCATAGTCCTCCTCCATTTGATTGGTCATATAAATTGTAACGAGGGTTAGTCAACACATTCGCGATTTTATGATAGCCTAATCTATCGATCATTCGAGTAGAGGCTTGGTTATTTGATTTAGCAATCATGAGTTGCATATCTTTTTTTACCGCCGCCGTTTCTTTTAATTCTCCTTTATCGATGGCATCAACTGCCGCCAACAGAATAGCAATTTTTGGTAAACTGGCGGCATACATCATCCTATCTCCATTCACTTCTGCAAATCGAGTGTTTTTTAAATTACTCATATCAACTAAGGCAACAGACATCTTTTTCTGTTGAATCAATTTTTTCCATTTTGGATTCTGCTTTAGTTTCTGATTAAGTTGTGCCTCCAATCTAGTGTTCTCACAAACGGCTAGCGGTTTATAATTTTGGGTAAAACTTGCATATGGAATCCCTAAGTTTCGAAGGTTAGTTTGTGCAGAAAGTGAAATGGTAAAACATAAAAAAAATACAATGTTAGATAGGTTCTTGAGAATCATACGTGGATGAATTATTTTTTTTCGGAAAAGGTTACAAAAGTAGTGGTTTCGATTTAGCTTTTCTTTTGTCTAACTATTGAAGTAGTTAGACAAAAGTTAAAAACCGCTTCGTTTTTTTGGTCAAAAAAAGGAGAGATAAATTAGACTTATAAAATCACTTAGAATAAAGTCTATTATTAATCTTACTTAAGCCAACTACTGTAAATAGTGAACTTCCAATAGGAAAGGCAAAAATCGTACTAGGTCTGCTGGAGTATTTCCACCACCTAGAACACTCGGTGAAATACGTTGTGTGCTATGTGGTGGAAATTTATTTTTGGAAGGAGTTTTTTAAATAACCACAAATTTTCCTTGCCCAATGACCATCCCTTTTTCCCTCACCCAAAAGAAATAAACACCTTTGGCTAAATTCCCTTTTTCAAAAACAATTTTATTCGACTCATATTTTGTTGGACAAATTACTTTCGAACCATTGGCATCAATGACGGAAAATTGAAGATTGGAGTAATTGGTTTTCGGTAAATTAATATAACCGACGGATTGAATAGGGTTGGGGGTTACTTTTAATAATTCCAATTTTGTCATGGGTTGGTTGCTAACCGAAGTAAAGATGCTGCAACCATAACTAGTATTGCCAACCTTCAAAAATAAATCATCGAAATAAGAATCATTATCGGTGCCCGCATTTCGAGTTCCTTTTAATTCAAATTGAATAATTCGAGTTCCCGTAGGAATGACGACCCACTCGGAAAGCATCGTCCAGGAATTATTAAATGTAGCAAGCGTATTCGAAGCATCAATTTCTATTTCGTTTTCATCTAAAAAAATTAATTTCATTTCTGGTAAATCACTTCCGCCATAGTTGGATAAATAACCACCAAAGTTGGCAGAATAATTTCCAGCATCAATGGAATCTGCGAAAGAAGTAACCGCCACATTTTGAATACACCGGCCTACTTCGCTATGATCACAAAGTCCGCCTACGGCAAAATATCGATCGCCTGAATGTGGAGTGATGCCTTGACACACCCCATCTGTTAATGCTTCGACGACTCCTTCAACTGAAATCCAATTCGCCAAACTATCTTCTGCTCCTGCATTCCATAAAAGGTTAGGCGAAGCAATCGAAGCACTTGTCGTAAATGAAACGGGGACGGTCCATTCGCTCCAATTTAATTCTCGATCCCGATAGCGTACTCGCCACCAGTAAGTTGAATTTTCATCCAACCCTAATATTTCTTCATCAGTCAAATCATCTCCCAATTGTGTGTCTTCTTCAAAATACCAGTTCTCAAAATTTTTCCAACTCTCCGCGACAGGTTGCAAAAAATCATCGGAGGAAGTGGATACTTGCCAATGACTTTGACCATGCAAGAAGGTAGCAGTTGGAGTGGAAAAATTATTGGCTTTGAGGGTTACGCACTCTGGAATGACTTCTTCGTCAATGGGAAAAAGTGGCGTAGGGATATTTACAACGGAAGGGTTTAATCTCATGGTAAAACTATCTCTCAACTCATTATCAACTATCGCATCTTGATCTCCTCGACCAATTCTTTTGACCACCACTTTTGGATCGGCTCCAGCGGTAACTTCTACAGAGACAAAACCATATTCATCTTGCGAAATGGAAAACTCATCATAATCAAAATTGGGAAACTCTCCCCAATTATCAATGGCACCACCTGCGGTTGCAGCATTGATCCAAAGGTGTTTGTGATCTCGCGAATTCCCTCGGGAGTAACCATGTGTATGTCCAAAAAAATGAATACTCGGCTTCCCACAATCTGAACTAAAATTTTCTAATCGTTCGATAACGTCGCCGGTGTAGTTAGATTCGCCTGGCGTCCAAAGTTCAGATTTATGCGGATGATGAAGTTGCGCAAAAACAAAATCAATGGAGTCAGAGGCGCAAGTCATTCCTAGAATTTGATCGAGCCAATCAAGCTGCTCTTGGTTGGTAAAAGGATTATTAGAATCCAAACCGATGATGCGAGTATTGCCATAATCTTTGTACCACCAATGTTCTTCGAAACCGACTGTTCCGTTTTCTGGCATTTTAAAATATTGGAAAAAATAGTTAGAATTATTTTCATGATTTCCTGGGACAGGATAAACGGGAACTTGACTAAACAAACTTTGAGCAGGATCAAAAAAAGTATTTTCCCAAGAAGCATAATTATTTCCATTGGAAACTAAATCTCCTGGAATCAAAATCAATGCAAGGTTGTCAATCGTCTCTCCCCCAAATTCATCCTGCAAATAATCAATGACACCATCTTCGACGATCTCTTGAAATTTATTGGGAAAAGAACCGTCTTGTTGCATGTCGCTCATGGCAACAATGCGAAAAGATTCTTGGTCAGCAGCAAAGGGCGGTGTTTTAAAAGTATAAGTATTGGAAATAGCGGTGCCTGTTTTTACCCGATAAAAGTATTGGGTAAAACGGGTAAGTCCTTCGATTTTCACTTCGTGAATTCTAGCATCGTTGACGGAACTATCAGCTGTTCCGATGGCAGTATTTCCAAGTGCATCCGTCAACCCCCATTCGACGATGCTCTCTGATAAAGAATCCGTTTCCCATAAAATAAAAATGGAATTGGGGGAAGCGTCCTGTAAGTAAGGTTGGACTTTGATGGTTTGGGCTTGCGTAAAATTTAAAAAACAAAAGAGGAAGAAGGGGAGTGATAGGTTTTTCATTTATTCGATTTGTATTTGTAATTATCCCGTAAGGTACTCAATCTTCTTTTTTGAATAAAATACAAAATCAATAATCCAAATAAGACCATCGGATAAATAAAACAAAAGATCAATGCATTAAATTCATAATAAGACCAACCCAATAGATTGGCTAGATTGATGATAAAATCGGTACAGTAGACAAATACAATATTGATGAGTTTGGATAAGGTGTTCATGACTTTGATTTTAAAGAATTGATTTGACTTTGTAGGTCAATAATTTTCACCCATAAAAAAAACATTAGGAGGGGGAGTAACAGGACTAAGAAAATAACATTAGCTAATTGGTAGTTACCTGTTGAATGCATTGACCTAATTATTTTAAAATAAATGGGGTCGATGTAATCGAAATAATGAGTGAGTGTTTTGACATGATAATGTTTGCAGTAGCCTGTATCTATATAGCAATGCCAAGAGCATTTAGTTTTGGTAATTAGTTTTGAATTTATTGCTGTGACACCCTTTACTTTATATGGTTTTTCATTTATCGTAAGACGGACTGATTCATTGATGAGGATCATGATTAGAAATGGGAAAATCAGGAGTAGTAGTTTTTGAGTTGTTTTAGGCATATAGAGATATATAAAATATAGATATCGAATACCTATATTGATCTGTAATGTTTTAATTTTTAGCTACATATAATTTTTTGGAATAATCGGTAGACTATAGATGTGGCCGATACTTTACTTCCAAAAATGGGGATGATTTTTTCAAAAACATAAAGGTAATAATTCCTGATGAACTTAGGTGTTAAATATGACCTTAAAGATATGTGACAGCTATATTTTTTTTAAAAAACTACCTATATGTATTAATAAGTTCTTGTTCAGGTTTATTCATAAGTTATATCGAGATTATTTTTTTATTCTTCAAGGCAAAAAACGTAGGCGAACCCTGTGGTTTGGCGAGGCTTTTTAACGAAGAAGGAGGAAAAAAAAAGCCGATATAACTGTGATTAAATTTGATCAAGAACTTATCAATTAGCAATGATATAAATCTCTCGTCAAAATTACTACAGTATATAAGAATAGTTTAAATCTCTCGTCAAAATTGCTACGGTATACAAGAATGAATTAAATCTCTCGTCAAAACTGTTACGGTATATAAGAATGGATTAAATCTCGCGTCAAAACTGCTACGGTATATAAGAATGGTTTAAATCTCGCGTCAAAAAATATTTTTCAATGACTCAATATTTAATGCAACCTAATAAAAACTCTTCCCGTACATACTTTTATGATAACAAAAAACGCCATTATCATTTCTTAACTCTATAAACTTTTAAAGTTATGTCAAAAAGACCAAAAGTAAACCGAACTTATTACAAGAAACTTTCCCAAAGTGCCCTATCTGTCTTCGCCTTAGCCACCGTCAATAACACTAAAGGAGTATCCGCTTATAAATCTTTAGCTGGGACAGTTACTGAGTTAGAAGACAAAGCAACTGCATATGCAGCCGCACTCCAAGCAGCAGAATTAGGCGGACGAGATCGAGTATTGACTAAGAATTTTGCGAAAGAGGAAGTCCTTCATGCGATGGATGAATTGTCCAATGGAATGGATTTCTTTTGCAAGGGAAGTATTGAGTTTTTTACTAAATCTGGTTTGCCTGTGCAAAATGGAGCAGTTCAACATACAGGAGAATTATTGCCACCCGTTAAATTTTCGGCAACGGCTACTGGTCTTCCTGGTGTGGTAGAATTGAGATATAAAATTGATGCGAACCAACGATCTAGTGTAAATAGTATTGGAGTAGAGTGGAGTATAGACAATGGGGTGACTTGGCAAAATGGAAAATATGGTTCTACTAAATCTAAAATGACTTTGACGGGTATGCCTAGTCGTCAATTGGTATTGATTAAAATTCGGTGCTTAGGAACTCGAAATAGAGTGAGTGAGTGGAGTGCAGAGGTGGCTGTTTCTGTAGCATAAAAGATAAAAAGGGTGTTGTTTTAAAAGATAAAAGTCCCAATGAATTTATTTCATTGAGGCTTTTTCTTTTTTTAGGTAGAAAGGGAAGTGTGTTTTTGATTGAAGATTGTTGATGTGTGTATATATATGTAGGGAGATTTTGTTTTACCTTTTGAGATGGGTGGATGTGTTGGGTGTTGTTCTTTTTTTTCATTGAAAAAAAAGAACCAAAAAAATCTAGGTGAAAAAATAGCTTAGCGTAAGGCATACTCCCGCACCTTCATTTTTTACCGATTCTCGCCCGCATCTTGCTGCTCATGGTTTTCCTTTCAAACTTAATTTTTTGAGAAGAGTAGGGAAGTGGGATAAACATAAAAAGTCTTAAAAAAATCAGCGTCAAAAATTATATCTTAATATCGTAAAAAACGACTTTAGTCGTTTGTGTTCAACCCATTTACTTTCAGTAGGTGGGAATTTATTGTTTTAACCAATTCAAAATTAACTCATCATTTCGAGTGACATTTCCAATCATATAAATATTCGAACTTCTAATTGCATCCGAATTTTCTAAAATCTCCTTAATCACGCCTTCCCTCGAAATATAATTAGAATGAATAAAGTAATTCTTCCCATCTCGTTTGACCACAAATCCAACGTGGTAATCCAATCCTAAAATGAGCACTTCATTATTATTAACATCGGATAAATAGGATTTTAATTTTTCCAGATCAGAAAACCTAGTGATTGTATTTTCGTCACACAATCTTTTTATGATTTCTGAAGAGGCTTTTTGTGCGAGAGAATATCGATTTAGATGAATTCCGACATCTTTCAAGGTAGTGGTGATAAAGTATCCACAGGCAATTTCACCATTTCGAGGAGTTTTGGTGTGTCCATTAAAGTCCCATTTTGTGCCATACCAATAATTAAAGATAGAATCGACTAAGAGATTGGCGAATAGTTCTTTTCCATCGGCGAGTTTTTCTGAGATATTATCCTTTTTTCTGAGGTTAGCTTTAAGATTTTTAACTCGATGCTTTAGATTTTTATAATTATTGTAGTGATTTTCTGGATTGAATAGAAGAGTAGAGTCAAATTTTTCGATTGTCTTAGTTGTTATCCCTTCCTTTTGAGTGGTGGATTCTTTACAATGGAAGCAATTAAAGATTAAAAAGAAAAAAATGGTTCTGATAATCATAACGAGCTGATTTTTTCAAAAGAAATTATAAAAAAGTCTCAAATAGTTAATTGATTCCCTGCAAAAAGATACTTTTTTTCTTTCCTTTTTTCCAAAAAACTCATTTTACGCTTGATTTTTCGCCGCTATATGTTGCAAATTCTATTCCTCGAAATAGCGCTGGTAATCAGGTTACATTTTATCGGTAAAATCGTTACATCTCACCCCGAAAATCGCTACAATTTGCTGAAACGATAGTACGGAAAGTATTTTTTTTTATTTTTTTATGATTTTTTATTAAAAAAAATGAAAACATAAAGTATTGATAACCAGTAGTTTATCATGCATTTTTTATGATGGTAACCTGATTACCACTTATTGAAACCTATCTACCTAAAGAATTTTACATCCCGCTCTATATTTACACCGTACTTAGAAACAAACGTTCAATTTTACAAACACTAAAAAAAC
>CALJOK010000006.1 GCA_937981555.1 uncultured Saprospiraceae bacterium
GATGTCAATACTGTTGTATAAACCCCACTCGTCGTATAGGTTGAATCACCAACCTCATATGTTGAACCTTCACAGATTGATGCAACTATAGAGTTTTCATTTTCTCCTAATGTCGTTAAGTCTAAGGTAATCGTACTATCGCAGCCACTTGATGTTGTGTACGTTTGTACATACGTTCCACTTGATGTATATGTCGAATCGCCTAATACGTAATTTCCGCCAAAACAGATTTCTGCTACAATAGTATTTTCTATTACATCATCTACTGATAAATCTAAAATTACCGTACTATCACAACCTGTTATTGATGTCAATATAGTTGTGTAAACTCCACTAGTCGTATAGGTTGAATCTCCAACTTCATATGTTGAGCCTTCACAAATTGATGCTACTAGATTAACTTCAGAAACTTCAATTACCGTTAAATCAAGATTGACTAAACTATCACAACCTTCAATATTAGTAAGATTATTGATATAAATTCCACTCGTCGTATAAGTCGAATCACCAACTTCATAACTTAATCCTTCACAAATCGTTTCTATCAAATTCGTTTCATCATTTGTATTGACAGTCAAGTCTATAGTTACGATACTATCACAGCCATTGGCATTTAAAAATGCAACTTGATAAATTCCAGCTGACGTAAATATTGAGTCACCAACTATATAATTTTGTCCCTCACAAATAGATTCAACAAGTGTAACATTATCAATATCATTGACTGTTAAATCTAAAGTTATCGTACTATCACAGCCATTGATAGTTTGCATTTCTACCGTATAAATTCCGCTAGTAGTAAAACTAGAGTCTCCAACTTCATAACTTGCTCCTTCACAAATCACTTCACTCATCGAGTTAGCAAAATTGTCAAAAACAGTCAAAGTCAAAGTGACGATACTATCGCAACCATTTGAAGATAGAGTTGTATTTGAGTAAACTCCTGTTTGACTATAGTAAATTCCTCCCATCTCTATACTATCTCCCGTACAGATGTTTTCAACTAAATCAATTTCTAAAACATCATCCACAATAAGATTCAAAGTGATCGTACTATCACAACCTGCAACAGTCTGAAGGGTATTGGAATAAATACCTGTTTCGGAATAAGTAGAATCACCGACTATGAAGTTTTGTCCAGTACAGATAAACTCATTTATAATATTAGAGTAAGTTGGATTAACCGTCAAATCTAAAATGACGATACTATCACAACCGTTAATCGTTTGATAATTTTGATTAAAGATTCCTGAATTAGAATATGTAGAATCTCCAATAGTGTAACTTCCGCCTTCGCATATTTCTGCAAAAAGAATATTTGAATATGTAGGATTAACTGTCAAATCTAAAGTCACAATACTATCGCAACCATTAATGGTAGTTAAGTTAGTCGTAAAAATTCCACTTGTCGTAAATGTCGAATCACCAACTTCATAACTTATTCCTTCACATATTTCAGCTACTACATTTTCATTGTAAATTTCATTAACTGTCAAATCCAACGTAACAATACTATCACAACCATTCACAGAAGTCAAATTAGTTGTAAAGACCCCAGTTGTCGTATACGTTGAATCACCTACTTCGTAACTTTGTCCATTACAGATCTCTTCCACAATAGTTGCAGCATAAATTTCATTAACCGTCAGGTCAAGAATAACAATACTATCACAGCCTTCATTTGATGTCAAAATGGTTGTATAAATCCCTGTAGATGTATAACTTGAATCACCAACTTCATAACTTGTTCCTTCGCAAGACTCCGCAACCAAATTAATAGTATAAGTTTCATTGACTGTCAGATCCAAAGTAACGATACTATCACAACCATTAATGGTAGTTAAATTAGTCGTAAAAATTCCAGTCGTCGTATAAGTCGAATCGCCAACAATAAAACTTGAGCCTTCGCAAATCTCTCCAACTAAATTCTCTTCAAAAATTTCATTCATCGTCAAATCCAAAGTAACGATACTATCGCAACCATTCACAGAAGTCAAATTAGTTGTAAAGATTCCACTCGTCGTATAGGTTGAATCACCTACTTCGTAATTAGAACCCTCACATATTTCTGCAACTACATTTTCTGCATAAATTTCATTAACTGTCAAATCCAAAGTGATAATACTATCACAGCCATTTATTGTAGTTAAGTTAGTTGTAAAAATTCCACTCGTTGTATAAGTTGAATCACCTACTTCATAATTGGAACCTTCACATATTTCCGCAACTACATTCTCATTGTAAATTTCATTTACTGTCAAGTCTAAAGTAATGATGCTATCACAACCATTCACAGAAATCAAACTAGTTGTAAAGAGTCCACTCGTTGTGTAAGTTGAATCACCAACTTCATAACTCAAACCTTCACATATTTCCGCAACTACATTCTCATTGTAAATTTCATTTACCGTCAGATCTAAAGTAACGATACTATCACAACCATTCACAGAAATCAAACTAGTTGTAAATATTCCACTCATCGTATATGTAGAATCACCAACTTCGTAATTAGAACCCTCACATATTTCTGCAACTACATTTTCATTATAAATTTCATTAACTGTCAAATCCAAAGTGATAATACTATCACAGCCATTTATCGTAGTTAAGTTGGTGGTAAAAATTCCACTCGTCATGTAAGTTGAATCACCAACTTCATAATTGGAACCTTCACATATTTCCGCAACTACATTCTCATTGTAAATTTCATTTACTGTCAAATCTAAAGTAATGATACTATCACAACCATTGACAGAAATCAAACTAGTTGTAAAGAGTCCACTCGTTGTGTAAGTTGAATCGCCAACTTCATAACTCAAACCTTCGCATATTTCTGCAACTACATTTTCTGCATAATTTTCATTCACCGTTAAATCCAATGTAATGATACTATCACAACCATTGACAGTTTGCAACACATTAAAATAGTTCCCACTTACGGTATAAGTTGAATCACCAATTACTAACTCTTCTCCTTCACAAATTGATTCTTCTCTAAAAAGATTATACTCCTCATTTATTGTCAAATCTAAAGTAATTAAACTATCGCATCCACTTTGAGTAGCCAAAGTATCTTGGTAAAATCCAGCTTGAGTATAAATAGAACTACCCACTACAAATGATTCTCCAGGACAAATATTTTCTACTAAGTTAATTTCTAAAACATCATCAACTACCAAATTCAACGTAATAATACTATCACATCCTAATGACGATAACAATGTATTTACGTAAGTACCTGTTGCATCGTAAGTCGTATTGCCAATAGTAAGAGTTTGTCCTTCACAGAGAAATTCATTCAACGTAATTTGAGCAATCGGATTGACCGTCAAATTCAATGTAACAATACTATCACAGCCTTCCATCGAACTCAAGTCATTGACATAAGTTCCATTTTGAGAATAAGCTGTTCCACCAACGGTTACTGATTCTCCTTCACAAATTGTCGAGTCAACTGAAACCTCATAAATATCATTTACAATCAAGTTCAAATTAATGATCGCACTATCACAACCTGTTGAGGCACTTAATGTATCTGCAAAAATTCCAGCCTCAAAATAAACTGAACCACCAACAAGAATCGAATCTCCTTGACATATCTCTAAGTCAAGATTTTCAATCTCTACTGTTAAATCAATCACTTCCAAAATTTGAGTATTCGAAGTAATACTACACAATGGATTATTAATATCCGATGCATCATTTGCTACTACTACTTGGTAAGAACCAGCATGTGAAGCCTCAGCAGTTAAAATAAAAATAGAATCATTTGCTCCAACAATATCCATCCAAGTTGTTCCATTCGTACTGAATTGCCATTGATAAAATGGCGTATCATATCCTTCCGTCAGAGTCACTTCAAATGAAACACCTGTTCCCTCACAAATAATATTTGGAGTAGATATAGCCAAAATTGCATCTGGCGAACAATTATTAAAAATAATATTTTGACTAACTGAACTTACATTTCCGCAAGCATCAGTTGCCGTCCAAGTTCGTGTCATTAATCTTAAATCAATACAGTCTCCAGGCATTTCAACTTCCTCAAAAGTTACCACTACATCACTACAAGCATCAGTTACAACTGGAGCAATAAGTTCAGGAATAGAGTCACATGGAATCATCATACCAGCAGGGACATCAGTAAATACAGGAGCTGTAACATCTTGAATTTGAATATTCTGAGTATGGGAAACTTCATTTCCACAGTTATCTGTAAACGTCCAAGTTCTAGTAATTTTATATGTATTCTGACAAGTCGTATCTGAATAGGTTTCCTCAAAAACCATTTCCAAATCAGGATCACAATCGTCTGTTGCAACTACTTGTTGTGTATCTGGTATCTCACTACAATCCAATGTTAAATCATTTGGAATGTTAAACACAATAGGTGCAGTTGTATCTTCAATAGTAATTATTTGACTAACCGTTGATTCGTTATCACACTCATCATAAGCAGTCCAAGTTCTAGTTATAATTATTGGACATTCACCTGTAATCTCTTCACTAAAATCAATATCCTCTACAATGTATATTCCATCCTCTTCTTCACCTGAGCAATTATCAGTTGCAATTAATTCTGCAGCTGGTGGAATTGGATCCCCACAATCTAAAGTAATATCCGCAGGAGGTGTTTCGATAATCGGTCCCTCCTCATCTTCAACTGTTAAAATCTGAGTTGCAGAAACTGAATTCCCACAACTATCAGTTGCCGTCCAAGTTCGAGTAATTGTATAAGGACAACCGCTCGAAGTAACTTCATTCAACACAGGTATTAAATTATTCCAACAATCATCAGTTACTGTTACATTTGCTGGAGTAGGAATCATTTCGCAGTTTACTGTTATATCGTTCGGCACTCCAACTAGAGTTGGAAATTCATTATCATTTACTGTTATTATCTGACTTTGAGAAAAAGTATTTCCACAAGAATCAATTGCAGTCCAAGTCCGAGTAATCGTAAATGGGCAGCCGTTTGAAATATTTTCGGTAAAAATAATTTCTACATTTGGTGTACAATTATCATTTCCTGTAACAATTGCTGTATCTGGAATAGCATTACAATTTATTGTTACATCTGCTGGTACTCCTGCCAATGTAGGCAAGGTATTATCTACAACTGTAATCACTTGCTGTTCGATTACCATATTATTACATGGATCAGTTGCAGTCCAAGTTCGAGTAATTGTGTATGGACAACCTGTTCCAATTTCTTCTTCAAAAAGTACTGACATATCACCTGAACACAAATCAGTTGCCGTAACAACTGGAGGAGTTGGAATTGCATCGCACTCCACCGTTTCATCATTAGGGACACCTGTCAATACTGGGAAAATATTATCATCTACCTGGATAACTTGAACCACAGAATCGACATTTCCACAATTATCTGTTGCCACCCAGATACGAGTAATCGTATAAGGACAACCTGTGGTTACTGTAACTTCTGAGAAAACAACATTTATATCTCCATCACAAATATCATTTGCAGTTACATTCGCAGTATCAGGAATCGTAGAACATTCTACGGTTACATCAGTCGGCACATTTGCAAAAACTGGAGGAGTTATATCTTCAACTGTAATAATTTGAATCTCCGTGATTGTATTGTTACAAGAATCCATCGCAGTCCATGTTCGAGTAATCGTAAATGGACAACCTGTTCCAATTGATTCTGAAAATTCTACATCTATATTTCCAAGACAATCATCTGTTGCTGTTACATTAGCAGCAGTTGGGATTGAATTACATTCAACGGTTACATCATTTGGCACATTCGTTAAAATAGGAAGTGTCGTATCTTCAACTGTTATCACTTGAATTACTGAATCCACATTTCCACAATCATCTGTTGCTACCCATTTTCGAGTAACTAAATATGGACAACCATTTCCAATCGTTTCTGTAAAAATGATATCTATATCTGTATCACAATTATCATCCACGGTAACATTAGCAACAGTTGGAATTAAATTACAATCAACAGTTACGTCAGTCGGTATATTTGCAAAAATTGGTATATCGTTATCCTCAACAGTAATTACTTGAGTATCCGTAATTATATTGTTACAAGAATCAGTTGCAGTCCAAGTTCGAGTAATTGTGTATGGGCAACCTGTCGAAATTTCTTCAGAGAAAACAACTGCTACATTCGGTGTACAATTATCATTTGCTGTTACAATCGCAGCAACTGGAATAGATCCACAATCAACGGTAACATCAGTCGGCACATTTGCCAAAGTTGGTGCATCATTATCTTCAACTCTAATTACTTGAGTTTCCGTAATTATATTGTTACAAGAATCACTTGCCGTCCAAGTTCGAGTAATTGTGTATGGGCAGCCTGTCGAAATTTCTTCAGAGAAATCAACTACTACATTCGGTGTACAATTATCATTTGCTGTTACAATTGCAGCAACTGGAATAGCCCCACAATCAACTGTTACATCAGTTGGTATATCTACCAAGGTTGGTAAAGTATTATCTTCGACTGTAATTATTTGAGAAGCTATCGTTTGATTCCCACAGGAATCTGTTGCTGACCAAACTCTTGTGATAGAATATGGACAACCAAAAGTTCGAGTTTCAGAAAATTCAAAATCTATATTCGCTAAACAATTATCACTAACTGTTACAATCGCAACAGTTGGAATTGCATCACACTCAACAGTAACATTTCCTGGTACATTAGCAAAAACTGGTGCAACTGTATCTTCAACTGTGATCACTTGAATCACAGAATCAGCATTTTGACAATCATCTACCCCTACCCATTTTCGAGTAATTGTGTACGGACAGCCTGTAGTTGTAACTTCTGTAAATGTAATATCCACAACAGCTGTACAATTATCAAAGGCAGTAACATTCGCAGTATCTGGAATCGCATCACACTCCACAGTCACGTCACTCGGTACATTTCCAAAAACAGGATTAACGGTATCTATTAATGTAATCACTTGGGTTCCCACCACTTCATTATCACACAAGTCAGTTGCAGTCCAAGTTCGGGTAATTGTATATGGACAACCTGCCCCTACTACTTCATTAAAAGTCACCGGCAAAGTCCCCGCACATTCATCTTCCGCAGTAACTAATGCCTCTCCTAAAACTTCATCACAATTAACTGTAATATTTGAAGGCACTCCTGCCAAGACTGGCAAAGTATTATCTTCTACTGTCATTACTTGTACTTCCGTAATTGTATTGTTACAAGAGTCTGTCGCCGTCCATGTTCGAGTAATCGTGTATGGGCAACCTGTCGAAATATCTTCGGAGAAAACAACAACTACGTTCGGTGTACAATTATCACTTGCAGTCACATTCGCAGCAACTGGAATAGATCCACAATCAACGGTAGCATCAGCCGGTACATTTGCCAAAACTGGTGCATCATTATCTTCAACTGTAATTACTTGAGTTTCCGTAATTATATTGTTACAAGAATCAGTTGCAGTCCATGTCCGAGTAATCGTGTATGGGCAACCTGTCGAAATATCTTCGGAGAAAACAACTACTACGTTCGGTGTACAATTATCACTTGCAGTCACATTCGCAGCAACTGGAATAGATCCACAATCTACTGTAGCATCAGTCGGCACATTTGCCAAAACTGGTGCTTCATTATCTTCGACTGTAATTATTTGAATACCTGTAATTACATTGTTACAAGAATCACTTGCTGTCCAAGTTCTAGTAATCGTGTATGGACAACCTGTCGAAATTTCTTCAGAGAAAACAACTGCTACATTCGGTGTACAATTATCACTTGCTGTTACAATTGCAGCAACTGGAATAGATCCACAATCAACGGTAACATCAGTTGGGACATCTTCCAAGCTTGGTAAAATATTATCTTCTACTGTAATTAATTGAGAAGCTATAGTTTGGTTTCCACAGGAATCAGTTGCTGTCCAAACTCTTGCTATAAAATATGGACATCCAAAAGTTCGTGTTTCAGAAAATTCAAAATCCATATTTCCTAAACAATTATCGTTAGCAGTTACATTTGCAACTGTCGGTATAGCATCGCACTCAACAGTAATGTTTGCTGGTACATTTGTAAAAACTGGAGCAACTGTATCTTCAACTGTAATCACTTGGATCACAGAATCTTTATTTCCACAATCATCTTCTGCTACCCATTTCCGAGTAATTATATATGGACAACCTGTTCCTATTTCCTCTGTGAATACAAGGTCTACATTCACATCACAATTATCTGTAGTCTCAACATTTGCAACTGACGGGATTGAACTGCATTCAACAGTCACATTACTTGGAGCATTGACAAAAGTAGGTACAGTAGTATCTTCTACTGTAATCACTTGAACCTCAATATCCGTATTTCCACAATCGTCTGTAGCTGTCCAAGTTCGAGTAATCGTATAACCATTTGCACAAACACTACTTGGGGTATTTGTTTCATCAAAACTAATTACAATATCTGTATCACAATTATCTATAGCTGTTGGATTGGCTGCAATAGGGATCTCATCACATTCTACTGTTAAGTCAGATGGGACACCTTCTAAGACAGGTGGTGTATTATCAGAAACAAAAATTGTTTGGGTTTCAACTACACTATTTCCACACTCATCAGTTGCAACCCATGTTCTTGTAATATTAAAAGGACATACACCTCCCCAGGTAAATTCAAAAAAGTTAACTGTCAAATCTGTTGTACAGTTATCTGTTGCAGTTACATCTGGTGGTGTAGGGATCGCATCACATTCTACAAATATAGCAGCTGGTACACCAGATAAGATAGGCAACGTGGTATCTTCTACCATAATCACTTGAAGCATCGAGTCTACATTTCCACAATCATCTGTCGCTACCCACCTCCGTGTTATTGTATAAGGACAACCCGTGCTAACATTTTCTGTAAATACTATATCTACATCCGTATCACAATTATCTGTTGCTAATACATTTTCAGCTATTGGAATAGCTGAACATTCAACAGTTATATCACTTTGGACATTAACAAAAGTAGGTGGTGTATTATCTTCAACTGAAATCAATTGAGAAACAATCGTTTGATTCCCACAGGAATCAGTTGCTGTCCAAACTCTTGTAATTTCATATTGACATCCAGAAGTTTGTGTTTCGGAAAATTCGATATCAATATCTGGAGTACAAGCATCACTAACGTTTAAAACTGGAACTTCTGGAATTGCATTGCACTCAACTGTTATATCTGTTGGCTCGTTAGTAAATATTGGTGCTGTATTATCAGTTACTGTAATTAATTGAGAAGCTATCGTTTGATTTCCACAGGAATCAGTTGCTGTCCAAACTCTTGTAATTAAATATGGACATCCATACGTTCGAGTTTCAGCAAATTCAAAATCCATATTTCCTAAACAATTATCACTAACTGTTACATTCGCATCCGTTGGAATTACATCACACTCTACCGTTACATTTGCAGGTACATTTGCAAAAACTGGAGCAATTATATCTATTACTGTAATCGTTTGAGATTGAGTGGAAATATTCCCACAATTATCTTCCGATGTCCATGTCCTTACTACACTATAATTAGAAGGACAATTTCCTCCAATAATTTCTTCCATGAAAGAAACGGTATAATCACCTCCACAGTTATCTGTGGCTGTAGTTATAACTACAGCATCTGGAACATCACAATCAACAATTGTATCCTGAGGTACGCCCAATATTTCTGGCCCTATAAAATCTCCAACAACAATGACTTGAGAATCAACTGTAATATTTCCACAATCATCCATAGCGGTCCATGTTCGAACCAATTTATAATTATCGGGACAATCATTCTCTGTTTTAACTTCACTTAATTCAAAGCTTACATCATCTGAACAATTATCTGTTACAGAAGGAATCACATTAGTACCTGGGATCGTAATAATGTTAATATCATCAATTAAATTTCCAACGGAAAGGTTACCTGGAGAAGCTTGAATTGCTCTAAATAAGAAAATAGCTTCTGATTGTCCAGCTGGTACAGGGTAACTAATATTATGGACTTTCCAGCCTTCATTTCTTTTCCCTACTACTGTAGAAACAAGTGTCAAGTTATTTAAATCTTCTCCTATATAAACTCCCATAATATCATCCGTAACATTTCCTCCTGAAGGACGGTGTCTATGAGCAAAGGAAATCTGTAATATCGTAGTTGGCACTACACAGAACGTCTGATACAAGTCTCCATTATTGACATGATTCAATTCTGCATGCCAGTTTCCCTCATAAGAAACGACTCCATTTATTTTTCCAGATTTTTGAATTTCAATTTTGTTATCCGAAGCATCTGTATCCCATCCAGGAAGCTGAGCCTCTGGTACACCCGCCCAATTTCCAGAAACAGGATTATCTTCAAACCCTCCATTTTTAAAATCTTGAAGACAATCTTGACAATCTAGTACTACATCATCAGGTATCCCTGCCAATACAGGAGGAGTATCATCCACTATCGTAATTATCTGCACCACAGAATCAGCATTATCACATTCATCAATTGCGATCCATACACGACGTAAAATAAATGGACAAACATCCATATCTAAATATTCAGAAAAATCTACATCTACCTCATCCCAACAATTATCGGTTGCTTCTAAGTCTTCAGGATCTGGTATATCATCTTCGCAACTTATCGTTATATCTGCAGGTGGAGTATCTAATACTGGAGCAATAGAATCTTTTACTGTTATTGATTGAGTCAACAAAGTATCATTACCACAATTATCTGTTGCCAACCAAGTTCTAATAATTTCAAATTCACAATCTCCACTTCCTGTTTCTCCTTGATAAGTTATGGTAGCATTATTGTCACAATCAGTAATGGTTAAGGTAGGAATTGAAGGTACATCATCATAACATGCTACCGTTGTATCTGCTACATAAGCATCAACTGCAGGAGGTGTTGTATCTTCCAATGTTATCGTTTGCGAAGCAACTGTCGTATTACCACAATCATCTGTTGCTGTCCACGTTCTAAAAATAGTGCCCTCGTCTAAACAAGAATGATTTCCAAGGTTTAGACTATACCCTTGAAATTTTAATAAACCATTAGATGTTTGATTTTTTCTTGCATATAGCTGCCATTGACCATCCATCGGTCCTATAAATTCTTCAAAGCAAGTTACATATTCCAAAACACCTGGAACTGGATCAATAGGAGTCGTTCCGTGAGGCGTGAAATTTCCAGTACCTGGAGGAATGAGGTCATCATTTCTCCATTGTGGATATCCTGTATCGCATCTATAAAAAGTTGGACTCCATACTAATGTTCCCCCTGTTCCTTCACAATTTCCAGTTGTACAATGTTCTCCTACTAAAAATATTCCTTGACCTGATGGATTAATTAAAACAAATTCTGCTCGCCCTTTTCCTTTATTTGATTGAAATGATAATTCAAAACTTAAAAAATTACTTGCATCTAAACCTGGATATCCATTCACATTTATATCCCAAGTGGTTCCTGAAGCCGAAACGGTCGTTTCATTATTATCTTCATAATTACCATTTGGCAAATAGACATCTTCATAAGTCAACTCAATATCATTATCACAATTATCTGATACAGTTACACTTGGCTCTTCTGGTATTTCAGTACATTCTACTGTTATATTGCTTGGCACACCATCAAAGACTGGATCTATATCATCCAAAACATATATCGTATAAGATTCCGTTGTTGAATTATTACAACTATCTATTGCCGTCCAAGTTCGAGTAATGGAATAAGGACAATCTCCACTTGTCAATAATGAATCATAAGTGATACTCATTAAACCTGAGCAATTATCGGTTGCCGTTACAATTGGTATATCTGGAAATTGGCTATTACAAGAAACCGTAGTGTTAGATGGAACTCCCAACAATAAAGGAGCTTCTGTATCTTGAATAGTAATCGTTTGAGTTGCAGTCGCAACATTTCCACAATCATCAGTCACCGTCCACGTTCGGATTATTGTCCCAGTACAGGAACCTAAGTTTTCATCATTTGAAAAAACAACTGTCATTCCTGTCGAACAATTATCGGTTGCCGTAACCGTCGGAACACTTATATTTTCATCACACTCCAATGTAACGTCATCTGGAACGCCAACTAAAATAGGAACTTCTGTTTCACAGTTACTCACTATTACCGAATCTATATTATTGGAAAAATCACATTCTCCAATAGAAGTAGCTGGAAAGTCATTTTCTAAATCCAATGGCAAAGACAAACTTCCATCATCATTTCCAATTACAAATAAATTAAAAGGTGAAGTCAATCCGGCAACTGCTAATGTGACCGAAACATCAACCGAGTCTCCAGGAATAATCGAAGTTGGAATCTGGTAAGTACCTATTAATGTTCCAGTACTTTCAGGATTCCCTTCATAAATTGCAAAAGGAATTCCTGCTGGATAACCTAAATTTCCTAAATTATAAAATCGAAGGTTAAGATCTATACTATCTCCTAAAATACATTCCGTTGGTCCTCCAGCTAAAATACTTACAATAATATCCGAAGCAGGAAAAACTGGTTCTCCTTCATTATTATATGGCCCAACTTGTTTCAAAAAACTATTTAATCGACCTGTAGTCCCCAATGCTGGAGACCCCACCAAATGATGCGGTTGTTGTACTGGTGGTATACTTAAATCATCATTTATATTCGTTATAAAATAAGCATATTGATTCCAAATATTTCTAGTTGGAACCCATGGATAATCAATTGATTTGAAAGCGCGCATTCTCCCGTTTCTTGCATATGATTCATCCGCACAACTACAAACTAATTCTGTCTCATTATCATTATCTATATCTAAAACAATTGGATATTCTCCTCCTGTTCTTGATCCACATGGGAAAGTAGAAAGATTAATTCCTGAAGCTCCTGATATAATTCTCAAATCATTTTCATCTCTATAAACAACTTCTGTCACCCCATCTGCATTAAAGTCAAAAGAAGTAGCTCCAGTCATTCCAGATCTGTCAGTTGTAATCAAACTCCATGCAACCCCTCCAGTACCACTAATATCAAATTGGTAATCTTCAATTACTTGAAAAACATAATTGGCACAAACTCCAATCTCAGGTTTATTGTCTCCATCAAAATCTGCTATCGTTGCATTACTCGCACTTCGATACCAAATTGTACTAATATCAGCATTCGCTATTGTATGGGCATTCCCAATCATGGTTTCTGTCTGTAAATCCCATATATAAAGGTAAGATCCATCGGCATCTGTAGTCGTAATAATTCCGTCTACATCTCCATCCAAATCATAATCAGCAATTGAAACTGGTCCATCTTGATATCCGGGAGCAGAATCTAATTCTCTTTCAACTGCCATTTCACCTGTAGTCAAATTCACAGAATAAACTTGGTTTCCAGCTACTAACTCCAACCCTGCACAATTAGTACAATCTCCATCAGGTAATGCATCTACTGCTACTGTATTTGCATGAAAATGTTCATGTAAATAAAAGTTATAAATATTATTTCCAATATTATTAGCTCCTCCTACTGCTAGTCGAGTTCCTGTTATTGCATCAAAAATTTCATTTCCAACATATACTTCTGGAAATCCATCATTATTGAAATCCGCTAAATTTACCGCATAATTATCTGTAACCGTATAAAGTGGATAATCTAATCCACAAGTAACTCTTTGATCAGAAACCCATTGCAAATCAAATGATCCTGTACCTGTTCCTCCTAAATTTGCTCCATTCGGATTATATTCATAACATGCAATTCTTCGATAATCGTCCACATCTCCATTTCCAATCATATAATAAATTTCTCCATTTCCATCCTTGTCCACATCTCCAAATGCTAACCCTTTATTAAATATATGGATTGGCTTGGAATTAAACTTATACTTCGTTGCTCCATTTGCTCCATCAATTATAAATAAGGCATTTTCAACATATGTTGTTGTACTTTCTTTAAACCCAAGAATCTCAACGGATGAAATATCACCGTCAAGATCAGCTCCAATTACTGGAGTAAAAGTATTTACACTATCTTCACTCGCCCATTCCACTTCTATATCAAAACTTGGAGTTCCCGGTGGAAAATATTCACATTGTGGATCACATAGTCCTAAAAAATTACCATCATCGCAAGGACAATCTGGATCAAAAACATCAACTAATCCATCTCCATCATCATCAATATTATTACTACATATCTCTGTACTAGAAGAATATACCAAAGCAGTAACTGTTGCAGTTGTACAATTTGTTCCAGAAGCTGCTCCTAACGAGGTAATATCTAATTCCCAAAAATCTAAAAATCCGCCATCGTTAAATGCCACATCATAAATGGTAAAAACCCAATCTCCTATACTATTTTCTCCATCAAATTCTGACAAAGGTTCAAATGGCTGATTCATTCCTCCTTCATCTGGAGGACAAGGCATATTACCATAAGTAACACCACTTTCATCATCAAATCCGATATCAAAATTTTCATCCCCATAACACACTTGATCTACCAATGTTACTACTGTTCCACTTGGACTCGTTAATGTAATAACTAGATCTTGATCCCAACTATGTTCAAGGTAAAAATTAGGAATATTTACATCTGTGATTGTTCCCCCTGAGCTAACCGTAATAGTAGAACTAACTGTTGGAGTACCAAAAGGAGTAATCGTTACATTTGTTTGATTATCATAACTATCTGTAACATCTACTTTCTCTCCATCACATATTTCATAAGTAAACTGATCTGTCCCAACAAAAAATGGATAAGGTAAATAAATAAATGTACCATCTGCATTCATTGTAACCGTTCCATTTGACGGAGCAACAACTGGTGTAGTATTCAAAATTAAAACGTCTCCATCTGGATCACTATCATTCAATAAAACATTGCCCGAGACTGATGTCCCTTGCAATACATTAACGGTGTCCAAATTTGCAATTGGTGGATCACCTGGTAAAATTAAATTTGACTTGAGTTCGGAATTTAGAGTAGGATTATTAGATGAGAAATATAAAATCCCCTCCACTATGTCAGCTCTCTCAGCTGGTGGAGTAATAGTGGCAGAAATCATTGAAAGAGACGTTAATACCAAAAATAAAAACGCTCCTATTGATTTTACAATACCACCATTGTTTTTTAAAATGTATTTTTTGAACCTAATCTGCATGCTTTTCCTTTTACAAAAAAATTCGTCTTTAATATTTTTTACATCTAGGGTTAAGAAAAGTCTATTTTTAGGTTGACTTGTTTTCGTTGTTTCCCTTTTAAAAAATAGAGCGTTTAGCGAATTAATTTATTGGGCTTTTTTTAATTAGTTATCGTCTTCTTGGAGTTCAGCTAATACAATAAAATTGTTACTAGCTAGTCATTAACTCCTTTGTCGTAAGGTCAATTTGGATAAAATATAAGATTCGTCTAATCTGGAGAAATTCAATATGAAAATAATGATGAGTTGAAGCATCGAAAAAAAGCCGAACTTCTTTGCAATGCTAAATCATTTTATTTCTGAATGTAAGTAGGTAAAAAGGGAATTTTTTTTTGTCAATACTTAGGATGCACAGATTATGCCAATCTACCCTAAACAGGGTAGACGCAGTATTACGGATATGACAAACATAAAAATGAAGAGAAACTTGAAAGGCTAACATATTTACTCTAAAAAATAACTTTTCTCAAGTCACATTTTAGAAAAAACAGCATTTATTATTTTTTTCCCTTAGGGATAAGTCTCCCTTTTCTGGAAATGAAATTTGAAATTAAACCAAGCAAAACATAGAAAATATAAGGCATTAAGGAGTTTTCTAAAACTCAAAATTAAATTTATTGGTAAAATGTGGATATTAATATTTTTTTATATTTTAAAATTCTTTTTATACTTTTTAGCTTGTTTTTTCAATAGTTGGTTGAGATGAGAACTAACCTTCCCTGTTTTTCCACTACCAATTTTGATATCATCAATTTGCACAACAGGTAGAGTTCCTTTAGTCGTACTTGATAAAAACGCTTCCGTCGCATTTTTCAAGTCTCGAATAGTTATGTCTTTTTCAACCACTTTATAATGTTCGTTGGCTAATGTAATCACTCGCTTCCGAGTAATCCCTTTCAGTACATGAGACGTAGAAGTTACAATCGTTTTATTCTTTTTCACAATAAAGAAATTGGAACGTGAAGACTCTGAAATTTTTCCATTCCAATGATATAAAACATCAATGGCATTAGCTTTCTTTATATCATTTGCCAACCGAATCGGTTCAATATAATTCGTTGTTTTCACAACCGCGGAATACCGAAAATGCTTATGTAAAATCAATTTCACCCCTTTTGAATAAACCTTTTTCGTAGGTGGTTTTAAAGGAGTCAATAAAATAATCATATTCGATTCTTTAGCAGGTAAGTAACCATCTGATGAATACCCGCCAGTCAAAATGATTTTCATTCCTCCATTTTTGAATTCATTTTTTGCAATCAACTTCATTACAAATCTTTTCAATTCTTCCACAGAGTAACCTAATTTCAATCCCATTTCCTTTGCTGAATTTTGAAATCGAGCCATGTGATCTTCGATAAAAAGTGGAATTCCATTTTCCACTTTCAGGAAATCAAAAATTCCATAACCACGTAACAAACCTAAATCAGTAACTTGCAATTTTGCATTTTTAGCTAAAACGATTTTTCCATTGACGCAAAAATAATTTGACATATTTTGATGTTTTACTTTTTTCGAAAAATGTTCTTAAATCAAGAACTTAAAAACGAAGCAAATTAAAAAACAATTATGATTCTATCTGCCCATCCAAAAAATATTTCATTTCTTTTTCTGTTTTGCATTCTTTTAGGCACAAGCTGTCGATCAAAAAAAGACTTGGTCAATACAACTCAAAAGAAAACTCCAACTTCTGTCCAAGAATTTATTGAAAACTCAGATGTTTTTAAAAATAGCTTTACAGGGTTCGCTTTGTACGATCCTAAAAAAGAAAAGATGTTATATCAACATGATTCAGATAAATATTTTACGCCCGCCTCTAACACTAAAATTTTCACTCTCTACACAGCTTTAGAAATTTTAGGCGACTCGATTCCTGCTTTAAAATATGTCATTAAAAATGATTCACTCATCTTTTGGGGAACTGCCGATCCATCTTTTCTCAATCCTCAAACACCTGACAATCAATCAATTATAAACTTTTTTAAAAATAGGAAAGAGAAACTATTCTTTGCCTCTACCAATTTTCAAGATAAAAGGTTTGGAGCAGGTTGGGCTTGGGATGACTTTGGTTATGGCTATCAATCTGAAAAATCACCTTTCCCTATTCATGGAAATTTGGTCCGCTTTCAAAGTCAATTGGATGGAAACGGAATCGATATTTTTCCAAAACCATTCGAATCACTCGTTTTTTACAATCCTCAAATAGGAGGTAATAGCACTCATTTTCAAAGAAAAGAATTCGAAAATATTTTTGAATACAATCAACTTCAACCAACCAATAAAAATTATAAAAAAGATATTCCTTTTCATTATTCGGATGAGTTCTTCGCAGAATTGATGAGTTTAATTTTAGAAAAAGACGTCGAAATTTTACCCATCGAGATGACTATTCCTAAAAATGCGAAAACAATTTACAGTTTGTCTGTCGATCAAATTTATGAACCTTTGATGCAAGAGAGTGATAATTTTATGGCAGAACAAATTCTACTCGCTTGCTCCAACGAAGTATTTGACACAATGAATACTCGAAAGATTATTCGATTCTTCACCAAAGAATATTTGAAAGAATCACCTGACCGACCACTTTGGAGAGATGGTTCTGGATTGTCACGCTACAATTTATTTACTCCACGGACAATGGTTTTTTTATTAAATAAAATATATGATAAAATTCCCGAAGAACGCATCTTTAGAATTTTTCCAACTGGCAAAAAAGAAGGAACCATGAAAAATTGGTATGCGCCATATATACATGCTAAAACTGGAACGTTGAGTAACAAGCATTGTCTCAGCGGATACATCACCACTCGAAAAGGGAAAACTTTATTATTCAGTTTTATGCATAATAATTACATTACTTCTTCCAGTCCACTCAAAGAAGAGATGCAAAAAATACTACATTTTATCCACATGAAATATTAATCCATGACTGGACTTTCTAAGTCCAATTACAATCACTATTTTTATCATAACTTTTTTAGAAAACTAAACTTAGAAAGTCCAGCTACTTTAAAATTTATTATTTTGCAAGCAAAACGAAAACCAATGTCAAAGAAAAAACCTAAAAATTCCCCTCCTAAAAAAGTAACGTCTATCTCATCAATTGATCGAACTCATTGGCTTGCAGCAATTGGAGTTTTTGTTTTTGCATTTCTACTTTATGCCAATACCATCAACCATGGATTTGTTTTGGATGATGATTTAGTTTGTAAGAAAAATGGTTTTGTGCAAGAAGGAATTGGAGGAATAAAAGACATTTTTACGCACTCCTGGTACTATGGATTTTCAGGAGCTTCAGATCGATATTATCGTCCGATGATGTTAGCAGGTTTCGCAATTGAAAAGCAATTTTTTGGAAATAGTCCAACAGTTTATCACTTCTTCAATGTGCTAGAATATGCCCTAGGTTGTATGTTTTTATTTTTCACGCTTCGACTGTTATTTGAAAAAAAATTCTTTCTTCCTACTGTTGCTATAACACTACTTTTTGCAGCTCATCCATTGCACACAGAGGTAGTAGCTAACATCAAAAGTCGAGATGAAATTTATGCTTTCTTAGGCATGCTTGGAGTCATTTATTCCATTGTTCAATACAATCGAAAAGAAGATAGAAAGTATTTATTCTTTGCTCTTGCAAGCTACTTCTTCGCTATACTTTCGAAGGAAGGAGCACTTTCTATTTTAGGTTTAGTTCCGCTCGTCTTATACTTTTTCACAAAAACTTCTACTCAAAAAATTATTATTCAAACAGGTATATTTGGAATTATTGCAGCTATTTACTTTGCGATTCGAATGAGCATCATTGATCTTGATCCAACTCCTTTTGAAACGATTGACAATAGTCTTTTTGCCATCGATAATTTCTCAGGACAACGAGCAACTGCGATTGGAATGCTTGGTAAGTATTTTCAATTATTAGCTTTCCCTCATCCTTTAAGTTTTGATTATTCCTTTAATACATTTCCAGAATTAGGATGGACGAATATTAAAGTGCTCGGAAGCTTGGCAATATCAGCCGCCCTTATCTTACTCACTATCAAAGGTTTACACAAAAAAAGTATTTACTCTTTTGCTATCTTATTTTTTGCCATCACCTTTGCAATTACCAGTAATATTTTCTTTTCGATTGGGGCGACATTCGCAGAACGATTTATGTTTATACCTCTTTTGGGATTTTGTATTACTGTAGTTTTCCTAGTAAATCACTTTTTCCTCGAAAGCAGAAACTATTCGCCTAATAGTTTTTTAGGAATTATTGGAGTGATACTCTTACTTTATTCAGCGAAAACATTTACTCGAAATACGGTTTGGGAAAGTGATGATACACTTTATGAAACAGGCATTCATACTGCTCCGAATAGTTCTCGTACTCAAAGTTTCTACGGTGTAACTCAATACCGAAAAGCACTTGCAGAAACTAATCCAAATAAGAAAAAAGAATTACTCGATACCGCTGTGAAATATTTAAAAATGAGTACAGAAACCTATCCTGGTTTCACCGAGACTTATCATCATTTGGCCTTAGTTTATGAAGCACAAAACAACAATCCACTTGCTATCGAAGCCTATAAAACTGCGATCAAAACTAACCCAGAATACTTCCCAGGGATGACCAACTTGGGTGTTCTTTTTTACAAAATAAAAAACTATGATCAAGCGGAAAACTATTTAAAACAATCTTTACTTTTTGCTCCTAACAATATAATTACAAATCGTTCTCTGGGCTTAACTTACAAAGAGATGAACCGTTTTAAGGATGCAGAAATATATTTTAAAAATGCACTTGATGCTCAATATAATGATACGCATCTTTTTGACTTGGTGGAATTATACAAAGCGATGGGTGATATCGAAACAGCGATTTTTTATGATAAAAAAATAAAAGAATATCGTGGGGAATGACGACACCTCTAAAATAAAAAGTCCTTCCAGAACTTTAAATTCTGGAAGGACTTTCCATTGAGTTAATATCTACTTCTATTCTTCTTATTTTTCCGAATTCTCCGTTTTTAAAAAATAGTTCAACAACTTTGTCGTCGCAGACTTCCCTACCACTTCTTCAATTTCACTAGGTAAAGCTGCCTTGATCTTTTTGACCGATTTAAAATGAGATAATAATTTTTGTGCCGTCTTCTCCCCTATTCCTTCGACATTGGTCAGTTCTGTTCCGAGTGCGTTTTTCGATCGCAAATCTCTGTGAAAAGTAATGGCAAATCTATGGGCTTCGTTTCGAGCTTGCTGAATAATTTTGAGTGACTCTGATTTTTTATTGATGTATAATGGAATTGGGTCATTAGGAAAAAATATCTCCTCGAGGCGTTTTGCAATTCCAATCAAAGTGACTTTATTCAAAATCCCTAACTCCTCCATGATTTTTGTTGCTGAACTCAATTGTCCTTTTCCTCCATCAATAATTATCAAATCTGGAAGTGGTTGATTTTCTTTAATCAATCGAGAATAGCGTCGTCGAACAACCTCTTCCATCGATGCAAAATCATCAGGTCCGACAACTGTTTTTATTTTAAATTTCCGATAATCACGTTTGGATGGTTTGGCATTTTTAAAAACTACGCAAGAAGCAACTGGGTTTGTTCCTTGGATATTTGAGTTATCAAAACATTCGATATGCATAGGCGGACGATCCATCTGCAAGTCTTCTTGCATGGTTCGAAGGATTCGTTCGGCGGGAGTTTGCTTGTTGGTTCTGGAAACTTCTTGCTTGCGTTTTTGGAGTAAAAAATATTTTACATTTTTTCTCGATAGCTCAAGGAGTTTCTTCTTATCACCTATTTTTGGAATTGTAATTTGCAATTCATCTTCAATCAATTCTATTTCTTTTTCCAAAATAATTTCCTCTGCATTACTTTTAAATCTCTTCCGCAGTTCATCAATCCCATACGCCAATAATTCATCTTCATTATCGTCGTCTAAATTCAAGGTCATCTCTAAAGTATAGGTATGAATAATCGAACCATCTACAATTTTTAGATAGTTGACAAAAGCTTCTTTTTCATCTGAAGTAATTGTAAATACATCTACATTTCGAATCGTCGTACTCACCACCGTGGATTTCCCTTGATAATCTTCGAAGGCAGATAACTTCTCTTTCGCTTGCTGCGCTTTTTCAAATTTCATCTCTTCAGCATAGCGCATCATTTCTGATTTCAAATAGTTTTTTACTACGCCAAGGTGCCCTCGGAGAATATTTTTTATTTGTTCTATTTTGACATTGTAATCTTCTTCTGATTCATAATTGACGCAAGGACCCAGGCAATTTTTAATATGATACTCTAGGCAGACCTTAAATTTCCCTTTGTCAACATTCGATTTCGAAAGTGGTAAAGTACACGTCCGAAGTGGAAACAAATTTTTCACCAAATCCAAAATTACTCCTACTTGATATTTTGAAACATAGGGGCCAAAATAAGTTGAACCATCTTTGATCACTCGTCGAGTTAAAAAGACGCGAGGGAATCTTTCTTTTTTGATACAGATATAGGAATATGATTTTCCATCTTTCAACATCACATTGTAGCGAGGTTGGTATTTTTTGATCAGAGTACTTTCGAGGAGAAGTGCATCGTGTTCCGTTTCGACGATGGTGTACTCGATGTGATCTGCTTTTTTGACGAGGACTTTTGTTTTGGCGAGGCGATCTCTTCGTTCTCCAAAATAAGACGACAATCTAGCTTTTAAATTTTTGGCTTTGCCAACGTAAAGTATCTTTTCGTTGGGATCAACGAATTTATAAACTCCAGGTTGTTTCGGAAGAGTGTGAGCTATTTTTTTATAATCGTCTGTAGTCATTTATTTTTTTATAAAAATGCAAATATCATGTTAGAAAAAACGTCCGCCAAAAAAGCAATGTTCTTCATCTGTAAAATTAACAGAGTTATCTCGAAATACATAACTTAACATTATGCTAAAATCAAATTTTATAAAGCCTAAACTTAATATTGAATTCTTTGGTAAAACAAGGTTTTGGGTTGGATTGTTTTTGGGATTGGGATATGGTTTTTTGATCTACTGCTTTTTTAGTTTTTTGAACCTTGGAATGTATTACTTCTGCTACATGGATTGGGCAGGCTTTACTATTTCCACTCCTAGTGAACATCAATTTTATCATTTCCTTTTTGCGTTCTCAGCATTTTTATTTGGGCAAAATATATTCTTTGAATTTACCTTATCGAAAAGCAAGTCTTTTAGAAAAAATACTTCTCGTGAGTTTACCATTTTACATCATAGTCGTATGGCAACTTGGTACACTTTATTTGCTGGATTTGCTTTTTGTACTACTTTTAAACTACTTGCTTATACTGATGTATTTTTACTCTTTGATTTTTTTAAAATTGGCTGGTGGTCTAGTATTTTAATGTTGCTTTGGCTACACTTTTATATTTGGATGAAGCTGACTAAATACTTTAGGAAAGTTTATCCAATAAGCATTCTTATGTTTTTTATTATTGGCATTTTTTCGTTTGGATTATCTCATTATGATCCTGTGCCTTATTCAGATAAATATCGAAATAAAGCTAGAAACTTGGCGCAATATAAATTAAAAATAACCCCTCCATCTTTGTCAACCGTATCGTCTAAATTAATGCGTAAGAATGTAGTAAATACAATTTTTGTAGGTGATCCCGAAAAGATTGGATCGCAAAATTATGGTTTAAATGATGCTATGAGTACAGTTGAAGATATTCCACTTTTTGTTGAAAACTTTAATACTATAGTCGCTGAATCAAGACGAGGACTTATTACCACTTCTTTGGTTTTGGATAAAAATCTAAAGATGAAAGAGCTTCACAAATTGTTGCAAACACTTTCTGAGAATCGTAGATTAAGAATTTCTTTCGCCGCACTTCCTCCCAATCAAAATAATCCGAAGGTCTATTATGAATATTTTGACAAAGGTTTATTGACTCATATTTATCCTTTTATGCCTTGTAAAGAAATAAAAAAAGTAGTGGAATATTTAAAACAAAATCCAGATATAACTTCTGATTTCTTAGTTGAAGTAGAAGATGAAAGTTTTGATTGCAGTGAACTTTCTCATTTACTTTTTCTCCCAAAAGAATTTGAAACAATTCACATCAACGCCCAAAATGATTTTTTTATTAATGGGAAAAAAATAGTTCGGGAAGCACTTTTTGAAAAGATAAAAGATATCGTTTGGGAAAAAAAGGAAAACACTTATTTCATTTATGATGCTGATGAAAATTCAACTTACGAGCATTATTTTTTCCTAAGACATGAACATACAAGAGCCATGAATGAAATGAGAAATCAGGAATCATTGATCCAATTTGGAAAAGATTATGAGTTCTTAGATAGAGAACAACAAAAAGAAATCAGGTACAATCTTCCAATGATTGGAATTGAATTCTATAGTAAGGAAGAGCGATTTATATTTGATTTCTTCAGAAGAAAAAATTCTAAAAATCAAAATTAAAAGAGGTAATACAATTCTAAAACTGTACTACCTCTTTTACTATTTGTAATAAATTAGAATTTCATAAATTCTAGAATAACTCTCCTTGCCCCTTATCCTTTTTATCTACATCAAACTCTATAGAATCGCCTGGTGAAAGTTTATCCTTATTACTTGCATCAACTTCTTTTACACTTGTCAATCTTTGATCGCTCAACTTATTCCCAAGTGCTTTCCAACCTTTGACATCGATGAATTCAGCCAAGCCTACTTCGCCTGACATCTTTTTTGACTTCACTTTGTACCCATACTCTATCCGTGGATTATCCTTAACCGATGCGAAGAGTAATTTTGACATTTTATGATCTGTCATATAATTGAAAATTTGATCATTGGTAGTCGTTTCAATATTGAAACGTTTAACCATTGTCCATTTTTTTGCGCCATCATAATAGACTGCGCTAACGACGAGACTTCGATCTAATTTTCCGATATGTAATAATTCCTTTGGGTCAAATCGCTTGGTCATATCGAAATCAACTACCTCGTAAGTTCCATTTTTATACAATGCAAAAATAGAATCGCCTGTATCAAAGTCACCAAGAAAAGTTCCTCGATCTTCAGCATTCAATCTTCCGCTGACTTGATCCATCCATAATTTTTGAGCACCCAAACTTGATTTTCCAACTTCTTTTTGAATTACTTTTCTAATTGGATATTTGGTTACGATATTACCATTCGCAGCTCTTCCTTTTATTTCCAATTCATCGAAGTAGTAATCGAAAACCTTTTTGTGAGCAGAGCATCCTTGCGATAATTGAACCGTTACGATTTCCGATTCTCCATTTGAATTGGCAGTCAAGTAATGAGTCTTTGAACCTTTTGCTCCTTTAGTCAAATCATATTCTCGATCACGAGTGATTCCAGTTACATGAAATCGTTTGGCCATCGAGCGTCCTGTTTTGGCATCGACATAAATCATATTATAGGTAGTTCGCTCATCTCCTTTTTTCCAAACAGCTACATGCAAAATATCTTTTCCCATAAAAATCTTATCGGAAATTCGACTCACCTTTAATACACCATCTTTTCGAAAGACGATAATGTCATCAATGTCAGAACACTCTCCCACTAACTCTTCTTTTTTCATACCTGAGCCTGAACCAATAAATCCTTCTTTTCGATTCACATAAAGTTTTGCATTATTCGCAACAACCATGGCAACTTTGATGGTTTCGAAAGATTCGATTTTAGTTTTTCGTTCTTTTCCTTTTCGATATTTCGCCAATAATCTTTCGAAATATGCAACAGTATATTTTGTCAGATTCGCTAAATTGTGTTTGACTTGTTTTAACTCCTCTTCGATTTTTGCGATTAATTCATCTGCTTTGAAAGCATTATATTTTGAGATCCGCTTGATTCGAATTTCCGTCAATCGAGCAATATCTTCTTTAGTAATGTCTCGAAAAAGATGAATTCGTTTGTCCGACTTTTTCGCTTTGTCTTTTGGAGTAACGATATATTTTTTTAATTCTTTATCGATCGTTTCGATCACTTCTTCCCACGTTTCACATTCTTCAATTTCTCGATAAACTCTCTTTTCAATAAATATTTTTTCTAAACTTGCGAAGTGCCATTTCTCTTCGAGTTCTCCTTTTCTGATTTCCAATTCTTGTCGCAACAAATCTTTTGTCGCTTCAGTACTGAATTTTAATAAATCATTGACCGAAAGAAAAAGTGGTTTGTCATCAACGATTACGCAAGCATTTGGCGCAATGGAAACTTCACAATTTGTAAATGCATATAGTGCATCCATCGTGACCTCAGGTGAAACCCCTGCTGCCAAATCAACAATAATGGAAACATCCTTGGCAGTATTATCCGTTACTTTTTTAATTTTTATTTTCCCCTTGTCATTAGCTTTGACGATACTATCCATCAAATTGGCAGTCGTGATTCCGTAGGGTAACTCTTTAATTTCCAATGTATCTTTATCCACTTTCTCGATGACCGATCGCACTTTAACTCTCCCTCCTCGTTTTCCAGCTTTGTAATCAGTCACGTCAATCGTTCCTCCTGTCATAAAATCTGGATAGATTTTGAATGGTTTATTTTGTAAGATTTTAATCGATGCTTTGATAAGTTCGATAAAATTATGAGGTAAAATTTTTGTAGAAAGTCCTACGGCAATTCCTTCTGCACCTTGCATGAGCAACAAAGGAAATTTCATAGGCAAGTTGACTGGCTCTTTTTTACGGCCATCGTAAGTCAGTTGCCATTCCGTTGTTTGTGAATTAAATGCCACTTCCAAAGCAAACTTAGTCAATCGTGCTTCAATATATCGAGGTGCCGCCGCTCCATCTCCAGTTCGAGCATCACCCCAGTTTCCTTGCGGGTCGATAAGCAAATCTTTTTGTCCCATATTGACCAATGCACCTCCAATCGCCGCATCACCATGAGGATGGTATTGCATTGTTTGACCAATCACGTTGGCTACTTTGTGATATCGTCCATCGTCCATTTCTTTAAGGGCATGAAGGAGTCGACGTTGTACAGGTTTGAGTCCATCTTCGTAAGCAGGTACGGCACGCTCAAGAATTACGTAAGAAGCATAATCTAGAAAGTAATCTTTATACATTCCTGTTAGCGTGATGACACCATCTTCATTTGTTCCAGTTCCATTCTTAGGTGTCCAAACTGGTTTTTTACTTTTTCCCTTTTTACTCATTCTATTATTAAATATTTCTATGTTTCGTATTTCTTAAAATTGGCTCAAAATAATGGGGTTACCTTTTTCGAAAAAAAAAGATAAGGTTAAGTTGTGTTAAAATTCTCACAAGTTAAAAACATTAGTTGTTTCTATAATTTGTTTTGTCTAATTTTCTGCCCACAAATATAGTAATTTTAAAATTATTTTTAAAACAAATTGTTTGACAACGTAAACATTTTTTTATCATCAAAACCTATTTTATGAAAAATTCATTTACACCTTTATTTTTACTCGCGATTTTGCTTTTTGTTTTTTCAAAAACGAATGCGCAAACCTTTCCTTACCTTTTAGAAACTGAAACAAGTACTTATTCAGATTTAACTGGAGCTACAGAATTGACTTCAGTTGGAGATCAATGGGATGATCCTAGTTATACTGTTCCTGTTGGATTTGATTTTGATTTCTACGGCAACTCTTATAATGAGGTTCTAATAGTTGGCTTAGGTTCATGGCTTGCTTTTCAAGATCCTTACACTACTGATTCTATTGATTTTTTAATGCCATATTTTGATGACCTTGCAGACATTGAAAATATCAGCGCAGCTAACCAATCAACTATTTCTTATTTAACAGAAGGTCTTCCAGGTGAACAAATTTTAAAAATTCAATGGCAAAACTGTGGATTCTATGAAGAAATATTTGGTCCAACTGGATCAGCTAATAATACTTTGAACTTTCAACTTTGGTTATACGAAGGAACTAATAATATTGAAGTTCGATTTGGATCAAGTGTACTCCCTGATGCTGCTACTATTCACGATTATGGGACACCTGTTATTGGAATCATTGAAGGTTATTCAGATGACGCAGAAACCTTTGATAGGTTTTGGCATTTGAGTGGAAGTGCAACGGCACCTACTATGTTCAATTCTGGTGTGTCTATACTTTCAAGTTACTCTATTCCTGGATTAGATTCTGATCCAGCGGAAGGGCAAGTTTACCGATTTGCAACACCACCTACTTCAATCAAAGCACCTACTCAAGACTTGGATTTAAATGTTTATCCAACAGTTATTACTGATGAATTCTTTGTGGAAGTGAACGAAGAAATTTTGAATAAAAAAACACAAATCTCTGTGGTAAACAACTTGGGTCAAGTAATTTATAACAATACAATTACAAATTCAAAAGAGCGCCTTGATGCTTCTAATTTTCCACCAGGAATTTATTATGTAAGAATAAATAATGAAGACGGAATTGGCACTAAGAAAATTATCAAAAATTAATTTTTAGTTTTTCCAAAAAAAAATCCGTGTCCTAGTTAAAACTTTGACACGGATTTTTTTTTGGAAAAATTTAATTATGCTCCAATGTCTCCCAATTCAATTCCTTCAGAGTAAGCTACTTGAATTCCATTTTCATTAAACGCTTTTTTTATTGCAGCATGACATTCGTAAGTTGCTCCCCAATAGTTATTAGGATCAATAAATGGACGTATCGCCAAAACCACATTATGACTGTCGTAAGTTTCGATTCCTATTTCTGGTTCAGGATCATTTAAAATTGAAGGAACAGTTAATAATGCACCTTTAATAATGCCCTTAACTTTTGGAAAGTTCTCCGCGTAAGGCATCGTTACATTTAACTCCAAACGAATCGTCCCTTTTTCAGAAAAATTGGTGATTACTCCTTCCATAACTTGACCATTAGGAATGATGTGAACCTTTTGTCCAGGTGTAACAATTGTAGTATTGAAAATTTGGATACTTTCTACTTTTCCGAATTTCTCACAAGTCTCTATCCAGTCACCTAATTTATACGGTTTAAAAACCATAATCATAATTCCAGCAGCAAAATTAGCCAAACTGCCCTGAAGTGCCATCCCAACTGCAAAACCTGCTGCCGCAATCAAACCTACTAAAGAAGCAGTATCTACTCCAACTTGCCCAATGGCAGCCAAAAGAATAAACACCTTCATTACTACACTTAACAAAGAGGAAAGAAAGGAAGTAATCTCTGGCGAAAGGTTTGCTTTGTTTAGAGATATTTCTAAAATCTTCATGACTTTTTTGACGACCCAAAATCCAATTACTAGAATTGCTATTGCCATAGCTAGATTCGTAGAAATGCTGATAATTAAATCTAGGATTTTATCATAATTGATTCCTTCCCCTATCTCTGCTGATTTTTCTACCGTTTGCTGAAATTTCATAATATTTTAATTGTTCAATTATTGAAAATTTCAGCAAAAATAGTAAATCAAAAGAGCTCTCAAAGCACTTTTATATGTTAATTGAAAATGAAGTACATGACTTCATCGTTAAAGAGGATATTCTGCTTTTTTCAAAAAACGAAGCTTTGACGTTAAGGAAACAACATCTTAATCGTATTTTAATGATCTTTATTAAGAAAATGAAGTTTAATCGCTTTGAAAACGCAGCAAATACCTAGATTTAATCGTTCCTTCTTATGTAAACTATATTATGCACTAGGAGGATAATTCCAAATATTAAACTTGTGTTTGGGATTCTCGGTTTTTTTAGGCTAACTTTAATTCTAACAATCATTCTATGGAATTAGCCTTGAATTTAAATTACGAAGAAAACGATCTTATCCAAGCGTGTATTCGCAAGGATCGAGATGCACAGCAAATACTATATAAAGAATATTATAGTAAGATGATGGGCGTATGTCTTCGTTATTCAAATAATAAGGATGATGCATTGGATGTATTGCATGAAGGATTTATCAAAGTCTTTCGAAATATTTCAAAGTACCAACCTGGTACTTCTCTTTCTGCTTGGATGCGTCGGATTATGGTCAATACTGCAATTGATTTTTATCGAAAAAATGTACGTAGAAGAACCGAAGATTTGGATACTGCTTATAATGTTAGTTCCAATTCACCAGATGCGCTCAGCCAAGTAACTGAAAAAGAAATTCTTTCAGCCGTCCAAACCTTATCTCCCGCATACCGTTCCGTTTTTAACCTTTACGTAATTGAAGGTTTTTCACACAAAGAAATAGCAAATGAATTGGGAATTACCGAAAGTACTTCCCGATCAAACTTGGTAAAAGCAAGACACAAACTTAAAGCGATTCTTGCTGCGAAATCAATAACATATGGAGAATAAGAAGTTTGACGATTTTATTAAACAATCATTGGAGCATTTGGATGGTGATAAATACATCTCAATGGATTGGTCGTCATTGAATGAGCAGTTGGATGCGGATGGTCTCGATGAGGCGATGAAAGGTTCTCTAGAAAATCTGGAAGGCGCAGCATTTGTTCCGATGGATTGGGGTATGATGGAAAGCAAATTAGATGCTGCCATGACTGACGCTGAGCTTGATCCTCAAATGGAAGATATCTACTTGGATGCCGTTGCATATGGGCATTTGAAAAATATGCAACCTGCCTATAATCATGAGCATTGGGAAATGATGTCCGCTCGATTGGATGAGGAATATGCTTATCGACGAAAAGTTTTTGTTACTAAATTATTTGAAGCAGCCATCGTTTTATTATTAGTTTGGACTGCTTTTAATTATTTCCCCAACAAAAAAACTACTCCTGATTCAAGACCTATAGCTAATATTAATTCAACTCAAGATAAAACGAATGACCTTTCGATAGTTTCAAATGACCAATCATCATTGGAAAATGAAATTGTCGTTTCTTCTGAAAAAACGATTCCTTCTGCTAAGCAAGTCAATCAAAATGAAATTGGTAATAGTGTAGAGAGTCAAACACCATCATTAATTGTGAAGTCAAATCCAGTTAATGAAAATACAGTTGTTACAACTCCTACTCCACCAATTTCGAATGATAAAATTTCTGAATCTCCATTTTTAAATCATGTTAATTCAATTAGTCTTTTGGAAAATAAAAACCAACAGACAACTTCTCTTCCTCTTGAAAAAACATTGGCATTAAATGAAGATGAGATTTTAAAAGAAAAACTAATTATTCAAATTTCTCCTTTGCCGTCTTTGATGAATTCATTTTTGGAAATGGATGAATTGAATAAAGATCGTTTTTCTTTAGCTCAATTGATTCAACCTAAAAAATTGCGGACTCACGAAGTCTTCTTTAGCATGTATGGTTCTACTGATCTCAATTTTGTAGATTCTGATTTTTATAATAATAATGAAAGGAAGTGGGATGTGTATCAAAGATATCGATATGGATATGGTGGAGGTTTTGCTCTTGGTTTTCAACTTAAAAGATTCTTAATTGAAACAGGAATTTCATATAACTTCGTCAGTTATCAACAACGGGAAGAAGCAAATATCATTGGTAGCTTTGCTCGTGGATACCTCGAAGAACAATGGAATGATGCTGAATTAAATATGGTTCAAGTTCCATTAAATATTCAATATAGTTTCTTAGTAAAAAGAAAATGGAGAATGTACAGTTTGACCGGAGTATCTATCAACATGGCACTTCAAAACAATTATAATTTCCAATTAGAGGATCAAGAAAATACAGCTAGCAGATCTATTTCTTTAGATGAAAGTGAGATTGCTAACGAAGCTTCACTATACAAAGGTATTCTTGAAGGTGGTGGCTTTAGAGAAAATAGTTACTTGACAGCCAACTTAGGCTTTGGAGTAGAAAGAAAGTTTACTTACCGTTGGAGTTTATTTTTACAACCAATTTATCGTCGTCATTTCTTGATAGATGGAATTGGACCTAATGAAGATAGAATTCATTCTAGTTCAGTAAGATTCGGAGCTAAGGTAAAAATCCGATAATTTCCAGTACAAGATTAAATAAAAAAAGAGCGAAAAGATTAACCTCTCACCATTATACATTTATCATTACTTAACGCTGACGTCCCCATACTTTACTCTTGCTTTGATATAACTATATGGATTAACTTTTTTCCCTACATAAAATTCTACTTTCTGTTCATCTCCTTTTTTGTCTTTACAAATAATATTGGAAACCGTAGGGTATTTTAAACTTGCATATCGAGCAGTTGCATCCATCTTGTAATCACTCCCTTCTTCCACATGCAATTGAAAATCGGTATTTTCACCAACCATCAAAATATCTGAAAATCCATCTGCTACTTTAGCAATTTCCACACTCCCATAAACCATATCAAAATCAGCATGTTTGTTCACCGCATCAATCTTGAAATCTGTAAATTTAGAAACGACAATAATATTATCAACTTGCTTGATTTCGATTTTATCATATTTCCCAACATTTCTAAACTCTTGAACAATGCCTAATTTATAGGTATCATTGACACTTGTACTTTTGATATCTACAGCTTGATCTACATTAATTTTAGAATAACTTGTGGCAAAATTAATGTTCTCTGCTTTTTTCAATCGGATATTTCCATGAACCATTTTTATCTCAGAATTAGCAGCCTGAACTACAGTACAATTTCCATACTTCAAATCCAATGTCAATAATCGTTCTATCGTTTTTAATCGAATATTTCCATGCTGAACAGAAAGAGTTGCCTTTCCTTCCAACTCTGCAATCAATGCATCGCCATATTTATTAAACAAAGACAAATTGCATGTTTTCGGCATATAAACCACATAATCTATCGTATACTCACTACGTACATAGTTCCAATTCCATTTAGGTACATCTCGAATAATTGTTCTGCTTTTGACTGTATTTTTATAACTATCAAATTTAATTTGAATGCGATCAAAAACTTCATTAGCATCTGCAATATTTCGAGCATTAACTGTAATGAGGACATCAATGCTCACTTCATTTTTGTTCCAAGTCCTAACATCAATCGTCCCACGAGTGTTAGACAACTCCACTTGACCATTCATAGAAATAGGGCTACTCTTTTTTATATTGCGCTCAAATTCTTTTGCAGAAATCGATTGTCCCATAAAAATAAGAATCGCCAATAACCAACCTATTTTACATTTCAGAACCTTCATTTTTTTTATCTCTTTTCGTTTGAGTTAAAGCTATTTTTTCCAAAACAATTTCCAAGATGGCTACTTTCGTTTCATAATTTTTCAACATCGCTTGTAAAACTTGTTCTTCACTTCCTTTAGGCACATCCACCAATTCTACTCTCAAATCCGCCAAGGTTTTATCTAAGTCAACTAGATCATCATTAATGGCAATATCATAATTAAAACTAGCTAATTGAGCCTTTTTGTTTTTAATTTCTTGTTGAAAAACTTTTTCTTTTTTCCCATATTCAGGGTAATCTTTCAAGTTAGCAATTGGAACATTTACTTCTGCTGTAAAATAATTTCCTAAAAATGCACCTGTTGATAATAAGATAAGTACCGATGCGGCAATGCTTAATATTCGCTTCATCGAAATCCGCTTTGCTTGCGGAGGATCAAGTCGCTTTTCGATATCAGCCCAGACCTTTAGGTTCGGAACTTTGTCGTCAAACTGATCGCGATTTTGGTTAATAAATTTCTCGAGACGGTCGCTCATGTCTATTTTTTTTTGATTAGCTGATTTTATTTTTTAAAATATTTGACCTCGCTCTTCTTGTTTTTCTCTTCTTATAATTTCTCTTAATTTCTTTTTAGCTCGACTATATTGAGACTTCGATGTCGCCTCTGATATTTCTAAAATTTCTGCAATCTCTTTGTGATCATATCCTTCTATCAGATATAATGTAAACACTACCCGATAACCATCTGGCAACTGAAACAAAGCATGATTGATGGATTCGACAGAGAATTTTGGAATATAATCTTCCTCTTCAGGTTCTGGTTGTTGTGTAATTTGGTCGTTTAATTCTTGAATTTCTAATCGTCGTTTTTTTAAAAAATTAATGCAATTATTAACGACAATTCTTTTGATCCAAGCTCCAACAGAAGATTGAAATCGGAAGGAGTCTAATTTTGTAAAAATATCAACAAATGAATTTTGCAAAAGATCTTCCGCATCCATATCATTCTTTAGCATACGCAAACAAATATTGTACATCGCTTTCGAATAAAGTCGATACAATTCGAATTGAGCTTGCCGTTTTCCCAACTTGCAATCCTCAACGAGTTCGCGATGAATGTTGTTATAATCCAAAAGCTCGATCCTGTTTAATTAAAAAGACAGAAGGTAAAATTGATAGTTGCACGTAATTTTTTTTTCCAAAAATACAAAAGGTAATTCAGTTTATTAATTAGCTCATCTTGGATTGAATCTCGTTCGTCGATTTTTTTTCATAGAGCTAGCCTTTACCCTCTTCTTGTGAACATCAAATATCTCCTTTGCTACTTTTAGCAAAATCCTTTCTAATCAAAAAATACCATTTTCAAATTTCATCATGATGAATTGCAATCGCGCAAGGTTGCTATCTCGTCTATTTATTTAATCAATACTAAATTTTCAATTATGAAAAATTTTAAAACCACCCTCATTCTAATGGTCTCTTTTTTGATATTTCACTCTGCTACAATAGCTCAAATTGACCAAAACAAAATTCAATCTATATTAGAAAAAAACTTCCCCGCAGATCAGCCGGGAGTCACTTTGATTGTGGCGAAGGATGGAAAGATAATTTTTAAAGGAGCATCAGGAATGGCTAATTTGGAATTGAATATTCCTATGAAGGCTGATCATATTCTTCGCATTGGTTCGATCACCAAACAATTTACAGCTGTTGCAATTTTGATGTTACAAGAGCAGGCCAAATTAAATGTTCAAGATGACATCACTAAATTTATTCCTGATTATCCTACTAACGGAAAAAAAATAACCGTCGAACATTTACTTACTCACACTTCGGGAATTCAAAGCTATACTGAAATTCCAGGTTTTATGGCTAACCAACTTCAAGGCGAAAAAACGACAGAAGAGATGATGGATATTTTCAAAAATGAACCAATGAATTTTTCTCCTGGAGAAAAATTTAAATACAATAACTCTGGTTATTTCTTACTCGGAGTGATTATCGAAAAAGTGAGTGGAATGACTTACGCTGATTTTGTAGAAAAAAATATTTTTCAAAAAGTCGGAATGAAAAACTCTTTTTATGACTCTGAATCCAAAGTGATTCCAAATCGAGTTCCAGGTTATGAAATAGATTATGGAGAAATTATCAATGCGCCTTTTTTAAATTCTACCATTCCTTACGCAGCGGGTTCTCTAATTTCAACTGTCGAAGATTTATACAAATGGAATCTAGCAGTCCATGCTTATAAATTGGTTAAAAAAGAATCTCTAGAAAAAGTTTTTACCCCTTTCACTTTAAATGATGGCGAAACAACTGAATATGGCTATGGCTGGGGCATTAAAAATTTCTTTGGTGAAAAGGTTTATCAACATTCAGGTGGTATCAATGGTTTTGTTTCCAATGCAATGTACTTACCTGAGCAAGATCTTTTTGTAGCAGCTTTTTCGAATGGAAAAGGTCCGCAGTTTTTAACTGATATTATTGCTGCAACACTTTTGGGAAAATATCCTGACGTGAAGAAAAAGAGTTTGACCAAAGAACAAATGGTAGATTATGTAGGAATTTATCAAGTTGAAAATTCTAAACAACAACGAACCATTCAAATCAAAGACGACCATCTCTCCTCAATTCGAACAGGCGGCGACCTTAATGACTTATTAGCTTTCGAAAAAGACAAATTCTACCTTGAAAATCATCTTGAAATATTTGAATTCAAAAGAGATGAAAATGGAAAAGTAGTTGGTATTCTAGCTCATCTTCCAAATGGCAAAAAAGGACGAGCTATAAAAACTGATAAAAAACCGATAGAACGAAAAGAGGTTCAATTGGATGAAAAAGTACTTCAACAATACATTGGAAAATATGAAGTAGAACCTGGCTTTTTCTTAGTTTTCACTATAGAAAACGGTGAATTCTGGGTAGCTCCGACAGGCGATAAGAAACTCCAAGTATTCGCCGAAGGTGATCATAAGTTTTTTTTAAAAGACGCTGATGCCTTTTTAGAATTCGTCAAAGAAGAAAATGAATTCAAAACTGTAAAGGTTAATTTAGGCGGACAACACATTACAGGAAACAAAATATAATATTTTAAAATAAAAATTGTAACCATATCAAAATATTGGCGTTTGATATATTCTATACACGCCAAAATAGAGTAGAATTACATTAACAAAGCCTATACTTTGGTAATTCAATAATGCTCTAAAACAAACTAACTTCGCCTATATAATTTTATTCCGTTTTGAGAATTCCTATTAGGAATTCATGCTTTAGATATAACGACAATAACGTTTGGGTCTTTTGCCAAATTAAAGATCTAGATGTCAAGATTATAGGGCGTGTGTTAGTTATCATTCGGAGGTTCTCGCTTCGGCGAGAACTCTCCTTTTTTTCTCACAACTTTATTAAGAAATTAATTTGCCTTTTGACTTGCCTCTTTAAGTAGACAAGTTATTAAAAATTGGAACCCATAAAGTAACGCAAAATATCAAGAATTTTAGGGCGTGTGTTAGTTATCAAAGAGTCTATCGTTTTTACGATGGACTCTTTATTTTTTTGTATTAGTAATCATCTATGATTATTTTTACAAAAAACAAAAATGGAATTCGAAGGTAAAATTGATAACTTCCAAAATGACAATGTTTATGGTCATCATCTCATCGTTCCAGAAGAAGTGGTTGAGTATTTTTCTACAAAAAAGATCAAGCGACTTATCTGTACTTTAAAAGAAGTCCATTCCTTTCCATGCGCATTTATGCCTAAAGGAAATGGAATTTACTTTATTCACATCAATGCAGAAGTTCGAAAAATTTGTCGACTCCGAGTAGGTTCAAAAGTACTCGTAAAATTAGAACCTGATGAAAGTAAATACGGCATGCCGATGCCTGAAGAAATGGAGGAGTTATTAAAGATTGATGATGATGCCAACAAATATTTTCATGCGTTGACCAAAGGCAAACAACGAAGTTTACTTTACATCATCGGCAAACCAAAAAGTTCTGAAATCAGAATCAACAAAGCTATCCTTATCACCGAGCATCTCAAACGAATGAGTGGAAAGTTAAATTTTCAAATCCTAAATCAAGATTTCAAAGAATTTAAACAACGATAAAAAAACGAAAAGGCTGTTCACTTTCGCAAACAACCTTTTTAATGAAAAGATGAATAGTAATTTTTTTGACTATCACTTTCCAATCAAGCTAATCAATTCTTTATGGATTAAAGTATTCTTCTGGGTCTACTTTTTTTCCATCTTTAATTACTTCATAATGTAAATGTGGTGCAGTCGAAACCCCTGTGTTTCCAACTAAGCCTATTACTTCTCCTATCTTAATTTTATCTCCAACCTTCACTTCAACCTTACTCAAGTGAGAGTACATTGTTCTAAATTCGTCGTCATGTTGCAATAGAATTCTAATCCCATGTTTTCCATTCTCACCTGCTTCTAAAACGATTCCAGCTGCAGTTGCTAAAACAGGGGTTCCAATAGGAGCAATTAAATCAATACCTGAGTGAAATATTTTCTTCTTATAAATAGGATGTATTCTTTTTCCAAAACCAGAATTGACTTTAACATTTCCTTCGATAGGTTTAATACTTGGCGGATCATGCAAATCCACATGGATCGCTTCTGTCATTTTATTTGACTCCGCTAAAAGATTTTCCATCGTCATCATCTCTTGTGGAGAAGGAGGTTGAATTCCATTGGCGACAGTTGTTTTTTCATTGGCAGAAAAAAAGAAAACAGTAGACGGAATGAGTAAAAGTGCAAAAACTACTAAAGCAAAACTTTTCATACGTTGCGATTTTTGATGAGTAAAAAAAATAGTTTGTTCTTGTAATTCTTTTAATTCATCTTTTCCAAAATTCTCAAAAATCGTTTGATTGGCTTGCTCAAAGGTTTTACCATTTTGCATATCCTCTTCCGTCATGCAACAGATGTGATCTAAAATCTCCCCTTGAAGTGGAACATAATTTAAACCTAATTCTTCCAGCCTTTTTTCAATCAAAAAAACCTGTTCCTCATTAAGTTCTATTTTCATGAAGAAGTCGTTTTAGGTTTTAAAATTAATTGCATCGCATTGATAAACTCTTGAAATTCTGCGAGTTTACTTTGATTGGCTTTCTTCCCTTTGGTGGTGAGCGTATAATATTTTCGCATCCTTTTGCCTACCATGACTTGCTTTGTTTTTACTAAACCTTCGGCTTCTAACTTGTGCAAGGTAGGATATAATGCGCCTTCAGTCAAAATCATTTTCCCATCAGAAAGTGTTTTGACATGCTGTGTGATTTCGTAACCATACATTCTCCCTTCTTCATCGAGAAGTTTTAACATGATAGTTTTCAGCGTTCCTTTTGTAAGTTCATTTGATAACATAAGACAAATATACCTAAGAATTTTAGGTATCCAAATTTTTACCTAAGAATTTTAGGTATACGTCTCTATTTCAGATATCAAGAGTGAAGTTGATTATTACAATCTCGATCAAAAATCAGGGGGTTCTTATTTTCCTTAATTACTATTTCCAAAAATATACGACTTACTATAGTTTTAAGTTAAGGGAAAATAATAAACCCTGACTTTTGATCACGGATGCAATAATTTCAACCTTTCCTATCTATCGAAGTTAAATCATAAGTCTTCTTTTTTTATAATTCGTCGAAATTACTTCTTGTCTCGACGACGAAAATAGCATTGAGTTGGAAAAAAGATCAACTTGATAACTCAAACATCAAAAAACCAAAGCATCAACTTGTTCCTCTTTTTTCCCATTAGGTACTTCGAGTCTTGAAGGGAAAAAGGAAACAGTTAAAAAAAATTGGCTTAACGAAAAAGTATAACAATGAAATCGACTAATCATTTATTCAAAAAGTATTTTTACCATAGTGATGAGAACTTAATCACTATCGTCGAAGATGCGCACCTCTACCAAAAAGAAACCGTTGAGGTCGCGAAGGAATTATTGGATGGCAGAAAGCCTGACCCAACATTTATTAAAAATTGTGCACGCCAATTGATGCACGAACGATTGAAAACCTATTTTGGAAAATTTAGTATTTGGAATGACGAATTGGAAATTCCTACAAGTGAATTTCTTTCGGAAAAAGAAGTGCTAAGAGTTTTCGAAATCGAATACAATAACTTTTTAGAATTACGCATTGACTTTGGACTTGATATGAATCAATACCAAGCGATGTAAATAACTCGCTGAATATTTCCCCAAAATCATTTTAGACCTTTTATGTGATAGACATGAAAGGTCTTTTTAATTCTATAATTACTTCGTCGTATTTTCTAAAAAGATAATTGCATTATCTGCTGCGGCCCATTTATCAGCAACCTGTTTTGGAATTTCTGGCGTTTTGATATTCATAGCTGATAACAATATATCTACATCTTGATCGCCATCTAAATCTGCCGTTATAAATCGCATCCAACGACCTTCTTCAAATTGAGTAATCGTGTGTGCTGTGAAATTATTTTTTCCATCATTTATAAAAATCACAAAAGCTTCTTGAGGATGATTTTGAAAATCAGGATGAAATGAAACAGCTGCGATATCCAAGTCTCCATCCTGATCAAAGTCTACCGCTTCCGCTTGATAAACTCCGTTCAAAGGAATAAAAAAGGACTCTTCATATTTTCCATTTTTATTTAAAAATAAATGAATGCCGTGATAAGGTTTTAAAAGAGGCGGGTAATCTCCATTGTCACCATTGGAATATAAAATATCTTTTTCCCCATCGTTATCAAAGTCTAATAATTGAAAATGGGTAGATCCATTCGTTGGTAAAAAACGTAATTTTCGTTCTTTTCTAAATTTATTTTTTCCTTCGTTGATGTACCAATCTATTCCTTCATCGCTGTTCGCTTGGAGTGCGATGATATCATTTTTTCCATCACCATTTACGTCTTCAATTTCAGCTTTGATTGCTCCGTCGTCAAGAAACAAATTATGTCTTTGAAATTCCCCATCACTCTTTCCTTCCCACCAAGCAAGTCTTCCCATAAGGTTTCCATATTCTGCAATAACGTAATCTTCTACCTCATCGCCATTCAAATCACCTGAAGTAAAACTCACAGGACGCATTAACTCTTCTAGATTTGCCTCGTACTTTTTTTGTTTAAAATCATTGAAGGATTTTGAAATATTAAAAGCACCTTGGGGATTATCCGAAGCATAGCGAGAAGCCATATCTAAAGTAATAAATTGATCTCCCTCTATTTCTAAATCTACTATATGAGATTTGCCTTGAAGATATTCAAGCGCTTTACCTTGATAGTTAAATTTGTAAACACCGCCTTGAAATTCAGTTGCATAAACAAATTTATTCTTTGCATCAACAGCCATAGCTTGAACAACTGGAAGAATATCTTTTTTCTGTGAAAAGGATTTTGATTTAAAAAATGGAATTCCAATTTTGATCTCCGTTTTTGCAGAGGCACTTGAAATGGAAGCAGGTGCATTTTCGAGATAAAACTTTGTGATCTTTTGCCATTCCTCAACGGTAAGTGCAGGTTTGTCTGGATAAATTTTGGCTTGCCTAACTCGCTCTCCTCCTTTGCCTGGTTCCAACCATTTACTAGGCATCTTATCTACATATTTATTTCCATCTTGATAAATACCTAAAAAACTCCCCATCCGAATCAAGACAAAATTAGCCCAAGTTTTTTGATCTAACAAATCTGGTGATGGATAGAGATGACAAGATGCACAGTAAATTTTCGACAACTCCTCCCCTGTTTCAGTTGCTTCTACTTCTGGTGTAGAAGTATTTTCTGTGCATTGAGAAAGAAAGAATAGAGAAAAGAATAAGATTATGATTGAAAATTTACGCATTGCTGTTTTGGGAATGAAAGTAGTAAAATTTTATAATATCATTTCCAAAATAAAAATGGATAGGCGACAAATATCAAAAAAGGGCTGTTAGCGATGATACGCTAACAACCCTAATCTAAAATTATTTTTTTAATTTAATTCTTTCTATCAATTTTATCAGGTGCATTATTTCCATATCGAATATTGACAGGAGAATCTATGCTAATAACTTTTACTTCAGTTCGTCTATTATATTGATGCTCTTCTTCCGAACAATTTACACCATCGATACATTTGTTCCGAGGTTGAGACTCACCGTATCCAACAGCTCGAACTCGGTTGCTACTGATACCTCTTGATCTCAAAAATTGTTTAGCAGATTCTGCTCTAGCTTGAGATAATTTAGAGTTATAACCACTTCCTCCTCGACTATCTGTGTGTGAAGATAATTCAATAATCATACTCGGATAAGTTTGCATCATTAAGATCAGTTCGTCCAATTCTCTTGCTGCTCCAGTTCGGATAGATGACTTGTTGAAATCATAATAAATATTTTCTAAAACGATTACTGTTCCTGCTCCAATAGATGGACCACTCGAAGTTGGCGTTAGCAAAACATCCTTTCGCAAGTTAGCTGAAGTTAACTCTGCAGCAGAAAGTTTTACGAAGTCACCAGAGTAATTTTCTTTCATTCCTTTGATCATATAATCGCAGTCTGGTTTTGCACAATATTCAAATTCAGCTAGGTCATTAGAAAAAACTTCCACTTCTTCTCCTGTACATCCATTCCAAAACTTCACAAGTGTATTGGGTAATAGTTGGTTCGTTACTTTATTTCTTACCACTCCTGAAACAGTTGCACAAGTTGGTTTTTCCAAAGGAATTCTAATGTTAGAAATAGATTCATTACCAAGCGTAGAATAAGTTGTTTCTTTAGCTGAATAACCATCTTTGGTTACAACAATCAAATATTCATTCTCACCATAGAAGTCATAAGTAGCTTCTCCTTTTTTATCCGAAATTTGATCAGCATCACCCAATGATTCAGCATCTTTTCTAATCAATTTAAAAACAAACTCACTAGATCCTTCTTTAGCTGGAAGTAAAACTGCTTGGTATAAATTATTATCACCACTTAAAAATCCATCGCTACTTTTTTCAAAAACACGAATCTCCGCACCTGCGATTAAACTATTACTTTTCAAATCATAAACGGTAATCATAGAAGTCAATAACTCAGCAGTAGTTGCTCCCATAATTCCATTGACTGCATCAAAATAATAGATATCATCTTTTCCTGCACCTCCTTCTCGACTTGAAGCAAAGTACCCCGATTTTCCATCAGGACTTAAAATTAATCCTAAGTCATCACTTTCAGTATTGAAAGGTGCCCCTAAGTTTTTCACATCAGTATCTTCAATCATAACGTTTGCCATGAATAAATCTAAACCGCCTTTCCCTCCATGACCATTAGAAGCAAAAAATAAATTTCCGCTAGTGTGGATAAATGGAAAAACATCATGTCCTGAAGTATTTATTTTTTCACCCATATTTACAGGTGCTCCCCAGAAGTCTCCATTTTTTTCTACCATCCAAATATCCATTCCACCTTGTCCACCAGGTCGGTCAGAAGAAAAATAAAGTTTATTTCCATCAGCCGAAAGAGTTGGGTGAGCACATGAAAACTCATCACTATTAAAAGGTAATTCTTGGATATTTTCCCAATCGTAGATTCCTTTTTTTGCTTCATAAATTTTTAATCGCGTAACTCCTTTGGAGTCAGCTTTTTGTAAACCTTTTTTGATATTATTTCTTGTGAAAAATATTTGATCCCCAGTTCGACTAAATGTTACAGGTCCTTCATGCAAAAATGAATTAACCTGTAAAGAGAATGCACGAGCTTTTAAAGGTTCGCCATTTCCATCAGTTTCAGAGTAAAATAATTCGAAGAAAGTTTCATCAATCTTTTTGTCCTTTTTTCCTGCAACTCGCGAGGAAGCGAAGACAATTCCATTTTGATAAAAGGTTGGAGAAAACTCAAGATTAGTTGTATTAATATTTGCAGTATTTCTTAACTGTACCGCATCTGGATTTCTTTTCATTTCACTTCCCGAAGGTTGTGCAATTGTCATTTGCGACAAAAATGCAAAAAGGGATAGCATTATAAGTTTCTGATAATTCAACATGACACATAATTTTTTAACGGTGAATTGTTAACGCTGAATGGCTAACAATGATTTAATAACAATATGTTTACATTGTTATTTTTTTGGATTCACGTGAGGTCTTTTTATTTTAAAAAAAAATAAAAATCGTGTGGTGTAAGGTTGGTTAAAACTTTTTAATAGTGAAGTTTTCTTTTACAATTAAAACTTCAAAAATTGAAAGACTTACTTTATTAAGTATCGGATACCTTAAAGGTATCCGATACTTGTAATAATTTTAGAAGAATCGAGGGTTAACGATATCTTCACCTTCTGATTTTCCAATACAATATCTAATTACTCCTTCGACGCTTCCGTTGCTGTAATCTTTAATTTCTGAAAGAGTTACATCATAAGATAAACCGAAGAAAATATGGTTACTAATTTGTGCTCCAACCATCAAGTCAAGTGACTCTCCTGCTGCTGAATTACTTGAACCTCCTAATCGGTAAGTCAAGCCCGCAATATATTTTTCATTAAAAATAAAGCTCGCGTTCACATCTGCATCGAAAGGTGAATTATCAGCAAATTTCAATAATACTTGAGGCTTGAAAGATACATTGTCATTGATGTCAAACAAATAGCCTGTCATAATATACCCATGAAGTTTTTCCTCAGAAAGAATAGTACCGGTCTCATTAAAATCGATATTATTTCCTAATAACCTTGGAATAGATGCACCGAAATAAAATCTTTCATTGCTAAAATAAGCACCTGCTCCAAAGTTTGGAACATACTTACTTCGAGCACCAGAAGGAATAGAATTATCCAAGGCAATAGGCACAGTAGAAACTAATCTAGAATCTGCAAAGTTATTATTGAAATATCGAACAGAGGCTTGTACTCCCAATCCTAATGTTCCAGTTGCCAATCGAATTCGATAAGAATAAACTGCATCCAAAGTTAATTTTTGGGAAATACCAATAGTGTGTCGAGTCAAGTTTGCACCGATTCCAACACGTTGATTTAGGATTGGCATATTAAAACTCAAAATCTGAGTATTAGGTGCACCTTCTAATCCTAGCCATTGGCTTCGAATAATTCCAGTTACACAAGCTGTCTCATGACTTCCAGCATATCCTGGGTTGTACGCCAATTTATTATACATAAATTGAGTGTAGTGCTGCTCTTGCTGTGCGAAACTAGTCATTGCAAAAAGAGCGCAAATGAACGTAAATAAAATTTTTCTCATTACTTCTTATTTAGTTTTTATAAAAATGCAAATTGTTGTTTTCGATTTTTACAACAACATATTTACATAATTTTTTTTATAAAAAATAGCACCTCCGCATCCTTTACCTCCATTACTTTTGGAAAAGGATGCGTTGGGCTTTATTTGAAATTATCTTTCTAATACTAAGAATCCAGATGTTGGAGTAGTTCCATCTCCTAGGTCTATTACCCAGAAGTAAGTACCTGAAGGAAGATCTTCTCCTTTGTAAGTTCCTTGCCAATCATTTTGGTATTGAGCTTGTCGGAATACTTCATCTCCCCATTCATTGAAGATTGATACAACATTGTTAGGAAATTTATCTGTACTCAAACATGGTACTATAAATTCATCATTGATACCATCGTTATTTGGAGAAAAGATTGTTGGTATTTCACAAGAAGCATCTCCTCCTACTGCCAAGGTTACGGTAGCTGTAGAACATTCATCTGGACAAATGTCGCTACAGATTTCATAAATAAATTCATCTGCTCCAACATAAACTAAATTAGATGTGTAAGAGAAAACTCCATTATCTTCAGTAATTGTTCCATTCGTTGGATCTGTGTATGAAATTGTGTATCCGCCAATAATATTATCATTTGCCAATACTGCTAAATCAAGTGAGGTATTGTAGGAAATGTTGTAAGCATCATCGTTAGCGATAGGTGTTGGTTCATAGAAAACCGTTACATCATCCGAAGAGTACTCACCACAAATCGCATTACTTAATGTCCATGTAAACGTATTTGCACCTGGTTCTAAATCAGCTACAAAAGTGTTTGGTTGATTTGGCGAAATGATCGTTGCTCCACCTGCAGTTGTCCAAACTCCTGAAGAGCCAATTGGAGTAGAAGTTGCAGCTAAAGGAGTTTCTTCATTTCCACATAAGTCAATATCATTTCCTGCAAATGCATCAATTCCTACTGTAGTTTCATCTGTAATCACCACAATGTCAGAAGAGAAATCTCCACAACCTGCGTTACTTAATGTCCAAATAAATTGGTAATTATTTCCAGGCATCAATCCTGTAATCTGAGTATTCGGATCAGTAGGATTCACAATCATGACTCCAAGCAAAGCTTGAGAAGAAGGTTGTGTCCAAGTTCCTGTGATACCACCTGTAACTGGAACAGCATCAAGGTTTGTTTCAGTTGCATTACACAATTGAAAATCAACTCCTGCATCAGCTGTTGCAACTGCAACATCAACTGTTACGACTACTTCATCTGTTGTATAATTGACACATGCTCCATTAGAAAGTGTCCATGCAAATGTGTAAGATTGTCCAGAGATTAATCCTACAATCGAAGTAATTGATTGATTTGGATTTGCAATGACAACTGTTGATCCACTTGTCTGTGTCCATTGTCCTGTACCAACAGTTGGTGCTTGAGCATTTAAGACTACAGAGTTATTATCACAAACGAAAATGTCATTTCCTGCAAAAGCTCCATTCGTAGGAATGTTATCAAAGTCTACTGATGTTGGAATGGAAGAAGATGATGGACATCCATTTACATTTGCCACAACATAGAAATCATTTGCGCCAGTAGAATATGGAGTCAAATCAGAAACAGTCGTCGTCAATGAAGTTGTTGGTCCACCTACAATTGTATTAGTTGAAGCTTGGTACCAAGTATAAGTTGCTCCTGGAATTGCAGAGGCACTTGTAACTGTAAGTTCTAAAGTTGCATTTGGATCATCTAAACAGATTGGTCCATTGTTGACAGCAAGTACTGATTCTGGTGCATCATTCACTTCCACTAAAATAGGTGCTGACGAAACCGATGGACATCCATTCACCACGATAGAAACAAAGTATGTTCCTTCATCAGTTTGATCCGCTGGGAAAACTAATGGGTTCTGATTGGTAGAGTTAAAGTTATTAGGTCCAGTCCAGAAGTAAGATGCTCCTGGAACAAAATCAGTTGTTAATTGTAATGTCGTCCCTTCACATACTGGCCCGTTGTAACTGGCAACCGGTGCTGTTGGAATACTATTCACATTTACTGCAAACATTCCTGATACATCTGATGTACATCCATCAACGGTAACCATTACTGAGTAATTTCCACCATCATTAACTGTAACAGAATTAATTGTCAATGATGCAACTGTAGTTGTAACACTAGTTGTATTTGGAAGATTCCAAGTATAAGTAACACTAGCTCCAACATACGGATTATTTACTAGTTGTAATTGTAATAAATCACCTTCACAAAGTTGATTATCTAATGATGTAATAATTGGAGTTGTTGGCAAATCATCTACACTTATCACATGCGTGTAAGGATTAGATTGACATCCACCAGCTCCATTTGTTACGATCAATGTGTATGAACCATTATCAGTAGAACTTACATCTGGTAAAGTTGCATTCATTGATGTTGAGTAAAATCCGTTAGGACCAACCCATTCATAAAGGTAATTTGAACTTGCTGGTGTAATCGTTGGAGCTAAGATCATATCTTCATCTCCAGAGGCGCAATCAATTGGTGTATTTGTAATTTGGGTAATCACAGGACTTTCACTTACATCCACACTTACGGCTCCAGAAGGATTAGTTGTACATGCATCCACATCGACAATTACATAGTAAGTATAAGTTCCAGCTGCTGGATTTGAAATCGAATAATTTGGTACTTGAGTTGTTCCAACCAAAGTTCCAGTTGGAGAAACTCCTTCATACCAACTATAAGTTACAATTACTCCTGAGTAAGATTGAGTCTCAATTACTATCTCATCTATTGTACAAATATCATTATCTGCAATAGTTGCAATTGGAGTATTTGGCGAAGAGTTAATTGTTAAAGTAACTGCTCCAGTCGCCTCACATCCACCTTGTCCAGTAATAGTAACTACATAAGTTCCAGAGTAGGTAGGATCTGCATTTGAAACAATTGGGTTTTCATCAAATGAAACAAACCCATTAGGTCCTGACCATTCGTAGCTATACATTCCCGTAGGTGCATTCGCAAATAAATTCAAATCAGTATTTCCACATAAACCAATAGAGAATGATGGGAAAAATTCAATCGTCTGAACATTTACAGGAGCAACACAAGAAGAAGTATTTCCTGAATTATCTGTTACTTGTAATGTTACATTAACAGTACTTCCTACATTCGTACAATCAAATGTATTTGGGAAAACCGTCATACTTGCGATACCACAATTATCAGAACTTCCGTTATCTATCTCCGATGGAACTAATGTATAGGCACCTCCATCAGGAGTTACATAAATTGTAGTTCCTTGGCAAACTGCTGAAGGAACAATATTGTCTTCAACCGTAATATCATAAGTACAAGTATTTACATTTCCATTAATATCTTCAATCTGGTAAGTAACTGTTGTTACTCCAACATTTAAGTTATGAGTAACTGGCGCTAAAGGCACAGGGAAAATACTATTTCCAATCGTAGTCGCACCTGTTGCAAAATAAGTTGGTGCTACCGAAGTATAATCTAACACGACAGTCATATTACTCGCTCCATCATTAGCTCCATTAGGTGTTCCTCCTGGAAGAACAGTACACGCTGGACTAATTCCATCTCCTGTAATTCCTGGAGGAGGCGATCCAAATGTACTATTTGATACTGCATTAATATTAACTTGTCCATCTACGGCCCAAGCATTGAATATTCCAACTGGAACTGATATAGTAGTAATACTTACTGAAAGTGCTGGACAACCTGCTGAAGTTATATTTACATTTGCTTGCCCTGCTTGTGTTGTTCCAATCAAACTTCCATTTTCTCCATATATTTCAAAGTACTCATCAGCATCTTCTACATCTCCTTCAACTCTTACTGTAAATGTTACAAATCCATTAACTGCATTTGCACCAGTTCCAAAAAAAGAAAATGATTTATCATCTGCTACATAATCCAAGTAATTTGGATTATATGAAAACGTCAATAATGATTGATTAAAACTCTGAGGTTGAACTTGTGAAAACATATTTTGAAAACCGCAATTATCAAAAATATTTGTCGGTGGAACTAAATCTACTGAAGCTCCTACATTACAGTCTGCATTTGCAGGAAGTGAAACTGTCAAATCTGATGGACAAGTCATCGTTGGTAATTCATTATCTTCTATCGTTACATTATAACTACATATAGATTCATTACCTGCACAGTCTGTTGCATAATAAGTTACCAAAGTAGTTCCTACATCAAATGTATAAGGAACAATTGTTCCTGGAGAAACTTGAACTCTTGATCCATTATCAATTCTGTATTCATAAGTTAATCCGTTCGGAGAAACTGACGTGTAATCTATATTTGCAACAGCTGTTGAATTTCCTCCTGTTGGAGGACCTTGTGGACAAATATCGTTGATCGCAAAAATTGGATTTACGGTAACATTTGGTACCAAAGTAATTGTTAAAAATCCATCTATCGAAGCCCATTCATTTAATTGACTCGCAGTAAGATTAACAATCGTCGTTGAATTTCCACATTGTGTTGCTGAATTATTTGTTTGTCCTAAGTTTGTTCCATCTTCCCCAAGTATATTAAAATACTCTCCTACTTCTTCTCCGTCATACTCATTTAAATCGATCGTCAAAGCTATAGGTGCAGTACCCACCGCTGGATTGATAGGTAATGGTCCGATATCTAAAGTAATAGGATTCACAATCGTTTGATCATCACCTGGATTAGGCGAAACGAAAGGTTCCATAACCGTGACATTTACATTAGAAGTATTACTGGCACATTCGTCAGTAATCAATGGTGGATTTAAAGTGTAATTAAATCCACAAGTTCCAGCATCATTATCAAATGTAACATCTACAGGGCAATCAGTAAATACAGGAGGAGTATTATCCGTCACCGTAAATGTTACTGTTTGATCTATTGCATTTCCACATTGATCAACTGCTACAAATGAAACATCATTTGTTCTATAAACCCCCATCGTTGGAGTTGGACAAGTAGCTGCATCTAAACCAAATGGAGCAGTTGTAAATGTTGCTTCGTTATTAATATCATAAGAACCTGGTTCTAAAGCATACCATGTGATTGTTCCACAATTATCAGTTGCAGTTCCGCCGCCATAAGTTGCTAACCAGTTTGCATAAGCTGCATCCGATGACATATTATCAGTACACGCCATCGTCATATTTTGAGGCGTATTTCCAAAAACAGGATCAGTTACATCTTGTACAAAAATAGTTTGTACATCAGAAAATGAATTTCCGCACGCATCAACTACTGTCCAAGTTCTTTCCAAAGTATAATTTTGAGGACATGAACCAAGAACTGTAATGTTGTCTATATAGGTTACTTCAGGATCATTATCGCATCCATCAGAAATATTAGTAGGTTCTCCTACAACCGCAAAATTAGTTACATTTTCACAATCAACTGTTAAGTTAACTGGTCGTGTCATTGTAGGATTATTATTATCCTCAACTGTAATTGTTTGAGTATGTACAGTTGTATTCCCACACATATCAATTGCAGTCCAGGTTCGTGTCAATGTATAATCATAGAAACTACACAAATCCGTATCGACCCCTTGAGTTGAAGTTTGCAAATAATCAAAAGAAGCTAATCCACAATTATCTGCTCCAACTATATCCGTTCCTGCAATTGGGGCAGAAGGAATAGCATTACATTCGACTGTAACATTAGTTGGTAAAGTACCTGTGATCGTTGGGTCAGTATTGTCTTGAACTGTAACAACTTGCTCATCTGAAGCCATGTTTCCACATGCATCTGTCGCAGTCCAAGTTATTGTAGTAACATATTCATTTACACATGTTCCTGGAACTGTATTAGAAGTGAAAGTAATGGTAGGATTCATATCACACATATCAGTTACAGTAGGCGTAGCTGAACCTGGAATAGGAACCATATCACACTCAACAGTTATATCTGCTGGTGCAGTTACCATAGGAGCAGTATTATCTTCAACTGTAATTACTCGAACACCTGTATCAGTATTTCCACAATCATCCGTCGCAGTCCAAGTTCGAGTTACTACATAAGTATTTGCACATGTCGTTACTGTGTCAGCAACCAAAACAATGTCAACCGAAGCATCACAATTATCTGATGCAGTTAGCATGATTGGAGCAGGTGCCTGACAATCAACAGTTATATCTGTTGGAATAGCAGAAAGAATTGGATCAGTAGTATCCTGAATACTAAAATTAGAAGTAGTTGTAGATGTATTGTTACATTCATCGGTTACTCTAAACGTTACTGCAACTGACCAATCACAATCATTGGCAGTTACTTGAGGATAGTTGCCATAATTTCCGAATGCAACTGTTCCAGTAACAGGTATTGCCTCAGTTGTTACAAAATCAAAATTCACCCATGTTTCATTAGAACAATCATCATCTGCAATAGCACCTCCAAAATTATCTATCCACGCTTCTAATTTTGCTTGGTCATCTCCACCACCACACGCTTCCGTTATACTTGTAGATGTTGGAAAAATAGTTGGAGAAATATTATCTATGATTGTAAAATTAACGGTAAGTGATTGCATAAGACCACAATCATCAGTTACTGTAAAAGTTACATTATAAACTCCTGTATTTGGACAACTTGGAGTAAAGCTATTTTCTACATAACTCCAATTTGTTGAAGTAGTTGAATTATCAATATTAGAACAAGCATCAGTAGCTATTCCACCTCCATGTGAATCTAACCATGCTGTATAATCAGTCATTACATTTCCTGAACATTGCACTTGTATACTTGAAGGAGGAGTTGTGAATATTGGATTTTGAGTATCAGATACACTTATTGTTGCCATTGTTGAGCTAGACAATCCACATTCATCTGTAGCTGTAAATGTTACATTTGCTGTACCTGCTCCTGGACAAACTGTTGAATATCCAGTATAATTATGTGACCATGTTACGGTTCCACATGCTTCCATTGCTATTGCATTCCCATTCGCAGCTAACCATGCATTAATATTTGAAACAGTATTAGCATCACATTCTATATTTAAAGGCTGAGCAGGTGTTGTAAAACTCGGCTCAGTATTATCTTCAATCGTTACAGTAGCTGTTCTAGTTGATGTAAAACCACATGCATCAACAGCAGTAAATGTAACTGTTCCCGTTCCTGTATCTCCACAACCATCTGACAATCCAGCATAGTTATTTATAAAGTTAGTTACTGCTCCTCCACAATTATCGTTAGCTACTCCTCCATTTCCAACATTAGCTAACCAAGCTGCAATTTGTCCACCGGGATCATTTGTTCCATCACACTCTACAATTAAATCCATCGGATTCACTATCCAGTTTGGCGGAGTTGTATCTTCTACAGTTAACGTAGCCGTTCGAGTTTCAGAATTTCCACATCCATCATTAGCTGTAAACATTACGTTGACAGAACCTGATTCACCGCATCCATCTGAGATTCCTATATAATTGTGAGAGTAAGTTACTAACCCAGGGTTACAACCATCGGTAGCACTTCCATTTCCATTACTTCCTAACCAAGCTGCAATCTGTCCACTCGGATCAACTGTTCCATCACACTCTATAGTTAAAGGTGTAGGGTTAATTGTCCAAATTGGATTAGTGGAATCTTCTATTGTAAATGTTGCAGTAGTTGGAGTTGGATTCTCATTTCCACAAGCATCTCTAACATAAAAATCTACTGTAACTGAACCTTCATTTCCACAAGTATTTGTAATAACAGGCATTACAGGATCAGTTCTCCACATTAGTGCGGTTCCACTACAAACATCATTTCCAACAGCATTACCATTTGCAGATAACCAATTTGCCAAATCTGTCGCATTTCCCATACCATCACATTCTACTGTCATATTTTCAGCAAGAGCCGAAATCGCTGGGCCTGCATTATCTATAATAGAAAAGTCTGCATCTGTAGTAGACATATTTCCACAATCATCCATGAATGTAAACTCTACAGTTATTGTTGCTACTAAATTTGAAGCACATCCTGCTGATATTGCATTAGTTAATGCTACATACGGATCATCTGTTGTCGCATCAGAAGGAACTGCTACCGTTTTAATAATTAAATTATCAGGTGAACAAGCATCCATAGAAACAGAATTTCCATCAGCAGCTAACCATGTTGTTAAATCTGCAACATTCCCCATTCCATCACAAGTTATTTGCACATCTTGTGCTCCAGTTGTAATATTTGGAGGATTAGAATCTTGTACCGTAAAGTTAATTGTTACACTTGATGTGTTACATCCATCTGTCGCAGTATAAGTAACTGAAGCCGTTCCTGTTCCTGCACATAATCCATCAGTCAATCCAGTATAATTATTGCTCCAAACTATTGGACCACAATTATCCGATACGGTAAAATTACTTTCATAATTCAATATTTGAGTTTCAGGATCAGAAGGTACACCTGTACATTGAATAGTAATATTAGTTGTTGCAGGAGGAGTAATAACTGGAGCAGCATTATCTTCTACATTAATATTTTGAGTTACATTAAATTGTAATCCACAATCATCTTCCAATGTCCATGTTCTGGTAATTAATTGGGTAGTTGGACAAGTCTGTCCTCCAATTATATTTTCCAAACCATTATTCAAAATCATAACATTTGCTGGAAGCGTACAATCATCTGAAATATCGGCCACAGTCAAAGTTGGTGCAACAGGAATCATATCACATGAAACAGTCACATCAGCAATGCTTGTCAAAAATCCAGCAGAAATCGTTGGCCCTCCATTTCCCATTACAGTAATACTCTGAATAGCGGTTGAAGTATTCCCTCCAACATCAGTTGCAGAAAATGTTCTTACCAGCGTTCCTCCTGTACAATAATCAATTGTTGAAGGAACATCTGTAACTGTTGTAGCAAATGTCCCATCACAATTATCAGTTGCATTTACAACTGGCTGAACTGGAACCGAACATGATACCGTAATATCAACTGGTACAGCAGCTGCATCAATCAATGGAGCAGTATTATCTAAAAAATCTATATCAAATACTAATAGAGAGTCATTCCCTTGGTTATCTTGAGCCAAATAAGTAACGGCTACATTTGTACCAGGAGGAATCAAATCTCCTACGGAATAACCTCCGCTGATATTATCAATATCAAAGAAGGTAATGGCCTGTCCATTTCCAGGATGTGCTGCATTTACTGCCGCTTGTCCTGATGTCCAGGTTAGGATTGCTTCACAGGATCCATCAACATATATAGTATCAGGTACTGATTCGACAAAAATAAAATGCTGAGACCACCCGACTTGGGCAAATAGCAACAAAGTAAAAAACGCTAAAAGCGTTCGTTTTAAAGTGAGTATTCTGTTCTCCATATTTTAAACTTTATGAAAAAGATTTAGGATAAAATTAGTTATAAATGTTTTTGTTAAAATTTAATTTGACTAAATAAATGCCTAAACATCTACGTAGTAGTATATTCGAATAGAACCTTAAAACCTTCGTCTTAAAGCTCATGAATAGCGATTATTAATTTCGTGTGATAAAGTATAAGAACAGTATACCAGGGGAACCAGATAACCTCTTAAGATGTGATTTTAGAGGTCATATTTTGAAGTCTGGAGGAAGAGTAATCTCAGTCATTTAACTGACTCAGCAAAACATTTAATTAAAAATATTTTGCAAAAAGTGTTTGTAAAAGTTTCTCTAATATTCGCCCAATTATATAGCTTTCGCTAAATTCTGGGGGAATTATTTAGAGCGGTAACTGGGAATTCTCAAGTTCCTGGGATTCATTAATATAATAAAAACGGATCACACAAAATACTTGATTTATTTTATCATTCTTGTAAAAGTTTCCAAAACAAGCATTTCTCGTGATCTTAAAACACCACAAATATATAAAAAAGTGACATAGTATTATTTTTTTATTGTCTACTTTCTTATTTTTTACTGCTTGGAGTTTGGTTATTAACATATAACAAAAAAAGTGCCTACATTTCAAATGTAGACACTTTAACAAATATTATTATGTATTATTTGTTAAAATATTCTATTCTTCTTCCTGATTATCAGTATCTTCTAGAGGATTTTCCCGATCTACTAACTTTTTGTCCTCCACATTTTCATCCAAAAATTCATTCAATTTATCCACTTTTACATTAGAGACTATTTCTCCAAACTCATTAATCTTTATGTCAAACCCTTTCAAATCATCATGAACTTCAGGTTTTCCTTTTTGTGGCTTTTTCTTAGGCATAACTGTTTATTTATTTTTTAAGTTAAAAAAGAGAACTCAACATTTCGCACGTATCCTATTTATAAATACAATATGTTTTTGCAAGTTTATCATGTAAGGCCTGTTTCTCTTGATTGAAAAATACAAAAATTCCTGATAAAACGGCTAACCATACGACCTTGTTACTTAAAGCATGCAAAGTTGATTCCTTCTCTTGAAGTAAAATTACATATTCCATAAATCCTTCTACCTCATCCAATCCTCCTAAATTAGAAAATTCTACCAAAACCAATATTCTGATAATATCACTAATCAACCAAGGCAGATATCGTATTATCGATTGAGTGATAGATATTTTTCCTCCAGACTCATTGATTACTTTTAAACCTAAAGCCATTTTTCCAAAAGTAGCTCCTTTTAGAAATTCTAGGAGTGGCTTATATGCTGCAATCAACAACCAAGCTAATATCATAAATGGTAAACTCCTCAATTCTGCCAAGGCATATACGACCAATCCATAAAGTGGAAGCGTTGCCACAAAATCGATCAACAATGCGCCGAACCTTATTCCAAAACCAGCATACCTAAAATTCGATTCACTTGCATGAATTTGATTTTCCATATTTTATTTATTTTTCAAAATTATTCAACAATAACCCCATCAAAATATTTATAACTAGCTGTCATTCGATTTACTGTTTCTTCATGTCCTAACAATGCCATAATATCAAAAACAGATGGTCCCATTGTCGTTCCAGAAACTGCCAACCTCAAAATTGGCAACACCTCTCCAAAACCTAATTCTTGCTCTTCCATAAATTGTTTCACCGCCGATTCAATGGTAATCGCATCAAATGACATGATCCCTTTTATAGTAGCTGCAAGTAAGTTCATCTTTTCTCTACTTTCTGGCTTCCATCTTTTTTGAATTGTCTTATCATCATAAGATTTTATTGGCTCAAAAAGATAATAGCCTGATTCTAAAATTTCAGGAATAAAATGTACTCGCTCCTTCATCATCGCAGCTACCTTTTCCAAAAATGCTTCATTTGCTCCAAGCCCTTTTTCTGACAATAAAACACCCAACTCCTCTGCAATTTTTTCATCATCTTTATTCATCAAATATTGCTGATTGAACCAACGTGCTTTTTCATAATCAAACTTGGCTCCTGACTTCCCTACTCTTTCTAATGAAAAAGCATTAATCATTTCTTTCATTGAAAACATCTCTTGTTCCGTTCCAGGATTCCAGCCAAGGAAAACTAAAAAGTTATTTACCGCTTTTGCATCAAATCCAATTTCTTTAAATCCAACAAAAGAGTCAGCCTCAGATTTACCTTCCCATGAAAGTGGAAAAACTGGAAACCCTAATCGGTCACCATCTCGCTTGCTCAATTTTCCATACATCGCACTCTTCAAAAATGCTTTCACCGCTTTCTTTTTTCCATCATCATTTTTTCCAACCTTCAATTGACTTTGAATATCTTTTGGATTACTAAAAACTTGCGCCACAATTTTTTTCACATCCTCCAAACTTATTTCTAAGTCTGTTGATTTCATGAATTCGGCAGCAAAACTTTCCGTGAATTGATCCTTCGTTCTTTTCGTTACATAGGTATTCGGAGCTGGTTTTAAGATCAATGGTAAATGCGCAAATTTCGGCATCGAATCTTCCCAACCAAAACATCGATACATCATCACATGAAGTCCCGTGCTCGGCAACCATTCTTCTCCTCGAATCACGTGAGTGATTTCCATCAAATGATCATCGACAATATTTGCCAAGTGATAAGTTGGTAATCCTCCACTCTTCATCAATACTTTATCATCCAACTCATTGGTTTGAAAAGTAACTTCCTCTCGAATCAGATCATTAACTGTAACCTCTTGATTCTCAGGCATCTTAAATCGAATCGTATAAGGCGTTTCATTTTCTAACAATACTTTTACATCTTCTTCAGACAGACTCAAACTATTCCTCATCATCATCCGAGTGCTTGCATCATATTGAAAGGAGTGCTTTCCTTCTGCCTTCACTTTTTCTCGCATCGCATCCAATTCTTCCGCTGTATCAAAAGCATAGTAAGCATGCTCATTATCCAATAACTGCTGCATATATTTTTGATAAATATCTTTTCGTTCTGACTGTCGATATGGTCCAAAATCACCTCCGATCCCTGGCCCTTCGTCCGGTTCCAATCCACACCACTTTAGAGCATTTACAATATAATCTTCAGCACCTTCCACATATCTTTTCTGATCTGTATCTTCAATTCGAAGTACGAATGTGCCGCCATGTTTTTTGGCTAATAAATAATCGTAGAGTGCTGTTCGGACTCCTCCAATATGTAAAGCCCCTGTTGGACTTGGTGCAAATCTTACCCTCATTTTTGTCATTGAATTGAGTTTTTATTTTTAAAAAATCGAAAATTAGTTTTTTATATTTAGCAGCAATTATCATTCACCACGCGTTATATTTTTACTTTGACTTCAGTCTATCTATTTCCCCTTTGAAAAAAAATTTCAGCAAAGATAAATAAAATGTGCATGTAGCCATGTTCACCTTTTTTATTTTTTTTATTATAAAACAAATAAGCCTACCAGACGTAATTCACAACAGTACATTTTCCCAACAAATTTTGCCATTAGTTTTTAAACAGAGAATTCAACACCTTAAATTAACACCTAATAGAATTATGTATTTAGTAAAAACACCACAACTTATCCAAAATCTTTTTCCCAATTTTACATGGAGAATTCCAACCGAAGAAAAAGTAATTTATCTGACTTTCGATGATGGACCAATTCCTGAGGTAACTCCTTGGGTGCTCGATCAATTAAAAAAGTATCAAGCCAAAGCTACATTTTTTTGTGTAGGTGAAAATGTGAAAAAGAATGCGCCTGTTTTTGACCAAGTTGTCAATTCTGGTCACACAGTCGGCAATCATACTTTCAACCACCTCAATGGTTGGGGAACTGAAAACATTCCTTACTTTCACAATATTCGAAATTGTGCTCACTTGGTAAAATCATCTTTGTTCCGACCTCCGTACGGAAGAATGTTGCCTAAGCAAGCTCAATTTTTGCAACGTCATTATCAGATTGTGATGTGGGATGTATTGAGTGGAGATTTTGATCCAGATATTACGAAGGAAAAATGTTTGGAAAATGTAATTAAAAATACGAAGACGGGTTCCATCATCGTCTTCCACGATAGCTTAAAAGCGAAAGATAAATTGGAATATGTGTTGCCAAAAGTTTTGGAACATTTTTCAAAACAAGGTTTTCGTTTTGAAACTTTGAAAGAGAAAGAAGAGGTTTTGAATTAGAAAATTGATATTATTAAAAGGAAAAGGTTTTGTAATTACGTTGTTACAAAACCTTTTTTTATTGATATATATTTTTGAAGATTTCCTTTTTCACTTTGGACAGCTTGCAGAAGCATGAGTCGTCTTGAATTTTTTGGTGCATTTCATTTTTCGTTCTATGATAAAAAAAACCTCTAGCAGATTAATTTGCTAGAGGTTTTTGAATTCCCAAAGCAATCTTCCGAGTAAATATTTTTTCACGATTATTTATTCCTAAAAAAATAAGTGCCGATTCGGAATTATGATAAATCAATTCAAGCTAAAATCAAAACAATACATTTACGTAAACACATGGTTAGTATTCCACTTATTATAATATTAATCATCAACTAAAAAATGATCTAGAACAGCAAGTTTTAATTATCCATTCCATTTATCTTCTAGTTTTAATTATTAAGATTTGGATTAATATTCTCGTTTAATTTATTATACTGCAACTATATATTCTTAATTAATTTCAGCAAGAAGCATTTAATTTATTTAGTCATAAAAACTAAAATTATTGTTTTTTTTATTTCATTTTAAAAAAAAAACATCATATATTGTAAATCCAAGAGCCAAAGAAAATAAACACATCATCAATTCCATTTCACAATGGAGTTCCTCATCATAATACTTTCCTTGACTCTTCTATTTTAGTTTCTCTATCAAAAAACATTATACACTTTAGAGAATAAATAATCAGGTTGTTTTTATTTTTTACTTAAAAAGTTGAATTCATAGTACGGTATCGAACTATGTAGTATTTCTTTTTATTAGTACATTTTAAAATAATTTACTATTTGTATTCAAGTCTTTTTTGTAAATCTGTATCAGATTTATCAATTGACTTATTACAAGGATTTGATCAATAATTTATATTAATAAAAGTTGGTACTTATTTTTCCTTACTCTGTGGAAAAGGGAATCAAATTTATTAATAGACTATTATGGTCAAGCACTTATATTATTATCTTAAAACCAAAAAAAACATCTTGCCTATGCCTAAAACCCTATGCTTACCTTAAGTAAAGTAGATTACTTTAATTCTTAATTAAAGTCAATCACGCATTTTTTTTAATAAAAAATTCAATCGGAAAAGATTTATCCCAAAATCTTAAGCAACCCCTTTTTTTTTAACTTAAAAAAGTTTAATTATGAAACTCATCCTTATCTTAAAAACACAATTATTATTCATGTGTTTTTTATTTATTTTTAGTACAAATTTAATGGCTCAATGCGAAAGCTCCCCTACGGCATGCCAACCACAAGCTGGGGGTCATGGCCCTGACCCTTGTGATGCCAAAATCTATTGTTCAAATAGTGGATCTGTTGAACACGGCTTAATAGCCTGTACAACTGCTGCAGATACAGACGGATGTGGAGTAGAAGCAAGCCTTACTTCATTTTTCACAGATCCTTCTCTTTTTATTGCAGAAGGAGTTCCAGTTGATTGCTATAGCGAAGGTGGAACAAACTACACCCATGTTCAATGGATTAAATTTGCAACACCTCCTAATATCAATACAGTCAAATTACAAGGTGTTGGTCAAATGACATCATGGGTTGTTTTCCATGCAGGATCAGAGTTGAATGATGGCAACTTAGAGTTACTTGGATGTGATGATTTAACATATGTGGATGGTGCTTGTTCAGATATGAATCAATGGAAAGTATGGACTAATTCAGACGCAGTTATCGATGATGATTTTGTTAATGTATATTATATCGCATTATTCTATGACGATACTAGCAATGGTTCAATTAACTTTAAGGTAAAAGAATGTGAATTTATTTTAACATGTGAACCAGAAATTACTTGCCCAGAACCTAGCGCATGTCTTACCACTCAACAACAAGTTATAGATTGGTATAATGATGTTTCTTATGGGGGATGTGGACAAGCAGTAATGGTATCTGCAATTCCTTCAATTGCTGATGTAGGAGAATGCACTAGTACTGTTGTTTTTACTTTAGTTGATCCTGATGGTAATCCGATAGTACATAATGGAGTTATTGTAAAGTGTACTACTTCTGTTAATATTGACATGACCGATCCAGAAATTGTCGATGTAGATGATTATACTTTAACTGGTTGTAATACGCCTTGGCCTGCAAATCTCGCTACTTCTTGGACGGACAATTGTTCGGGTGGTGGTAATCTTAATTCTGATGCAGGAGTCGATGGTACTACTTCTGGATGTATTCAGACTCGTGTTTATACTTTTACCGTAACTGATGATTGTGGTAATTCTGATACGGAAACTACTACTCTTTCGCGTAAGTACAATATGACTGCTCCAGTAATTCTCGATGTAGACGATTATACTTTAACTGGTTGTAATACGCCGTGGCCTGCTAACCTCGCTACTTCTTGGACGGACAATTGTTCGGGTGGTGGTAATCTTAATTCTGATGCAGGGGTCGATGGTACTACTTCTGGATGTATTCAAACTCGTGTTTATTCTTTTACCGTAACTGATGACTGTGGTAACTCTGATTCGGAAACTACTACTCTTTCTAGATTGTATGTGGATAACCTCACCTGCAATATCGAAGTTAATCCAACAAATGATTGTTCCGGAATAGATGTTACTTTAGATGCCGTATCCGACACCGGTTGTGGAGATTTACCTGCTGGATATTCTTATGCGTACTCATGGAGTAATGGAGCAACAACATCATCCATTACTGTTGGAGCGGGTACTTATACTGTAGATATTTCCATTATTGATCCTACTGGTAATAGTAATGCAACCTGTTCTACATCTTGTGACTACACCATTTCCGAAGAATGTGAAACATCTTGGGCTAAGGCCTCAAATAGTTTGTGCTTCAATGAATTAGGAGGAGAAGGTTGTAATAATGCGAACAATCTTCCATGGGGTTTCACAACTCCTGTTACAATAGGTCAAACATATACATTTGATCTACTAGAAGGAGCACCAGGCCAATGCGCGAATAATGGATCATTAGGTGATGATGTTGGTGATGTTACAATTACATGGGATGGCAACACACCAGTAATCAATATTAATACTAATGACGGTGAGCATTATCTTCAGGAAGTTCATGTTTGGATAGGATGTAATCCACTTCCTAAAAAAGGGAAAAAATGTAAGTCTGTTCCTGGACAACTTGGATGTACCTACGAGAATATCAACTCTACTAATTTCCTTATAGATGGGAGTAATAATATTTGTAATGGCAATACTTCATGTGACCAAATTTGGATAGCTATTCATGCCGTTACTTGTGATCTCAAATGTGAAAATGAATCATTCAATAATACAGATATCGAAACCTCTTTTATTCAAAATGATAAAACGGAAATACAGATATCTAAAATGAACATTAATACATTTGATTATCTAATTTATCCTAATCCTCTCGAAGGTGGTAAACTGGATATAGCAATGAACATCTTAGATGAAAACGAAGTATTTATTAGAATCTTTAATATACAAGGAGTTTTGATTCACCAGAAATCTCTCCAAGCAGTTGAAGGAGAAAATAAATATTCATTTGATATGCAGAATTTTGATAATGGAATCTACTTTTTAAATATTCAAAATGGTGAGGACGTAATCACTAAACGGTTTATTAAAAATGATAGATAATGTAAGAAATTAGAGCATTCTTAGTCTCTTTTTTTTAAACAAACTACCGGCAGTCTCATTATTTTATGAGGCTGCCTTTTTTATTGATAGCTTGATACTTACGAATAATAAATGAATATTTAAGCCTTATTCTTGACTTCAATCACGTCTTCTAAATTGATATAATAACTCTATTCAAAACTAGTTAATGATAAAATAGGAGAAAAAGGAATAGATGAGTTTTAGTAAAGTTAGTTTCATTTTTCGATTTTAAACTATACAATTATTAATTTCAATATTTTCACTTCCCCCGTTTCCTCTTTTATTTTTACAAAAAACAAACCTTGCCCTGTCAAAGTTGGCAACTCATAATTACTCCTCCCCGCTCCCACTTCCATTTTTTTAGAAAAAAGAAATTGTCCGATTTCATTAAATATTTCTATTTCAAAATAAGCATTTTCCGCTAGGTCAAAAACTAACTGAGTCGTTCCTCCTTGCTCTACCAAATTAGGAATCAACTGAATCGAATATTTTTTATCCAACTCATTTACCGCAGTCATAAAACCAACTTCCATTTCTAAAATCTCTATACAGCCGTTCGCATCGGTGACAGTTACCGTATAAACTCCAGGCAAAAGATTTTCCGCCAACGCAGTCGTATCGCCATTGCTCCATAGGTATTGATAATTGGGTACGCCTCCAGTTGG
>CALJOK010000007.1 GCA_937981555.1 uncultured Saprospiraceae bacterium
GCAGGCACTTTCGCCAACATTTTAGAGACCAAATCTTAAACATTTGTGTCGGTCTTCATAATTTTAGAGTCTGTAGTCCTTTTAGAAAATATCAATCTAAAATTAAATGGAGCTAAAATCTCATTTAGAATAATGTCTATTAAATATGAAAAAGCTACTTCTATTCTCAATTTTTCTCTTCAGTTTTTCTTCAAGCGTATTTGCAGATATTTATTACTTTGAAATAAAAGTAATGGACGAAGGAATTGAAACGTTAGATTATGAAATTTTTTTTGAAGGCAAATATTATGAAATGACACCTTATTGGTCGAATCAAAACAAGTTTGATTTTGATACATACTCTCATCATTTAGATAGTAATGTGGTTATCATTTTAAAATACAAAGGAGAAAATTATAAAATAAAAAACCTTCCAACTTCAATTATTCAGAGTGCAAAAATTGAAATCAACTTTTCAAAAGATAACCTAGAAAAAAATAAGATTGAGAAAACTGATAATCAGATTTTAATTATCGAGAGAGATTTTAGTTTTAAAATGGAAGGATTGGGGAATGTACTTTATGGAAGTTTTTGTTGGAGACGAAATGGAAAACATAGCAACTCTCCTTATGTGCCAAGTTCAAAAGTGTTTTTTAAAACAAAACTTTCAGGAACACCAGCTACTTCCAAAAATAAATAAAAAAAGCGCATCAAAAATTAATTTGATGCGCTTTTTTATTTTTCAAAAAACGAATTTACACACTCTTCTCCGACCCCAAAACTGAACCAGCATATTGTCGATTCATCAAAGCTATATTCGTAATTGAGATTTCTTTAGGACATTCCGCTTCACAAGCTCCTGTATTCGAGCACATTCCGAAACCTTCCAAATCCATTTGCTTCACCATAGATTGAACTCGAGTAGATTGCTCCACTTCCCCCTGAGGCATCGTACCTAAGTGTGCTACCTTCGCAGCAGTAAATAACATCGCACTTGCATTTGGACAAGCTGCTACACACGCGCCACAACCGATACACTCAGCTGCATTCATCGCAAAAGAAGCTCTTTCCTTTTCAATTGGAATCGCATTTCCATCTTGTGCTTGACCAGTATTTACAGAAACATATCCACCTGCTTGAATGATTCTATCAAAAGAAGAACGATCAACAACCAAATCTTTGATAACTGGAAATGCAACTGCTCGCCAAGGTTCTACCACAATTGTATCGCCATCTTTGAACGAACGCATATGCAATTGACAAGTCGTCGTTCCTGAATCAGGCCCATGAGGCTGACCATTGATGACCATATTACATGAACCACAAATTCCTTCTCGACAATCATGTTCGAAAGCAACAGGTGTTTCTTTTTTAGAAACCAAGTTCTCATTTAAGACATCCATCATTTCCAAAAATGACATATGCTCATCTGCTTGAACTTGATGATCTTCTAAGTAACCTTTTGATTCTCCATTTCTTTGTCTCCAAACTTTTAAATGAATTTTCATATCGAATTTATTTTAGAACGATTTGTAAATGTATTAACGTTAGCGTTATAAAAAATACAACTCGCCAGTTTTTTTAATGAAAAAAATAAAACACAAAACGGGAGATTAACCATTAACAGTTAACTATTCACCATTATTTGTAAGACCGAGTTTTTAATTCAATGTCTTTAAATTCTAAATGCTCTTTGTGAACTTTCGGTTCAATCTCATCCCATTCCCAAGCAGCCACGTAAGCATAATCTTCATCGTTACGTTTTGCTTCACCACCTTCCGAAGCATACTCTTCTCGGAAGTGACCACCACAACTTTCGTTTCTGTCCAAAGCATCCAACATCATGACTTCACCTAATTCTAAAAAGTCAGCCACTCGACTTGCTTTTTCTAATTCAGGATTAAATTCATTTACTTCACCTGGAACAAAAACATCATTGTAAAATTCAGCACGCAAGTCTCGAATCATTTGACGACCTTTTTTCAAGCCTTCTGCATTTCGAGCCATACCACAATAGTCCCACATGATTTTTCCCAAACGACGGTGGAAACTTTCCACAGATTGATTCCCTTGGATTTTAATCAAGCGTTCTAATTTTTCATTCGTCTCTTTTTCTGCAGCCAAAAATTCAGGACTGTCTGCACTTATTTGAGGTGTTCGAATTTCTTTTGATAAAAATGGACCAACAGTATATGGTATCACAAAATACCCATCAGCCAATCCTTGCATCAATGCCGAAGCTCCTAATCGGTTGGCTCCGTGATCTGAGAAATTCGCTTCTCCCAAACAAAATAATCCAGGAACATTGGTCTCCAAATGATAATCCACCCAAACGCCGCCCATCGTATAATGAACTGCTGGGAAAATTTTCATTGGGGTTTTATATGGATTCTCTGCTGTAATCTTTTCATACATTTGGAAAAGATTACCATATTTTTCTTTGACAACTGCTTCTCCTAATTCGATAATCTTATCCGCATTAGGATTATTGATTCCTTTAGAAATCGCAGAAGATTTTCCATATCGTTGAATGGCCGCAGCAAAATCTAGATAAACTGCTAAACCAGTTTTACTCACTCCTTTGCCTTCATCACAAGCTACTTTCGCAGCACGCGAAGCAACATCACGAGGGACTAAATTTCCAAACGCAGGGTAACGTCTTTCTAAGTAATAATCTCTATCTGCTTCTGGAATATCCAAAGCCGTTTTTGTACCAGCTTGAATTGCTTTTGCATCTTCTACTTTATTCGGTACCCAAACTCGACCATCATTTCTTAATGACTCTGACATTAAAGTCAACTTCGATTGATACTCGCCAGATACTGGAATACAAGTTGGGTGAATTTGAGTATAGCAAGGATTCGCCATCAAAGCTCCTTTTTTAACTGCTCTCCAAGCGGCAGTTACATTCGATCCCATTGCATTCGTTGATAGATAAAAAACGTTTCCGTAACCACCTGTTGCCAAAACAACACAATGAGCTGCGAATCGTTCCGACTTTCCAGTCAACATATTTCGAGCAATAATTCCTCGTGCTTTGCCATCTACTTTTACTAAGTCCAACATTTCATGTCGGTTGTACATTTCGACATTTCCCAAAGAAATTTGTCGAGACAATGCTTGGTAAGCACCTAACAAAAGTTGCTGTCCCGTCTGACCTCTTGCATAAAAAGTTCTCGATACTTGAACTCCACCGAACGAACGATTCGCCAAAAGTCCTCCGTACTCTCTTGCAAAAGGAACACCTTGTGCGACACATTGATCGATAATATTTCGACTCACTTCAGCCAAGCGGTGAACGTTCGCCTCACGACTTCGGTAATCACCACCTTTGACTGTATCATAAAATAATCGGTAAACTGAGTCACCATCATTTTGATAATTTTTTGCAGCATTGATTCCACCTTGGGCAGCAATACTATGCGCTCGACGAGGACTATCATGAAATGTAAAACACTTCACCTTATAACCTAACTCTCCAAATGTTGCAGCAGCCGAAGCTCCAGCCAAACCAGTTCCTACTACAATAATTTCAAGTCTTCGTTTATTATTAGGCGCAACGAGTTCCATCTTTCCTCGATAATTTTCCCACTTAGTTGCGATATCACCTTCGGGTATATTTGATTTAAGTTCCATAATTTTTTTTGATAAAATTTTTAAATGAAAATTTCAGATTGTATTTTTTTATAAAAAATAACAATCAATTTACGCCTTGGTCAAATAAAATACGATTGGAATAATAGCATATCCCAAAGGAATCAAAATCGAATAGGCAGTACCTAAACCTTTGATAATCGGAGTGTATTTTTTATGATTCAAACCGAGTGACTGAAAAGCACTTTGGAATCCATGACTCAAGTGCAAACCGATGACAATCATCGACGCCACATAAAAAATTACAAATGGAATACTGCTAAAAGTCGCAGCCACCAAAGTGTATACATCTTTTACTTGAACTCCATCGTAAGTAATCATTTCAGGAAAGTTGGTAAATTTCACTTTGAACCAAAATTGGAAAAGGTGAATCAAAATAAAAACTAAAATAACTGTTCCGAACCAAGCCATATTTCGACTTGAGTAAGTAGTTGTCTTAGTACTTTTCACAGCATACCTTGAGTTACCTCCGCCTGAAGCTGCTTTATTTTGAAAATAAAGTAAGATTCCAAGTACAGCATGAAGAAAAATAAAAAAGAAATTTCCAATGGAAATAAATTGAATCAAAGGATTGTGTCCCATGAAATCAGCATAGAGATTAAAACTTTCACCGCCATCACCAGCCAGCAATTGTATATTACCTAACAAGTGGACAGTTAAAAATAAAATCAAAAAGATTCCAGTCAAGCTCATAGTAAGTTTTCGCCCGATGGAAGAGAATAAAAAATTGGTTAACCAACTCATAAAAAAATGTTTTTAATGGTTTTGCCCAAGAGTTAAAAATGGGTCAAATTAGTTCTTCGTTTTATTCAAATCACATTAAAAAAAGTTAATAAACGTGATTTTTTTCAAACCTTGACAAATCTATCTATTTAAAGGGATTTTCCCAACAGTTGTTCGGACTTGAAGGGAAGGAATAGTTTATTTAGAATGAATCAAAATTAGTGCAAAAAGGTAGGTTTTATTTAAAAAAGATCAATAATAATGGGGCAAAGAAATATTCCCATTTTCTAATAAGTATTTAATGTAGTTGAGTTAACTTTGCAATTTCCTATTTTAACTGAATTTAAATTTCTATATGGACAAGGTAGTAAACATAACATTTCAAGAATTTATACAGGCATTTCCAGAAACGGAATTGCCAATTGATTTAACAGAAGATACTCAATCGATCTTCAGCAAAGAAAATAAACCTTTATCAAAACAAATGATTGAAGAATTCATTGTTCCGATTGACGATTCGATTGATGAATTTACGGAATACATTCCTTGCTTTCGATTTCCACGAACTAAGAATTTTTATGCAATTGTTTTGTGGAAAGCTAGTTTGATGAATTATGAATATTTCGTCATTACTTTTGACAAAAAAGGAAGTCTAATAGAAAAAAAGATGGTTGCGGGAACTCAAGTGAAGGGAGATGCGTTACTAAGAACTGTAACCACCATTAAAGAGGATTGGACGATTGCGAGTGTAGTTGGAGTGGTTGCTGCAAATGATGATCTCGCCTATGACCCTGCCACAAGTCTCGATTCGATCCTAGAATTAACCCAAGATGGAAAAATTTCAATCTTAACTTAATCTAAAATTTAGCGTTATATAATAAAGTAATCGTTTTGATTACTAACAACACCGACTATTTTTTACAAAAACTATTATGAAGAAAAAGAAAAAACTTAAAAAAATAAAAATGGGTCAAAAACCCGCAGCCTCAGAACTAAAACACCAAATATTTAAATTCTTAAAAACCAATCCTAAAAAGCGACTCACCGCAAAACAACTAATCAAAAAACTAAACTTGGGGAACAGTCCTGATGCAGTCAACGATGCTATGTTGAAGTTGGCGAAGGAAGGAAAATTATACGAAATTGAACCAGGCAGATTTCGCCTCGACAGATTTGCAGATACCTCAAGTGGGAAAATAAAATCACGTAGAAAATTACATGTTGGAAAAGCGGACGTGACTCGAAGTGGCGCTGCATACATTGTTATAGATGACTTGGAAGACGATGTGTATGTTGCACAAAGACATACGAACGGAGTGATGCAAGGAGACCAAGTTCAAGTGTCAGTTCATTTGCCTCGAGGTCGAAGAAAACCAGAAGGAGAAATTGTGAAAATCTTAAATCGAGCAACGGAACACTTTTTAGGTGTCATTCGAATTTATGGAGATTATGCGCTTTTGACTCCGAGCATGTATCAATATGAAGACTTGGAAATTCAAGTTGGATTGGATGATCTGAAAGAAGCAAAGGATGAAGATGTGGTCGTGGTAAAAGTGACGAAGTGGGGCGAGAGTTTCAATTTTAGATCAGTCGGAGTTGTGACAAGTGTGTTGGGTGAAGAAGGAGGAAGCGAGATTGCAATGAAGTCAATTTTGATCAACAAAGGTTTTGAATTAGACTTTTCAGAAGCAGTAAAACGAGAGTCAGAAGCATTGACAGATGAACTCTCGGATGCAGAAGTTGCTCGACGGAGAGATATGCGAGACATCACGACGTTTACGATTGATCCAGATACCGCGAAGGATTTTGATGATGCATTATCGTATCGAATTTTGGAAGATGGACGAAAAGAAATTGGTGTTCACATTGCAGATGTAACACATTATGTTCGACCAAAAACTGCTCTTGATAAAGAAGCATTGAAACGAAGTACTTCCGTTTATTTGGTGGATCGAGTGTTGCCGATGTTGCCTGAAAAAATCTCCAACGAATTATGTTCGCTTCGACCGAATGAAGATAAATGTACGTTCAGCGCAGTTTTTACTTTTAGTGCAAAAGGAAGAATTGAGGAGCGTTGGTTTGGGAAAACTTTGATTCATTCTGACCGGAGATTTAGCTACGAAGAGGCGCAAGAAATTTTAGAAAATGGAGAAGGAGAATATGCAGAAGAATTATTAGATTTAAATAAAATTGCCAAAAAACTTCAGAAGAAGAAATTCAAAAATGGAGCGATCAGTTTTGAATCTCCTGAGGTGAAATTTAAGTTGGACGAAGATGGAACACCAATTGATGTTTTTGTAAAAGTTCGAAAAGATGCACATAAGTTAATTGAAGAATTTATGTTGTTGGCGAATAAAGAAGTAGCGACTTATATTGTCAAAAAAGGTAAAGATGGAGGTGGAGAGATTCCATTCGTTTATCGAGTTCACGATGAGCCAGATCCTGATAAAATTGCCGAATTTGCTAGGTTTGCGCTTGAATTAGGTTTTAAGATGGAAATGCAAACGCCTAAGCAAGTTGCTGAAAGTTTCCTTGCACTCGATGTAGCTGCGCGTGATAATGAAGCATTGAGAATGCTGCAGCCAATTGCGATTCGTTCGATGGCAAAAGCAATTTATACGACGGATAATATTGGTCACTATGGATTAGCTTTTGAAAATTATTCACATTTTACTTCTCCGATTCGAAGGTACTCAGATGTGCTTGCACATCGTTTGTTGGAGAAAAATTTGGAAGAAACTTTCCGAGATGATAAAGGAGAGTTGGAAGCAAAATGTCGACACATTTCTACTCAAGAAAAGAAGGCTGCTGAAGCGGAAAGAGAGTCTGTGAAATATAAGCAAGTAGAATATTCCAGTAAGCATATTGGAGAAGTTTTCGATGCACATATTTCAGGAATGATTGATCGTGGAATCTTTGTTCAAATCGATCATAGTAACGCAGAAGGATTGATTGGTTTTGAAAATTTCTCAGAATCGTACGAGTTGGGAAGTGGTAGGTTGAAAGCAGTTGGAACGAAAACGGGAAGTGTTTTGAAGATGGGACAGAAGGTACGAGCGAGAATTATTTCAACTGATTTGGAAAAGAAACAAATTGAATTAGAGTTGGTAGAAGAAGGAGAAGAGGAGTAATTTTATTTTTTATAACGCTTATGCTAATACATTTACATCATGCTTTTAGCTATTGATATTGGAAATTCAAATATTGTACTTGCGCTTCATGATGGCGCTGAATGGAAACACACTTTTCGGTTTCCGACTTTGTCGGATGAGTCTTCGCTTTTTTATAAAATGAAAATCGTCAATGATTTTTGGGAAGCGAATATTATTCCTAATCAGATTAAGAAATGTGTTTTGAGTAGTGTGGTTCCGATTCTTCGAGATGTATTTGAAGAGATACTTTTGGAGCTTTTTGGAAAACCACCTATCGTTGTCAACTCCACTATTTTTCCAAAATTAAAATTACAAATTGATCGACCTGATGAAATTGGAACTGACTTAGTGGCGAATGCAATTGCTGCGAATCAGTTGTTTAAAAAAGATTGTATCGTTGTCGATTTTGGAACAGCTTTGACTTTTACAGTTGTTTCAAAAGAAGGTCATCTGAAAGGAGTAAATATAGTTCCAGGATTGGAAACGGCCATTCAATCACTTGTTGGAAATACTGCACAATTGCCAGAAGTACCACTTGAAATGCCAAAATCTGCGATTGGAAAAAATACAGTTACAGCGATTCAAGCTGGGATTTTGATCGGTTATGTTGGTTTGGTGCGACATCAATTAGCGAGCATTAGAGCAGAAGTTGGAGAGCAATATATTGCTGTTGCAACTGGCGGATTATCAAAAATTTTAGCTGAGTTAGAAAATGACTTTGAAGAAGTGAATATGGATTTGACGATGGAAGGATTAAGATTGATCGGAGAAACGGTATAATTTTTTTCAAAAAAAATAAACAGGAAAGCGTTTTGCAATTGATTTTGCAAAACGCTTTTCTGTTTTCTAGCTTTACGCATTAGCTTCTTTCTCAAAATAACCCGCTTTACGAACTCTTGCTCTGTACAAATACCCTCTCACGGATTTCGCAAAGCTAGCGTTGTATTTTTGGTATTTTTTTTCGAAAAGAAGTTGGAAGAGTAAATGTAGTAGAGATGTCAAGTTTTTAATTCAATTAAACCTTTTTCTTAATTACAAAGGTCTAATTTTTGATGTGAAATAAAAAACACCGTTTCTTCACCAAATCTAAAATAAATATTTTCTTAAAGTACACCGCCAAAAACGTATTTCTCATTTTAAAAAAACCAAAGGAAAATGCATATGAATCGAAGAGCTTCACTCGCATTATTAATGGGAAAGCAGAAAAAATCTGTTCCCAAATTAACTACGGCAGCGGTTACTGTAACGAATACTTTTGCTCCCTACACCGGAACTTGGGGGTTTGAGCAAGCTGCCCATTTACTTCGTCGAACGACCTTCGGATCAACTTATACTCAAATAAAACAAGCCACTTCTGATGGTTTGAATGCGACTGTAGATTTGCTCTTTGAAAGTCAACCACTTCCTAACGATCCAATTTATTATGATTTCGAAAATGATCCCAATGTTGGCAATGGCGAAGCTTGGGTAAATGAACCAACGGACTTCACCATCTTAGATTTGAATATTGCTCGAAAAAAATCTTTGCAAGGTTGGTCGTACAAAATTATTCGAGAATCAGGGATGAATATCCGAGAAAAAATGGTGCTGTTTTGGCACAATCATTTTGTGGTAGCCAACACGAATGATGCAAGACTCCAACATCGATATATGACTTTGTTGAGAGAAAATGCTTTGGGGGATTTTAAAGAGTTAGTAAAATTGATTACGATTGATCCTTCCATGTTGCAATATTTAAATGGGACGCAAAATTCAAAGAATGCTCCCAATGAAAATTATGCAAGAGAATTGTTAGAACTTTTTACTATCGGAAAAGGAGTTGCTGCTGGACCTGGTGATTACACCAATTACACGGAAGATGATGTGGTACAAATTGCTCGTTCGTTGACAGGTTGGAACCATTTAGATATTGATAATCTAACTCAGGTGCAGGCAGGTTATAATCCAAATCTTCATGATACTGGTGATAAACAATTGTCCCATCGATTCAATGATATAATCATTACGAATGAAGCCGAAAATGAATATAGAGTTGTCATTGATATTATTTTTCAAAAAGTTGAAGTCGCTCGATTTATTGCTCGAAAATTGTATAGTTGGTTTGTTCACTTTGATATTAATAGTGAAGTCGAAGCGAATATTATCGAACCGATGGCGCAAATGTTAATCGGTGATAATTATGAGGTTAAAGAAGCTTTAATGGCACTTTTATCGAGTGAGCATTTTTACGATATGTCTATCCGTGGTTGTATGATTACTCATCCGATTGATTATTTATTTAAGATGATCAATGCATTTGAATTAGAACTCAACCCAGATATTTTAGAAGAATATAATATTTTAAAAAGGTTATATACTGCGATGATTCCGCTCGAAATGATCATATATGCTCCTCCGACTGTCGCTGGATGGAAAGCATATTATCAAGCGCCTCAATTTTATAGAATTTGGATAAATGCAGTTACGCTGCCGTTGCGAATGAATTACTCTGATACATTGATGGAAGGATATGATGTATCGGGATTTCAAGTGAAAATTAATGTGCTCGACTTTGTGGCATCACTTGACAATCCAGCTGATCCTGATGATTTGATTACTGAAATCGCAAGTATTTTATTTGCTCAACCTTTAGTTCAAGAACAAGTCGATTCGTTGAAAGACTCTCATGGAATTACGAATCCTGAGTGGCAAGACGAATACTTAGATTACAGTACAGGCAATGTTAGTCTTGAGCCAGCCATTGATAATAAGCTCAAAGACTTGGTCAAAACGATGTTGAAAATGCCTGAGGTTTATCTCATGTAACTGGTTTTAGACTTTTTGACTAACCAAAAAATCAATGTCGGAGCGCATCAAATTAGACTGGAAGGATTGTGCTTGATCGGAGAAAGTAGCAGGTCGTTTTTTTCCAAAAAGAAACTTAAGAAATAAGAGGTGAGATTTTTTTTCTAAATTAGATTAAACTATTAATGACTCACGGAGTCAAAATTTCAATCAAAGCTTATTTTTTTAAACCTAAATTCAATGCATATGAATCGAAGAGCTTCGCTCGCATTATTAATGGGGAAAGAGAAAAAAACTATTTCCAAATTAACTACAGCAACTACTGTGACGAATACTTTTGCACTCTATACAGGAGCTTGGGGGGTTGAGCAAGCGGCCCATTTGCTTCGCCGAACGACCTTCGGGCCAACTTATGCTCAAATGAAACAAGCCACTTCGGATGGTTTGGATGCGACCATAAGTTTGCTTTTTGAAAGTCAACCACTTCCTGCCGAGCCTATATATTATAATTTCGAAAATGATCCAAATATTGCGAATGGCGAGAGTTGGGTTGATGAACCGACCAACAACGCCATCTCAGGTTTGAATGGTGCCCGAAAAAGATCTTTGCAGGGGTGGTCATTCAAAACCATTCGAGAATCAGGAATGAACATTCGAGAGAAAATGCTTTTGTTTTGGCATAATCATTTTGTGGTAGCCGATACGAATGATTCGAGATTTCAACATAGGTATATGACTTTGTTGAGAGAAAATGCATTGGGCAATTTTAAAGAATTAGTAGAATTGATTACGATCGATCCTTCTATGTTGCAATATTTGAATGGTACGCAAAATTCAAAAAATGCGCCCAATGAAAATTTTTCAAGAGAGTTGTTAGAACTTTTCACCATTGGAAAAGGAGATGCTGCTGGCCCTGGTGATTACACCAACTATACGGAAGATGATGTAGTACAAATTGCTCGTGCGTTGACAGGATGGAGGCATTTTGATATTGATGATTTAACTCAGGTTAAAGCAGGTTATAATGCAAACCGTCATGACACAGAAGATAAACAATTGTCTCATCGATTCAATGATGTCATTATTACGAATGGAGAGGAAAATGAATATAAAACTGTCATCGATATTATTTTTCAAAAAGATGAAGTGGCGCGTTTTATTTCTCGAAAACTGTATCGTTGGTTTGTTCACTTTGATATTACTAGTGACGTCGAAGCGAATATTATCGAACCGATGGCGCAAATGTTAATCGCTGATAATTATAATGTGCAACCAACTTTGATGGCACTTTTGTCGAGCGAACATTTTTACGACATGTCAATTCGAGGTTGTATGATTACTCATCCGATTGATTATTTATTCAAAATGGTCAATACATTTGAGTTGGAACTCAACCCAGATATTTTAGAAGAGTATAATATTTTAAGAAGATTATTTACGGCTATCGTGCCATTAGAAATGGTCCTGTATGCTCATCCAAATGTCGCAGGATGGAAAGCCTATTATCAAGCGCCTCAATTTTATAAAATTTGGATAAACGCAGTTACGCTACCTGTGCGAATGAATTATTCTGATGCATTATCGGAAGGGTATAATGTGTCTGGATTTCAAGTGAAACTTAATGTGCTCAACTTTGTGGCATCACTCGACAACCCAGCTGATCCTGATGATTTGATTACTGAAATCGCAAGTATTTTATTTGCTCAACCATTAGTGCAAGAGCAAGTTGACTCGTTAAAAGATTCTCATGGAATCACGAACCCTGAGTGGCAAGATGAGTACTTAGATTACAGTACAGGCAACACTAGTATTGAGCCAGCCATTGAAAGTAAACTTAAAGGCTTGGTTAAAACGATGCTAAAAATGCCTGAGGTTTATCTCATGTAACAATGTGCACACGTTTTTTTTGTTTAAATTTTATTTTAAAAACCTTCTCACTTTTTTGTGGGAAATTAAATTTTAGTTCTTATGAAAAGAAGGACATTTATAAAAAGAAGTTCTGCGGCATCTGTTCCTGTTTTGTTAGGAGGAGTAAATGTTTCCGCTTTAAATAATCCGATGTTTAATATGTTAAACACGGACTCAGATAAAGTGTTGGTTTTAATTCAATTGGATGGAGGAAATGATGGATTGAATATGCTGATTCCAAAAGACCAATATTCCAACCTTGTTCAAGTTCGAGAAAATGTAATCGTTCCCGAAAGTTCGATTTTGGATTTGACCGATACTTTAGGTTTTCATCCTGTGATGGGTGATCTGAAAAATGTATTTGACAATGGTAAATTAAACATCATTCAAAGTACAGGTTATCCAAATCAAAATCGTTCACATTTCCGTTCGACGGACATTTGGACATCAGGTTCCGCAGCTAATGAATATTTAAATACAGGTTGGTTAGGTCGATATTTTGAGCATTTACATACAGGTTTTCCAACAGGTTATCCAAATGCAGAATTTCCAGATCCATTTGCGATTACAGTTGGCTCTCAAGTCACACCAACTTGCGAAGGTTCAGGGGGTAATTTTAGTATGGCACTCGTTGACCCTGATAATTTATCAGCTTTGGCAACACCTGTAAATGGTACTTTGCCTGATTCATGCTACGGAGATCAAGTTGAATTTTTGATTGATAGCATCGTGCAAACGAATGCCTACAATGATGTTATTCAAACTGCTAATGACAACGGAGCAAACCTTTCGACGAAATATGCAGATGATGATAATTTGTCCAGCAAGTTAAAAATTGTGGCAAAATTAATTGCAGGAGGATTAAAAACAAAAGTCTATGTTGTCAACCTCGGAGGGTTCGATACACATGCTTTGCAAGTAGATGGTTCAGATCCGACAATTGGAGCACATGCTAATTTGTTGAATAGTTTGTCCAAAGCAATTTGTGCTTTCCAAGATGATTTGGAACAATTAGATTTGGATAAGCGAGTGGTCGGAATGGTTTATTCTGAGTTCGGAAGACGGATTCGTTCGAATGATAGTTTGGGAACAGATCATGGAACTGCTGCGCCGATGATGCTTTTTGGATCATGTGTCAACCCAGCAGTTTTGGGAGACAATCCTGAAATTTCACCTGACGTAGATAATCAAGAAGGCGTGCCGATGCAATTTGATTTTAGATCAGTTTATGGAACTGTTTTGATGGATTGGTTTGACGTGGAAGAACAAGTGGTGAAAGACTTATTGTATGATGATTTCCAACATTTACCAATTTTGGAAACTTGTGATTCGGTGAGTGCACAGGAGATTTTAAAAGAAGGAGAATTAGAATTGAATGCTTATCCAAATCCATTTGATCAATCAACTAATATTGAATTTACAGTAAAATCTGGTTGGGTAAAAATCAGTTTGTTTGATGTCATCGGAAGCGAATTGAAAGTTTTGACCAACCAAAAATTCAATGCGGGAACACATCAAATTAGAATGGAAGGAAATAACTTAGCATCAGGAAGTTACTACTACCGTATCCAAACTGACTACGGTCAAAAGACGAAGCGATTAGTGAAAATGAAATAAAATTTTTATAAAAAAAACTAACAAGGGCTGTTAGCGTTTTAAGCGTTAACAGCCCTTTTATTTTATTTTCCAAAAAAAATCTATCTTTAACCTTGTCCAACTATTTATTTAAAACGAAACGAAAATCATGGAACCATTTTTTACAAATGATGCTGTTGTACTGGGTATTTTACTTGGAGTGCTAGCAGCCATTTTCTACACACATAGTCTTGAATCAGCAGGATGGAAAAAATTCTACAAATTTGTACCTGCTTTATTGTTGTGTTATTTTATTCCCGCTATTTTATATTATCCATTGGGACTAATCGCTTCAGATTGGTTTGATAATTCATTGTTGGATTATGTCAAAGATTTGACTTTAGTCCTTCCTGAAAAAATGAAAGCAAGTTTTGAAAGTGCGCAAGCAGTTTTCAATTCAGGTTCATATGATGATATAAAATTGCTTTTGGAAAAAAATGGAGTGGAAAGTGGAGTCATCAATTCTTACACAAAACATTCGAGATTATACTTTGTGGCATCGAGATATTTGTTGCCAGCGAGTTTGGTTTTGCTTTGCGTAAGTATAGATTTTAAAGCGATTATGAATTTAGGTTGGAAAGCGATTGTGATGTTTTTGACGGCAACGTTAGGTATTGTAATCGGTGGACCAATTGCACTTTTCGCAGCGATTAATTTATTCCCAAGCGTGTTGGGTGAGAATTCTGTGGAGATAGCAAATGGTTTGTCAACCGTAGCAGGAAGTTGGATTGGAGGAGGAGCGAATCAGAATGCGATGAAAATTATTTATGAAGTACCGAACGAAGTTTTTGCCATCATGCTCGTAGTTGATATTGTGGTTGCAAATATTTGGATGGGCTTTCTTTTGTATGGCGCAAATGTTACCGAACGAATTGATGCATGGTTAAAAGCAGATACTTCAGCCATCGAAGATTTGAAAAATAGAGTAGCAGAATATAGTGCAAGTATTGCTCAAATGCCAACGACTACAACTTTATTTATCATGTTGGCAGTTGCTTTTGGAGCAGTTGGAATTTCGCATTGGGGAGCAGATTTGATTGCACCATTTTTTGGAGACATGAATGAAGCATCAAAGGTTGTTATTGGAACAAATGAAGATGGCAGTAAGATTTTCTCAGCAGGAAGTCTTGTCGAAAATGGATTAAGTTCTGTAATGTCAGGATTCTTTTGGTTGATCGTAATTTCAACAACGGTAGGTTTACTTTTGTCATTTACGTCAGCTCGAAAATTAGAAGGAGTTGGTGCATCTCGATGGGGATCAATTTTTATTTACATCTTGGTAGCGACGATTGGAATGCATATGAATTTGGGAAAAGTGTGGGCGAATTTAGGATTATTTGGCATCGGAATTATTTGGATGTTAGTTCATGTAACGCTTTTAATTTTAGTAGCAAAACTCATTCGAGCACCTTTCTTTTTTGTGGCAGTTGGAAGCCAAGCCAATGTTGGAGGAGCGGCCTCAGCGCCAGTTGTAGCTTCGGCATTTAGTCCTTCGCTTGCACCTGTAGGAGCATTGTTAGCAGTTTTGGGATATGCGATTGGAACGTATGGAGCAATTATGTGTGCGGAAATTATGCGAGCAATGGTTGGTGGGTAAAACGACTTTCCAAGTCGTTCTCCGTCCAACGAATCTCCAGATTCGTTGGAGTAGCATGCGACTTGGAAAGCCGCTAAACGGAGAACGACTTGGAAAGTCGTTTTACAGAAAAAATCAAAAAATCTAAACAATCTCACCTTAAATTTGATTTATCTATTGAAACAAGTAACTTTCAGAAACTTTTGAAAGTAAAATAAGTACTTTTTTTCAGACAAATCTATATTGACACAAACTTCATATTTATTATAAAATGGAATTACAAGACGGCAAAGATAAGTTTATTCAATCTTGGGGAACCTTAGGTTCTAACTGGGGCATCAATCGTACTATGGCACAAATTCATGCCTTGTTACTCATTGCACCCGAACCACTATGTGCTATGGATATCAAAGAGAAATTGAATATTTCGATGGGAAATACGAATATGAATGTTCGCCAATTAATAGATTGGGGATTGGTTTATAAAAAGTTAATACCAGGGGAAAGAAAAGAATTTTTTATAGCCGAAAAAGAGATGTGGGAAGTTGTCAAAAAAATCGTCATCCAAAGAAAGAAACGAGAACTCGAACCAGTCATAAAAATATTAGACGAAATTTCAGCGGTAGATGGCATGTGTAGTGATTCAGATGAATTCTGCAAAGTGATTAAGGATATTAAGTTATTTTCCAATAAAGCAGATTCGATGCTCGACACTTTAATCAAGGCAGATTCGAACTGGTTTATGAAATCATTTATTAAAATGATTAAGTAAGTTTTTTAACGGTTAATGCTGAATGGTTAACGGTTAATTTGAAGCAGGAGGAATCCCGAATTTTTGATTAGTCAAAAGTTCGGGATTCCTTTTTTGAGACGAAAACCTCTAGCCTTTATTTATTTCAAAAAAAATTAAATAAAATTGATGCTATTTTACTAAAAATGTTGATCTATGCTAAAAATAAAAAAAGGATTTATCGCATCAATCATATTTTCAAAAATAAAATATTCTCCTGTAGTTATGGCTTTATAATTTTTCTGGTTGAATAAGTTATAAAACCTTAGGGAAACATTAGTTTTCCTATTCTTAATATTAATTCTTTTTTCTATTTCAAATTTGCTACTTAAAATTTTTGCAGATTGGTTTTGATTAAAACTATTTTGGTAAGTAGCAAATATTTTGATATTCCACGTCCCTTCTTTCCACGAAATAAAAGGTGTTATTCCAATATTTATCAATTGATTATTGATGGAGTTATTGCTTTTAAAATAACGCTTACCAAAAGAACCATCCAATCTAAATAATATAGAATGGTGTAGCCGCCAAGCAGTTACGAAACTAGTCCCTAGATTAAGTACTTGAATTTTAGAAATAATACCATTAGAAACTAAGCTATTTTTAGAAAAAGAAAAACGTGGTTTAATTTCAAAATTCGTTTTAAGTATAGGAATAAATTTATCCCACTTGCCAGAAATTCTAATTTGGTTATTATCATCAACGAAGTAAGGTTGGCTATTAATAATACTATTAAAAAAAGTGAAATCTTGAATCCACCGTTTTTCTTTAATCTTCAAAATCATGCTTAAATAATAACTACTCAATTTTCTTATATTTTTTTGTGAAAACCTTAGGACAAAAGAATGTCCTCCTGTAAGCTTAGTTTTGGGTATGTTATTAGAAAAATTATAATTATCACGAATATAATTTGCCGAAATCAAATCATAATTATTGAGTTGATTATTGGCGTATTGATAAACAGCATTTAGTTTAGTTTTAGAATTAATATCTTTTGTTACCCAAAATTTGAGGGTATAACTATTGGAAAAATTAAATTCAGTTCTTTGGTCATTTTGTTCAAATAATCTATAAAAAAATGTTGTGCTTAGGTTTGCGGTGGAGGTAGAATTTATTTCTCTACTCAAGGTTAATTGATTAGTCCAGGTGAAATCTTTTTGGTTGTTGGCTGAAAGCGATATAATTGGAAAGTCTTGAGTAAGACTATCGTGCATCCCATACCATTCTGGAGAAAGATTAAGCCGAGTAGTTTTTATTTTTGATTCCGCTTGAAATGAAAATAAAGAAAACCGATTAAGATAACTGGTAGAAAATTCGCCTAATAGATTTTTAAAATTCAAATCCTGTTTGATTTTTTCAAATGTATCAGGGGCTGTTAATACGGAATTGTAATCTTCATTATTTCCAATAAACTGTTCTTTTATATTAAAGTAATTAGACTTCGCTTTTATAATCAATGCACTTTGATCGGTCAGTCTGAGGGAGTAAATAGCAGTAGCTAAGAATTTATTATTTTGAAAATCTACTTGGCTAAATAAATCTTTATTTCTATTAAGGTCATCAATATTTTGGAAACCATGGTGGGTAGAGTTATCATAAGAGATATAAAAGTCTAAACTTTGCTTTAGCGAAGGATTGATATAATTTAATGTCAAATCTATTTTGGCTAACCGATTCTTAAGTTTTAAATTTTGTTGTGTCGTGTTTTTATATGGATCGATTTGGTACAAAGAAGTGATATTATCAAATATTTGTTGAGCTTCCTTTTGCGTTGCGAAAGTGGTATTTAGTTTCAGTTTTAAAGTTGAGCCTAGTTCAAAAAAACTTCGTAAAGTATTAAAGGTATTGATTGAATTATCGACAGACTGCCCTGCGGTACTTAAATAATTGGGACGTAACTCATTTGTGAATTTAGGAATATTTTCTACGTCGTCGGTAAGTATATCTTTATTGTTAAAACTATAGGTTGATTTTATTTGATTCAAACCATACTGTTCTCCAGTATTTCCATTATTACTGATCCAGAGATATTTTTGTTTTTTGCTTATCGAAAAAATATTTACATCAAAAAAGGCTTTCCATTCATCTCCATACCCAACTCCTTCTGTAAGCATTCCCGATAATTTGTTTTTTACATTATCTTTTAGTTTAAGATTAAGGACGATATCCTCAGAGCTTACAATATCTTTTATTACTTGATTCTCTTGATGGTGATTGATGATTTCGATTGATTCGATGTAGTCAGCAGGAATATTTTGAGAACCCATCGTGTATTGGCGACCGAACATATCGGTGCCTTCGATTAACATTTTTTTGATTGGCTTGCCTTCTATTTTTATTTGCCCGTTGCCGTCAATTTCTACACCGGGTAATTTTCTTAGCAAATCTTCTACAGTCGTTTCGGTAGAATCTCTAAACTGTGCGGCATCGTATATAACAGTATCCCCTTGTTCTTGAATAGGAACTATTTGGTCGGTAACGATGACTTCGCTGAGTTGATTGGAAGTAGATTTTAGGTTTATTTTTATTGGGAAAGAATCACCTTTGTGGAACTCTACTACTTTTTTATGATAACCCAAATAATTACAAACTAGTAGAACGTTATGCCTAGATGAATCAACGTTCAGTTCAAAATATCCATCATTATCTGTGGAGGTAAATACTAATATTTTTTTGCTTAAAGAATCGGTAGAGATAGGAGTTAGATATACTGTTGCAAATGCTAATGTTTCTTTTTCTCCAAAAACATATCCTGAAATTTTCCAACTAGATTGGCTTTTTAGGATAAAGGAAAAAAACAGCAAAATAATCAGCACTACAATTCTTTGCATTTTTTTTTACTTAGAGCATGTTGGATAATTAAGTTTATTTCCTTTTGTTCATATATTTTTGATAAATATTAAACTTCCCCTTTTCTATATATGCATCAACGTTTTTACTCCCAATTGTTACGGTGAATTCACTCGTAGATTGGCTTTCTTTTTTTAATTTAAAAATTATTTTAGCTTCCACAAATTCTTCCAACGTATCGAATAATTCTCCAATAGAAGGAGGTACTAACTTTACTTCTGCTGTAGTTTTTGCTTCATACCCAACAAATTGCCAATTGATTTTTCCATCTTCTGATTTTGCTTCTAAGATTAATCCTGGTAAACCTCGCAGTCGATATGGGCCAAATGGTACTGGAATATCTGGCGTAAACCAGGCGGAATATTTTCTTCCTTCATATTCGGTTGTTGCCAAAATGCAAAGAAAGTTTTTAATATTTTTTTGAGAGTCTTGAACTTCCCAAGTGATGTTGTCCATTTTTTCTTTGATGATACTTTGGGATTGTCCGAAAAATTGTCCCACTAGTTTTGTATATGTCAAACTATCTTTAAAATTAATAAACTCAGGAGCTCCTTCCTTGTCACCTACAGTCGAAATAATATCATTCCCATCTTGCTTTTGCGTCGATTCTTTTGGATAACCTTCATGTATAAATAAACTATAGTTCTGATTAAAGTGTAATGTATTTTGTCCATTATAACTATTTGCTGAATGGAAAGAATGCTCTGCATGATACACTACACGAGAGATTGAATTTTGAGAAAATGAATCGGTTGAATTTAATATTAATAGTAAAAAAAATAGGATTGGTAACTTGATTTGTTCGACTGATAAATCCAATTTAAAATCAAACTTATTTTGCGTTGTTCTTTTTTCTATATTTTTTGACATAGTGAAATAGTTTTAAAAGATTTATAATTTTCTGATGACAACTTCGCTGTGCCTATTATTTTTTATTCAAGTACTTACTGTATATACTAAATTTCCCTTTTTCTATATACCTCTCGGGCGCACTATCTAGAACCGTAAGTGTTACAGTACCTCCCGCTTTATTTTTATATTTACTTTCCATTTTATTTTTATAGTCAATCTTGTATTTAACAAATTCTTCCCATGTATAGAGTTCTCCATTTGAAGGAGGAATAAGTTCTACGGCTTCTTTGCTTTGGACTTCAAAATGAACAAACTCCCAACTCACTTCATTATCTTGAGATTTTGCTTCGAGAATAAGCCCTGGTAATCCTCTTAATCTATACGGACCAAATGGAAAGAGAATTTGAGGGGTAAACCATGCGTCATAAGTTCGACCTTCGTAATAAGCAGAAGCTAGTGTGCATGAATATCCTCCTATTACTTTCTTCTCTGTACTAATCTCCCATTGGATAGTATCCATGGATTCTTTGATTATATGTAAATACTCTGTAAGGTATTCACCTCCTTTTTTAGTGTACGTCATTTTGTTTTGGTAGTTAATAAAAACAGAACAACCTTCTTTATCTCCAATATTTATTTCATCATGATAACCTCCTTCCTTTGGAATATTTTTGATTGGATAATTATTATGGATAAATAGACTTCGTAAACTATCAAAGTGTAATGTATTTTCTCCATTCAATACTGAAGAGGTAGGGAAAGAATGTTTAGCATTGTAGGTAACTTTTGATAAAGAGACTTGAGCATTCATAAAAGACATGCATAGCATTAACAACGATAATAATAGTAGTGAGTGTTTTTTCATCTTTTTAATTGAATCTATTTAGTTCGGTTCGTATAACTAATGAACTATATTGGTTTAAATCTAATGAAGAAAGGAATATTGGTCTTCCCTTCTTCATTAGGTATAAAATTTCACCTGTTAATTTTCACCACTATTTGAGCCACAATGGGTAGCGAAAACCTCATCTATCGTATCACAAGAACCCGTAACGCAACAAGATTCTCCATTAGGATAATAAACACACTTAGAACACAGGTGAACATCTTCACGTGCAAAAATATTCTCTAATTCACATCTAATATCATCTTCAGCTGTAAAGTAAAAAATTTCAGACGTCCCGTCATTTAGAAAAGCTTCAATTGTAATTTGCGTTATTTCAGTTGCAGAAATATCAGTAGGACTAGTTACGTCAGCAGTAGAAAACCCAGATAGGATTGTAAATAAAAACGTTAGTGAAACAAATAAAATTTTCATAATAAGTAAGGTTTTAATTAAAAATAAAATTATCCCTACAAGGCTAGCTACTGCAAAAAGTATAATTGGGTAATAGTGAGTAAGTATGGGTAATCTTGAGAAATTCAAGTATGAGCGAATAATTTAATATAATATTCTCTTTCTTTTTTTGATATTAATTGAGGTATTCCAAATGTCTGATAAATTAACTCTTGTTCCTTTGGTGTAATCAAACTTCCTTTAATCATAATTTTTTTTTCTTTCATCCAATTGTATAATGTTTTTCTAGTTATACCATATTCATTGGCTATTTCCTTTCTTGTTTTTGGTTTTCCTAACATGGCGTTGTTGTTATTATTTTTTAAAAAAATATAGAGAATTCTAAGCCCAAATGAATACTATTCATTGAGTCATGTTAATTTAGGTTTAAACACAAAAGTTGAAAGTTGAAAGTTGAAAGTTGAAAGTTGAAAGTGAAAGTTGAAAGTGAAAGTTCACTTTATGTTTTTCTCTACTTTTCTGTTGTATACTAAATGTATGAAAATAATCCGACAATAGTAGTATAAGAATAATTAAGTATGTTTCAAGATCTACTCTTTTTTTAAATTACTATTTAGTCTGTATGGAGTATTAGTCGAGTATTTCAAATAGGAGAAGCATTAGGAGCTCCTCCAAAAAAATATTTGAACTATAAAAAAAGCCCAAGTTTTTCCAAAAGAAAAACTTGGGCTTTGGTATTTTATCAAAAGAAAGTGATTATTCGATCACTACTTTTTTGTAAGTAACTTGTTGATTAGACTTCAACTCAACGATGTAAGTTCCAACTGGTAAACGATCAAAGTTGAACGTTTTTGTCAATTGACCAGATGTGAAATCTACTTCTTCTTGGTGAATATATTGTCCGATGATATTAATCAAATTAATATGAAGATCATCTTTTGGTTCTCCTTTGAGGACAACAGTAAATTGTCCATCAGATGGATTCGGGAACAATAGAAATTCTTCCAAGAAAGTAATTTCGTTAGTTGCAGTTGTCAATACAATTGTCATCTCAAATGTTTCTGTTCCACAATCATTAGTTACCGTTAATGTCACGATGTAAGTTCCACCTGCAGCATAATCATGTGAAGGAGTTTCATCATTACTAGTCATTCCGTCTCCGAAATTCCATAAGTAAGTTGGATTCGTTCCTCCTGTTGAAGTATTTAAAAATACTACATGAGTTGTATCTGAGTTCGCAGAGAATGAAGCAGTTGGTACATCATCCACAACTACATATGAATTAACTGTGATGTTATCTGAACCAACACTATTAGATGCATCTAAAGTAACTGCATAAGTTCCTGGAGTATCGTAAGTAACTAATGGGTTTTGGTCAGTAGAAGTACTTGGTGTACCTCCGTCGAATGTCCAGTTCCATGCTATAGCATTGACGGACTCATCTGTAAATTGAACCATGAAAGGTGCACATCCAAAAGTTGTATCTGAACTGAAAGCTGCCGTTGGAGCAGCAACTACTGCTAACAATAATTCAGTTGTATCAGATCCACATGGTCCATTTGAAATTAATTGAACCGTGTATGAACCGTTTAATCCATAAGAGTGAGTTGGATTCATTTCAGTACTAGTCATACTTCCATCACCAAAGTCCCAAACATAACTTGTTGTTCCAGTTGAGTTATTCACAAATGAATAAACAGAACCACTTAAGTTCGCATCAAAGGCTGCTGTTGGAGCAGCTTCAACTACGATCATTGAAGTTTGAGTAATTGGATAACTTCCATTTGGGTTAGTTACGGTTAAGGTTACATCATAAGTTCCAGGCGTATCGAAAGTTATCGTTGGGTTTTGTTCCGTAGAAGTACCTGGTGTACCTCCTTGAATATCCCAAGACCAACTATCAACTGTTCCTGTTGTCAAGTCCATAAAGTTAACTACTAATGGTGCACAACCAGAAACTACATCTGCTGAAAACGCAACTACAGGTACTGTAGTAACTGTAATCGTTTGAGTTGTTGTTACTGAACCACAATCATTAGTTGCAGTTAAAGTTGTAATGAAAGTTCCATCAGTTGTATAAGTATGAGTTGGATTCATATCCGTACTCATATTTCCATCACCAAAATCCCAAGAGTATGAAGTCGCACCTGTCGTGTTATTAGTGAAAGAATATACGCCTCCAGAAAAATTAACATCAAAGGCAACTGTTGGAGTAGTTCCGACCAATATGTATGACGTTTGAGTATTTGTGTAACTTCCTGATGCATTAGTGGCAGTCAAGGTTACGTCGTAATTTCCAGGTGTATCAAAAGTGAAAGTTGGATTTTGATCAGTAGAACTATTTGGAGTAGCTCCTGTAATTTCCCATAACCAACTATCAACAGTACCTATACTTTGATCGGTAAAGTCTACGGTCAAAGGTGTACATCCTGAAAGAACATTTGCTGAGAAGGCAGCAACTGCTGCAGAGGTAACAGTAATTGTTGTAGTTGAAGTTACTGTTCCACATGCATTAGTTGCAGTTAATGTAACGGTATAAGTACCGTCTGCAGCATAAGTATGAGTTGGATTTTCATCTGTGCTCATATTTCCATCACCAAAATCCCAAGCATAAGAGGTAGCATTGGTAGATGTATTTGTAAAAATCGCATTCAATGCATTTGTCGAAGAAGAGAAAGAAGAAGTTGCTTCATTTAATACTTCGATGTATGCTGTTTGAGTACTGGTATTATTTCCTGATGAATTAGTAGCTACTAAGGTAACATTATAAGTACCAGGACTATTATAGGTAACGATTGGGTTTTCATCAGTAGAAATTGCTGGAGTTCCACCAGGGAAAGACCAGTTCCACTCCGTTACATCACCAGTTGAATTATCATTGAATTGAACTTGTAACGGTCCGCAACCAATTGTAATATCTGAATCAAATGCAGCTACTGGTAGATTAACAAAAGAAATATTATCTATAAAAGTAGTTGATCCACAATCATTCGTTGCAATAAGAGTTACAGTATAACCCCCACCCATTGCATAAGTATGAATTGGGTTAGCATCTGTACTTGTATTTCCATCACCAAAATCCCAAGAATAAGAAGTCGCACTTGTAGAAGTATTACTAAAGTTTGCTGTCAAGGCATTTAAGGTAGAAGAGAAACCAGAAGTTGGTGCGCCTTCTACATTGATGTATGAAACTTGAGTAGCAATATCATTTCCAAAAGAATTACTTACTTCCAATGTTACGGTATAAGAACCTTGATTTGGATAAGTTACAGTTGGGTTTTGATCAGTAGAAGTTGAAGGCATAGCTCCAGGGAAAGACCAATTCCAAGTTGTCGCACCTCCTGCAGAAAGATCAGTAAATTGAACTTCCAAAGGTCCACAACCTGAGTTTACATTTGAAGTGAAAGATGCTGCCGGAGCACTCCCAGAGTTTGTAGTGATATCGACAAAGAAAGTTGTAGCGTTAGAACCACATCCATTCGTTGCTGTCAAGGTAACTTCGTAAACTCCTGATGCACCATAAATATGAGTTGGATTTTGTTCATTGCTAAATGTACCATCTCCAAAACTCCAAGTGTAGTTAAATGCATTTGCGCTACTTAAATTAGTAAATGTAGCTAATGAATCTAATGTAGTAAATGTATAACCTGAAGTAGGTCCTTCCAAAATAGTAATGTAAGATGTTGTAGTCGTCATATCCGTTCCATTTGGATTACTTACTTCCAAAGTCACATCATAAGTTCCTGCTACATCATAAATTACAGATGGATTTTGATCTGTAGAAGTTGCAGGTGTTCCGCCTGGGAAAGTCCAGTTCCAACTTGTTGCACCAACTGAATTATCCATAAAATTAATCTCCATAGGAGCACATCCATTAATATTATCAGAAGCAAACCCAGCAGTAGGAGGTAAGTTACTTGCATCGATATTTACAATTTGTGAAAATGATGCAGAACCACATCCATTTGCAACAGTCAAGGTAACGGTGAATGCACCACCTGCGGAATAAGTATGAACAGGATTTTGTAATTGACTATTATTTCCATCACCAAAATCCCAGTAATAACTAATTCCATTTAAGGAGTTATTGGCGAAATTTAAGGTTGGTGAATTAGCCAAGTCATAAGTGTAACTTGGCGAAGGAAGTCCAAGAACATTGATTAAACTTGTCTGTTCAAATGTAGTGGTACCTGAAGCATTTGAGGCTTCCAAAGTTACATTGTAATTTCCAGGGGTATTATAAACTACTGTTGGATTTTGATCCGTAGAAGTGGAAGGTGTTCCTCCAGGGAAAGTCCACATGAAGTTAGTCGCATTCGAAGAAAGGTTAATGAAGTTGACTGATAATGGCCCACAACCTGCTGATAAGTTAGTTGAAAAACTAGCAGTAGGAGGTACTCCTGATCCCATTCCTATTTCGATGACTTGAGTAATCACGATCGTATCACAAGAGTTGGAAGCAGACAATCCAATATTATATAATCCATCACCTGCATAGGTATAAGTTGGATTTTCTTGATCGGTAAAACCTATACCATCTCCAAAGTCCCAAGAAAAATTAGTTCCATTGACAGACGTATTCGTAAAGGTAACTTGGTTACCATTAATCACATAAGTGAATCCACCAGTCAATGCTGCATCAACCTGAATCAATTGAGTGGTCGAATTAGTACCTGCTGCATTACTTACTTCAAGTGTTGCATTATAAGTACCTGGATCATTGAATGTGATCGCTGGATCTTGATCTGTTGAAGTTAGATTGAAACCATTTGGTCCAGTAAAAGTCCAATTCCAAGTGTCAATATTCGAACTAGACATGTCATCGAAGTTGACCGTAAGCGGTGCACATCCAACACTAATGTCTGGGAAGAATGTAGCAGTCGGAACTACAATCGTAGTTTGACTTTCCAATAAATAAATTGGACGGCCAGTAAGCACTACATTGCTTGGACTAATTGTTTGAGTCGCATTTGTTTCAGAGTAATCCCATTCTCTTTTATATAAATCAGAAATATTGAATGAGCCTGGGAAAGAGTAAGTTGCATTCGCTACCTCACTTTGATCTTCCGTTGTAATCGCCCAAAGCACATAGGAATAATTTCCAACTGCATCAATAAATGCCGCTCCATCAATATTTGATGGAAGGTTCATGGCATTGGTTTTTGCCTCATCATATTCATTTCCGAACAAAATATCGGAAGCCGTTTTATAAGAAATACCTTCCAAGTTGACGACTTGAGAATACTCAGGTTGACCAATTAGTTTTTGATACATACCCATCACGTCAAATTCACGAGTGGCACTATTGATGAATTCTGCTTCTCCTAAATTGTAAACGTGGAACTGGTGAATATCATTTTTATAACAAGTCACGACAGCTTTTGCCATGTAGTTAATTTGCGCATCTTCATTCCCAATAAAATCTTGAAACTCTCTTCGAGGTAAATTACTTTCGGTGATGATCCATTCTTTGTTTGGATAAGTTGTACCGTTGTAACCGTAATTTTCTAAAACTCCTTGATACTGGTTTTGACGATTTTTAATACCTGTGATTGCTTGGTCAGAATGTCTTTCGTAGTGGAAACCTCCAATCGAATTATCCCACCATCTCATTGTCCCATCAAAGTGAGGATAAGCATGGAAACCCATCACATCAAAATAAGCACCACCACCAAGTGGATAATCAGCAGTTACACTTCCATCCACTGGGTTATCGGTATTTCTCAAAATTGCATCTAAGTAACTTGGGAAACCAACTCCTGCAACTACCAAGTAATCGTCGGGTTGAAGCGTTTTGATGATTTCATAACTAATTCTCAAGATCCGAACATAGTGCATAATTGGTGCACGTAATTTGAAATCACAAGGATCAGGATTTTGATCCCACCAATTACAAACTGGATCGCCTGGCTCTCTCCATCCACAATTTCCTGTATAATCAAATCCTGGCTCATTCCAAATTTCCCAAAATCTAATATTGTCTCCGTATAAAGTAACTACTTTATATAAATAAGCAGCTAAATAATTATCATCATTGTAAGGTGTTCCATCTGTTCCATCATCCCAAATATCAGAATACATATTGGCAAACATTTCAGATTGAACGCCATCACAATAGTAAGCTGGGTCTCTTTCCTCTGGAGCAGGGAAACCAATAATTAATACATTTTCTTCCAAACCTAGATTATCATAGTGTTGATAATTTGGCAAGTTAAATTCATAACCGTATTCATTTACGAACCATCCTGGAAGAGACGGTCGAGAAGCTTTTACACCTACACCTTTAATATTTATACTTGGATTTCCAGCTGCAAGATCTGCTAAACTAAAATCTGTATAAGGTGGATTATATCCAAAGTTTGTTCCTGGACGGAATGTACCTAGGTAAGGATCTAAAACAGTATTGGCATTATATGGAACTTGGAAATTCGATGAAGTGTTGATCGTAATAGTTGCGGTTTGCGTACTCGCACCACAGCCATTAGAAGCAATCATCGTAATGGTATAAGTTCCATTTGTATCGTATACATGAGTAGGTTCTCTTTCTGTACTTGTAGTTCCATCTCCAAAAACCCAGTTATAAGTATCGGTATTTGTCGAAGAGTTATTTTGGAAAACAATAATTGGTCCTGATAAAGTATATGCAAAATCAGCAGACGGTGGAGAACTTACCACGACAAAAGATGTTTGCGTCGCTAAAACATTTCCACTTCCATCTAATACCTCTAAATTGAATTCGTAAGTTCCAGCATTGGCATAATTAACGGTAGGATTAGCATCAGTTGAAGTGGCAGGTATACCTCCATCAAATGTCCAATTATAACTTGCTGCAGTTCCTGAATATCTTTCTTCGAAATTGACAATCAAAGGTTCACACCCTGCTGATATATCTGTAGAAAAAATTGATTCTGTAAAAAATGTAGGCTCAGCAGTCAAGGCAATACTACTTGGATCAACTTGCGAACTTTGGAAAGTATTAGAGTATTCCCAATTTCTTGCTTCCAAATAATTGATATTTAGTCCTGCTGGAAAAGTATAAGTTGCACTCGAAATCTCACTCATATCAGTTGTGGTTTTTGCCCACATCACATAAGTGTAATTTCCATCCACATCTAAAAATGCACCACCATCAACTGTCGCAGGCATATTTAATTGAGCCGTTCGAGTTGCATCATAAGTGGAACCGAACAATAAATCTGACATGGTTTTGTAGGCAACTCCTTCACTTGTTTTTACTTGAGTATAAGGTTGAGTACCTTTTACTTTTTCATATAAACCGAATAAATCAAATTCTCCAGTTGCTTCATTATAAGTTTTCCTTTCTGCCAAATTATAAACGTGCATTGCTCGGATGTCATTTTTCATACAAGTCACCGCACCTTTCAACAAAAAGTTTCTTTGATATTCTTCTGACCCTACGAAGTCTTGAAATTGTTTTCTTGGGCCATTGATCTCTGTAATAATCCATTCTTTTTCAGGAAAAGTTGTTCCATCAAAACCATAATTGCCTAAAACGTCTTGATATTGATCTTGTCTTCTCAATACTCCACTCGCACCTTTATCAGAATGTCTTTCATAGACAAATTGATTGGTTGCATTATCCCAATATTTCATCGTACCATCAAAGTGAGTATAAGAGTGAAACCCCATCACATCAAAATAAGCACCACCACCATGAGGGTATTCAGCCGTTACACTTCCATCCACAGGGTTATCTGTATTTCTCAAAATGGCATCTAAGAAACTAGGAAAACCAACTCCTGCAACAATTACATATGCGTCAGGATCAAGCGTTTTGATAATTTCCCAAGAAATCCGAAGAGTACGCACATAGTGTTGAATTGGCGCACGTAATTTATTAATACATGGATCTGGATCATTATCCCACCAGTTACACAATGGGTCACCTGGCTCTCTCCAACCACAATTTCCACTATAATCAAAACCTGGCTCATTCCAAATTTCCCAAAATTTTACATGCTGTTTGTACATCGAAACTGTTTTATACAAATAAGCAGCATAATAATTATCATCATTATAAGGAGTTCCATTGGCACCACCATCCCAAATGTCTGTGTACAAGTTGTCAAACATTTCAGACTGGATTCCCGGACAAGGTTGATCAGTTTCTTTTTGATCATCTGATGGAAAACCAACGATACATACATTATCTCTTAATCCAAGATCAGTATAGTGTTGATATGTATTTAGTCGGAAGTCATAACCATATTCTTCCATAAACCAGCCCGGAAGAGTTGGTCGAGAGGATTTTACTCCTACACCATCAATCCCTAAGGCAGGATTTCCAGCGGCAATATTAGCTAAGTCTTCATCTTGCCAAGGTGGGTTGTATCCAAAATTGGAACCAAACAAGAATACATCATCGTAGATGGTTACTTGATCTTTTGCAGTATAATTAACTTGAGCAAACAGGCTGCTGCTCAATAAAACCAACAAAAGAGTAAGAGTGGTTGTAAAATTTTTCATTATCAATATTTTAGAATTTAGTTTTGAAGCGGCATGGCGCACGTTCTTCAAGTATTAAGTAAGAATTCGATAAAAATGTTTATTTGAAAATATTCGAAATAATATAAAAAGTTCATTCCATAACGACGGGGATATCATTATAAAAAGAATCAGTTTTAAACAGTCAGTCTAGAGATTAGGAAAAAGGAAATACAGTAATTTTGAATTGCAAAAAGTTATTTAATAGTCTTTTTGCTTTTATATTATATTGTTTCTACGGTAAGGCTTTGGGAGTAAGAACGATACAAAAATACCGCTTTTTTCAGTCATATGAAAATTTAGTGAATACTTTAGCAATAATATTGGGGAAAATTTGAAGTGATAGGAAAGTACTAAATTACTGGTTTTTAAGGACTTATGAAAGAGGATGTCTTTCATTTATCAAAAAAAAAATAAGGTTTTACGAAAAAAAATAGGGAAACCACCAAAAAAGGTAATTTCCCTGCGCTCTCCCTATTAAAAATAATAGGCTTCTGTTGTATTAAAAAAGACAGGATTTGTTTTAGATGGTTGCAAAAAAAAAGAGTTGACTGCGTTAGCAATCAACTCTTTTCTTAACCTAAGTAAGGTAAAATGAATATAGACTATCCTTCTACTCCAAGAGCTTTCAAAGTTTCTAAGTTCAAATTTCCTACAGGTAATCCTTTATCAGTTTGGTATTGAGCCATAGCAGCTTGAGTTTTTAAACCCATAACACCATCGATAGGACCAGGATTATAACCAGCATTAGATAATGCTTGTTGTACTGATCTTACTTTGCTAGAAGTTGTTTTTTCAGCACAAAGGATTTCAGTCCAAATTGTAAATCCACCAGCTTTCACTAATTGCTTAGAGTTACTAGTTGCGTAAATAGCAGGAATTACTTCCTCACGAGTTGTAGCAGGACTAACCAATACTTTCTTAGTAATAGTTTTGTACTGAGGCTCAACTACGATTTCTTCAACTCTTGCAGGCTCATTAATCACTTTTTTATTAACAGTCTTGTACTTAGCAGGAATTACTTCTTCAGTAGTAGTAGCAGGTGTTGCTAAAACTTGGTAACTTTCCGTTCTGTATTTTGCTGCAATTTCTTCATAACAAGCTACATAACAGTCATCAGGATTTTGAGAAAAACATCCAGGAGATTTTTTCTTTTTTACCCATTTTCCACCAGCAGGAGATACTAAGATTTGACGAGTCTCAGTTCTGTACTTTGCAGGAACAGTTCTGATTCGAGTAGAAGCAGGAACTACTTCAATTGTTTCAGTTACTGTCTTGTAAGTAGCAGGAATGGTTTTGTATTTTACTCCACCTTCTTTTACTAAAACTGTCTCAGTTGCATTTTCGTACTGAGCTGGAACTTTTACTAATTTAGTAGAAGCTTCTTTCTTTACTTTCTGAACAGATACTGTTTCGTATACATCCGGAATTTTACATTTTGCATAACACTTTCCGTATTCAGTTGTAGGTGGTAAATCAGCAAATGGTGCATCTCCTTGAGCGAAGATTACAGCTACACATGCAAATAATGTTAATACAGTAAGGGTTGCTTTTTTTAAACTACTCATAGTCGAATAAGTTTTTTTTATTATTAATAAATATGATTAGAATTTGAATTTATTTTGGTTCAAATAAAATCACTGCAAAAGTAATATATTTGAATTGAAAAAAACGAGTTATGGTCTAATAAAAACAGTTATTTTTTCAATAAAAAACGGTAATACAAATTATTTTTTGTATTACCGTTTTTAGTTGGAAAAATGCGTTACTTTTTCGAGAAAGTTACGTCTTAAGGTCTTAAAATTACCAAGCGTCTGGTAGCTATAGTTTTTCCTCTTTCATTTACAAGACTATATAAGTAAGTTCCTTTTTTAAAGTTATTTATATCCAATTGAATGGTGTCTGTAGCGTTTCTAAAGTCATAATTATTACTCCAAACTTTCACTCCCAAGATGTTATAGATGTTCAAATCATATTTACCACTTGGTACATTTAATACATCAAATCTTACTTGATCAATTGCTGGATTTGGATAAGCATAAATGTTTGGTTTCTGATCATACAATTTGATAATACCTACTGTGTTGGGATCCGCTGATTTGTATTGAGCATTGGTTGGTGTATCGTCAATTGGATCGACAGTAATGACTGCAATTGGTTCTTTTGATTCATCATTATAATATCGATAAGTTAAGGTTGTATCTCCTCCTAGAAGTGGAGTTACTCCTCCTAAAAATGAAGTTACATCAACCCAAATTGAAGGAAACCCTGGAAAGGTTGGAACTAATGCTTGCACACTTGTTTCCGTTATATCTAATCTTCGTACTCTCAATACATCATAAGTTCCTACTGGCAAAGCTACTTTCCCCCATGCATCTACTGTTTCTGTTCGAGTAGTCGAAACCTCGATTGCAATTGAATCAGGAGTGGTTGGCAATGGTAAACTATCTGTTATAATTGCAGGTAGGTCACTCCATGCAAATGGAACTGAAACAAATGAAGATGAATTATTATCATCGTCATAGTTAAGTGGTGAAACTCGCTCAACTAAAGGTGGTGAATTTTTAAAAGCTACATCCAAACCTAATCCAATTGGATCTTGACCACTATACCCTAAAGAAGTGTAGGAAGAAGTGGTCGTCTGAAAATATCTTTCAGCGAGTGGTGTTTGCCCCGTCATAAATGTTGCATTTGGAAAGTTAGCAACTGAAGCTCCTTGACTAGCATCCAAAATTATATTTTCAAATACAGGTCCATCCAAAGAAGTAAAATTCCAAGTCAAATCTTCTCCAGGGGAAAGTAAGTTAATATTAGGTTCTGAATCTACAACTGTTCGTAAAGTATCTCCAGGTGCAGGAAAGGTAGCGCTTGTCACAGTAATCTGAGCTAACAAACTATTGCTTAAAATTGCTAATATAAATAGGAGTATATTTTTTTTCATAAGAATGAAGTTTTGTAAAAATAAAAGTACGATTTTAGAAACTATGAACAAAGTTTCCGTACGTTAAGGTTTTTAACCAATTTTTCTATAAAATATTTTCCATGGCATGAATTACTGCTTCATTTGCTTCTCGTGTACCAATGGTAATTCTTACACAACCAGGTGCTCCAAAATTCCCAACTGGTCGAACCATTACTCCAAAACTCTGCATTTTTTCTTCAAATAATTTTGGGTCCATTGTTGGTTTTATAGTAAAAAAGTTGGCTTGGCTTTTCCAATAAGTAATTCCTAATTTATCCAACTCAGGATATAAATATGCTTTTCCTTCATTCACCGTTCGAACCGTCAATTCAAGAAATTCATGATCAGTTAGTGCTGCCATCGCCGCTTCAGTTGCCAATGTGTTGATATAAAATGGACGTTGCAATTTACTCAAGTATCGACCTATTTTTGGAGTTGAATAAGCGTATCCAATTCGTAAACCGGCTAATCCATATGCCTTCGAAAAACTATTTACACCAATTACATTTTTCCCTTTCAAAACATAAGGAAGAGAAGTAGTGTAATCTTCCGCAGTTGCAAATTGAAAATAAACTTCATCCAAAATCACGACCACATGCTCAGGAACATGTGCTAACAATTTATCAATATCTTGTTTTGGTAAATATGTTCCAGTTGGATTATTAGGACTGCAAAGCCAAATGACTCGCGTGTTATCATTGATGTTTTTGACTATTCCTTCAATGTCCAATTCGTAATCATGACCTAACAATGGCACATCTCGAATGACCGCTCCTACTTTTGTAGGGAAAGAAATGTAAGGCAAAAATGCAGGATTGCAAGCGATACATTCTAAGCCTTCTCCCAAAAATGCATGAACGATTAATTCAATAATTCCAACACCACTATTAGCTGTGACAAACTGATCAGCTGTCAATTCATTTTTATAAAAAGTACTTAATGCCGTTCTCAATCGAATATCTGTATTATCTGGATACTCAAACAAATTATTCATTTTTGCCTGCATGGCAGCAATGGCTTTTGGCGATGCTCCAATTGGATTTTCGTTAGATGATAATTTGTAAATCGGACCGTCGAAATTTATTTGGTCTTTTGACTTCCCACCTTTGTATGCAGGTGTATCAGTATCGAGGTATGATTTGAAAAGAGATATATTTTTAGACATAAAAATGGTATGATTAATTTGGTTAGACTGCTAAAATTTTGCAATGCGAAATTAAATAAAAATAGTTGCTTTGGCAACGATTAAAAACATTCGTAAATAATGAATTTATTGTTTTCTGAAATCACATTTACTTCTTTGAAAATTTTAATCAAATGAGTTTTAAAATTCAAATGCTGACTTGCCACTAATTCAAATCTCCCTCCATCTTTCAAACATCTTTTTACTTCAGAAAATAACTGAATCGCTACTTCAATATTCGTTTCATGCTCAAAATGAAAAGGTGGATTTGAAATCACTAAGTCAAAAAAGTCATCTTCAAAAACTTCCATCGAATCGCTAAGATGGAAAAATACATTTTCAGAATTCAGATTTAATTTTGATGACTCGATCGCTAAAAGAGAATCATCCATCAAATGAACTTCACCACTCGGATTTTGTAATTGAACAGCTTTGGATAAAACACCATTGCCGGAAGCTAAATCTAAAATTCGTTGGTCGCTTTCATCTAATTTTAAATTTTGGATAAAAAACTGACTCGCGTAGTCAATATTTTTTGCAGAAAAAACGCCAAAATATTGTTGGTAATTAAAGTCTTGAAATTCGATAGAATGTAACATCGAAATGTCTTTCTTCTGTTTTCTATTTTTTAAAATCAAAACCCGTGATTTTTTCCAAGCCTTGCTTTGTTCTACTTCTTCAAAAAACTCATTAGCAATGGAAAGCATTTGTGGCGAAAAATATTTCGTCATAAATGAAGTTAAAACAATGGAATTTTCACTCAATGATTTCGAGAGTTGAAATAATTGCATTCTGAATAAATCCATAGACTTGGGTATCTTAAGGATAGCAAGGTCTAATTGTTCCGGCAAAGATTCTAAAGGAGTAATAAAATTTAGCTCACTAAATTTTAAATCATTTGATTCCAAATTTTGAAAAATCGCTTTTTCTTGGCTTTTATAATTTAAAATAACCGTTGGTGAAAATGGATGCAAGTGGCAACTCAAAAAACCAAAGCGATCATTGAAAATAGCTATGGTAGGTTTTTCTAAATTCAGCGAATCGAATTCTGTCAAAAGATACTCGTCTGCAGCACTCCATGCTTTCAAAGATTGATTCCTCGTTTTTGGATAACGAGTGATGGAGTATTTATTTTTATTGGTATTATTGTCTGTCATTTGCGTGCAAAAATAGAGATAAAAATGTTTCCCTTTGGTAAATTTGTTCGTCTAATGTTTTGAAAACAAAATCTAACGCGGTGGTCTGCTTTAGCTGACCTGAAAAAGAAGAGCGAAGCGAATTTTTTTCAAAACTATTTTTTCGAAACTTGTACTGAATTTATAAAACAAGCAAGCAAGAAAAAATTCGCTCTGCTTTTTTTTAGGTCAGCTAAAGCAGACCACCACGTAACTTAAAAATATACATTTTGGAAAAAAATACTCGCACGCTCGTTAGAAATTTAGTTCAATCAAAATACCTTGATGTATTTGCAGCACTATTGATTTTTGGAATTTGTATTTGGAGAGATTTTCATGGAACAATTTTTTTTAATGGGGAAATCCAATTTGGAATTCCGATGAAAGAGTTGGTGAGTTACATGCAACAAGGTGCTTTCCCTTTGGGGATCGTCTCAATGGTTGGAGCAATTTTTTCTGTTCTTGCTACTCGCTTAGTGGGTAAACAAAATAACTGGGGGAATTTCATTGGCATTTTTACCACAATTACTTCGGGCGTAATTGATTATTTATTTGGAAATCACTCTGCAATTATTACCTACCCAGTAACTTTTTTTATTCAGACTTATGCATATTCTAAATGGAAAAATGGCGAACGAATTCGTAAAAGAGATATTTATTATTATTTGATTCTAGCAGCAGGAATGTTATTGGGATTTGCTTTGGTTTATTTGGGAGCCTATCTTTTTGGAGGAATTACTGATCCAACATTTTTGATTTTGGTTTCTGTTATTTTTGGATTGTCGGTTGGTGGGAATGTTTGTAATGCATTCAAGTATGAAGAAACTTGGTTCAGTTGGGTGATTTATAATATCGTTAATTTGGTAAAAAACGCCATGCAAGCAAACCTAGCCAACGTCGTGAAATATTTATTCTATTTGTTTAATGCAGCAGTTACGTTATTAGATTGGAAATGGAATGGCGACATCGATAAAAATATTTCCGATGATGCAAACATTTTAGAGCAAGAAGTGATTACCTCATAGGCTGAGTTGCAAAAAAGGAAGACTAATCGTATTTTTATAAAAAAGAGAAAACAGATGTACACACAAAATGAGATCAAGCAAATGGTTATTCCTTTGCTAAAATCAAAAGGGAAATCCTATCGGAAGTTTAAAAAAGTCCTTGCTCGAAAAGCAAAGGAAATTGAACCGATCGCAACAATTACTAGCGATGGATTAGAAACAACTAACCGAGCAAGAACAGGAGATTATATTGTCAAAAATCAAACAGATGCAGGCGAAGAATATGTGATGTCTCCACAGAAATTTAAAGACCGATATAAATACAAAAAACGATCTAAGGCTGGATATTCTGAGTACGAACCGAAAGGGCGAATTACAGCTATGGAAGTGAATAAAAGTTTTTTGAAAAAACTTAAACTCAATGAGGAGTTTTGTTTTGAAGCTGCATGGGGTTCAAAAATGGTGGTTAAAGAAAAAGATTTTTTGGTTTGTCCGATGGGGGGGAATGAAATTTATCGGATTGCTAGGAAAGAGTTTTTTGAGACTTATGAGAAAGAAAGGGAATAACGAATAGCGAACACTTCGCTAAGGAATAACCAATCTCCAAGTTTTGTAAAAATCTAGTTTTGTAATTCCTTGGACATTGGTTATCCCTTGTAGAGTGTTGGATATTCGAAAATAAAAAAAAGATGAAGTGCCTACGGGGGTGTAAGCACTTCATTCCACATACTATGAGAAAGCAAAGTGGTTGGAAAAACCACTTTGAGTATTTTAAGCTGTTCGGGACTGATGATGAAGATAAGTACTCAATGGAATTGTTGACCAACCTTTTTGTTTTTTCCCACCCATAATTTTTTCTTTTTCCAAATCATTTAATATTTCATGTGTGGTCAAAGATTGACTTAATAGATCAAAAGATTTAGATTTTTTGATCATCATGTATTTGTCAAAATCAGAGAATGATGTCAATCCGTTTTTTTCAAGAATAACTTTATACCCTTTTAGATTGCATGCTGTAATTAGATTACAGAAATTTTCGATTTCATAAAACATTGCATTATCGTCGTTGAAGAAGTAATTGAAAATGACTTGAAAGAGTTCTTCCTTTTTGAAAGGAAAGAGTTTTTGGAAATTAGGATAAGTCAAATTCAAAATTTCCTCAACGACAACAGAATGCAAATGACTATTTGTCCATTTTTGAGAATGGATTAATTCGTTTGTTTTGCCAACATGTAAATTTTTCATAGTCATTTTAGATGAAGTAAAATTATAGTGTTTATAAATGCAAAGGGCTTACCCTATTTTAATTCTCTTTTTGATTTTTAATCGCAACCTGCGAAAATTGGTGCCAACTGTGTTAGCGGGCATGTTTAAGAGATGAGCAATTTCTTTATTTTTAAATCCTCGATCAGTCCTCAAGTAAAAAGCAACTCGAATTATTTTAGGTTCCTTTTCTAATGTGTCATAATATGCATTTTTGATCACACAGATATTTTCGTTGGACAAATAATTCGCTTCGATGGACTGTTCAAATTTTGTTTTTTTTATTTCGCAATATTTTTTTTCTCTCTCTTGCCTATTTTTCTTTTTTCGAATAGCATCGATATGTGTGTTGTTCAAGGTAGTAGAAAGATAAGACAGCGTCCTTGGTTTTTCCCAAAGGATTATTTCTTCCAACTTTATTAAAGGCCAGGTACATATTTTTTCAAAAGTGTTAGCTACTAGTTCATTAGCGTCAGTTTCATTCAAAGTCAAATATAGCCCTACACCAAAGAGTGCATGGTAGTAAGTATTATGAAAGACGGTGATGATTTCGCATGAGCGAGTTATCTGGGGTGTTTTCTCATTTCCCATAGTGATCGTTTTGATTCAGAAAGAAATCTAGTATGTTTAAAGTATTCTTCTTTTTTTCCCTCAAAAGAAGAATGCTTGAATAAGCTTGTTTAATATTAAGACGATTCTAAAAGAGAATCATTTCAAAAAAAAACGGTGAATTTAAAATTAGTTTTGTTCGAAGTGTGAAAGGTAAGAAATTGAAAAGTTCGTATTGAAACTTTTTTTTATAAAGATAAAGAAAAACTTTAATATTTTAAAATGTGTTATATGTTTTTTGGTAAGCCATTTTAACTTACTAGATTCTTTTCAAGAAATAAAAAATGCGATTACCCATTTCTGAATAATCGCATTTTGTTTTTTAGAAAAAAATAAACCTAATCTATAATCGAAACACCATTCGAATCAGTTGTTAGTACTTCGCTCATGTAATTAAAAAATGGCTGCATCGCCTTGTAAGCTTTGACTACTTCTTTGACAAACTTTGGATCTTTAATTTCTTTGTCCGTAAATTTTCGATAAACGACAAATTGCTTGTATCGCAGTAAATCAACTGCAGGGTGATCTTTTTCAAAACCACGAGGCGCAGTTTTTAATTTTTCTCCTTCCAATGTTCCAAACATTTTTTTAAAACTCGCGGACTTAATAATTTTTCGAAACGGTTTATCATCAATGGCAATTTCTTCTCGAATTCGTTTTAAGTCTGGAGAATTGGGTGCCCAAAAACCACCTGCTGCAAATGAATTTCCAGGTTCGATATGAAAATAATAACCACCTCTTAATCTTGCAGTTGCTCGAGTCAATCCTCCTGAAAGATGTTTTTTGTAGGGAGTCTTATCTTTTGAAAAACGAGTGTCTCGATAGATACGATGGGTTCTACATCGTTCGATATTATCGATCTTACTCATCTCATCATTCAGCGTGCTTGCAAAATTTTTGAAGAGTTCGATTTCTTTTTGGTAGCGAGGTTTATGTTCATTAAACCATTCTCGGTTATTATTTTTTTGAAGGTCTTTGATGAATTTTAAAGTAGAAGTTGGAATGTGAGTCAATTTCATGTTAAGTATTTTTTGCAAAAATAAATAAAATTGCGAGAGCGGGATAACGACTTTCGCAATTTTAATTTTTAACAAATGAAATAGAATAGTTGTTTTGGGAAATTAAGATTCTACTAGTTTTTTTAAATTTTTATTCATTTGAATAAAACTCTCCCTAGTGGCATTCCCTATTTTTTTCATAATCATTCCTCGCAACCAACCACTAAAATTTTCTCCATGAATTAGTTTTGTTTGAGTAGAGGTGATCGCTTCCAATTTGAAATAATGTTGGCCATTGAAAATTCCTAGAGGTGCTTTTCCTAACCATTCTAAATGTTCGTTTGGAGTGATCTTTAAAATCTTTGGCTTAAAAATATTTTCCTTTCCATCAAGTATCATTTTATTTTTGAGGCGACTACCTTCTTTTAATTCTCCTTCGATAGAAATGATAAAAGTATTCCAATTGGGATAATTTTCAAAGTTAGTAAGTGCTTGCCATACTTTTTCTTGAGATGCGTTGATGATAATTTCAGTTTGAATAGATTTCATTTTTCTTGGGTTTTGAGCAGTTAATGAATAGGTGATAAAAAATAAAACTAAGATTGCAATTAACTTTGTATGCATGATTTCTAAATTTTGATTCGATACAAAGATGCGGCGAGTTGAAGTCAGCTAACGTTAACAAAAGATAAGAAAATGGAATTTCTAATTTTTCATTGAACGAATTAATTAAAATCAGAGTTGGTTGGTTTGGAATTTATAAATCTAAAAAACATAAAATTAAAAATGCGAAAATTAGCAACCATTCGAAAGATTGATGAGGTCAAGGAGCACACTAATGCAGACCGTTTAGGAATATATGTAGTCGATGGCTGGAAAGTTATTGATGGAAAAGGTCGTTACCAAAAAGGTGACGTTGTGATTTATTGTGAAATAGATTCCTTTTTGCCGATACGAGAAGAATTTGAATTTTTGCGAAAAACTTCCTTTAAAAAAATGGGAGAGAAAGAAGGTTTTCGATTAAAAACTATTCGACTAAGAGGCGAGTTGTCTCAAGGATTATTGATCCCTATTTCTGTTTTGCCAAAAGATTTTGAATGGACTGAGATGGGAGAAGATGTAACCGCATTGTTAGGAATTGAAAAATATGAACGGCCAATTCCAGCAAGTCTTTCAGGTATTGCGAAAGGAGATTTCCCAGGCTTTATTCGAAAAACGGATGAAGAACGAATTCAAAATTTATCTTACGATGAATTAATTCAACACTCTTACATCGTTACCGAGAAGTTGGATGGCTCAAGTTGGACGGCATATGTTAAGGATGGAGAAATTGGAGTTTGCTCTCGTAATTTAGAATTGTTAGAGGATGAAAAAAACTCGATGTGGCGAATAGTTAGACAGTATGGTTTGGAGGATAAAATGATTTCTCTAGGTCGAAATATTGCGTTGCAAGGAGAATTGATTGGAGGAAAAATTCAAGGTAATCCATACAAGATGAATAATTTTGATGTTCGGATTTTTAAAATTTGGGATATAGATAATCATAGTTATTTAGAGATGACTGAAATGATTGAGTTGAGTGCTTCTTTAGGATTGACGACTGTTCCTATTTTGGAAAAGGGATTTCAATTACCTCCGACAATGGATAAAGCACTACTTTTTGCAGATGATATTTCAACCTTGTATTCTACCAATCGGGAAGGTGTTGTGCTCTATGCAGAAGGAAATCCTGATGTTCATTTTAAAATAATTTCTAATACTTTTTTGGAAAAAGAAAAGTAATGAATTTTTCCTTTCGACTATAAAATAGAGACTTGTGATTCGTTGAAAAATGGGTCACAAGTTTTTTATTTCCCATCAAAAATTCTCTTCCGAATCCTACTCAAAGAAACAGGCGTGATGCCTAAATAAGTCGCCAACATATGTTGAGGCACTCGATTTAATAATTCAGGTTGGCGCTGGAAAAGGCGAAGGTAGCGTTCCTCAGGACTATCTAAAATTAGAGAAGCCACCACCTTTTGAGCGAAGACAAAACGCTCGGCTAAAAGTTTTCGAGTAAAAATATTGAGTCTTGGAATTTTTTCATGCAAGTCATCAAATTTAGAAAAAGGAAGGATAACTAACTCACAGGGTTCTAACGTTTCGATTCCTTGCTGGCTAGGTTGGCGAGTAAGCATACTTTCAAATCCGCCCAGCATCATGTTTTCGAGAAAAAAGAAACCAGTAATTTCCTCGCCATCTTTGTCGTAAAACAATCGAGCACAACCTTTATTGATAAAGTAAATTTCTCGGGCAATTTCTCCGATTTTCAGTAAAGGATATTTTTTAGGTACTTCCCGAAAAATTAAAATATCTTCTAATGCTGACTTTTCTTTTTCTGAAAATCGAAGATAACGATCGGTGAATTGAAAGAACTGTTGGAACATGAATATTAATTTTTTTTAAAAAATAACACTTGCGAGAAAACGAAATGGAATAAAAATGAATCATGAGATTGTATAATCTCATGAAATTAATCTTTAAGATAAAAAAGAAATGAATAGTGGATTACATAATGTAAAACCTTCTTTATAGATAATGAAGATTCAACTATTTTATTTTTATCTTTTCGGAATTAATTTGATGTCTAAAAATCACTAACAATCTATTCACTAAACCTTCTCTCAATGTGGTAGTTTTTACTTCCTCATTGTAAAACCAAAATTTTTTTCCAATATGAAAAACTATACCAAGCTGACGTTACTTGTTATTTTCGTTTTTTTATCCAATCTAGTTTTTTCTCAAAAAGATTTTTCTCTTCATTTACATGCTGGTGAAATTTCTCAAGATCAATTCTTAAAACCAAATGAAATTAATGCTCCAATATTGAGAGCTAATCAATTCGGAACAGATTATTATGTGATGGTACAATTTGACCATCATCTTTCTTTGGCAGAAAAAGATAAATTGAAAACGCAAGGAATAGAATTGCAAGAATACATTCCTAATTTTGCATATATCGCAAAAGTTGCTAAAAATGCCAACCTTAATAATTCCATTGTAAAGTTTATCATTCCATTTCGACCAACTTATAAATATTCGATTGAGTTGGTGAAAAATAAAATTCCGACTCATGCGAAGATTGGAAATGAAGTGAGATTAAATGTGATAAAATTTGATGGAATTCCTATGAATGATTTTTTGTCTTCGCTTAGAATGAAAGGTTATGAAGCAGAGATGATTTCTGAAAGAATGGCTATAGTTCAATTGGAATTAGCAAAATTGGAAGAACTAGCTTTAGTTTCAGTTGTCAAATATATTGAACCAGTTCACCCTGATCCAGTAAAAGAAGGACTTAGAGGAAGAACTGTTCAGCGGGTAAATATGATTTCAAAAGGACCAGGTGATGGATATGATGGAGAAGGTGTGGTGCTAGGATTGTCAGATGATGGAGGAGTGAGTCATGTGGATTTTAAAGGAAGATTGACAGATTTTACGACTAACCAAGGAGGTACTCATGGAGACATGACTGCGGGACTTGCGATAGGTGCAGGGAATATAAATCCGTTGGGAATGGGAATGGCGACGGGGTCACATTTGAATTTATATAGAATGATTTCATCCACTAATAATCCTCCAGTTACGAATGCAGTTAATAACTATAATAATTTAGGACAGGTTATTTCATCTACTTCTTACTCAGAAAGTTCGGGTGCTCAATATACCGAGCGATCTAATTTTGTAGATAATCAATTGTATAATAATAATCAGTTAATGCATTTTTTCTCAGCTGGAAATAGTTCTTCTTCTAATTCAAGTCCAATCTATGGTGGGATTACAGCTTCCAATGGTGGCTTTTTTGGAAATATTACAGGAGGAACTAAAGCAGCTAAAAATACGATTGCTGTTGCGAATTTGCTTTATAATGATGAGCGAGTCGGTTCTTCTTCCCGAGGACCAACTGCTGATGGTCGAGTCAAGCCAGATATTTCAGCACATGGAAATGGAAATTTATCACTTGATCCAAACAACCAATATGGAGCAGGTGGAGGAACTTCCGCAGCGGCTCCTTCTACAGCTGGAACAGTTGCCATGTTGTATGATGCTTACCGAGATATGAATGGAGGTTCTAATCCAAATGGAGGGTTGATCAAAGCAATGATCTTGAATACTGCGGATGATATTGGACGAACTGGGCCAGATTATGATCATGGTTGGGGAAGGATTCATGCAGGGAATGCGTATGAAGTTATTTCCAATAATCAATACCTCTCCTCTTCTATCTCCAATAATGGATCAAATACACATACTGTTACAGTTCCTTCGGGAACTAAAGAAGTAAAGGTGATGGTGCTTTGGGTTGATCCTGCTGGTGCGATCAATGCTTCTATTGCTTTAGTCAATGATATTAATATTACGATGACTACCCCGAGTGGGCAAAATTATGAACCATGGATATTAGGACTTGATCCAACTTTGGCAAGTTTAGAGGCTGATGCGGTGCGAGGAATTGATAATCGAAATAACATGGAGCAAGTTAGTTTGGAAAATCCACCAGCGGGAAATTATACCATTAATGTTTCAGGGTTTGATATTCCTCAAGGACCACAAGAATATTTTTTAGTTTATCATTTTACTCCAGATGAAATAAAAGTTACCTATCCAAATGGAAATGGTGAACCTATGGTACCTGGTGTAGAAGAACCTTTGCGTTGGGATGCCTTTGGGAATACTGGAAATTTTACGGTTGAATACTCTGTCAATAATGGAGCAAGTTGGACAAATATTTCAAGTTCAGTTCCAGGGAGTGATCGTTACTTAAACTGGACACCACCTGCAGTTCCAACTGGAGAGGCTAAAATTAGAGTGAGTAGAAATGGTCAAAGTGACGAATCAGATACAGGGTTTAGCATTATCGACGAACCTGATTTTTCCATAGCTAGTGGTGCAAATAATGAAGCAATTATTTCATGGGATGCGATTCCTGGGGCAACTAGTTATGATATTTTTAGATTAGAAGATAAATACATGGAGTTACTTGGATCAACGGCAACAACTTCATATACATTACAAAATTTAGTTTTAGGAGAAAGTCATTGGTACTCCGTCAGAGCAAAAGATGCTGGGAATAATATTATAGGAAGACGTGCTTATGCAAAAGAGTATCGATATTTTATATGTCATGTAGATGTTTCTGTCAATATATTAACCGATGATTATCCTGGTGAAACTTCCTGGAGTATATTCGATGCAGCAGGAAATGAAATAGTTACAGGTGGCGGTTATTCGCAGCAAGCAACGAATTATTCTACGGTAGCTTGTGTACCTTTTGGCTGTATGGACTTTGTCATTTATGATTCTTTTGGTGACGGTATTTGCTGTGCTTGGGGACAAGGATCATATGAGGTGGTTGGTCCAGCAGGTAATGTATTAGCTTCAGGTGGACAATTTGGTTCTAGTGAGTCTACTAATTTCTGTTTGCAATCTGCTCCGCTTGTTTTAGAGTTAACCAATCAAACCAACGTATCCTGTAATGGAGATAATGATGGAGAAATTACCGTTCAAGCATCAGGTGGACTTGGAACTTATACTTATAATATTAACGGAGGAACTCCTCAATCTAGCAATGTTTTTACAGGGCTTTCAGCAGGGACATATTTGGTTGCCGTAGATGATGGCACTAGTACGATTTCCATGGATGTTATTTTGACAGAGCCGCCACTTTTAGTTGCAGCGTTGAATTCACAAAGTAATATTACTTGTAATGGTTTGAATGATGGTTGGGCTATTGTCGATGGATTAGGAGGTACCAATACAGTCGGTTATACTTATAGTCTTGACAACGGACCATTCTCAAATACTAATTCTTTTTTCAATTTAACTGTAGGATCGCATGAAGTGAAAGTTAGAGATGATAATGCTTGTGAAGCATCCATTATCATCATAATTATTGAACCAGTAGAATTACTTTCCTTTATCGGGAGCGAAACTTCAATTGATTGTAATGGAAATAATAATGGAGCAGTTGTGATTGAATCTTCAGGAGGGACATCTCCATTTACCTACTCATTTAATGGAGGAACATATTCGAGTAATAATGTTTTTGAAAATTTAGCTGCGGGTGTTTATGCCGTAACCACGCGTGATAATAATCTATGCGAGCATTCATTTGATGTTACGGTTACTGAACCATCAGTTTTGGAAATGACTGTTGAAACTCAAACAGACATCACTTGTTTTGGAGAAGAGGATGGACTGATAGAATTATCAGGACAAGGAGGAACTGGAGATTTGACTTATCAAATTAACACCCAAGGATTTCAAAATAGTCCTGTTTTTAATAACCTTTCTCAAGGAACTTATAACCTAGAAGTAAAGGATGAGAATGGTTGTATCACTTCAACTTCGGTAGAAATATCGGAACCACAAGAAGTTCAAATAGCATTGACTAATCAAATGAATGCTTCTTGTTCCAATTCAACTGGAGCGATTACGATTAATGTTTCGGGAGGAGTAGGTACACCGACGATTAATTTTAATGGAAGTTCGGTCAATGGAAACTCTGCTACTTTTGAAAATTTAGGAGTAGGCATTTATCCGATAGTTGTTACTGATGAAAATAATTGTGAATCAAATTCTTCCGTAGAAATTACTGGAGGTTCTGCTGTCGAATTGCAAATTACCAATACTCAAAATATCCTTTGCAATGGAGGAACTAATGGAATGATTGAAGCTCAGTCATCTGGTGGATCTGGAAATTATACCTATTCCTTGAATGGAATTAATCAAGGAACAAACAACATCTTTACAAATCTAACAGGAGGAATTTATATAGTCACAAGTATGGATGATGAAGGTTGTACCACAGCAACTGAAGTAATTATTACGGAACCTAATGCGATGACTGCCGAAGTGACTCAGCAAAATAATGTAAATTGTTTTGAAGGAAATAATGGTTCGGCAATAATCCAAGTGCAAGGTGGAAATGGAATATTAGAATATACGCTTGGTAGTACATCAAATACAACAGGTGAGTTTAATAACTTATCTGCGGGGAATTATGAAGTAATGATTTTGGATGAAAATAATTGTTCGTCCATGATTAATTTTGAAATTACTCAACCTACAGAAGTTGCTGCTGCAATTTCGAATAACACTTCCGTAAGTTGTTTTGGCGAAAATAATGGAAGTCTTCAAGTGACAGCTTCAGGTGGCGTTTCGAATTTTGAATTTACTAACGGAACAACAACAAACTCCACCGGGATTTTCGATAATCTTGCTCCAGGAACGTATCAGATTTCTGTAACTGATGGCAATAATTGTCAAACAACGATTGAATCAATTATCGATGAACCTGTAGAATTAACTGCGAACATTTCTACTCAACAATCAGTTGATTGTTTTGGAGGAAATACGGGATCGGTTTCTTTAACATCAAATGGTGGATCAGGAACAATAACTTATACTTTAAATGGAACTTCGAATTCAACTGGAGATTTTTCAAATTTGACAAGTGGAAATTATGTAGTTGGATTGTCAGATGAGAATGGTTGCGAAACTACGGTCGAATTTGAAATCGATGAACCTACAGAATTAACTGCCAGTATTTCTGCTCAACAATCAGTTGGTTGTTTTGGAGAAAATAATGGTTCAATTTCTCTTAATTCAAATGGAGGAGTAGGAGCAATAACTTATACCTTAAATGGAACTTCGAATTCAACTGGAAATTTCTCCAACTTATCAGGTGGAGTTTACATAGTTGGATTATCAGATGGAAATGGTTGTGAAACTACAATGGAATTTGAAATCGACGAACCTGCAGAATTAACTGCCAGTATTTCTACTCAACAATCAGTTCTTTGTTTTGGAGAAAACACAGGCTCCGTTTCCCTAAATGCAAATGGCGGATCAGGAACAATTACCTATACCTTAAATGGCGCTTCGAACTCAACTGGAGATTTCTCCAGTTTAATGAGCGGAATATATGTAGTTGGTTTAGCAGATGAAAATGGTTGCGAAACTACGATGGAATTTGAAATTGATGAACCAACTGAATTGAATGTTGAGTTAGAAAGTATTAACCAAGTTTCTTGTTCGGGACAAGAGGGCACTATTGAGGTAAGTGCTAACGGCGGAGCAGGCGACTATGAATTTTCCTTAAATAGTTTGTCTAACTCAACTGGAAATTTCACAAACTTATCAGGCGGAATATATTTAGTGCAAGTGACTGATGGAAATGGTTGTACGGCAGTTTTGGAAGTAGATATCAACGAACCTAATTCTTTAAGTGCTTCTGTTTTACAAACTCAAGACATCACCTGCAATGGTGAATTAAATGGAAGTGTTCAAATTGGCGGTCAAGGAGGAACTGGAATGTTGACTTACACTTTGGGAACGGAAATAAACACTACTGGGTTTTTTGAAAACCTACCAGCTGGAAATTATACGGTGATTTTGGAAGATGATAATAACTGTATTTCTCAAGTTGATGTGGTAATAACGGAACCAGCTACCCTTGAAATTGAGATGCTCTTTATTACTGAAATAAACTGTTTTGGAGATACTGATGGTCAAGTAATTTTATCATCGACAGGAGGAACAGGAGATATTCAATACACGCTGGGAAGTTTGTCTAATACAACTGGAATGTTTGAAAATTTAGAAAGCGGAACTTATGATGTTTTGCTAGAGGATGAAAATGGTTGTACAGAATCAACTACAATTACTTTAGATCAACCTACAGAACTGGATTTACAAGTTTTAAATAATTCCTCAGCAGGTTGTGGAATAAGTACAGGGTCAGTTGAAGTTCAAGGTTTAAATGGAATTGGAAATTATTCTTACCAATTAAATAGTGAAACCAACACAACAGGTGTTTTCGAAAATTTAGCATCAGGAAACTATGACGTTTTATTGATTGATGGAAATGGTTGCGAATTTGAAATGACAATTACCATCATAGAAGATGATGAAATTTCTATTGAAAATATGACCACTCAAAATGTAAATTGTTTTGGAAATGAAAATGGAAGTATAACTGTTCTCGCCACAAGTCCAGCAGGAAATATTTCTTACGAACTAAACGGTATGACTAATACGACTGGTGTTTTTGAAAACTTACCTTCAGGAAATTACGAGGTGACTGTTATGGATGGAAATGAATGTTCTGAGGTTGTGTCAGTCGAAGTCACCGAACCTACTGCAATGGACGTAACTAATACTATCGTTCCAATTCAATGTTTTGATGGAGTTGGAGAAATTTTAGTAGAAGCATTTGGAGCGAACGGAGGGTTCAATTATACTTTAGATGGAGAGACAAATGAAACTGGGCTTTTCCAAAATTTACATGCTGGTACATTTGAAATTGAGATTGCAGATGCAAATGGATGTTCTCAAATCGCAACGATAGAATTGGAACAACCAGATGAATTATTTGCCATCGTTAACCAAACTACAGTTGATATGGGAATTGGAGATGGAACAGTAACTTTAGACGGAAGTGGAGGAACTGGAACTTATCTATATTCTATCGATGGGCAAAATTTTCAATCTGGAGCGTTGTTTATTGAACTACCTGCAGGTGATTATGAAGGGTCAGTTTTAGATGAAAATGGTTGTATCTCCATTGTAACTTTTACAATTCTTTTGGAGACTTCAATTCAAAATCCAGCAGAAGGAATTGGGAAAATAGAAGTGATGCCAAATCCATTTTCGGAAAAATTATTCTTGAATGTTGAATTGGAAAAATCTCAAGATTTGGAATTGACTTTTTGGACCGTTTCTGGAATCCAAGTTTTTCAAAAAACAATACATTTCCAAAATGGAAATTCAAATATTGATTTAGATGTAAATGAACAATTGGCAGCCGGAGCCTACTTTTTAAAAGTAGAAAATGGGAATGGTTCAATCGGACATTTTAAATTGATAAAACAATAGAGACTTTTTTAGTAGAGAATTACTCACAAGGGGACTTCGAGTCACCTTGTGAGTAGAAGATGAGTAATTTTAAATATAAAAAATATGAACATACAGTTTATTTTGTTTGTGTTATTATTGACTTCCCTATCTAGTAATGGTCAGCAAAAATATGGAAAAAATGAACTTTCTTTTTCTTATTTCAAAGGCATAACAAAAACAAATATTAGTAACTTTCAGGAAATATCAAGTTCTAATTATTATACGAATTATCTTTATGAAACAGCCCGTCCGACACAAACTGTTTTAGGATATTCTTATGGAGGAAATTATTTAAGAAAAATAAACAGAAAACTAGGAATAAGCCTTGGATTCCGTTTGACGAAAAGAGGACAGAAATCTCCTAAATTTCGTAGCATTGTAGGTATTCCTGATAATTCGCTTCCAGAAGGTTACGGAGAAAGTTTTTATAGGTTTACAATGAAATCTGTTGAAACTCCTTTACTACTTCATTATGATTTTTATCAAGCTAATAGACTAATCTTATTTTCAAAATTAGGTGTTTCTACAGATATTTACCGAGTGTTTTATGCCGAATATCTTATTAGAAAAACAGGTAGAAATGAATTCCAGGTAAGTTCTAGCCAAACTCTTTTTAATGCTAAAACATCACTATTAAAACAATTAAAAATTCATATTGGAGAAGATATAGTTAGATTTGGAGGAGTAGGAGGTTTGGGAGCTAAATTTAGAATATTCTCTTTCTTTTATCTTAAAACAGAATTTGAATTTAGTTATTATGGAGATATTCTTCGTTCTAAAAGTAAGAATCCTACTACGATTGTCAGAGGAAGTGCCTATGCGTTTGGTTTAAATTCTGGAATTATTTTCAAGTTTTAGTTTTCTAAAAACAAAAGCCTTGGTGAAAAATAATCCACCAAGGCTTTTTTTTATAACAATATACTTACATTTTAATAAGTATGTTCTTTTGTAGCTGTCCCGCCGCCATTCGTTGCAGTAATCTTCACTTTGTTCGTTGTACCATTTGTCAAACTAATCGACACTTGAAAAACTTTTGTTCGAGTATTAAAAGTGAAATCTGTAATTTCTTTTCCATTGTGTGTAATCTTAACTTGGTCCTTTCTTGAAACATTTTTGACATTACCAATTATGGTACTTCCAGAAATATTTGGACTAAAAGGATTTGCCGTAGGCGTCGAAACCGAAGTAATCGTAATCACCGGTTTTGGATCCTGAATAACTCTTGGAGTATATTTTAAACTCGTCTCCGCCGAAGCAGTTCCTCCCTTATTCGTTGCCTTTACTACAAATGTATTCGTTCCAGATGTTAAAGTAGTGGGAATCGAAATTTCCTTTTTTCGTAGTTCAAAACTAAAATCAACATTCTTCCCATTGAAGGTAACTTTGATTTCACTCTTCTTCGTAACGTTAGCGACAGTTGCCTTGACAGTAGTTTTTTGAACTCTTGCTTTACTGCCTGGACGCTTAGGATTCGTAAATTTAATTGTCGGTTTTGAAATGGTCACTACTTTTTGTTTAAAGGTAACATTCACTTGATCGTTATCACTTCCATCTCTGTTTTGCACATTGATCTTGATTGTATTTTTTCCTTCTTTTAATGTTACTGGCGCTGAAAATTGTTCTCCTCTCAGGGTGAAATTATTCACTCGTTTGCCATTTAGGAAAAAGGTTACATCATTTTTACCACTTACATTTTTAATGTTTGCTTTTACGGTAACGTTTTTTCCTTTAGCTGTTGAGTTATTTTTAGGCGAATTAATTTTTACCGTTGGTAAAACTTTAGGCGCATTATATTTCACTCGAACAGTTTTCGAATCAGTACCATCAGCAGTAGTTGCTTTGATAGTAACAGTATTTGTTCCTTCCTTCAAAGTAACATTCGCCGTCAAAATTTTCGAAGAAGTACTGTAAGAGAAATTACTAAAGTTACTTCCATTGAGAGTAAAACGAATATCGTTTTTACTATTGACGTTTAAAATTTTAGCTTTGACCACCGCAGTTTTTGAACCAGTAGTTGAGTTATTAGTAGGTTGCGTGATATCCACCGTTGGCGGATTTTTATCAACAACATATTTTACTCGAACAGTTTCTGAATCAGAACCATCAGCAGTAGTTGCTTTGACAACGATGGTATTTGTTCCTTCTTTTAAAGAAACATTCGCTGTCAAAATTTTCGAAGAAGTATTGTAAGAAAAATTACTAGTGTTACTTCCGTTGAAAGTTAATCTAATATCATTCTTACTATTGACGTTCAAAACTTTGGCTTTGACTACCGCAGTTTTTGTATCAGTAGTTGTATTGTTTGCAGGTTGCGTGATATCCACAGTTGGTGGATTGTTCGGTGCGTTGTATTTTACATTGACACTTGCTTCATCTGTTCCGTCATTATTTTTTCCAAAAACAGAGATGGTATTATTTCCATTTTTTAAATTAATAGTTGCAGTCACCACTCCTGAAACTGGGCTAAAAGAAAAATTACTAAGTGTACTTCCATTTACTTTTACGGTGATGTTACTTTTCGTCTGTACCTTTTTTACACGAGCATTTAAGCTAGTCGTTGCTGACGAACTTGTGCTGTTGTTTGTAGGATTATTGATAATCACTTCCGGTGGATTAGACGAAGATAATTCACAATTTTTATTAGCAGTATCTTCATCGTCTCCCACATCGTTAAATGCTTTTACACTTATTGAATTATTTCCATTATCTAAAGTCAACGTACTTTTGAACACTTTTGAATTGGAATCATAAGTGAAATCAGTTCGTTGATTTCCATTAATTCTAAAAATAATATCACTCTTACGTGCTACATTTAAAATGGTAGCTACCACAGTCGTTCGACAAAGTTGAGAATTTGGATCCATTGGATTCGAGGTTCCAGAACTCACACTTGTAATGGTTACAACAGGAGGATTCATAGTAGGTGTACTTGTTCGCTTGTAAACGATAGTCACTTCATCTTGCGCCTCACCAGCTTGGTTGTAACCTTTTACCATGATCTTATTTTGCCCCTCCCTCAAATTTGCAGTAGCACTAAATCGTCCTGATCGAGAGTCAAAATTAAAAGAATTGTTTTGAGAGCCATTGATATAAAATCGCACATCATTTTTAGTTGTAACATTTTCCAAAACAGCCTGGATTGCGGCTCTATCAACAGTCACTTCAGAGTAATTCTGATTTGGCTGAGTGATATTTACTCGAGGAAGTTGTACCGAAGGTGCATTGGTTTTGTAAATGATTGTTACATCATCTTGCGCTTCACCAGCTTCGTTAGCACCTTTTATCGTCACTTCATTTCGACCATTCACTAATTCCAAATCAACACTAAATCGACCTGCGCGAGAATCATAATTAAATAAACTTCGCTCTTTTCCGTTGACATAAAATCGCACATCATTCTTACTCGTAACATTTTCTAAGGCTGCTCGAATGGAAATATTTCGCGAGCCAGTTTCATGAGGCGAACGAGCAGGAGAAGTAATATTCACTCTTGGCAAATTCGCTTTTTTCTCATAAAAAATAATCACATTATCACGAGCACTTCCTGTCTGATTTCTAGCAATGATTTCAACTTCGTTTCGTCCTTCGTTCAATCTAATGTTTGCAGAAAATTGATCACTTCGACCATCATAATTGAAGTTATAATCATCTCGTCCATTCACTCGGTATTCGATATCATTTTTACCATTCACATATTTGATATTTGCTTGGATGGTAAAATCTTGATTTTCAGAAGTATATCTTTCGCTTTGTGGATTGGTAATATTCACTTGCGGTGCGTAAGAATTATTCACTACAGGAGGACCTGAGTTACCACGATCACCATAGTAAATGATAACGGTTTCTTCATCAGAACCAGCTTGATTAGTCGCTGTAATTAAAACTTCGTTATTGCCATATTCCAATGGGAAATTCGTTCTGAATTTTCCTTTGTTAAAACTAAAGCTCGAAGGATTTCCGTTGACATAACACCTGATGTCATTTCGGTTTTTGACGTTTTTAATTTTTGCATCTACTCTTCCAGACGAAACATTAGAAACGTAAGGATTTGTTCCAGGATAAGTTACATTGATAATTGGTGGTTCCAATGTATTGGTTCCAGCATCAATAATCCATTGCAAACCTAGATTGGTGTAATGATGAAGATCATTAGTTCCTGTCAAATTATTATCATCTTTCCACAACTCGCCATCCAAATCATCACTCAATGGAAAAGTGAATTTATGACCAGCATGCATCGAAAATCTTGGGGTAAATTGATAACCCAATTCCACTCCAAGAGAAGGCATAAAACCAATTTTACCAGCTCCATCTTCGAAGCCATGTGCATTAGTTTCGTACACGCCATCAAGAATATTATTTTTTAAAATATTCTTAATCTGTGATTTACTTTCATTCACATTATCGATAACAGAGTAATCATAAATTCCTCCGTTGTCTGCTTGGTCCAATTTGACATTGTACCAATCCAAATTAATTCCTCCGTAAATGGAAGCAATAATTCCAGTTCGTTCTCGCAAACGATTTGCAGTAATTACACCTTCCAATCCGAGTTCGAATTGATGAGTTTTATTATTTTGAAAAACATAACCTGGACCACTCGGAATAGTATAATCCAATCCTTCACCTGCTTCACGAGAACCATTTAAGGCATCGTTATTTTCAAGTCCTGTTGATCGTTTGGTATCCAAACCAATGCTTTGAGAATATAACCATCGACCTCGTGCATCAAATGAAATTGGCGAACCAGGTTGGTAATATAAATTTTTCGCAAGCGTCATTCCAAATCCATATCCTTGGAAAGTAGTCGGAACATCACTTGATTGATAAGCCCAACCACCATTGATGCCGAGTGTCCACCATCCTGCATCTCTAGGAGGGAAATAACTTCTTTGAAACTTTGTCGTTTCTTTCGTTTCTTCAAAAACGACTTCTTCATCTTGAGCGAAGATCGAAGCAGCACCCAAAAGAATGAATGCGAATATGCCGAAGATTTTAATTAGATTTTTCATAAGCAACTGTTGTAAGAATTATTCAATAGGGGTTTATTTTAGTATTGAGATTCAATAGTTTAAATCTCTTTATTCTTAGACGATTTGTTTTTGGAAAAATAGCAGATTTTATGCCTATTTAAAAATGAGGGTGTCTGGAATTTTAAGACTTCAAAGGTCTTGAAAAGTAAGGTAAATGTGTCTTTTTTTTATAAAAATTTTAAAAAATAAGCAAGTGTAATCTATTGGTAATCAGCTAATTGAGGCAATTATTAAGCCTAAGTGTGTTATTTACTTAAAAGGGAAGAAAACAACGATACAGTTATGTTAAAATAATATATGTTTTCAAGGAAGTTTAACTCCATGTTAATGAGATTTTTTGAGTTATACCTGATTTTTTTAGGAAATAAGAGAGATTGAAAACAAAAAATGACCCTGGATTAAACTTCACGTGTCATTTTTGGTTATATTTACAATTCAAATCCTTTCCCAAATTCCGTCAGATTAAATACCTCTAAACAAAACAAGGCTAATTTCATTGATTTTCATCATTACATTGATAATGAGAAAACTTGTTATTTGTATTTTTTAACCATGAACACATTACACTACTGATGGAGAGAATTATACTATTAATAATTGGACTTACTTTTTTCCAAATATCTATTTTTTCTCAAGACAATCGAATGATCGATGGTTCGGGAAACAATCTTCAAAATTCAGATTGGGGAGCAGCTCATACTCAACTCAAGAGGTTTACGACTGTAGATTATGCTGATGGAATTGAGTCACCAGCAGGTACCTCAAGACCTAATCCACGAACGATTTCCAATACCCTTTTTGCTCAAGATTCCTTACTCAATGATCCATTGAATTTGAGTGATTTTGTGTGGGTGTTTGGTCAATTTATAGATCATGATATCACATTAACTGGAGATAGTCATGAAAACGCATTCGTTCAAGTACCTAGTGGCGATCCTTGGTTTGATCCATTTGGTCAAGGGACGGCTTTGATTTTTATGCGTCGCTCCAAAGAAATGGCTGGAACAGGAACCGATCCTTCTAACCCTCGAGAACATGGAAATGAAATTACTGGTTGGATTGATGCATCGAATGTGTATGGTTCTGATTTGGATCGAGCGAGTTGGTTGCGAACATTTGCTGAAGGGAAAATGAAAACGTCTACCTATAATTTATTGCCTTGGAATACTTTTACTGGAAACTTTGCGACACCTGTAGATTACGATGCTCCTTTGATGGATGATGCAGTTCAATTATCTAATTATCGTTTTGTAGCGGGAGATTCACGAGCAAATGAAAATCCATTATTGGTTGCTTTTCATACTCTATTTGTTCGAGAGCATAATCGATTGTGTGATACTTTGAAGATAGATAATCCAGGTTGGACGGACGAAGAACTATATCAACATGCTCGAAAGATGGTAAGTGGCTTAATTCAAAATGTAGTTTATTCTGAATGGTTACCATCGATGGGGGTTCAACTTGACCCTTACTCAGCTTATGATGAAACGGTTGATCCTCGGATTATGAATGTTTTCTCGGCAGCTGCATTTCGAATGGGGCATACTTTATTGAACAGTACTATTCTTCGATTAGATAATGATGGAAATGAAATAGCAGGAGGAAACTTACAATTGCAAGAAGCATTTTTTAATCCACAAACATTGCTTTTCTTAGGTGGTGGAATTGATCCTTTGTTCAAAGGAATGGGAACACAGATTAGTCAAGATTTAGATTGTAAAGTAATTAATGATGTGCGTAATTTTTTATTCGGACCTCCTGGAGCAGGCGGATTAGATTTGGCATCGATTAATATTAATCGAGGACGAGAAAGAGGGTTACCTGATTTTAATACAGTTCGAGCTGATTTTGGATTGACTACTTACACTAGTTTCTTAGAATTAAATTCAGATACGCTGATTGCAAACTCTATGGAACAATTGTACGGAGATATTAATAATCTTGATCCTTGGGTGGGCATGTTGGCAGAGGAACATATGCCTGACGCATTGTTTGGAGAAACGATTATGAAAATTATGGAATTTCAATTTTCAGCGTTGCGAGATGGGGATCGTTTTTATTTTGAAAATGACAATGGTCTATCTGCGGATGAAATTTTGGAAATAAAAACTACAACACTTCATGACATCATCATGCGAAACACTAACATTACGTTGATGCAACCTAATGTATTTGAAGCAATGCCACATAATGATATTTGCGATCCGAATATAGCAAGTGGAATTGCAGGTGTGGTGACGAACCAATTTGGAGAGAATGTACAATTTGTAGATGTATTGTTAGAAAGTGATAGTATGACTAGTACTTCTTCTCTTGGAACATATGAATTAGATGTTTCGAATTGTCAAGAGCATACCGTAACATTTAGTAGAACTGATAATCCAGCGAATGGAGTAACTACTTTTGATATGGCTTTGATTCAAAAACATATTTTGCAATTAGAACTTTTGGATTCACCTTTGAAACTAATTGCAGCAGATGTTAATCGCTCGAAAGAAATTACCACATTTGATTTGGTGCATATTCGACAAGTGATTTTGGGACTTGTTCCTGATTTTCCAAACAGTCCTTCTTGGTTGTTTTTGGAAGATGATTTTACTTTCGATGATACGAGTGATCCTTTTACTACGGTGTTACCTAACAATGTATACACGTTCTCAACAGATGCGGATACCTTGGAGATGAATTATACAGCATTGAAAATTGGAGATGTAAATAATAGTGCGAATCCTAATTTTAATTCTGATGTTGACACAAGAGATGAATATGCAAGAGCATTGTTATTAAATGTAAAAGATCGAGAGTTAAAAGTAGGAGAGGAGGTTGAAGTTTACTTGAAATCAACAGATGATGAAGTACTAGAAGGCTATCAATTTACTTTTAATTATGATTCAGAAGTGTTAGAGTTTCTTGATTTAACTTCAGAAGTGACAGAAGATTTCTCATTGAGTAATTATGCACTATTTGAAGATCGAGGAGCGGTGACGGTAAGTTATAATGGTGATTTTTTATTGGAAAAAAATAACGCATTATTGCATTTTACTTTCCGAGCGAAGCGAGGTGGGCAATTGAGTGACTTGCTTTTTGTCAATTCTAATATCACCAAGGTGGAAGCATATTCTGCAGAAGATGAATTGTTAGATATTGATTTAAACTTCCAAGAAGAAAATGAAAATGTGTTGACACAAGTGTCAGCAGAGCAATTTAAATTATATCAAAATCAACCTAATCCATTTAATAATTCTACCGAAATCAATTTTTACTTACCAACTGCTAGTGACGTCGAGTTGAAAATATTTAACCTTTCAGGAAAAGTATTGGTGAGTGTGCAACGTGATTTTGAAGAAGGATTACAAACCTTGACTATTGATAAACAAGACTTTGATGCGACAGGTGTTTTTTATTATCAATTGCAAACAGCGTTTGGAACTTTGACGAAAAAAATGGTTCGAGTCAACTAAATTATTCGAGCGATATTTTAATAAAAAAAGCGATGTGGAATTTTTCACATCGCTTTTTTTTATGTAAAAAATAAGGAAACTGATTTTTAGAGAATTTAGATTCTCTTGTGATTCTTTAAATGCTTTATGCATTATTTTTTATAAAAACGTTTCCTTATTTTTATTCATTTTAAAAATCATAAAACAAAAGAGAAATGAATTCAACAATAAAAAATATCATTGTCATCATTGTCGGTCTACTTGTGGGTGGATTTATTAATATGAAATTAATTGAACTTGGACCAAGTATTATTCCTCCACCAGAAGGAATAGATATGACTACTCCAGAAGGATTGCTTGAAGGAATGCCTTTACTTCAACCAAAGAATTTTATTTTCCCATTTTTAGCACATGCATTAGGAACATTGGTCGGTGCATTTATTGTTGCAAAATTTGTTGAAACTAATAAGTTTAATTTTGCCATGTTAGTTGGAGTATTTTTTTTACTTGGAGGGATAGCTATGATCGTGATGATTGGTGGACCACTTTGGTTTTCTGTTTTGGATTTGGCAGGCGCATATTTTCCAATGGCATGGCTAGGACATAAATTAGCGGTTGGAAATGATTCGACGGGATAATTTTTTTAAGTATTAGAATTAGAAAATAGCCACCTTGAGACTTAATCTCAACGTGGCTATTTTATTTTACTCTTGCATCATTTCTATTCCTCCTCGGACAATCAGATACTGCCCCATTAAATATAAACTCATAATCCAAATATGTGCATGAGGAATTGTGGATTTAAATTTATTTAATGCAATAATTGAATCTGAAAACATAAAAAGTAATGCACCCAAAAAAACAATCTGGAAAGCTTTTTTTCCAACAAATGTATTCCAATTTAGCGCTGCTAAAACCATTATTATAATTACACTACTATAAACTGCAACAGGGATTTGCATTGCTTTTTCCACATCAGGAAGTAAGTAATTTTGAAACGCTAAAAAGAAAATCAAGAAAGGAATTATGATCCATTTATTTTTCCATAAAAAACCATTTTTCCAAGAGACCGTTTTAAAAAATGCAGTAGTATATAAAACATGAGTTAAAAGAAAACTCACCAATCCAAATAAGAAGAAATGTTCTCCTTTCGATTCTACAAACATCAAAAGGGTATCTCCTCCCCAACTAAAAAATAATGCGAATAAGATTAATTGACGAAAAGAGGAGGGATAATTTTTCGTTTGGAAATAAAACCAAAGTGCCAAAATTGGCATCAGTAAAGGTTTTGAATAAAATGCAATTGTATTAGCGTAAGCGTTATGAGAATAACCTGCCCAGAGATTTATCAGAGATACTAATAAATAAAGGAGGAGTAAAGTTGTGTTTTTGTTAGGCATAGAAGATTTTTTGCTCTGTATCAAATGTGTACTTTTCCTTTAAATGTCCTTCCTTATTTTTGAAACACGGGAAGACTGATCGGTGTACAAACACAACACTACCAAATTTTTTTCAAAAAAAAAAGCGATGCTGAAAATCAGCATCGCTTTTCTTTTTAAGAAATTAAAAATATTAAAGTCCTAATTTTTTCTTTACTAAAGAAGTTACATCATCTGAATCCTCTGCAGATAGAATAAAATTATAAAGACTAGAATCAAAAATCATTGCATAGCCATTTTCTTTTCCTACAGCTTTTACCGCAGCATCCACTTTGTCCAAAATAGGTTTAAGAATCTCATTTCGCTTTTTTGTTACTTTATCAATAACATCTTGCTCCATCGCTGAGATGGCTTGTTGTTCTTTTCCTAATTTTTCTTCAGCTTGCTTAACCTGTAAACCAGTTAATTCACCAGCTTGAGCTTTAACTTGCATTGTTTGAACTTCCTTTTCCCATTTAGAAACTCGATCTTGACCTTGCTTAACTAATTGATTTCGATAAGTTTCTAATTGAGTATTTCCACTTTTAAGTTCAGGAATTTGTTCCAATAAATTGCCATAATTCATATGACCATATTTGCTTTGAGCCGAGAGGGGATTACCTGAAGCCAGAATAACTATAAAAGCGAAAGCTAAAAAGGTAATTTTTCGTAGTAATTTCATTTTCAAATTTTTGTAAAAAAATATTTATTCAAGTATCTCAATGAAGAGTATAACTTCAATTGTTCTCAACAAAGGTAATGTTCCTAAATTTTTTAATCTAATTTTTAACTAAAGATTAATTATTCAAGATTTAATGAAATAAAAGGAATGTTAAGAGGAGTAGGTAAAGTGTTGATAATCAGTAAGTTGAGTTGATGTTAAACACATTAACAGTTTTTATAATTGTTAAAAAGTGTTAATTCGAAATAGGAGTTTATTTGTAAAAAAAGATTAGAATCCTATCTTTGGAAAACAACTCTTAAGAAAAATAAATTGAAATGATACAAGTAGAAAATTTATCAAAAGCATTCTCTCTTTCTAGACAACAACGGAAAGAAGTTGGAACTGATGCAAAGACCATTACGGCGGTTAATAATATTAGTTTTAATTGTCAGCCAGGTCGAATTTATTCTTTGCTTGGACCTAACGGTGCAGGAAAGACAACCACCTTAAGAATGATGGCAACTATTCTAAAACCAACTGGTGGAAGTATAAAAATAAATGGATATGACGTAGTGGAGGAAGGAGTGAAAGTTCGATCATCAATTGGATTTCTGACAGGATCAACTGGTTTGTACCAAAGATTGACGCCCAATGAATTGACTAAATATTTTGCTGACTTATATGGTGTTGATAAAACTGTTTATGAGACAAGGAAAGATGAATTGTATACCTTATTAGATATGCATGATTTTGCCAAAAAAAGAATAGGACAATTGTCAACTGGAATGAAGCAAAAAGTATCGATTGCTCGGACGATGATTCATAATCCTGATGTTGTGATTTTTGATGAGCCAACGTCTGGTTTAGATGTGATAACGGCGGAGAATATTATTAATTTAATTCGTAATTGTAAAGAAGATGGTAAGACCGTTATTTTTTCTTCTCACATTATGAGTGAAGTTGATTTATTGTGTGACGATTTAGCAATTATTCATAAAGGAAATTTAATTCATTCCTCAACAATGGAAGAGTTTAGAAATCAAATGCAGAGTAGAAGTTTGACGGAGGAGTTTATTAGAATTGTAAATGATGCTACAGTAGGCGTCTAAAAAACATAATATTTAGCGAATGCTTTGTTGCTAAATGATGCAATAAAAAATAGCCTTACTTTCAATTGAAAGTAAGGCTATTTTTTATAAAGAAATTAAAATCTGATTAGAAGTTAACTCCTAAAGACTTCAAAGTTTCAAAGTCCATTTGACCAACTGGTAAGTTGTTGTCTCTTTGGTACTTCATCAATGCAGCTTTAGTTTGTGCTCCTAAAACATTATCGATTGGTCCTGGATCATATCCTCTTGAGCTTAATGCTCTTTGTACAGATCGAACCATTTCAGTTGTGATATTACTTCCACAAACAACTTCTCTCCATTCTGTGAATCCACCTTGTTTTACTAAGTTTCTTTTAGTAACTGTAGCGTACTCAGCAGGAACATCAATAGATCTAGTTTGAGCAGCAGCTTTAACAACTCTCTTAGAAACTGTAGCGTACTCAGCAGGGATCTCAATAGATCTAGATTGAGCAGGAGTTTTAACAATTCTTCTACTTACAGTTTTGAAAACAGCAGGAGTCTTCTCTTCTCTAGTAGTTGCAGGAGTTTTTAATCTTGTTTTAGTAACTGTTTGGAACTCAGCAGGAATCTCGATAGTTCGAGTAGTAGCAGGAGTTTTAACAACTTTTCTAGATACTGTTTTGAAAACAGCAGGAGTAGTTTCTTCTCGAGTAGTCGCAGGAGTTTTCAAAACAGTTTTAGTAACTGTAGCGTACTCAGCAGGAATCTCAACAACTTTTTCAGAAGGAGGAGTCTTCATTACTCTTGAAGTTCTAGTTGCATATTTAGCAGGAATAGTAACTTCTTTAGTACAGTTAGAGTTAGGAGATCCGTCTCCACCAGCACATCCTTTGTTCACTTGCTTAGATACAGTTTTGTACTCAGCAGGAACTTCTACCAAACACCATACTTGACAATCGTTAGGATCAGCAGAAAGGCAGTTTCTGTCAGCTCTTTTCTTTACCCATTTAGTAGAAGCAGGACGAGTTTCGATTCGCTCAGTAACTGTTTCAAATCGAGGAGCTAAAGTTTCGATACGAGTAGAAGCTGGTTCAGCTTCGTACTGCTCAGAAACATTTTCGTAAGACGCAGGAATTACTTCGATACGAGTAGAGGCTGCTTTAGCAACTACTTGCTCAGTTTCCGTACCATATTCAGCAGGAATTGCAATTAATCTTGTTTTTGCTGGAGAAACTTCAACTTGCTCAGTTACAGTTTCGTAAGTAGCAGGAATTACTTCCAATCTTGTAGAAGCAGCTTTAGATTCTACTGTTTCTGTGTAAGACTCGTACTCAGCAGGAACTGCTACTAATCTAGTTTTTTCAGGAGAAACCATTACTTGTTCAGTAACTGTTTCGTATTCAGCAGGAATTACTTCCATTCTTGAAGCAGCAGCTTTAGCAACTACTTGTTCAGTAACATTTTCGTAAGCAGCAGGAATTACTTCAGTTCGTACTCCAGCAGCTTTAGTTTCAACTTGCTCAGTTGTAGTTTCGTATTGATCTGCGATCAAACATTTTGCGTAGCATTTTCCAGCTTCGCCATTTGGTGGCATTTCAGAACTTGGTTGTGCTAAAACAACAAATCCACAAAGCATAAAAGCTACAGATAAAATGAGGTTCAATCTTTTCATAATTAAATGATCTTGGTTTTGATTAATAAAAATTTTTTAATAAAATTGACATTATTGTGAAGTAAATTTACTATGTCACACTTGGGTTTTCCTAATTTGACCGCAAATTTACTGTTTAATACTTTGGATAACAAATATAATGTTTAGTAATTATTTTCGGTTGAACTCCGTGATCAGAGGCATCCGACATTGGAACTACTTTTCCATTTTTATAGAGGATCTTAATTTCGTCTTTATTCGTCGTGTAAGCACTATTTGATTCCTTCCCTTCAAAAACGAGATAATCTAAAGCTTCAGAACGACCTTTGGGTAAGTTGTTTACGATCATGTGACGAAGATCTTTTACATAGTCACTTTTAAAAGGCTCATTTTGCATTTTTATTTTAAATAATTTTCGCTCGATGATTCTTTTTGATAAAAATGACAACACATAATCGTTGTGATTACTCCAATTTTTCAAAGCTGATAAAATGTCTACATCATCCAATGAGGCATATTTATCTAACAAAACATTTCGATTCTTTTTAAAATCCTTTAAAGTTATATTCTCATATAGAAAAAACTTCAATCCTTCTGAGGCTTCCAGTTCAACTCCTTGCTGGGCTAATTCTTTCGCTCTTTTCAACGTTCGAATCAACATCTGCTCCGCAGCCAAAACGGTTTTATGCAAATACACTTGCCAATACATTAATCGACGTGCAATCAAAAATTTCTCAACAGAGTAAATGCCTTTTTCCTCCACCATTAGTTCATTATTCTTCACTGTCAACATTTTAATAATTCGATCGTATCCAATTACCCCTTCTGAGACACCTGTAAAAAAACTATCTCGATTGAGGTAATCCATACGATCCATGTCGAGTTGACTACTGACTAATTGATGCAAAAATTTCTTCGGATATTTATTTTGGAATATCTGAATGGCAATGTCAAGTTTACCTTTAAACTCTTCATTGAGTTTTTGCATAAAAAGTTCCGACAATTCTTCGTGGTGAACATTAACCAATGTGTGTTCCAAGGCGTGAGAGAATGGTGCGTGTCCGATATCATGTAATAAAATTGCGATTAGAGCACCACGAGCTTCCTTCTTAGAAATTTCGACATCTTTTGATTTTAGTGTTTCTATTGCTTGGGTCATTAAGTGCATTGCACCGAGGCAATGATGAAATCGTGTATGCAACGCTCCTGGATAAACATAATGGGAAAGTCCCAATTGTGAAATCCGTCTCAGCCGTTGATAATAAGGATGTTCAATCAAGTCGAATATGATTCCGTGAGGAATACTAGTAAAACCATAAACGGGGTCGTTAAATATTTTTTTCTTATTCATAATTTCTAGTTGTCATTGTATTTTCCTCTTTCGAAAAAAACGAACAACATCAATTCCAAGATTATAGAAACAATATGTTCAAAATCTAAGAATAATTTTTTTTGCAAAAATATCTAATGAATCCGAAACGTTTCAATTATTCAAACCAAATTTATTCCCGTTTCAAAGAATCTTTCTTCTTCGATAAAAGTAATAATTAGATGGTTTACTCTTAGAAAGGGTTGCGTCTTAAATTTTTGATAAGTGTTATTTACACGCATAGGAGGGGACAAAACGATAAAAAGAGGTGATAATAAATTTAATCGAATATTGATAAAATCTCATTTTTACCCATACATGAGGTTTTTTTTGTTTTTTTGTAAAAAACTAAAGACTATACTCTTGTTTATAAAATCATTATACCTATAATAGTAACATCTACACTCTAACATTTTATATATAAAACCTGTTCCGTTACTCGGGACTAAAACCAACAGTTTATCTTATGGAAAAAATTAAAATCCTTTGGGCAGATGACGAAATTGATTTGTTGAAACCACAAATTATGTTTTTGGAAAAAAGAGATTACGACGTGATAGCAGTTACTAACGGACATGATGCCCTGGAAGAGTGTGAATCTACGAATGATATTGACGTTGTATTTTTGGATGAAAGTATGCCCGGTCTAACTGGACTAGAGACTTTAGCAAAAATAAAAGAGTCAAATCCTCATCTTCCTGTCGTGATGATTACCAAAAATGAAGCCGAAAATGTGATGGAAGAAGCACTTGGTTCTCAAATTGCAGATTACCTTATCAAGCCTGTCAATCCAAATCAGATTTTATTGACATTGAAAAGAATCATCGACAGTAAAGATTTGGTAAGTGAAAAAACCAACTCAGATTATCAACGAGAGTTTCGTCAAATTTCGATGGACATCAATAGTGGATTAGATGTAGTAGAGTGGGTGGATGTTTATAAAAAAATTATTAATTGGGAACTCAAATTGGATGCATCGACTTCTACTCAGATGGGGGAAATCCTATCTATGCAAAAGACAGAAGCGAATGCCGAGTTCTCTAGATTTATAGAAAGAAAATATGTGGGCTGGATTAATAATCCAGATGAAGATGATACTCCGATCATGTCTCATAATTTGATGCGAACTAAAGTTTTTCCAAAATTAAAAGAGGATCAACCAACGATCATGTTATTGTTGGACAACTTACGATTTGATCAATGGAAAATTTTAGAACCATTATTTACCGAGTATTTTAGAGTAGAAGAGGAAGATCATTTTTATAGTATTTTGCCGACTTCGACGCAGTATTCTCGGAATTCTATTTTTGCAGGAATGATGCCTTCTGAGATTCAAAAGCATTATCCAGATTGGTGGTTAAATGATAATCAGGAAGGTGGGAAAAATATGAGAGAGCAAGATTTGCTTAATGAACAAGTGAAGCGAATTGTCCACAAGCCTATTAGAGTGGATTATGTCAAGGTGACTAATGTCGCAAAAGCGAAGCAAGTTCAAGACAATATTTTGAACTATATGAATAAAGATTTGACGGTAATCGTTTACAATTTTATTGATATGTTGTCACATGCTAGAACGGAAATGGAAGTGCTCAAAGAATTAGCTGGCGATGAAAAAGCGTATCGTTCGTTGACGCGATCTTGGTTTGAAAATTCATTGCTTTGGGATGCGTTGCAAACTGCAGCCGAGCGAGGTTGTCAACTTTTAGTAACAACTGACCACGGAACGATTCGGGTGAATACTGCTTCCAAAGTAGTAGGTGATCGAGAGACGACAACTAATTTAAGATATAAAGTAGGTCGTAATTTACAATATGACAAAAGAGATGTTTTGGAAATTCGAGATCCAAAAGATGGAAAGTTACCTCGTCCAAATATGAGTTCTACTTTTATTTTTGCGAAGGAGGATGCTTTCTTTTTGTATCCAAATAATTATAATCATTTCCACAAATATTATAAGAATACTTTCCAGCACGGAGGGATTTCTTTGGAGGAAATTATTTGCCCGTTCATTACACTATCTTCGAAATAACGGTGAACTGTTAATGTTGAATGGTTAATTCTAATTGTAAAATATTGCAAAATGGGATTAACCATTCATCGTTAACCATTCAGTATTATCACCATTATTCTACATAACTCTTCCTCACCACCAATGCTAACCATCCATTATCCAGCGGCAAATATCCTTGGTCGTAACAAAAGTAATATACCTTTCCAGCCTTAGTTTTATAAATATTAGTGAAGTAGCTAAACTTAAATCCTTTTTCCATTAATTTGTCTTTGTGGATTTTTGATTTTCCGTTCGGATTTAGTTCGGCGAGGATGCGACGATTTTTTCGAAGGATATTATTGATGTTGCGCACGAAGTTGGTGGCGTCGCTATTGAGTTTATTATTATAGGAACTTCGGCAACTATCGCTACAGAATTTTTTATCTGCGCGACCGATGAATTCGTCGTTGCACTCGAGGCATTTTTTTTTCATAAATTGTATTTTGAATAAGGAATTCAAAATTAAGGGAATTATTTATAAAGTCAAGTAAGTGTGTTTTAACCAATGAAGAAACAACTATTTCACGCTTTACTAAAAAGAATATAAACCATTTTGTTGTACAACAAAAACTCTTCGATTCCTTCAAAAATTCTTTGTCAATCGACAAAGACTCATCAACCTCTAACGCCGGTGTCTACGTTACATTCATTACACAGCAATTTACTTCTAAAAAAATAACACAATAAAGATAGCCACTTCATGCGGAGTGGCTATCTTATTATCGGTCAAATATATATCTTAGTGAAAGCAAAACTAGGTGTGTAATCAGCTTGAAGGAGCAAGGGCGCTAGTGAGACTTCGTTAAAGAAGAAGAATGAAAATAAAAAAATAACAATGAATAGAATGTTGGAAAAGGAAAAGTTTAAGAATGGTTCCATTCTTCAAGATGAAGAAAATTATCAAGATGCAATTAAAGTGTATAATGAAGTCTTAAAAATGGATAGAGTATTAATAAAAGATATAGATATTATTTTACAAATTGCAAGTTGTTATTTCCATAGTAAAGATTTTTCTAAATCCTTAAATTACTTTATAAGAGCTCAAAAATTAGATCCCTCTTGTGAGGTAGTATCATTAGGAATATATCTTTCTTTTGTGGAGTTAGGTAACACTAAGAGTGCAATAAGTGAATTATATGATTATTCATGTAAATATTCTATAGATCTTTATAGAGATACGATTGAAGAACTAATGGTTGATATAAGCAGAGGAAATGCCATTATTTTTAAGGATACTATTTATAAAATTGGTAAGAGGCATGATGTTCTTGTCAAACCCGCTGGCTCCTGCTGACACGCCTGTGGAGGAATAAAACTAATCGTTGCTAACGCCCTTGCTCCTGCAAGGTGTCTAGTTAAAGACTAATTTGCATTATGGATATGCTACTCATCACTTTCGATCCCATCAAATAATTTCATTGATAAGCACCAATGTAGATGAATAATTAAAGACCTTATCTCCAAAGCTAAAAACTACCTAGAACCTACAAAAGGCATGGTTTTGGTTCTCCTTGAAATGTATACTCCCCTTTTTAGAGAGTTAGCTGCAAAGAATTTTTAATGAGAATCCTAATAACCATAACCTTCATTCTATTTTCGTTTCTTCATAATGTCAATAGCCAAAATATTGAATATTTAGAAAAGAAATTATCGAGTGTTTCTAGTTGGCAAGAAGAAGTAGATATATATTTATCGATAGTTGATACCTTGACTTGGTTAGGAGGGAACCCTGAAAAAAATAAAATCTATACGGATAAAATCATAGAGATTTGTAAAAGTAATTCTTGTCAAGAACAAGTTATTATAGCTAGAGCTTACCTCGCATCAAAAGAAATTGAATTAGGAAATTATTCTTCAATAGATAATTTTATTCTTCCCACTATAGAAAAAAATAAATCATTTTCACCGGAAACTAAATCTCTACTTTACGAAGTAGCTGGATCTTATTATCTTATAAATGGCAAAGGAAATGAGGCAATCAGTCATTTCTTAGTTGCTCAAAATATTTTAGAAGAAAAAAATCCTGGTTCTAAAAGGTTAGGTAAAATATATTATGAAGCAGGATTCGCTCATAATATTAATGGCAATAATAATAAGTCAGTTGACTATTTGCAAAAATCTATTGACCATTTTACATTAACTAAAGATACAACCTTAATTATAAACGCCAACTCAGGGATGAGTACTTTGTTAGCAACAGATGGGAAATATAATCAAGCTATACAAATAATATTGGAGTCAATTGAATTAGCTGAGTCTAAAGATATTTCGACCTTTAATCTTTATAGTTCATTGTTGGATGTTTACATAAGGAATGGTAATTATGAAGCAGCAGAAAAAAGTTATCACAAAGGAATAAAAGAACTATATGCTGTTAATATTCCGCTCGAAGAAAAAGCCATTGATCTATGGTCATTTCACATGTCATATGCAAAGTTACTGGGTAGAATTAATCGACCAACTGAAGGATTGCGGTACGTAGATTCTTCTTATGTTTATAGCGGTTATATTAATGATTTTACAGATCGAATAACAGACTTAAGAAGAGCAGGTTTGTTAGTTAAATCTGAAAAATATGAATTGGCAGAATTAGAGGTCAATGAGTTATTTGAAAAAATGAAAAACAATGGAAATCTAGATGCATTTAATTCAGCCGTGATTGGACTTTTTTCAACAATTTACTCTAAGTCATCTCTTGAACCCAAAAGAGAATTGGTTAGAGATATAATGCCAATCGTAGATAGAATTATTTTGAAAAATGAAAACGAATATAATTTAGATGTTTTAGATGCAGAAAAACTCTCTGCTGTTTTAGGAATCTATACTTTAGATAAAGAAAGATCTTTGCAAAGTTTTTCAAAGGTGTTGGAAATTCAGGATTCCTTAAAACAGATGGAACAGATTAAAAGCACAAATGAGTTGTTGGTTCAATATGATACTAAGGAAAAAGAAAAACTCATTGAAATTCAAAAACTAGAATTAAGTAAAAAAGCTATAGAGCGAAACTATCTAATTGGCTTATCATTTGTATCTGCTTTTACGATAGGAATTCTGTTTCTTTTTTATAATCAGAAAAAAAAATATGCAGGGAAATTGCAGGAAGAAGTTAGAAATAGAACGGCTGAATTGCTAAAGTCAAATCAAGAATTAAGTCAAAGTAAAGAGGAACTAGAACGATACAATTATATCGCATCTCATGATTTGAAAGAACCACTTCGAAGTGTGGTAAGTTTTGTAGATTTTATCAAACGGAAAAAATTGGTAGAAGATGAAGAGACACTTTCCTATTTTGGCTATATAGAAAGTGGAGCTAATCAGATGAATAAAATTGTTCAAGATCTTGTTACATTTTCTAAATTAAAAAAGATAGAAGTAACAATGCAAACTATAAATGTTTCAGGTATTATAGAGCATATCAAACATGATCTTAATTATGATTTGGAAATGCAAAGTACTGTTGTTCAAACTAAAAATATTCCAAATAATATTATTTCAGATAAATCTATTTTATATAGAGTCTTTAAAAATTTGGTTGAAAATGGTTTGAAGTTTAATGAGAATGAAAATCCATTTGTTAAAATTGAATATCATAATTCAGATGAACATCACGTATTCGAAGTGAGCGATAATGGAATAGGAATAGAGGCAGAATATCATGAACAAATATTTGGATTATTCAAGCGGTTAAATGATCGATCCAAGTATAGTGGCTCAGGTGTTGGATTGGCTATATGTAAAAAATTACTAATTCAAATAGACGGAGATATTTCTTTAAAAAACAATTTATATGAAGGCACCACTTTCATTATTAAAATTCCTCAAAATAAAGAAGTTGTAAAACAAGAGATGCTAAAGCAAGAATTGTTTAATTAAATTTATTGAGATTTTACGTCTCGCTAGCACTCTTGCTTCTGCATAGTGTTTATAATCGTATATTTAAAACGAAGCTAATAAAAATAGCCACTTCTTTTCGAAGTGGCTATTTTTATTGCACGTCACATAAAATTATGTCTTAGTGAAAACAAACAACTATGAGTAACAAATACAAGATTATAGATCAAGTCTTGTAACCAGAAAATGATTGTACCTTGTGTTTATTTATACGATGAACTAAAAGATATAGAAAGTATTTCAACCCTATGATTAAATCATGAACATAATGTCCTTAGTTGGCAAAAGTCTAAAAGAGTATATGTATAACGTTCAATCAGTAAGAAACAGGGTAAGCCGAAAACTGATTAGAGTAGGCGCAATCAATAAAAAAAGATATTACAAACTCATGTTACGCACTCAAGAAATTAGTCTTGAGTAATTTAAGTTCATTGAAAGCTGCTTTATTAGCAGCAAGGTAAATTTTAGATTTCATAGCAAAGTGATTCAACTTGCTAGAAAACTTTAGTTTTTCAAGTTTGACA